>JANNIH010000131.1:0-13660 GCA_031404815.1 Holophagales bacterium | reverse complement strand
GGGGCTTGGTTCGTCGGCCGCCACAAGCGCCGGCGGGGCCGCCGGCGGTCCCAGGGAATCTGGCTCGAACGGTTGTGCTTGTTTCACCGATCAATCCTATAGCGCCCGGCCACGGGATCCTGGGACCGCCGGCGGCCTCGCCGGCGTTGTTTCAGTTCCAGCGTCCTCGTTGGCACGGAATCGTCGAGCCGGAACGTCAACGCCTGCACCAGACCCGCGCGCTCGAAGTGGGGCAGATAGCCGCGCGAACGCCAGGGGCTTGGTTCGTCGGCCGCCACAAGCGCCGGCGGGGCCGCCGGCGGTCCCAGGGAATCTGGCTCGAACGGTTGTGCTTGTTTCACCGATCAATCCTATAGCGCCCGGCCACGGGATCGTGGGACCGCCGGCGGCCTCGCCGGCGTTTGGCCGCTCTCGAGCGGGAAGGTCCGACCAGGGCTGTGCATTAGCGTTCGCGCGGGGTATTGACTCTTCTCCCTTCGCAGCCCACAATGCGACACTCGTTTTGCTCAAGAGATGGCTCTAAGAGGTGATTCAACTCGTCCGGGGAGGCCAGGGTTCCATGCGCCGATCGCTCTCGTTGCTGCTGTTTACCGCTCTCGTCGTCGGCTGTTCTTCGCAAGGCGCCAAGCCGGTGGCGAAGGCGGCTCCCAAGACTTACGGGATACCGAGCCACGCCGGCGCCGCCCGGTTGCGCACCGACCCGGCGGTCGCGCGGAGCGCCGTCAGCGAGGATTCGGCCGAGTACGCTTGGAACCTCTTCCTCGCCCTCAACGATCCCTGGAACGGGCCGGGCTCGAAAGTCTGGGAGACCGATTTCCGCCAGACCAGCACGGTCTACCTGGCCGACGGTTCGGTCCCCGCGCCCTGGGGGCAAGAGACCGCCCCGCCGGACCTGCCTCCGATCCCCGCCAACGGCTGCGTCCCCCCTGGGGTGCGGCACAACCTCGACACCGCGATCCAAGTAGACGGGCGCGATCTGCTCGACAGCTGGGGCCAGTCCGTCCGCTACCAGCTGCTGATGAACCGGCCGACCTTCGACTACATCGTGGCCCGCCAGTTCTACAACGTGAACGGCCAAGAAGCGGCGGCGCAGGCCGGAATTCCCGCCAACTTTCCGGTCGAATCGTACGAGCTCAAAACATCGTGGCTCTGGCTTGGGACCGACCCGTCTCGGTGTGCCGAAGTCGGCGACCAATACTACGTGGTGAACGCCTACTATCAACTCTTCGACCGCGACGGCCAGCCGAACGGTTGGCAAGTGGGGTACGCCGCCCTGGCCGGCATGCACATCATCAACAAGAGCCTGCCGGATTGGGTTTGGATCACGTTTGAGAACATTTACAACCCGCAGTTCACCGCGGCCCGGCTGGAGCTTCCAATCGCTTCGGACGTCCAAGCCGCGAACCGCTACTACCAGGGCGCGCTCGCCGGTTCGGTGTTCGCCAACTACCAGCTCGACGGGGTGCAGACCACATTCACCGTGCCGGGGCAGCCAAGTCAGCCGACCCTGCTCGCCAACTCGACCATCGAGTCGGCATTCCAGCCCCAGTCGTCGTGCATCACCTGCCACAGCCTCGCCTCGATCAAACCCGACGGCGAATATTTCAACCTGGCCTACACCCAAGGGGGCAACGTCAACTACTACGTCGGCGATCCGCCGAGCTTGGCGGGCTACAACTTCCTCGACTACGTCTGGTCGCTCAAGCGCGCCCACCGCCAGAGCGCCAACGCACTGTTGCCTCCCGGTGCCGATCCTGCCGGTCGCCAAACCCTTCCGACAACCGGTGCGAAGAAGGAGGGTTTGCGATGAGCGTTCTGTCGTTTCCGCGCCTCTATTTTCAAGGGTACATGGGGTGGGATGTCTGCACCTCCAACAACAACGATTATCTCCCGGTCTACGATGCGGCCAACGCCGCTCTCGATTGGGAATTCCTCAACCTGCTCGACCCGCCGATCACTCCGGACAACTTTCGCGACACGTTCCGCCCGTGGGCGATCGAGCCGTACCCCGACTCCTGCCCCGAGAGCACCGCAGGCCCTTCCGACGCCTGCAACAACAACCCCACTTCGCACATGCCGAGCCGTTGGAACTTCTACGGCAGCCAGGCCTGCGCCTTCGTCCAACATGCGGGTCAAAATGGGGGCAACAGCGCCCTGTCGCTGTCGAGCGGCGGCGATCTGGGTTACGGCCGCCCCGCGGCTCCGAACGATCCGATCTTGAACCAGCCGGTGTCGATCCTCGGCAACTCGATCGGCGGTCGAGTCTCTCCCGCGCGGCTGATCGATATCAACCCGGCGTCGCCGTTCTGTAGCCAAATCTACCTATCTTCGTTCAACATCGGTGACGCCCTGACCCATCTGGGGGGCGCCGTTTCGCAGCGGATGTACTCGCAGTCCTTCTTCGTGCCGCGCAACATCAGCTCCGACCTGATCATCGCAGGGCCGATCGGCGTTATCTTTCAAACCACCATCCCCACGGCGTCGTTGGCAGTCGCCAACGGTGGAAATTCCGAGCTGCTCGCGGCGCTCGCCCTCGCGGCGCAGGCGGCCGGTGCCGCCGGGCTGATGCTCCGCTTTTCCACCTACAACACGGTCTATTACCAGAACGGAATTTTCAACGACATCACGGAGCAGCCGCGCACCTGCGCCGAGCTCCACGCCCTCTATCGTCAGGGGAAAGTGTTCATCAACCCCGCCTACAGCCGGGTGGTCGGCGTGCTCGGCGTCTGGAACCAGGGGGAGCTTAAGACCGTGCCCGGCGGCCACATGCTGCTGCCGAACGCGAAGCTCGCACCGGTCGCGGCCCCCACCTCGGCCGGTGGCTCGACCCGGGTGCGGGGTGCCGAACCGACGGGGATGTTCGGCCACGCCGTGCAATTCGCCCCGCGGGCCGAGCTGGCCGCCGCGGACGGCGGCTTGCCGCCGTTTGCGCCGGGGGTCATTCCGGCCGAGATCGATGCCGGGGCCGGACTCGTCTCGCTCGATCTGCTGAACGCGATTCCGGAATACAACCTCTACCCGGATCTTTCGGCCGACCGCTACGACTACGGTCCGATCGACGTCGGCGTGCAGATCCCGGGCGGCGCGTTCAACCGGATCGGAACGTTCACCTACAGCCAATACGACCGGACCGCCTACAGCGCCAAGGGCGGGCTGGTCGATGTCCCGTTCGAGGGGGGAGTGACGGGTGGCCAAATCGAGAGCTGGCTCCGGGACCTCGGGGGGCAGCTCGCCCTCTCCGCCCAGGGGCAGATCCTCTCGCTCGAAGCGCCGTTGACCGTTCTGACCGATGACCGCGGCGTCTACATCGATCAGGGGCAGAGCCAACAGATAGGCCTCCAGGTCCGCGCCAAGAACGCGCTGCCGCCGGCCGGCACCAACGTCACGGTGGCGCAGTATTTTCCCTGGTTGCTCGAATTGGGCACCGGCAGCTGGTCGCTGTTCGGCGCCCAGCCGCCGCCGCCGATTCCGAGCCAGGGGCCGGTCTGCAACGCCCTGCCCGGCTCGCCCTATCTGTTGTCTACGACCTCGGTGCCGGTGGATGCGGAAGGCAACGCCACGGTGACGATCAACTCCCTGGCCCCCGGATTCCCGATCCTCGCCTACTACCCGGCGCTCGCCGGCCAAGGCGTCACCCCGCCCGCGGCCGTCGGCTTCAGCTTCGTCGCGGCCGGGGTGAAGACGATCTGTACCTCGTTCTACTCGGTGGTCCGGGTCCTGCCGTTCGACGATGCGCTGGTCGGCCAGTTCGTCGATTGTTGGAACGGTACCGGAGCCTACTTGGGCAAACCGAAGTATGACCGGCTCGAGGCGTGGCGGTTCGTCTACTACAACATCCTCTACGTGTACGACATGATCTTTCCGGTCATGGATAGGTTCATGCCACTCGGCGACCTGCCGCGGGTGGAAGGGGCGATCGACCAGCTGATGGTGATGATCACGACCGACATGGAAGTCGCAAGCACGCTCTATATGCCGGTCACCCGCGACCTCTCGGCCGGCAAGCGTAAGATCCTCGAACTATGGGGGAGCCTGGTGGTCCGCAAATACCCGCAGGAGCCGCTGCCGCCGGTGACGGTTTGAGGGTGACGGCTTGATCCGGCGGGTGGGAGAATGAACCGATCTTGAACGGGCTCTTGCTCTGGTCTTGGGCTTTGCTGAATGCGGGCGGCGGGGTTCTGCCGCCCGCGCCGGTTTCGCCGTCCGTGCCTCCTGCGCACGAGGCGCCGGTGTTCTATGCCACGGCGACCGTGCGCGAACGTTCGCTCGCCGATGCGACGGCGGCGGTGAGCGTGATCGATCGAGGGGAGATCGAGGCCTCGGGCGCCGCCACCGGCCTCGACCTGCTGGCCGGGGTGCCTGGGGTATCGCTGGTTTCCGGCGGCACGGCCGGCGCGTTGTCTACCGTGCAACTGCGCGGCGGCGATCCCAATTTCACCCTGGTGCTGATCGATGGGGTGGCGGTCAACGACGGCAGCTATCAGGTCGGCGAAGTGTTCGATTTCGCCGGGCTGCCGCTGTCTGCGGTCGACCGGATCGAGGTGGTGCGCGGCCCCCTCTCGGCGCACTACGGTTCGACCGGCCTCGCGGGCGTGGTCCAACTGTTCACTCGCAGCGGCGTGGATGCGCCGCGGTTCGGCGTCGATCTCGGGCTCGGTGATGCCTCAATGCGCCGCGGCGCGTTCCATCTCGCAGGAGCGGGCGACCGGTTCGATACCTTCTGGCACGCCTCGTACGAGGAAGAGGCCCGCCGGGTGGCCGCGGAGTCGCGGCGGCTCGGTCATCTGCAAGGGCAACTCCGGTTCGCGGCCGACGACCGGACAAGCCTGCGCCTGGCCTCCCGGGCCGCCGATTGGCAGAGCGACGATTATCCCGACGCCTCGGGCGGGCCGCGGTTCGGCGATGGCGCGCTGCGCCATGCCGAGCACCGCGAGCTGGGCGCCTCGCTCCGTTGGCAGCGCACGGCCGCCGAGCACGAGCACCGTTTCGAGGGCTCGACCTATCGCCACAACTTGACGCGCGACAGCCCGGCCATCGACGGCCAAGTGCCGGCGGCGGAGGAGGAGACCCGATTCGAGCGCGCGCATGCGGCCTGGGTGTCGGACTTTCACCCCGGATCGCGCTGGCAGCTTGGGGTAGGGGCCGATGTCGAACACGACGCGGCAGAGAACCGGAGCCGGCTCTTCTTGCCCCCCTTCTTGGGCGGCGAGGTCCGCGGCGACTACGATCGCGAGCGCACCCAAGGAGGGGTGTTTTCCGAGCTTCTGCTGCGCTTCGACCGGCTGACCCTGGAGTTCTCCGCCCGGCAGGATTGGCCCGAGGGGGAAGATCCGGTCCGGAGCCCGCGCGCCGGCCTGGTCTGGCAGCCGACCGCGGCGCCCTGGCGCTTGCGCGCCTCGTGGGGCCGGGCCTACAAGTTGCCGAGCTATTTCGCGCTGGCGAGCCCGGTTGCGCTCGGTGGCAACGACGCTCTACGGCCGGAGCGCTCGGAAGGCGCCGATTTCGCCTTGGCGGGGGAGGGCGCTCTGGGTGCGGTGCGCCTCGCTTGGGAGCTCGGCCTGTTCGCCCAGCGCTTTTCCGACCTGGTCGATTTCGATTTTGCCACCTTCAGCCACGTCAACCGGGGGGTGGTCGAAGCGCGCGGCATCGAGGGCTGGACCCAAGCGTCGGTGCGCGACCTGCGGTTCCAACTGAACCTCACCCACCAGAAGGTCGAGGATCGCGAGACCGGAGCCGGGCTGCGCCACCGGCCGCGGACGGCCGGCCAGGTCGCGGCGACCTGGTCGCCTCAGAGCCGGCTCCATCTGCACGCCGATTTCCGCTTCGCGTCGTCGAGCCTCGACCAACAGATCCCGGTGGTCGATCGATTCTTGGTCGACGGCTATCGACTGCTCGGACTGGCCGCGAGCTGGCAGATGGGCACTGCGCACCGGTTGGCGCTGCGGCTCGACAACCTGACGGACGAGCGGTACGAAACGTTGATCGGTTTTCCCGGTCCCGGCCGTGGCGGTCGGCTGACCTGGAGCTGGAGCCTTGGGCCGCGATGAAACCGCGATGAAACCGCGATGAGACGCTACTGGACGCTTCTTTTCGGCATGGCCGTCGCCTGTCTCGCGCTGTTCGGTGCGGTCGAGGCGTTGCACCTCCCATGGATCGAGAATCCACGGCTGATGCTCGACCCGATCGGCACCGTGCCGGCCGCGCTGGTGGTGATCGGGCTCCTGATCGCCGACGTGTTTCTGCCCATCCCATCCAGCCTGCTGATGGTCGCTTCCGGCGCCCTGTTCGGCATCGCGGGCGGCTTTTCCGTTTCGATGTTCGGCGCGCTCGGCGCCGCCGCGGTCGGCTTCGCGGTCGGACGGCGGGGCGGCGCCGCCCTCCACCGCTTTGTGGGCGAAGAGGAGAGCCGCCGCGCCGACCACCTATTGCGCCGCTGGGGCCTCTTGGCCGTGGTCGCCTCCCGCCCGGTGCCCATCCTCGCCGAAGGGCTCGCCATCTTCGCCGGCGCCTCCCCGTTGCGCTGGCGCCCCTTCCTGCTCGCGAGCCTGCTCGGCAACCTACCCGCCGCCGCCCTCTACGCGATCACCGGCGCCACCGCCCGAAGCCTGGACAACGCCTTCCTGATCTTCGGCCTGGTCCTCCTGGTCACCGGAATCGTCTGGTGGGCCGGCCGACGGTTGGGGGGAGAGAGCGACCTCGGCGAGCAGTTCACCTCCCCGGGAACGCCGAGCTCCAGCTCGGCCCAACGCCCGCCCGGCCCCGGCCACTGACCGCAGGGTTCCGCTTCCGCAAGCGAAACGCCGGCCGAGCCGGTGCTTTTAGGCGTCCCCGGGAACAGCTGCCCTGCGCTACACTCTTCACTCAACCACGCCATGGAAACTCCTGAGAAGCCCGTCCGGACCGGTTCGGCGCTGGGTCTTTCAATGCAAGCGCGTGCAGGTGTTTTCCGCGGCGCAGGCCCAGAAGGAGATCGAAAAGAACGCCGGGAAGGCGACGGCGATCGCAGGCAAAGCGCCTCGAAGATCGTACCCTGGTTTCCTCGGGAGGTCTTGACCCTGGGTCCGCACCGAGGAGGCGGGCTTCCTGACCGTGCTTCGGTAGAGCTGGATGCTACACTCCAGAACGAGAAGGAGATCCCCATGGCGGTTGCGAACCCCCGCATCATGACGGTCGTGGATGATGAGCTGGCGGAATGGCTGCGTCGCCGCTCCGCAGCGGAGGGACGATCGGTCTCCCTGGTCGTCCGGGAGATTCTGGCCAAGCAGTTTGCCGAGGACGAAGAACGCTTCTGGGCGAAGGAGGGGGAGGAGCGCCTCAAGACCTTCGAACGGAAGACTGCGGTATCTCATGAGGATGCCTGGTCCTGACGGATGGCCGGGCTCGAGATTCTCTACCACCCGGAGGTGTCTCGGCGGGACATTCCCGGCCTCGATTCTCCCATCCGGCAGCGCATCAAGGCTGCTATCGAGCAGCGCCTCTCGACTCGTCCCGAAGATTTCGCAAAGCCCCTTGCCTACACCAAGTCTGGGCTCTGGTCGCTTCGGGTCGGACCGTGGCGCGTGATCTTCGCACTGCGAGGAGAGGAGCTCTGGGTGTTGCGGATCGGCCATCGAAGCGTGGTCTACGACGCCTTGGACAGAGAAATCCCGGATCCGGGATGAGGCGCCCGCCCCGATGACCGCTCCCGCCACCTATCGGATCTTCCTCTCGGCGGTCACGCGAGAGTTGGGCTCCTACCGGGTCGAGGTCGCCCGGGTATTGCGAGCGCCCTGGGCTTTGCGCCGGACGCGCCGAATTCTGAAGGCGCCGACCTGCAGGCCTGTCAAGCGGCCTATCGGAGTTGGATCGACGCTTCGGGTGAGCACCGCGATGCGCTGACGACGAAGGAGAAGCTGATCGAGGACGTGCTCGTCCTTCCGTTTCCCGATCTCCGCGCGCCGAAGCCGCACAACCTCCCCTTCGCCTCCCTCGGAAAGTTTTTCCAAGGCCGGGAGGAGATGCTCACGCTCCTGCGCCAAAAGCTCACCGAAAAGAACGCCGGGAAGGCGACGGCGATCGCAGGCAAAGCCGTCCACGGCCTGGGCGGAGTGGGGAAGAGCCGTCTCGCCATCGAGTACGCCTGGCGCTACGCCGCGGAGTATTCCGCCCTGCTGTTCGTCGGCGCCGGGTCGCCGGCCGATCTGCGGCGCAACCTCGCGGCGCTCTGCGGGGTAGGGGTTCTGAATCTGCCGGAGCAGGCGGCGAAGGAAGAAGAGATCCAGGTGGCGGCCGCCCTGAACTGGCTCGCCGGGCAGCCGGGGTGGCTGTTGATCCTCGACAACCTCGATTCGGAAGAGGCCGCCGCTGCGGTTGGCTCTATTGCCGGTCGCCTTCGGGGAGGCCATCTTCTGCTAACCGGCCGCCTCGCCCGCTGGGGCGCGGAGGTGGAGCCGATCGAGCTCGACGTGCTGACGGAAGAAGCGGCGGTCACCTTCCTGCTCGCGCGGACCGAAGCGCGACGAAGAGCCACGAAGGAAGACGCCGCCCAGGCCACAGCGCTCGCCCGCGAATTGGGCTTCCTTCCCCTCGCCCTGGAGCAGGCCGCCGCCTACATCGCCGAGCGCAAGCTGACGCTCGCCGGATACCTCAAGGAATGGCATTCACAGCACGAGAAGGTCGTGACCTGGTTCGATTCGCGAGTCAGCCACTACCCGGCGAGCGTCGCCGTCACCTGGCAGACCTCGTTCGATCGCCTGACCGGCCCGGCTCGGCGCCTTCTCGAACGGCTCGCCTGGTTGGGGCCGGAACCGATTCCGGAACCGCTGCTGGAGGTGGCGGTTCCCGATCTTCCTGAGGCGGATGCGACCCCGGACCCACACGACGCCCTGGTCGATCTCGCAACCTACTCCCTGGTCACCCGCGCGGCCGATGCCCCCACCTTCACCGTCCATCGCCTGGTGCAGGATGTCACCCGCAGGAGCTTGGCGAACGACCCCGGCCAAGGCCCGCTGAACGAAGCCCTCCGCTGGGTGAACGCCGCCTTCGTGGGCAACCCCCAAGACGTTCGCACCTGGCCCACCCTCGACCCTCTCGCCCCCCACGCCCGCGCCGTCGTTTCGTTTGCCGATGCCGCTGGGATCACCGACCCCACGGCAACGCTGATGAACAACCTGGCCCTGTTGCTCAAGGCCACGAACCGCCTGGCCGAGGCCGAGCCGTTGATGCGCCGGGCCTTGGCCATCTTCCTCGAATTCACCCGACGCACTGGGCACGAGCAGCCGTATCAGCAGGTCGTTTCGGCAACTACCGGGGCCTGCTTCGAGAGATGGGCAAGTCCGACCCCGAGATCGAGGCGGCGGTCGCGGGGCTGGTGGCGGACCCGGAATAAACCGTGTTACCGCTGGCGGCGGTGTGGCGGCCGGGGCTCCATTGAAGGTGCCGAGGAAGTAAGCCCCATCCGTTCGGGAAGCGTTAGGTTACCGACAGGCGTATCCGGCAGGTCTCGATCACGACAAGCTTCTTGCCGACGAGATCCGTATCGATCATGGGCGTGTGACGCTCTGCCCTCGATAGAGGCGGAGGTAGGGCTCGAGATCCCAGAACTCATTGCGTGAGGCCACTTCAAAGCCGATGCGGCCTCAGGTCTCAGCGGGCCGCGGCGCGGAGATCCTCTTTCGACCGGTGGGTTTCCTGCCGACTGCAGGCCTGATAGATCCGGTCGAGTTCGCTGGCTTGAGTTTGGGAGAGGACATCCTCCTTCTCGAGGTGTGCGCGGCTGAACGGACAGAGCGCGTCGTGGCGAAACCAACAGGCGCCCGCGACCTTTCGAGGCTGCGGCGCGAGCTCGAACCGGAGCGTTTTGGCATCGCGCAGCGGGAAGCTCGCGGGATCGATCGTCTTGGGGAAGTTGCCGATTCCCCAGCCGGGAAACCAGGTCGCGCTCGCCGGATCGCGCGCGAGGGCGTGGAGCGTGCCGAGGGTCGAGGCGCAGCCGTGCGCGATGTTTTCGGCCTGCCTTTGGCGCCGGAAACCGAGCATGGGGTGGAACGCGAACGTGCCGCACAGCCACTTTGGTTTGATCGGCACCACCTCGAGATCGAGCGGTTCCCATCCGCTCTTCGGCATATCCTTGCCGAGTGTCTGGCGGAGCTCCCAGATTTCGCGGAAGTTGCGCTGGGCGGATCGATAGTCGTCGACCTTGCGGTTGTAGCGCAGCTCCTCTGCGCGTGTCCGCGCCGCAACCCAACCTTCGGCGAGGCAGGACGGGTCGATGCCGACCGTCCAGCGTTCGAGCGAGGCGGCAAAGAGAACGTGGGGCACGTGAAATTCACCGACGATCGGTCGGCGCTCGAAGTGCGATCCTTCGGCCTTCACCTTCTTTGTGGCCTTGCGCGGTCGGCTCTGCCGGTCCAAGAAGCGGACCACCGCGTCGAGTGGCAGGTTGTCCATCACGCCGCCATCGGTATAGCGATGGAGCTGGTCGGTACTGGGCACGATCTCGGACGACCAACGGGGCCGGAACACCGCAGGGAAGGCGCTGCTCGCAAGCAGCGCTTCGACCAGCCCGGCCGCTCGCGATTGGTCGCCGCCGAGCAGATCGAGTCGCCCTTCGGTGAGGTTGGTCGCGACCGAAAGGAGGATGGCCCGGGTACCGGCTTGGAATTCATCGATTGTCGTCCGGCCGTCGACCTCGGCGTGCTCGCTAATCAGATAGGCGAGACGCTCGGCACCGAGAACCTCCTCACCGACGCCGTAGCGGTCGAGGAAGCCCTGAACGCTCGCGCCGAGGGCGGTGCTCAGCTCGGACACGCTCCCTTCGCGCTGGAGGCGGATCAGCTCCAGCAGCTCGAAGGGCGAGATGTAGAGCAGGCGTTCGAGCCCTGCGATGGCGCGGCGTGCGGTGGTGACGAACCGGAGCGTGCCGGCCTGATCGTAGCGCCGGAGCAAAAGGTCCAGATCGGCGGTCGCGAGCTTCGTGCCCGCGGCGCGGAGGGTGAAACGGCGGACGAAATCGGCGAAGCGGTCGGTGAGCACGAACCGATCGAGGGCGAGAAACGTCCCCGCGAGCCGGCCGAGCTTCGCGCTACGCGCCGGCCCTGGGTCCGCGGCGAACACCCGGGCGGCCATCGCCGCCATGATCGAGCCGACCGATGCGCCGGCGAAGATCGCCGGCTGGATTCCCGCCTCGCTCAAGCCCGCGAGGACCCCGACTTGAAAGACGCCACGGAACACGCCGCCGCTCAAGAGCAGCGAGACCGTAGGCCCGGGAACCGGAGGACCCGAGAGCTTGGGTGGCGCTTCGTTCTCTTCGGTGGCCGCGACGAACCGCGCTCCCTTGGTGACTTCGGCTTCGTCCACCAGGATGTCTTCGCTCGGCGCGAGAGGGGTCGGGCCCGGCTCGAGCGGCCAATCCTGGCGGCCGCGATCCGGTTGGAGCGCCTCGCCTTCCTCGCGGCCGAGGTAGAGCCGGCAGTGGCGACAGACCTCCGCGAGGCCGGGGCCGAATTTCGAGTTGCTGCCCGGGAACCCCACCCTGGTTCCCGTGTGGCGCTCTATCGCGGCGTGGCACGAAGCGGGTCCCTCCGGTCGGTCGAGAGGCGAGATCGAGGACGAGATCGTCGCTTCGAGCGTCGCCCGGCAGCCGATCGCCACGGTCTCCAGAAGTTTGGCCCGATAGTCCTCCCGATTGCCGGCCGCCGGCATGCCGAACGAGAGATCGAGTGGCTCTTGGGGCTCGATCGGCAGGATCTCCGCCCGCACGAACTGGAGTCCTCTCGTCTGGGCGAGCGGTTTTGCCGTGCCCTCCGGGAGGATGCGGGTGTAGAGCTCGGTGAGCTGCTTTTCGAGTGTGGCGTCGCGGAAGCGTTTGAGCTCGCGCACGCGTTCGACCACGGCGAGCAGGCCGGGATAGGAGCGCTGCTCGTCGGGCAGGCTGGTGCGTGAGATCGGCAGCGTGGCCACGGTGAACGCGAGCAGGCGTTTGGCCGAAGCGACCCCCCGCTCTTGGTAGAGTTCCATCAGTGCCGAGGTCGGCTCGTTCGCGACGTTGACGCCGTCGACGTACAGGCGCTCTTCTGTCCGGAGACCGCGGGCCTGGTAGCGCTCGAGGTCACTAGGGGTGAGCTGCAGGCTTGCCGGGGAGACATAGAGCCGCTGCACGGGAAACAGGGGCACCAGAGCGGTCGCCGCGAGCAACGAATCGATCACCGGCAGGCCGGGGGCGAGAGGTTCGAGCCTTCCCGAAGCCAAGTCCTCGGCGACCGGGGCGACATAGATCGACGGCAAATTCCTAACATACCGGCCCAGATCTTTCGGCCTGGGAATGGCTGGTCCGGCCGGCGCCGATCGGCCAAGCGCAAGATCGAGCGCTTCGTCGATTCGAACGGCGTTGTAGTAGTGGGGATCGAAGAATCGGACCAGCAGCTCGCGGAGCGGCTGCACGTTGCCGAGAGAGGTGCGGAGGAGATAGCGGTCGAGAAAGCCGTCGAAGAATCCTTTCGCCTCGAACCGACCGCGCGCGAAGTATCCGATCGCAACGAGCAGCGGAGCCGTGAGCAGGAGCACGGCGGCAACGGCGGTCTCGAAGCCGCGGACGAGGCCACGCCACAGGCGGGGCGCCCGCCCCTGGCGCTGGATGATCTCGCCCGCTTTGCGTCCGGATTGCGGCACGGACGCCCTGCCTAACAACACTTCCAGCGCGATCCGGATCGGTCGCCCGAGAGCCGCGAGGTGGCGTCCGGTGAGCCACCAGAGCTGCAATGCGATCTTCCCCCGCCGGCCCAAGACCCGGCGCTTCGTGGTTTCCCGTTCGGGAGCTTCGATCCACGACAAGATCAGGTGGCAGAAACGAGTGGCGGCGGCGACCGACAGGCGAACGGCGAACAGATCGTTGACCAGCCGGATCAGCCCGCTCCGTTCACGGACGCCGGCCTCCCGATCCGCGACCTCCCGCGGTCGATGGGTCGGGAGGACCGGGGTTTCGAGCGCCTCGGCGTTGGCGATCTCGTAAGGGTCGGGCCAGAGCGCATTGGCGAGCGTTGCGGGCGCGCTCTGGAACAGCTCGACGTACTCGCGAAAGCGGGCGACCCGCGCGCGGCGGCGGGTCTCCGGATCGTCCTCGGACCGACCCGCCTGAAAAATCTCAGCGAGAGCGGCGGCGTTGACCGCGCCGGCGGAAATGCCGAGAACGACATCGGGCGCACGGCCATGCTCGACCAGCAGCGCATGAATCACCCCGAGCTGCATCGCGGTCGCAAAGCCGCCGCCCGAGAAAGTGAGGGCGAGGACATCTTGATCGGCGCTGCCGATCTGAATCGGTTCCTGGTTCGCTGCCATTTCGCCCCTCTCCACCCTGCTGAGCTTCGAGTGTCCGGTACCTTGGACGGCCGCAGTGCAGTTTAAACTAAGTTGCCGCCGGGGTCCCTAAGAGGGACAAACCTCCCAAGGCCCCGTCAAAGTCGCCGGCTGATCCAAAGCGTGGAGAAGATCAAGGCCAGCATCGCCTGTCATCCGGCGGCGTCTGAGATCGGCCCAACGGGCTGGGAGAGCCCAGCCCAGGGCTGAGGCCGAAGGCCGATGCCCTGGGGAAGAAACGATCCACCCCCCGCGGCCTGAGCGGCCTGAAAGGTCGCAAGAGATCTCCGGCATCGGCTCGGCTCTCGGTTGAGGTCGGGTTTTCTAG
>JANNIH010000130.1:0-4433 GCA_031404815.1 Holophagales bacterium | reverse complement strand
GAAACCTGGATGTGGCGATCCGTTGAGTGGCTGAGCGCCGGAACGAGCTGGCGGCTATTCGCCCGCACTACCGCCCGATGACCCATCCCGGAGAGGCTCAGCAGTGCGGTTCGCGAGCTCGGGGCGCTCCTGCTCGCCGAGTCGTGGCGCTCTCTCTTCGGCTATACCTACGACTGGCATTTCGTCCGCCTGCTGGTGATCACGGCGCTCGCGGCGCTCCTCAACTTTTGTTTCGTCGGCTCTATTTTGGTCCGCCTTCCGGGGCGCAATGCCCGCCGGGTGAAGGTGGCGCTCGCGGTGTGCCTCGGCCTCGCGCTCTTCTCCCCCAGTTGGGACGCCAAGACCGTCGCGATGTTCATGGCGGGGTTGACGCTCTCGACCGGATGGGTGATCCGCGCGGCGCGGAATCGGGAGCCCTCTAGCCTCCTGGCGCTCACCGGCCTGGTCGGTACGCTCGCGGTGCTCCTTTGGCGGCCGACGGCGTTCACCGATGTGACGCTCTATTTCGCGCTCGATTTTCTGCTCGCCTGTCTACTCGTGGCGCACGCGCTGCAACTGCGCACATTTCGCCTTCGGCACGAGGAGCGGAGCCTCAGCGACCGCCATCATGTTCGGGCCGAGGAGCTGGTCCCGGGAGCGCGACATCTTCTGGTACTCCTCAGGGTAGCGCTCCGCGGGGGAGCTCCCAATCTTCGATACATACCCCCTTCCCCTTCTCGCCACAATGCGCTATCTTCCGCCTCACCGCGGCACTGTCTCCGGCCGGGCTGCTCGAACCGTCTCTTGACGGGCTCTGGCGCCTTCGGGTAATGTACGCGGGTTTCCCAGCCACCGAGGGTCCCTCCCGGGACCGGGGTGGAGTCTTCTCCGCGGGGGGGTCTTCGCGAGAGCAAGATGAGTTCCCGAGCCGCAGCTCCCCGCTCGGGACATCGTGAGGAGCGGTTCCTCAGGGCCTCGCTGCCAGCTTTTGGCGGCTGATGGCCCGTCTCGCTCCGTAGCGGCCATAGGGAATTACGGGACTTTGGGACTTAAGGCTACGACGGAGATTGGAACGGTATGCCTACGATTCATCAGTTGGTGCGCAAGGGGCGCGAGAAGGTCGTCTACAAGACGAAAGCTCCGGCCCTTCAGGGGTCGCCGCAAAAGCGGGGCGTCTGTGTCCGTGTCTACACCCAGACCCCGAAGAAGCCGAACTCGGCCCTGCGCAAGGTGGCCCGCGTGCGCTTGACCAACGGCATTGAGGTGACCACCTACATCCCGGGCGTCGGCCACAACCTGCAGGAGCACTCGATCGTGCTCATTCGCGGTGGTCGAGTGAAAGACCTTCCGGGTGTCCGTTACCACGTCGTGCGCGGCACTCTCGATGCCGTCGGCGTCAACGGCCGCAAGCAGAGTCGGTCCAAGTACGGCACCAAGCGACCGAAGTCGTAACTGTTCGAGTCTTTAAGATCAGGAGCACGTAAGATGCCGAGGCGCAGAGAAGTACCCAAGCGAGAGATCCTGCCGGATCCTCTGTACAACTCGCAGCTGGTGACCAAGTTCGTCAACGTCGTCATGCGCGACGGCAAGAAGACCACCGCCGAGCGGATTCTTTATGCCGCCCTGGAAGCGATCCGGGAAAAGACCGGCGACGATCCGATGAAGGTATTCAAGAAGGCGGTCGAGAACGTCAAGCCGTCGGTCGAGGTCAAGTCGCGGCGGGTCGGTGGTTCGACCTATCAGGTGCCCGTTGAGGTTCGTCCGGCTCGGCGTTTGGCTCTTTCGATGCGCTGGCTGATCGCGACCGCCCAGGCGCGGGGCGAAAAGACGATGCGGGCGCGTCTCGCGGCCGAGTTGCTGGATGCCGCCGAAGGTCGTGGGACCGCGATCAAGAAGCGCGAAGACACGCACCGCATGGCTGAGGCGAACAAAGCCTTCGCCCATTATCGCTGGTAGCCCTCGCTCAAGCCCGACCGAGTCGAACCGACAGTAACAGACAGTAACAGACCGTAACCGAACGCAGAGACCGTAGAGATCGCAGAGGCAGTCGACATCATGGCCAGGCAATTTCCCCTCAAAGACACGCGCAACATCGGCATCATGGCGCACATTGATGCCGGTAAGACGACCACCACCGAGCGGATCCTGTATTACACCGGGGTCAACTACAAGATCGGTGAGGTTCATGAGGGAACGGCCACCATGGATTGGATGGTTCAGGAGCAGGAGCGCGGCATCACCATCACGTCGGCCGCGACGACCTGTTTTTGGAAGAACCATCGGATCAACATCATCGACACGCCCGGCCACGTCGACTTCACGGCCGAGGTGGAGCGTTCTTTGCGCGTGCTCGATGGCGCAGTCGCGGTGTTCGATGCGGTCGCCGGTGTCGAGCCGCAATCCGAGACGGTCTGGCGCCAAGCCGATCGCTACAACGTGCCGCGCATCGCCTTCGTCAACAAGATGGATCGCGTCGGCGCCGATTTCGATCGTTGCGTCGCGATGATGATCACCCGCCTCGGCGCGCATCCCGTGCCGATCCAGCTCCCCTGGGGTAAGGAAGAAAAACTCAAAGGGATCATCGATCTCATCGATCTGCGCGGCATCCTCTATAAAGACGAGACGATGGGCGCCGACTACGAGGTTGTGAGCATCGACACCTTGGACGCCGAGGATCGCGAGTTGGCGATCGAGGCGCGCGAGAAGATGGTCGAAGCGATCGCCGAGACCGACGACCGGCTGCTCGAAAAGTATCTGAGCGGCGAAGAGATCACGATCCCCGAGCTCAAAGTGGCGCTCAGGAAAGCGGTGCTCGACGCGAAGCTCCACCCGGTGATCTGCGGCAGCGCGTTCAAGAACAAGGGTGTCCAGCCGCTGCTCGACGCGGTGGTCGATCTGCTCCCTTCGCCGGAAGACGTGCCGGCGATCGAGGGGATCGATCCCACGACCGACCAGCCGACCTCCCGTCGCGCGGCCGACAACGAACCGTTCGCGGCGCTGATTTTCAAGATCATGACCGACCAATACGTCGGCCAGCTCACCTTTTTCCGGGTGTATTCAGGAAGGGTCGAGTCGGGTACGGCGGTGCTCAACGCCAAGAAGGGCACGAGCGACCGGATCGGCCGGCTGTTGAAAATGCACGCCAACAAGCGCGAGGAGATCTCCGAGGTTTGGGCGGGCGACATCGCGGCGGCGGTCGGTTTGAAGAACGTCACCACCGGCGACACGATCTGCGATCTCAAGAATCCGGTCGTGCTCGAGGCGATGAACTTTCCCGAGCCGGTCATCTCGGTCTCGATCGAGCCGAAGACCAAGGCCGATCAAGAGAAGATGGGCATGGCGCTCGGCAAGTTGATGCAGGAAGACCCGACCTTTCGCGTGCACACCGACAAGGACACCGGCCAGACTCTGATCTCGGGGATGGGCGAGCTGCACCTGGAGATCATCACCGATCGTCTGGTGCGCGAGTTCAACGTCGGCGCGAACGTCGGCAAGCCGCAGGTCGCCTACAAAGAAACGATCACGGTGGAGGCGACGGGCGAGGCGCGCTTCATTCGGCAGACCGGCGGTCGCGGCCAGTACGGCCATGCGAAGATCACCATCCGCCCGGGCGAAAAAGACTACGTGTTCAACAACAAGATCGTTGGCGGCGTGATCCCGAAGGAATACATCAAGCCGGTCGATCAGGGCATCCACGAAGCCGCCGCAAACGGCCCGCTCGCCGGATTCCCTCTGGTCGGTCTCGAAGTCGATCTGATCTTCGGTTCCTACCACGATGTCGACTCTTCGGAGATCGCGTTCAAGATCGCCGGATCGATGGCGCTCCAGGATGCCTTGAAGCGGGCGCGTCCGGTGTTGCTCGAGCCGGTCATGGCGGTCGAAGTGGTGACCCCGGAAGACTACATGGGCGATGTCATCGGTGACATCACCTCACGCCGCGGCCGCATCCAGGCGATGGAAGCGCGCGGCAATGCACAGGTGATCGAAGCCAAGGTTCCCCTTTCAGAGATGTTCGGTTACGCCACCGATCTGCGGTCACTCTCTCAGGGGCGCGCCAACTACAGCATGCAGTTCTCGAGCTACGAGCAGGCGCCGAAGGCGGTCAGCGAGGAAGTCGTGGCGAAGGCGGCAGGGTAGTCGTCCGCACAGCTGCTAAGATTCGAGCGGTTCGAGATCAAAAGTTTACAAGCGATTCCAGCTTAGCGAGCGATTGAGCGGGATAGATAGAGTCGAGAGAGGATTCGGGCGCCATGGGCAAGGAAAAATACTCGCGGGAAAAGCCGCACGTAAACGTCGGGACGATCGGTCACGTCGACCACGGCAAGACGACTTTGACGGCAGCGTTGACGAAAGTCGCTGCGGACAAGGGTTGGGCGAAGTTCATTTCCTATGACCAGGTGGCGAAAGCGTCGGAATCTCAGGGTCGTCGCGACCCGACGAAGATTCTGACCATC
>JANNIH010000129.1:0-14461 GCA_031404815.1 Holophagales bacterium | reverse complement strand
AGGGCATCGGCCTTCGGCCTCAGCCCTGGGCTGGGCTCTCCCGGCCCGTTGGGCCGATCTCAGACGCCGCCGGATGACAGGCGATGCTGGCCTTGATCTTTTCCACGCTTTGGATCAGCCGGCGACTTTGACGGGGCCTTGGACCGACAAGTGGTTCCTCTTGAATCCTGCGCAACACTCGTGCATACTCGTTGCGTTCCGTTCATCGATTTCCCCTTTGCCCTGCCGACGCTCTCGGTGGGCTCCCCGTCGCGCCCAGCCGTCCTTCCGGTCGCCATTGCGCCGCGGTTCTTTAGCCGTGGCTTTTCGTTGGAGGATTCTACGTTGAAGAGGCGTCTCGCTGTCTTGGCGGTCTGTGTTTCGATGTTACTTGGCTTTTCGGTCTCGCTCCGGGCGCAGGAGCGGGACAATGCGACGGCCCGCGCCCAAGGGTGGGATCAGTGGTACAACGAAAACTATGCGAATCCGCAGCATCGGTCCGGTGCGCGCGGCGCGAAGAAAAAGGTTTTCTCGGCGGAGTATCGGCGGTTTCTGATGGAAGCCGCGGCGCGGGAGCGTGCGCGCTGGGGCGCTCTGATCCCCAACAACTCCGCCGAGCCTGAGTTTCTCGATCAGGAAGCGGAGAAATTGGCGCTGATCGGCTCGACCTGGACCAACATCGGCCCGACCAAGGCGAACGTGCTGCAAAACGGGGGCACGACGCTTTCGAACGTCTCCGATTCCGGGCGCGTGCGCACCATCCTGACCGACCCGGCCAACCCTTCGATCCTCTATCTCGCGCTCTCCGGCGGCGGCGTCTGGAAGTCCACCGACGGCGGCACCACCTGGGCGCCCAAGACCGAGGCGCTCGGCTCCCTCTCCTGCGGCTCGCTCGCGATGGATCCGAACAACAGCAGCGTGCTCTACCTCGGCCTCGGCGATCCGTTCGACGGCACCGGCATCGGTCTGGTCAAATCGACCGACGGCGGCAACAACTGGAGCGCGCCGGTGTTCCTCGGTGCGGCGACCGAAATCCCGAAGGTGATGGTCGCTTCCACCAACAGCAGCATCGTGCTCGCTGCCACCAACGCCGGCCTCTTCCGCTCGATCGATGCCGGCGCGTCCTGGTCGAACGTGGCGCTCGCCACGGGCCAAGCCGGCGCGCCCTACGTCTGGGATATCGCCTGGGGGGGAGCCTCCACGTTCGCGGTCACCCTCGAAGCGAACCCGGCGGCGGCCACCGGCACCACGGACGGACAGATCTGGCGGACCACCGACAACGGCGCCACCTGGACGCGCGGCACCGGAGTCACCAAGGCGAGCGGCGTCGGCCGCATCTCGATCGCTTCGGCCCCTTCGGCGCGCACCACGATGTATGCGATGGCGGCGATTCCGAACGCGACCACCATCACGGATTTGGCCGATATGTTCAAATCGCTCGACGGCGGCGCCTCCTGGACCGCGCTCGCCGTTACCGGTAAACGCTTCTCGAATCGGAACCGCGAGTCGGCCAACGTCAATACGGTGCTCTATGGCCAGGGCTGGTATAACCACCTGACTCTCGTGCACCCGACCGATCCGAACACGGTCTACTTCGGCGGCGCTCTGCTGTTGGCGAAAACCACCAACGGGGGCAGCACGTTCAGCCAGATCTCGAACTGGCTCGCCCAGTTCAGTCTGCCGTACATCCACGCCGACTTCCACGCCGGCACGTTCGATTCCTTGGGCAACATGTACGTCGGCAGCGACGGCGGCATCTTCAAGTCGACCAACAACGGCACCACCTGGAGCGCCGCGTTGAACGTCGGCATCACCTCGCACCTGATCTACTCGGTCGGCTCGTCGGTCGCCAACAGCTCGGCGGTGATCGGTGGCTTGCAGGACAACGGCACCCGCGTCCGCTCCGGCACGAGCACGATCTACGATCAGCGGATCGGCGGCGACGGCTTCGGTTCGAACATCAACCGGGCGAACGCCTCGCTCATGCTCGGCAGCCTCTACTACGCGCAGATCTTGAAGAGCACGAACGGCGGCACCAGCTGGGCCAACTCGTGCTCCGGCATCACCGAATGCGGCAACAACGCCACGGCGCCGTTCAACACCGGGATCGTCGAGTGGACGGGTTCGGCGACCGGAAACACGGTCTATACCTGGTCGAACACCAAGGCCTACCGATCGACCAACTACGGTGGCTCGTGGACCGCGCTCGGTGTCACCGGCCTGCCCACCACCAGCCTGTTCCTGCGCGGCTTGGGCGTGGCGTTCAGCAATTCGAACACCCTGGGACTGCTCGCCAACAGCGGGCGGGTCTTCTTCTCGACCAACGGCGGCACCAGCTGGACGCAGGCGACCAGCCCGCCGAACAACGGCCTTTCGATGAGCTCGATCTGGTTCGACACGATTGCGCCGAGCACCGCGTATGTCGCGTCGGTCGCGCCGGATTCGACCAAGAACCATCTCTGGAAAACGACCGATCTGGGGCTCACCTGGACCGCGATCGACGGCGGCGGCTTCCCCTTCGGCGTGCCGGTGAACAAGATCGTGGCCGACCCGCTCGCCAACCAGACGCTGTTTGCGGCGACCCACCTCGGCGTCTACCGCTCGACCAATGCCGGTGCCACCTGGGCGCGCTACGGCACCGGCCTGCCGCTGGTCAACGTGACCGACTTCTACATCTCGCCGGACACGACACTCGCCCGGATCTCCACTTTCGGCCGCGGCTTCTGGGACCTGCTGCCGTAATCGCTCGCCAACCTGCGTGAAACCCCGAAAGGCCCGGCGGCTCATCGCCGGGCCTTTTTCGCGTCCGGCAGGCTTCGGACATCACGGCTGGTAGACTCCAACGTCGATGGCTCCGGCCCGCCCCGTCACCTCGACCGCTCGTGGAGGTCCGATTCGCATGCGCCCATTCGTCCGTTCCATTTTTGTCTTGGCTCTCGGCCTTGCCGCCGCATTGCCCGCTACGGCGTGGGATGTTCGCCGCGACGCGTCCGCTTCCGACTTTCGCGATTTCGCGCGGCGTTTCGCCTCTGCCGCCTACGCCTATCCGCGCCATCCGGCCGAGACGCTCGGAGTCACCGGGTTCGAGGCGTTCGCCGAAGCGTCGTACGACGACGCGTTCGATGAAGAACCGTTCTTTGCCGGTGCGGTAGACGGCGACCTCGACGGCGGCTTTCTTTCAGTCGCCCGCGCCGGCCTGCGCAAAGGACTGCCCGGGCATGTCGATCTCGGGCTTTCGGTCGGCCAGGCAATCGGGACCGACCTCCGCTTCGCGACCGCCGAGGTGCAATGGGCGTTCTTGGACGGCGGCGCGCTCTCTCCCGCTGCCGCGCTCCGGATCACCGCCACCCGCAGCCAAGGGAGCGACGCGTTCACGCTCGACCAGGCCGGCCTCGAGGTGCTCGCGAGCAAAGGCTTTCCGCTCCTCACCCCCTACATCGGAGCCGGCCTGGTCGCCAGCCGGGCGCGCCTCAATCGCTCCGGCAGCCTCTCCGATTTGTCCGAAACGCAACTTCAACCGGTCGCCTACGCCGGCCTCCGGTTCAGCCTCCTGATCCCCAAAATCACCGCCGAGATCGAGCACGGTGAAACCACTCAAGTGGCGGTGCGCGTGGCGCTCGGGTTTTAGCTCCGGAACGCCGCCCGCCTCTACCCCAAGAACCCCAAATTCGGCTGCGCGAAGCGCCCGAGGTTGGGGAAGACGTCGGAGAGGTTGGTCGGGGCGATGCCGAACCATCGGGCGAGGGTGGCGGAGTATTCATCGACCGAGAGGGTGGGGATCCAGCGCCCTTGCTCGGTGTCGTCCGGTCCGTCGATTTCCAGCATGGGCATCGCGCCGTAGATGTCTCCCCCTTGGACCGCGCCACCGAGGATGAAGTGGTGACCGCCCCAACCGTGGTCGGAGCCGTCGCCGCTCGATGTGTAGGTGCGGCCGAAGTCCGAAGCGGTAAATGAGGTCACCTGCTGAGCGACCCCCATTTCGACCGTCGCTTGATAGAACGCGCCGAGCGACCGGTCGAGCTCGGAGAGCAGCTCGGCCTGCGGCGCCACCTGGTCGCCGTGGGTGTCGTAGCCGCCGGTTGCGACGAAGAAGATCTGGCGCTGCTGTTCGAGCGGGCTCCGCGCGCCGATCAAGCGGGCGACCATTTTCAGTTGGCGGCCCAGGTCGGTTTCGGGGAAGGTGGTGACGAGCGGCGGCGTGCTGTCGAGTGCGGCGCCGAGCATTTCTCCGTTGTCGATCGCCCGCTTTTTGATCCCCGCGTAGGCGCGCTCGAACAGGTTCGAGTAGGGCGTCTCCAAGAGGCTCTTGATCGCGCGGGAAGAGGGATCGGCAAACGGCCCGGTCTGGTAGTGGTCGAGGCCGAGCGCCCCTTCGGTCGAAACCTGATATTGCGTCACCTGGTTGCCGACCTGGAACGTGTTCGTGCCCGCCACCGAGATGCTCATCGAGATCTGTGAGCTCGCGTTCAAATTGCGCAGCAGGTCGGCCACCCGGCCACCCCAGCCGGTGAGCGCCACCTGGTCGGGGAGCGAGGTCATCCAGTGCACCGTCTGATCGCTGTGCGAGAACAGTTGCGGCGGCAGCGCGGCGCTTCCCGACAGGTAGTCGGTGCGGGTGACCGGCGCCACCAGCGGGCCGACGTTCGCGAGGATCGCGGCATGCCGCTGGTTGAACAGGTTGCGAATGCCGGTGAGGCTCGGGTGGAGCCCCCACGAGCGGCCGTCGCCGGTGAGCGGTGTAATCGGCAGCAGGCTCAGCCTAGGCAACGCGAGCGCGCCGCGCATCGCGGCGTATTCGTTGTAGGCGATCGTGCCGGTCGGCACGATTGTGTTGTTGCCGTCGTTGCCGCCATAGAGGAAAACGCAAACCAGCGCCTTGTAGTCGCCCGCGTCGAAACGGGGGAGGGCCGCGGCGGCGGCCACGCGGGTCAAATCGAAGACGGTATTGGCGAGCGCCGCGGTACCGACCGCGGTGCAGGCGGTGCGCAGGAATTCGCGACGGGAGAGCTCGGCTTGGGTTCGCAAGGTTGCGGTCTCCTACTTCTGGATCACGAATTCAGGGGAGGTGGCGATCAGGTGAACGGCGGCCTTTACTCGCTCTTGCGTTTCGGAGGCGGGGATCTCGGTGACCGCCTGGATCACGATCGTGCGCATCGTGCTCGACATACCGTTCGCCATCAGCAGCAGGTTCAACCGATCGACCAGTTGGGTCGGATTGTTGGCGATCGGAAAGAACGCCGTAAAGTCCGGCGAAATCTGGTCGAGATCGTACGAGACGCCGCGATAGACCGTGTCGCGGAAGAAGTTCGCGTTGCCGATCGCCGTGGTCTCGGTGGTGATCTTGAACTCCGGGGCGACCAGTCCGGCGTCCGCGGTGGCGCCGGGCAGGACGTAGTGGGGCTCGAAGAAATTGAACACCGTGGGGGCGCGCAGCGGGTTCTGACCGAGCCCGTATTCCGGGCTCTCCAGGTTCCAGATCCGATATTTGCCAGACGGGGCGGTGGCGTGGAACGCGCGCAGGATCTGACCCAGGCGGACGATCGGTTCTTTCTGTTTGCCGAAGCCCTGCTGGGTGGTCACCGTTTCGGCGCGCGCCTCGTAGTCGAGCAGGATCGCCCGGATCACCGCTTTCAGGTCGCCGCGGGCGCCGGTGCCCCCCGCTCCATTGTTCGCGAACGCTTGCGCGCAGCGGTAGACGTACCCTGGGCTCGGGTTGCTGGTCACCAGCCGTTGAATCAGCTGGCGACAGATGAACGGGCCGACGTTTTGGTGGTTGAAGATCGCGTCGAGCGCAGCGCGCAGGTCGTCCTCGGGCGACTGGCCCTGCGGCAGCGTCTGGCCGTCGAGCAGGAGCTTCGGCCCCGGCGAGTGATGGGCGGGCCAGGCCTGCATCGGTGCGCGCCAATCGGTGTCCGGCCAGTACCAGCCGTCGTCGGTGAGCGGGTTGCCGGCGAAGTTCCAGCCGGTAAAGACTTTGGCGAAGCCTTTGACCTCCGCCTGGTCGTAGGTCGGGATCGGCTGGACCTGGCCGTCGAGCGCAAGCGTGCCGTCCGGGTTCAGCCGGTAGAGACCGATCGAGAACAGCTGCAAAATCTCGCGCGCATAGTTCTCGTTCGGGTTCCTCATCGTGTCGGGGTCTTCTTTGTCGTTGCCCCGCATGTTGAGAAACTCGCCCATCGCCGGAGAGAGCGTCACGTCTTCGAGCAGTTGGCGGAAATTGCCGAACGCGCCGCGCTCTAGAACGTCGAGGTAACCGGCCACGGCGTACGGCTCGTTTTCGAGCGCGCCGCTGGCGTCCGAGATGACGAGGATCTCGGAGAGTGCGAGCGCCATCCGCTGCCGGAGCTGGTCGTGGCGGGTGAGCGCCTGCTCCCAGAAGCTCTCCATCACCTGGTTCGAGTAGATGTTCTGCCCTTCGGCCGCGGCGGCGTCCAAATAGCTGAGATGCGAGGCGCCGGTCGGGTCGTCGAACTGGTCGGCGAGCCAGGTGCTGTAGCCGCGGGTTTGGACGTCGGTGATGTCCGGCAAGCGCGGTCCGTAGGTCGCCTGGGTGAGGAAGCGTGCCGCATCGCGCGCGGTGGGCGGACCCGGCGGGAGTGACGGTGGCGGGAGCGGCGGCACGAAGACTTGCGACCCTGCCGCGAGCCGGTAGTGACCACGAATTTCGCCGTTCGGATAACGCGAGCTGTGGATATTGATGTAGAGCCGCCCGGCGCGCAGCGCCTGGACGATCTGGCTGACCGTCGTGGTGCCCGCCGGGGTGAACGTCCAGATTCGCGAGCCGTCGGGCTGCGCGGGCGCCGTGTCGAGATCGAACAGGATCGGCCCCGAGGTCCCGGGATCGGCCGGGCCGTGAATGTGGCCGGCGGTGCGCGGGGTGGTCAGGTTCGAGAAGTTGAACTGCACGCGCGCCGAGAGCGCATCGGCGGACAACAGAAGGGTCGAGGTGCCGGTGCCGGCCGAGATCGAACTCCCTTCCGGCGCGAGCGTCGCGATAAACAGCGTCGGCTGATCGAGCAGGTTGTAAAAGCCGGCTACGGTTGCCGAATCGTTGAGCCCATCGCGAAACGCGATCGCGCGCACCGTGGCGGGGGTGCCGAGCGAGACCGGACCGGTGTAGAGCTGGCCGGAGGTCCGGGTGGGGAGCGTGCCGTCGGTGGTGAAGCGGATCGTGGCGCCGAGCGTACTCGAAAAGACCTGGACCTCTTGGGCGCCCGAGTAGGTTCCCGGCGGGGGGAGAAACGCCGGTGCGGCGGTCGTGCCCGCAGCCACACTCGCGTCCGCGAAGTAGCCGTTCACATCGACAATCAGGTGCGCCGCTCCGCTCGACTGACCGAGGTAGATCTCGACTCCGCCCCCTGGACCGAGCGCCAGGATGGAGTTGTTGGTCCGCGTCTGCCCCGCCTTGTAGTTGAGCTGCGAGGTGATCGGCCGCACCGTGCTCGCCGGGTACGCGGTGACGAACCCGAGGGCCGAAGGGGCTGTGATGGTCAAATTCGCCGAGATCGCGACCGCGTCGGTCGCGATGCCGCAACGGCCGGCGAACGTGAACGGCCGAGACGCGTTGAACGACAGGGAAGGGCCACCGAACGCGCCCCCCGGATCGCGGGTATCGAGCAGGCGGCAGGGAGGGACGGTATAGAAGTTCGCGGCCTGTGCCCAGGTCGGCTCCGGCGCGAGCGAGAACAGCAGCGACACCGAAAGCGAAGTGAGGAGGGTGAGCGTTGGGGCGGAGGCGGCCCGGCGGAACCAGGATGGAAGAACCCTACTCGGGGCGGTCGCCTCGCGCATACCTAGAAACCTCCGACGGCTCTCTCGAAAAAGACGGACACGAACACGGGCTCAGGCCCGGATCATCGCGGGTCGGAGGTGACCAAGTCAAGTTATGTGCATGGATGTATTTCTTGCAATGAGGGCTGCGCCCGAGAGAGGGAGCAACTGGCTGCGCCCATTGCGACTCCCCCCTAGGTCTGCAAGACCCCGGTGCGGAACGCCGGAAGATTCGGGTTGCAGGCGACCGCTGCGAGCGAGCGGGCGAGGATTTCGCGGGTGTCCGCGGGGTCGATGATCGCGTCCACCCAGAGGCGGGCGGCCGCGTAGCGGGGGTTGGCCGCGGCTTCGTAGCGCGCTTTGATCTCGGCCAAACGCTGCTGCTTTTCCTCTTCGGAGACGTCCGCGCCGCGGTTCTTGAGTTGGATCGAGAGGAGCGTCTTGGACGCCTGGTCGCCACCCATCACCGCGATCGACGCCGACGGCCAGGCGTAGAGGAAGCGTGCGCCATAGGCCTTGCCGCACATCGCGTAGTTGCCCGCGCCGTAGGAGTTGCCGACGAACAGGGTGATCTTGGGCACCACCGAGTTGGCGACCGCGTTCACCATCTTGGCGCCATCCTTGATGATCCCGCCGCGTTCGGCGCGGCTGCCGACCATGAAGCCGGTGACGTCTTGGATGAACAGAAGCGGAATCCCCTTCTGGTTGCACAGCTCGACGAAACGGGCGCCCTTGGCCGCCGAA
This sequence comes from Holophagales bacterium, assembly GCA_031404815.1. Classification (GTDB taxonomy): domain Bacteria; phylum Acidobacteriota; class Thermoanaerobaculia; order Multivoradales; family UBA5704; genus DASYKS01. The sequence goes on along the minus strand of JANNIH010000129.1, from coordinate 5,968 downwards.
TCGGAATAGATGACGCCGCCGATCTGCAGTTCCTTGTCGGCCGAACCGATTCCGGTCTTCCTCGCCACGATCGAGCGCTGGTTCGCCACGATCCCGACCGCCCGGCCACCGATCCACCCCGTGCCGCAGACGAGGGTGCGACCGTGGGTCGCCTTGTACTCGTCGAAATCGCTGCCGTCGAGCAGCCGGGCGAGCAGCTCGCAGGTGTTGTACGGCTTGTTCCGTTCGATCGGCATCACACCGTAGAGCTCGTCTTCGGGATAGAGCGGAGCTTGGGGCCCGCGGTGGGCGAATGGCGCGGTGGCGCCCATGCTCAGCTGGGCGAATTGGCTGCGGATCTTGGCGAGACAGGTCGCATCGTCCGGATGGCGGTGATCGACCACGCCTGAGATATCGCACTGGACGACCGCGCCGCCGAGCTCTTCGTTGTCGATCTTTTCGCCGATCGCGGCCTGCACCAGGTGGGCGCCGGCCAAGAAGATCGAGCCGGTCCGTTCGACGATGTGCGACTCGTCGCTCATGATCGGCAGGTAGGCGCCGCCCGCCACGCACGAGCCCATGATCGCGGCCATCTGGAAGATCCCCTCGGCCGAGAGCCGCGCGTTGTTGTAAAACGCCCGGCCGAAGTGCTCGCGGTCGGGGAAGATCTCGTCCTGCATCGGCAGGAAGACCCCGGCGGAATCGACCAGGTAGACGATTGGCAGACGATTTTCGAGCGCGAATTCCTGGGCGCGGAGGACTTTCTTGCAGGTGAGCGGAAACCAGGCTCCGGCTTTGACCGTGGCGTCGTTCGAAACGATCACCACCTCGCGGCCGTGGATCGAGCCGAGGCCGGTCACCACACCCGCGGCCGGCGCACCGCCGTATTCTTCGTAGAACCCGTAAGCGGTCCAGAGGCCCAGCTCCAAAAATGGGGAACCGGGATCACAAAGGGCGGCCACCCGCTCGCGGGCGGTCATCTTTCCCTGGTCGCGCTGCTTCGCTTGCGCCTTCTCCCCGCCGCCCAGGCGGATCTTCGCCTCTTCCCCGCGCAGCCGCTCGACCTCCGCGCGCCAATGAGCGGCGTTCTTATCGAATGTTTCGTTTTTCGCCAGCTTGCTCTCGATGATCGCCACGCGTCACCCCTCCCGGGATTGCTGATTCGGGAGGGCGATTATAGAGGGCGGTGATTATTGAGGGGAATTCTGGGGGACAGCCGGGCGAAGCGATCTCTCGAGGTCGGCCATGACCTGATCGAAATTGTCTTCGCCGGCGATGTTGAGCAGGGCAAATCCGGTGGCGAGCATGCGCAGATTTTGGGGCAGGCCGGTTTCACCCCGATACTTCTCGATCTCTTCTGCATAAGCCAGTTTTTCAGCCTGCGACAGGTTCTGGTACGACTGGAGAGTGACCTGGGTGTAGTCGAGGGCGAAATTGAAATCCGCAGGTTGGTTCAGGTTGAGCACGTGAATCTTGTCGAAGACCCTGCGATGGCGCTCGGCGGAGCGAAGGCGATCGACTTTGCGATCGAGGGTCCGAAGGAAACTATCGAGGACGATCGCCGGGCCGAACGAGTATTCGCCTCCCCCTTCGCCTTGGAAATTGAAGAGTTTCGATCGCGCGACCATCATTCCGCCGAAACCCGCCGCAAATGCAGTGAGCACGAGGTCGCCTTTGACCGCGGGCAGGATTTGATCGGGATAACGAAGGAGCAGAGCGAACGCACCCAGAGAGATCACACCGTTCAAAAAGGCATAGGCGGCCGCAGGAGTCGTGGACGCCGCGCGAAAGGGCTCGTCGCGATAGCGCAACAGGATCTCGGCAACGCCGACCGTCGCGCCGAAGAAGAAAGCGGTCCCTGCAAGTAGAGCCTTCCTGCCATCGGGCGAAAATCTGTCTTCGAGCCCGAGGCTGACGGCCAACACGAACAGGAGGAAGACTCCCCCGAGTTGAGACAGGATGACCCAGGAGCGCGGTGGAAGAAATGCCTTCTTCAGCCGGGCGCTTGCTTTTTTCAGCTTTGCCCAAGAGCCCGGTGGAGTAGAGGGCATTCGCTACCTCGCGATCAGCTCTTCACCCTTCGGTGTCAACTTCAAGTCGTGATTCAGGGTCACCGGATCCGCTTTGATCGTCTGGAGGTAGTTTCGTTCCGTCAAGAAATCGACGACCGGCAGGGCGTCATTTAGAGGCAGCTGGAGCTGACGCAGAAGGTCGTGAAGATGGACGGTCTTTTTGGGCTGCTCGCCGACACCTTCGAGAAGCTTCCGGCCGTAAGCCATCAGAGCATCCTCAATGTTCGGATCAAGACTGACCGATCGTTGAGGGCGTACCGGCACAAAGCGACGGCTGCGAGCTTCCTGCAACCAGTCGAGACTCAGCCGTTCCTTGAGTGGGTCCATGGGCGTCTCCTTCGTGTCCCATTGTACAACCTTCCCCCCCGAATCCCGAATCCCGCGATTCCGGGGCGGCGGAGCCGCTCGGTCGTAGCGCTCATGAACGCTCAAGGCCCCGGCCAGAGCAGGCGGAAGACCAGGCCGGTGGTCAGGCCGTAAATCAGGCCGTCGAAGAACCCGCGCAGCACGTTGCCCAGTGGCTCGCCTTTCCAGATCCCCGCTTGGAGACTTCCGAAGCTGTACGCTGCGAATGCCACGGTGCCGGTGATCCGCATCACCTCGAGGAGGTCGGTGCCGGGCGAGAGGGTATGCCGGGCGACGTAGGAAGTCACGAAGCTGACCAACAGGCAGAAGGCGAGCCACTGCCCGAGGTACTTGCCCATTGCGGGCGGGCCGTTCTTCAACACCGTGAGTATCGCGACCGGGCCGTCGACGTATTTCTTCTGGAACGCGGGATCCTTCATCTGCGCCCCGTCGGTGCAGTGGGGGATCATGTAGAGGCCGGGGGAGGGCGCCACGCCGCGGATCGCTCCTGCGACGGCGTCTTCGTTCGAGAGCGACTTATGGTCGGCCCGGTGGTACTTGAGCACCATGTGAAGGATGGCGCTGACGATCCAGACCGCGACAGCCGAGACGACGACGGGCAGCCACAAGCTTCCGAAGGGCATGGCAGGCTCCTCAAGGGTTGGGACAGGTTGTACGCCGATCTTGCCACAGAAGGGGCCGAAAGATCTCGGACGGAAAAGGCGCGCTATCCTCTCGTCCACGATGCGCGTTCGACTCCTCGCTTTTGCCACCGCCGCCGACGCCTTGGGTTCGGAACGCGATCTCGATCTTCCTCCGGGAGCCACGATCGCCGACCTGCGGGATCGCCTGCTCGCCGACTTCCCCGCGCTCACCCCCCTCTGGCCGCGCCTCGCGATCGCGATCGATGGCCGGTTGGTGCGCGCGGAGGAGGTGATTCCGGACGGCGCGGAGGTGGCGCTGCTCCCTCCGGTTTCGGGAGGCGCACCGGAGGCGGGGCTCCCGAAGGCGCGCGCGGCGCTCACCGACGAGCCGATCGACGTCGGCGCGATTTCGGCCGCGGTCGCGGGTCCCGGGCGCGGCGCGATCGTGCTCTTTCTCGGCACGGTGCGAAACTCCCACGCCGGGCGGGCGGTCTTGAGGCTCACCTATTCGGCCTACCGCCGGATGGCGGAAGAAAAACTCGCGGAGATCGTCGCCGATCTCGAAGCGCAGGGCACCGACCTGCGCGCGGGGATCGTCCACCGCTTAGGCGACGTGCCGGTGGGGGAGCCGAGTGTCGCGATCGCCGTCGCCTCCCCCCATCGCGCCGAAGCCTACGCGGCGAGCCGCACCGCGCTCGAACGGCTCAAGACGGAAGTGCCGATCTGGAAGCGCGAGCGCTACGCCGACGGCTCGGAAGTCTGGCGCGAGGAAGAGCCGCTGGGGGTGGCGTCGCGTCCCTAGCGGGACGGGTAAATAACCGGCTTACTCGGCGAGCCCCACCACCCAGGCCCTGAAACCTACCTCCAGCTCCGGCCAGCCCCTGCCGAGCGCCGCGACCAGCGCCTCGGCCGAAGGCTCGCCGCCCGCGGCAACAGTTCCGAGAAACGCGCGAAATCCGGGAGCGCGCGCGCCGTTCTCGCCTGCGAGCAGATAGCGGACGAAGAAGGACGCCTGGGCGTAATGGAGATCGGCGCGCTCGGCCACGAATTTCTCCCAGGGCATCGCGAGAAGCTCGGGGAGGCTCGGTGCCGTCCCTTCGCCTTGGGCTTCGACCAGTTGGCGCAGGGCGGCACGGGCGCCGAAGTATTGGATCCGCGCGCCGGCTTTGAACGCCGTGCCGCCGAGCGTTGCCGCGTCGAGCGCGCCGTCGTCGCCGATCCGGGAGTGGGCGAGGTCGTCGGCGAGCCCTTCGTCGAGCCAGGGGGGAAGCTGGGGGCCGATCGCGCGCCGGTTGAGCAGGTGGACGATCTCGTGGACCAGCGTCTCGGCGATCTCGCGGGCCGGCCGGCCGCCATCCCAGATCGCCACCAGGCCGTAGCCGGAGTGGCCGCTCGCCTCGGCCCCGGCGAGGTCGCCTTCAGCATCTTGATAGGCGCGGTAGGTGCCCTCTCTCTCGAACAGCACGACGGTCTCGGCGGGGCTCCCGATCGGTGTTCGGCCGTAGCGCTCGCGGTAGGCGGTCTCCACCTGGACTGCGACCCGATCGAGAAAGGCGATCCGCTCCGGGGCGGCGAGGTCGGTGAGGAGGGCGTAAGGGCCGAGGCGCGCGCTCTTCTTCGCCGGCTTCTCTGCCGGCGCGCCGATCAACCCCCGGGCGCGGGCGAGGCGTTCCGGTTCGGCGGTCCGGGCAGCGACCGGGTGCGTCGGTGCCGCAGCCGAGCCGAGCAGCGGCTCGGTCCCTTCGCTGCCGGGTTGGCCCGCGAGCGAGACCCAGCCGGTCTTGTTTTCCCAGCGGACCTCCACCCACGCCCCCTGTTGGCCGATCCGCGGCAGCGTGGCCGACTCGGCGAGCACGGCGACCCGCGGCGCCTTGGCGCTCGGTGCCCTGCGGATCACCGTCCCGGCGCGGACGCGGAGGAGGTCGTCCGCCCGGCCCGCCTCCTGGGCGAACAGGCTGAATGCCAACCCGAGAATGAGCAGAGGCCCCACCCGGCGCAGGGCGAGGGGCGCTCGCCGAGGTGGCCGTGTCGCGGGCGGCTCAGCAGGCCCCGGGAACATCGCCGAGGACATCTTCGAGGGGGAGCAGGATTTCGTCGATCGAATCTTCGTGGATCATCGCCTCGACCGCGCTCTCGATGGTCGCCGGGGCCAGATTGCGGACCACGACCAGATCGCGGCACGAGAAGAATTGGCCGCCGCCGCTCTCGCCCGACAGGCGATCCTGCTCCATCTGCTTCTGGATGTTGCGCAGGGTGAAGAACGTGGCGCCGTAGCGCCGCCCGTCGACGAACGCGACCTCGACATCGACGTTGCCGTTGTCGATATCATACGGGTCCGGGCCCGTATAGATCGTAAGCTCCCAGCCGGGGTGTGTGCGGACGATCATGTCGTGGTTCTCGGAGTCGTTCGAACGATGGGCCAAGCTAACGGAGATATCGAGCCGCGTCAATGCGTTGCGCGCCTTTCCCCGGAACCCGTCCAGGTCGCGCCCGGTATGGACGAGGCCTTGTTCTTTTCCCGCCCGTCCGAGGGTTTCGCAAAAACGCCCGCCGCGCCTTCTTGGGGGGACGAGACAGGGGGCTATTCGTGCGAAGCAGACGACGGGTCGTGCGATTCGAGGCGCGTGAAGGCCCGCTCAACGAGCGGAACCTGCTACTGCGCGCCCTGGATGTGCGATACGGATGCACAAATGTGCGATCTCGAGTCTTTGGCCCCCTGTGCTCTATTTTTTGTGTGCAACTCTGTGTCACCGTTGTGCAACTCAACCGTCGTGATGCGCAATCCTTCAGGCGGAATGTGCGCACTCGACGAATTCCAGAGCTCGCCAACCGCCGGTGGGTGGGTCAAAATGTCAGAATTGTGCGTTCCGGCGTATGAAGATCGGTGCACGGTCCCGGAGAACAGGTTCTCGGCACCCGAGACGCACG
>JANNIH010000128.1:0-12686 GCA_031404815.1 Holophagales bacterium | reverse complement strand
TTGATGCCGCCGTGGCGCGCGCCTTCGAGCATGCGCTGATCAATTTGTCCAAGGCCGGTGCGAAAATCTGCGATGTGCGCTTCGCCGCGCTCGGACGGCTGCCGCACATCAATCGCAACGGCGGCATGGTGATGCCGGAGGTGGAAGTTGTCTTCGAAGGAACCCTGCGGTCCACCGTGGATGAGGAACGCGATCGGCGCCTTCTGCCCCGCCACCCAGCCGACCGGCTTGGCCACCCAGCCATACACGGTGTCGCCGTGGGCGCCCTCGAACGAGAACTGCTCCGGCTGGGTCATTTGGACCGCCGCGAGCTTCGCTTCGTTGATCCGGGTGATCTGGGTCAATCCGGAGCCGTCCGCTTGAATCGTGAACAGCTCGATGGGCGAACGGAAGGTGTCGCGGCCGAACACGAGCCGGTCGCCCCGCTCCCCCCCCCCTTCACCCAACACCGCCGGAGAGCGCACGGTCCCTTCGGCGGTCAGCTTGCGCGCCGCACCGGTCGCGACATCGAGCGCGAACAGAGGCCCGCGCCCCAGGTCGGTCGCGGAGGCGAAGATCGTTTTGCCATCGCGCGACCAGATCAGCTCGTTGGGCGAGCGGTCCCACGCCGCCGCGAGCTCCCGCTCGCTACCGGTCGCAAGATCGCGCAGGCGGATGTGGAACCGGTCCGCCTCGAACCCCGGCCGCGCCATCGCGAGATAGGCCAGGGTCTTGCCGTCCGGTGAGAAGCTCGGGTGGGTATCCCACGCCGGGTTGGCGGCCGTCAGGTTTTGCGGAGCTGCGGAGCCGTCGACCGGCACCCGGTAGAGATCGAAGTTGGTGGACCAGGCCTCGGTCTTGGCCGAGATCCGCGCCGAGAACACGACCGCTTTGCCGTCGGGGGTGAACGAAAACTCCTCGGCGCCACCAAACGGCTTGGACGGCACATCGGCATCCATTCCCTTGGATAGGTCGATCGGAACACCGCCGGCGGCCGGAATCACGAACAGATGATTCCGCCGCCCGTCCTGCCAGGTGTCCCAATGGCGAACGAACAGTCGGTCATAGACCTTGCCGGTTTCCGGAGAGGCCTCGGCCTGGTCGATCCGCTTCTTGGTGCAGGCCAGATCGGCACAATCGGGGAAGACTTCCAAGCTGAACGCGAGGCGCGATCCGTCGGGAGAGACCTCGAGTGCCGAAACATCGAGCGGCAGGTCGGTGACCTGCGCAGGCTCTCCCCCATCGAGCGGCAGCCGCCAGATCTGTGACGAGCCCGACCGGGTGGAGAGGAAGAAGAGCGACTTGCCATCCGGCGCCCACCGCGGATCGCTGTCGCGCTTGGCGTCCGTGGTCAGCCGCCGCAGCCCGGAACCGTCGGCATTGACCAGCCACAGGTCGAACCTGCCGGCATTCGCCGCGAAATCGGTCACCCGCACCGAGAACGCGATCCGGTTCCCCTGCGGGTCCGGTTGGGGGTCGGAAATCCGGTCCATCACCCAAAGATCCCGGGCGGCGAACGGGTGAGGGGCCTCAGCGGCAGAAGCCGCGAGGGGGATGGCGAGGGCGAGAAGGGCGAGAAGCGGAGCGAGAGAGACGGCTGATCTGCGCATGAATCCTCCTGGGGGTGCGAGACGGGGATTGTATGCGGAGGAGGGGTACTCGATGCTACAAGCCATGCCCTGCGTGCTATATTGATGCCATTCGACAAGGAGGGAGCGATGGCCGAAGGATCACTAGTACCAGGAGGGTCTCAAGGCAAATCTCGATGGGCTGTGAGGGCACAAAGGAGCTATGAGGTCGTCAAGGGGGCTCTGTGGCTGGCCCTGTTGTACAGCGCTTCCCAGTGGCTAATCGTCCGCTCGCCCGCCCCAGAACCAAGCACCCTGGTCAACTCTACGGTCCTCGTTCTCTGTTCGCTGGCGGTACTTGGTTTTGCCGTATTCCTCGCAGCCGTTTTGTCCAACTACATAAAAGTTAAGAAGAGCAGCCGAAAGACTGCCGAGGACACAATTGCAAACAAACTCCCATGGTCGATTTTCTCAGTACCAACCACTCTTTCTCTTATTTTGCTGATTTTCTCCGCATCTATTTGGATCTTTTCCAGAGCGAAGATCGAGGACCTCGGGAAAGAGGCCGCTGCAGCAGCTCTTTCAAGCGCCTCTACATTCGCTCTCTTTGTTGTTGCCTCACTGATTTCAATCATGGCTCTCTTTGGCTGGCATAATTTGAGTAGCCACATCGACTCCCGAGTCGAGAGGATTTCCAAGGAGAGCAAAGATGAGTTGATGGGCAGATTTTTCACTATGACGGGTCATACCATGGGAGAACTGAACCTCACTGAAGGGTTTGAGGCTAAGGACCAGGATCGAATGAGAACTGCCGTGGAATTTTGCCGGATGGGGTATGAACAACTAAAAGACAGGAGCCCTGGGGCACGCCTGATGGCACTCAACAACTACACATTCTACAGAGCACTAGAAAAGAACCCTCTCTATGCGTCGCGCCTTCTCGAGAATGCTCGGGAGCTACGCGAGGTAGGATTCGAGTATCGAGTTCCTAGCCTCCTCCTGACCTATTGCCGGGTTGTAGTTTGCTACGCCGAAAGAAATAGCCCTGAACGGGACTCGGCTCAGGGCTTACTAGCCAACCTCATCAAAGAGATGCCACTGGAGTATCAGGAACGAAAAGAGGCCCTACACTGCCAGAGCCTCTTCTCAGACCCCAACCTACCGTACAAACAAGTACCTGCTAGCCAATTGGGTCGATGATCGAGCCGCCTTCAGAGTCCATTTTTTTGATCTCCTGACGGTCGGCTATCCGATGGGGTCGATGACGGAACCGCCGTCCTGCTGATCGGACGGAAGTTTCGGAGCGGACGCAGGAGGTGGGGCGGGAGACATCTGCTTGTTGAAAAATTTCGTACTGGCGTGCTCGGGGGGTGCAAAAAAGGAAAGCAACAATGCCAAGAGACTCAATACGCTCATGTGGGTGGGTCCTCCTTACAACGAAAAAGGCGCCGACCGGGCGCCCGTAGTGACTTTTTTGTCGCCCTAGTTCTGCCGACGGCGGAATGCCAGCAGGGCTAAGCACGTCCCAACAGCGCAGAAGGAACGCCCCGCCGTGGGGGCAGGCGTCCATGCCGGGAACTCACACTGGGTGCTCATTATTCACTTACGCGAGATAGTCGGCCAAATAGGACCATCGCAGTGGACTGGAACTCGCGAGAGGCAATAGACAAGCGGGCGGGAAGAGAAGGACGCGGGGACCCGCGGTCTTGGCGGACAGTAACGGCGGATGGAGCTGGCTTCGACTCCGCTTAAACCGGCAGATTGACCCGAGCCCTGAGCGAGGTCGAAGGGCGAGCCCTTGGGCACGAAGGACAGGGCGTGAACGTTTGTTACTGATAAGGCCACGGGCAGCGCCTGCAACAAGCAGCCGTGTTTTCCAACATCAGGCCCTGGTGGGGAGCCAGGCCAGGAGAAGGTACTGAGGTGCCTTCTAAGAGGCTAAGTCGACGCCTTCGCCCCAACCGATCGGGTCGATGATCGACCCACCGTCGGCCATGAACTCGCCCGACGCCTTCGGTGAGCCCGGTCGCCGAACCTCTACCCGACCGATAGGATCGATTGCGGAGCCACCGTCCACGAGCAAATCTTCCATCTTCAGCCTCCTAGCCAGTTCTTGAGGTGAATCTATCCACCCAAATTAGTTTAAACACGTTGTTCGGTTCCGTCAAGCGATTCTATCCCCTCCCATCCCATCCCCTGCCCTCCCCAAGGTCCCGCGAGGATCGCATCCTCTCGCGATCCGGACTGCCAAGACAGCCAAGAAACCGAGCCGGCGCCGACGCGTCGGCGGCGGGGAAAGCGGCGACACGTCGCCGCACTCCAAAAGAGAAGGCCCGGTGGTGTCTGGAGGCCGAGGTAGAGGATAAGCTTCGCCCTCCGTTCGATCTTTCACCCCACGCGGACCAGGAAGCGCAACGCCCATGGAAAGGAAGCTCTCGGCCATCTTCATCGAGATGGCGTCCACGATTCTCGCGAACCCGGCGGCTCCGCCTTCTCATGAAGCGGCGTCGGTTTCTCTCTACTTGACCAACGTGGCCTGGATGCGGGTGCTTGGAGTCGAGTCGCCGGCCGCCGGCGATGAGACCTTCTTGAGCCTGATGGGGCGGGAGAACCGGTCGTTCTGGCGGGAGCTGAAATCCCGGAACGTCGAGGCCATGATCGAGGAGCTCATGGCCTACAAGCGCGCCCACTTCCCGGAGGACCGGCGGCATGTCACTCTCTGCGGCGTCTTCGACCAGAAAGTCCGCGTCGAGTGGACCTATCCGTCCGGCGCCTGATAGAGCGGGCCTTCAGCCCTTGGGACACTCTCCGGCTCTGGGACCTGGGGCGATGCCCCAGGCTCATGATCGGGCGCGCCTTTGGCGCTCAAGGGCGCGGTGAGTTTTGCGGGCTCGCGGGGCGGTGATGGCGCGGCGAGTGGGTCGGTTGAAGCGTTGCATTTTGAGTGCGGTGAAAGCGGTCGCAGAATACAGTGGAAGCGGTCGCAGATTCAGGGGGCGCGACGACCGAATACTGTGGAAGCGGTCTCAGAATCAGTGGAAGCGACGGTCGAATACAGTGGAAGCGACGATCGAATGCAGTGGAAGCGGTCGCAGATTCAGTGGGAACGACGGTCGAGTGCGGTGGAAGCGGTCGCAGATTCAGGGGCTGCGACGATCGATTGCAGTGGAAAAGGCGCACAATCCAGTAGGTTCGGCTGTCGGATCCAGTCGATTCTCGGCCGGATGGGCCGCTTGCGAGCCGAATCGCACCTGAGGCGCGCCGCATTCCTACATCGAAATCGAACCCTTCCGGAACTCGCTCCGCCCCAAGTGGGCGTTTACCAGTACCGGCTTGCCCTCGCGCAGGGCGGCTCGGGCGTCGGCGAGGACTTCGGCGATGTCTTCGTCCCGTTTGAGGACCAGGCCCACGCCGCCGTAGCCTTCGGCGACTCGGTGGTAGTCGGTTCGGGCGAGGACCGTGGAGACATCGTCTCCCAGAATCTCCACCTGCTCCCGGGCGATCTGGCCCCAGGAGGCGTCGTTGCCGACGATCGCGAGAACCGGCGCGCCGTGGCGGGCCATGGTGTCGAATTCGGCGAGGCTGAAGCCGCAGGAGCCGTCGCCCCAGAGGAGCCAGACTTCAGACTCCGGCCGGCAGAGGCTCGCGGCGAGCGCGAAGCCGCCGCCTACGCCCAGCGTTCCGAAGACTCCGGGGTCGAGCCAGGAGAGCGGCTTTCGGGGCGAGATCGAATAGGCGGCGGTCGCGACGAAGTCTCCCCCGTCGGCCACCAGGACCGAATTGTCGGGGAGAATCCGATCGATTTCTCGGCAGAGGCGGAGCGGGTTCACCCCGTCCGGCAGGCGCTCGGTCGCCCCGTCGTCGATCTGCTGCTCCCGCTCGGTGTCGCGCGCCCTTAAAGTCGTGAGCCAGGCGCCCCAGCGGGCGATGTCACCGCTCACGACCTGGGCGAACTCGATCAGGGCGAGACCCGCGTCGGCGTCGATCGCGAGCGAGGGGCGGCGGTTCTTTGCGTACCCTTCGGTCGAACGGGCGAGCGCGATGAGCTGCGCGCCGCGGCCGATGTGGCGGCCGTAGTCGAGCCGGAAGTCGATCGGTTGCCCGGCGAGCAGAACCAGATCCGCCTCGCGCAGCGCCTCCTTCCGCTTGTGGCGCAGTTGGAGCGGATGATGCGCGCCGAGCAGGCCGCGCGCCCCCCCGGCGAGATAGACCGGAATCCCCAGCGCCTCGACCGCCGCCGCGATCTGCGGCGCGTGGGCCACCGAAGCGACCGCCTGGCTGCCGACCACGAGGACCGGGCGCGCGGCGCGGGAAAGAAGAGCGGAGGCACGGCCCAGGCTGCCGCGCGAGGGTGACGGAATCGGCGGTCGGCGCGGCTCTCCCCCGGCACCGGGCGACGCGTGGGCGCCGCGGAACAGGTTGTTCGCGTGGCGGCGGAGGTAACCGCCGAGCAGCCGGCTGCGTAGATCCTTCCCCTTGCCGGCCGCCGCGAGATACCAATCGCGGACCAGGTCCTCGGCGTAGAGCAGATCGACCGGGGTCTCCAAGAAAACCGGTCCGGGCACGCCGGCACGCGCGATGGTGAACGCCTGGTGCACCGCGGGGACCATCTCGCGCACCTTCTCGCAGCTCCCCAGCCATTTGACCGCGCTGTCGAGCAGGGCGAGCTGGTCGATGTCTTGCAGCGCGCCGCGTCCGCGCAGCAGCGTGCCGGTCGCCCCACCGATCAGGAGCACCGGCACTTCCGCGAGCTGGGCGTTCTTGAGTGCGGTGATCGCGTTCGTGACGCCCGGGCCGGCGGTCACCGCCGCTACACCCGGAATGCCGGTCAGGCGTGCCGTGGCATCCGCGGCAAAGACGGCGCTCGCCTCGTCGCGAACGTCGATCACGCGAATCCCCGCCCGTTTGGCCCCGGTCAAGATCGGCGCGATGTGGCCGCCGCACAGGGTATAGAGGAAGCGGACCCCCTCGCGCGCCAGGGCGAGGCCGATCTGATCGCCGCCGTGCGCCGGGGCCGCGGAAGGAGTGGAACCGTTCGTAGAGGTCACGACCCGGGATTCTATGCGCACCGCGGGCCTCAGAGTGCGCTGTCCCGTTCGGCAACCCGCGGCAACCCGCTCCCTACTCCTCCGCCATGTGCGGATAGCGGTAATCGACCGGCGGCACGAACGTCTCCTTGATCGACCGTTGCGAGGTCCAGCGCAGGAGGTTCGCCATCGAGCCTGCCTTGTCGTTGGTGCCCGAGGCGCGCGCGCCGCCGAACGGCTGCTGCCCCACCACCGCGCCGGTCGATTTGTCGTTGACGTAGAAGTTCCCCGAGGCGTGGCGCAGGCGCTTCGTCAAATGGGCCACCGCGCGGCGGTCGTCCGCGAAGATCGCCCCGGTCAAGCCGTACGGGCTGGTCGTGTCCACCAGAGTCAGCATCGCTTCGAGATCCGCGTCGTCGTAGACGTAGAGGCAGAGCACCGGGCCGAAGATCTCCTCTTCCATCAGCTTGAATTTCGGATCCGTGGTCACCACGACGGTAGGCTCGATGAAGTAACCGATCGAGTCGTCGCACCCGCCGCCGAAGATCACCTCGGCTTCGGGAGAGTTCTTGGCGAAGTCGATGTACCCCCGGATGCGATCGAACGACGACTTGTCGATCACCGCGCAGACGAAATTCCGGAAATCGAGCGGCGAGCCCATCCGCGCCGAGCCGAGCTGTTCGGCGAGCTTCGCGCGCACCGCGGGCCAGAGCGACTTCGGCACGTAGGCGCGCGAACCGGCCGAGCACTTCTGCCCCTGGTACTCGAACGAGCCGCGGACCAGAGCGGTGGCGTACGCCTCGGCATTCGCCGACGGGTGGGCGACCACGAAGTTCTTGCCCCCCGTTTCTCCCACGATCCGCGGATACGAGCGATAGTGCGGCAGATTGCCGGCGATCGTCTTCCACATCGTCTGGAAGACGGGGGTCGAGCCGGTGAAATGGATGCCCGCGAAATCGGGATGCGCGAGTACCGGATCGCCCACCTGGCTCGCCTTGCCGGGGAGAAAGTTGATCACGCCCGGCGGCAGACCCGCGGCCTCCAGGATCTGCATCAGCACCCAGCTCGACAGCACCGAAGTCGAAGCCGGTTTCCAGAGCACCGTGTTGCCCATCAGCGCGGGCGCGGTCGGCAGGTTGCCCGAGATCGAGGTGAAATTGAACGGCGCAACAGCGAAGACGAACCCTTCGAGCGCGCGGTACTCGACCCGGTTCCAGACCCCGGGAGAGGAGATCGGCTGGTCGTCATGGAGGGTCTGGGCGAAATAGGGGTTGAAGCGCCAGAAGTCGATCAGCTCCGCGGCCGAATCGATCTCGGCTTGGAAGACGTTCTTCGACTGGTTGAGCATCGTCGCCCCGTTCGAGGCGTCGCGCCAGGGGCCGGCCAAGAGGTCCGCGGCGCGCAGGAACACCGCCGCGCGATCCTCGGGCGCCGTCTCCGACCAATCGTGCCAGGCGGCGCGGGCGGCCACCGCCGCGCGCTCCACCTCGGCCGGACCGGCCTGATGGAAACGGGCGAGCACATGGGCATGATCGTGCGGGCAGACCGCCGTACCGAGCGCTCCCGTACGGACCGCTTCCCCCCCGATCACGAGCGGGATCTCGATCTCCTCGGTGAGCATCGACTGAAGCTTGGCTTTGAGCGCGGCCCGCTCGGGGCTTCCCGGCGTATAGGCGCGGACCGGTTCGTTGACCGGCGGGGGGACGCGAAAACGACCGTGGGACATAAGCGAGGCTCCTCGAAGGCGGGCTTGGCGCCGAAGATTTTCAGGGGTAGACCCAACGGTCGCCGCGGGTGAGAGCTTGATGGACGCAGCGACGACCGGGCCTTTGGATGGTAGCCCGGCAGAGAGCGCGGGAGCAACGGCTTGCCGCGCGCCAGCTCGCCCAAGACGGCGGCCGCCGGTGCCCGGCATAGCGCGACCTCTGGCGGTCCACAGATCGAGATACCATGCGCCGCCATGCCCGCCGACCCCGCCCCACCCCCCTACCGCCCCGCCTCCACGCGCCGGGCGATCGCCGAAGCGTTGTTCGCGGTCGTCGTCTGGGGCGGCACATTCGTGGCGACCAAGCGGGCGCTTGCGCACGCCTCTCCAGCGTTCGTGGTGGCTATTCGCTCGGGGTTGGGCGCGCTCGTGCTCGCGGGGGTCGCCGCGCGTCGGGGCGAGCTCGCACGCGTGCCTTGGCGGATGCTCGGCAAGCTCGCACTGCTCGGATTTCTCGGCATCGGCCTTCACCAGTGGATGCAGGCGCAGGCGCTCACCACCTCCGAGGCTTCGACCGCGGCCTGGCTGGTGACGGTGTCGCCGATCTTCACCGCGCTGCTCGGCCGAACGGCGCTCGGCGAGCGGCTCGGCGCGATGGGTGTCGTCGGCGTTGCGGTCGCCGCGTTCGGCGTGCTCTGGGTGGTCGCGCGCGGCGACCTCGCAAGCCTCGCACAGATCGGCTTCGGCACCCCGGGCGACTTCTTGATGCTGCTCTCGGCCTTCAACTGGTCGATCTACACGGTGCTATCGCGCCGCGTGCTCCGCGCCCAGCCGGCCGGGCGGACCACGTTCTACGTTCTCGCGTTCGGCTGCCTGTTCTCGATCGTCTGGTGGGCGGCCACCCCCGGCGGAGCCATGCTCTGGTCGATCGCCCGGATCGATGCGGGCGCCTGGGGCGCGATCGCATTCCTCGGCATCTTCGGCTCCGCGCTCGCACCTCTCGCCTGGAACGACGCGCTTGAGACCCTCCCCGCCGCCCGCCTTTCGGTGCTCCTCTATCTGGAGCCGCCGATCACGACGGCGCTCGCGGTCGCGATCGGCCAGGAGTCGTGGCGCTGGGCGACCCTCTGGGGAGGGGCGATGATCGTTTTGGGGGTGGTGCTGGTGAACCTACGCGGGCGACGGCCTTAGCCTCAACGAGGGCGCACACACAGGTGCGCCCCTACGTGAGTTCGAAGAGGGGGTCGCCCCCTTCGACGGCCTGGCCGGTTTGGACGTAGATCGCTTTGATCGCGCCGTCCGCTTCGGCGAGGATCTCGTTCTGCATCTTCATCGCTTCGAGCACGATGATCCCTTGGCCGGCGACCACTTCCGCCCCCACCTCGGCAAGGATCGCGACCACCCGGCCCGGCATGTAAGCGGTGACTTTTTTGTGGCGGCGGCGGGCCGCCGGATCGCCGGTGGTCGCCGCCAGGTGGGCGAGCGGTTCGGCGATCTCCACCTCCCAAGCGGCCGACGAGCCGGAAACGCGGAGCCCCGCTTCGCCGCTCGCGCGGACTACGACCTCGCGCTGCACCCCGTTGAAGCGCAGGCTATAGGCGCCGCGACCGAGCACCGCGGCATCGACCCGGTGGACGACCTCGCCGATCGTCACCTCGTAGGCGTCGCCGTCGCGCCGGACCTTTGCCCGCTCCTCCCGCTCGCCATGTTTGATCCAGAGTTCCATCTTCAACCCTTCGGTCCGCCGCCCGGGCGGAGGGCATCGCGCCGCCCCGCGGCGCGCCAGAGAGTCCGGCGGCCGGCCGAGCGCGGCAGCGCCATGGCGCGTTGGGCGCGTTCGAAATGATGGATCGCCGCGGCCACCAGCGGCAGGTCGCCCGCCTCTTCGGCACCCAGGCCGTGAAGCTCGCCCGAGCCAAGCTTGCGGTCGAGCATGCCGATGTTCAGATTGCCAGAACGGAAATCGGGGTCGGCCAACAGCGCGCGGAAGAGCGGCGCGGTGGTGCGAATCCCTTCGATCCGCAGCTCGGCGAGCGCACGCGCCAGGCGGTCGAGCGCGCGCGGCCGGTTCTCGGCCCAGACGATCAGCTTGGCGAGCATCGGGTCGTAGTGGATGGTCACCTCCGCCCCTTCGTAGACGCCCGCGTCGGTGCGGATGCCCGGCCCTTCCGGCCAGCGGAGATGGTGGATCTTGCCCGGAGAAGGCTTGAACTTCTGGAACGGGTCTTCGGCGTAGAGCCGAACCTCGATCGCGTGGCCGCGCGGCTGTACGTCATCGAACTCGGGTCCGAGCGGCTCCCCTTCCGCGACCCGGATCTGGGTGTAGACGAGGTCGAGCCCGGTCACCAGCTCGGTCACCGGGTGCTCGACTTGGAGCCGGGTGTTCATCTCCAGGAAGTAGAAGTTCTCATCCGCGTCGAGCAAAAACTCGCAGGTGCCGGCGTTCGCGTACCCCACCGCCGAGGCGGCGCGCACGGCGGCTTCGCCCATCCGGCGGCGAAGATCGGGCGAAACCACGGGCGAGGGCGCCTCTTCCACCACTTTCTGGTGGCGGCGCTGGAGCGAGCACTCGCGCTCGCCGAGCGAGACCACCCGCCCGTGCAGATCGCCCATCACTTGGATCTCGACGTGGCGCGGATCGACGATGAACTTTTCGATGTAGACCGCGTCGTCGCCGAAACTCGCGAGCGCCTCGGCGCTCGCGCCGCGAAACGCGGCGGCGATCTCCGGCTCAGAGTCGACTCGGCGCATCCCCTTGCCGCCGCCGCCCGCCGAGGCTTTGATCATGACCGGATAGCCGATCGACGCGGCGAACGCCGCCGCCTCTTCCGCGCTTAGAAGCGGATCGCGACCGCCGGGGACCACCGGCACGCCTGCGTCGATCATCCGCCGACGGCACTCGACCTTCGAGCCCATGGCATCCATCGCCTCGGGGCTAGGGCCGATGAAGACGATCCCGCCCTCCCGACACATCCGGGCGAATTCGGCGCGCTCGGAGAGGAAGCCGTAGCCGGGGTGGATCGCGTCCGCGCCGATCCGCCGGGCGAGATCGACGATCTCTTGCCCTTTGAGATAACTCTCGCGCGAGGGCGCCGGGCCGATCGGATACGCCTCGTCGGCGAGCAGCACGGGGAGGCTCTGGCGATCGGGCTCGGAGTAGATGACGGCCGAACGGATCCCCATTTCGCGCAACGTGCGCAAGATCCGCACCGCGATCTCGCCGCGATTGGCGATCAGGACTTTTTTCAGTTTCCGCCGCAAGGGTTCTTCGCTCGACAAGGTGGCGTATCTTATCCGGAATGCCAACCCCGCCGCCGATCCGTCTGGCCATCTGGTCCGGCCCCCGGAACATCTCGACCGCGATGATGCGCTCGTTCGAGAGCCGCTCCGACAGTTTCGTCACCGACGAGCCGCTCTACAGCCACTACTTGAAGGTCACCGGCCTCCCCCATCCCGGTCGAGAGAGCGTGATCGCCCACCACGAGAGCGACTGGCGAAAGGTGGTCCCTTGGCTCACCGGCCCGGTGCCCGAAGGCAAAACGCTCTGGTACCAGAAGCACATGTCCCATCACCTGCTACCGGAGATCGATCGCAACCCGAACGGCTGGCTCTCCCAGCTCCTGAACTGCTTCCTGATCCGCGAGCCGCGCGCGATGCTCGCCTCGTTCGCGAAAGTGATGCCGAATCCGACGATCGAAGACACCGGCCTCGCCCGGCAGGTCGAGCTATTCGAGCAGATCCGGTCCCATCGCGGTACGGTGCCGCCGGTGGTCGACGCGCGCGACGTGCTGCTCGATCCGCGCCGCACGTTGAGCGCGCTCTGCTCCCGGGTCGGGCTCGACTTCCAGGAATCGATGCTCGCCTGGCCTCCCGGCCGCCGACCGACCGACGGCATCTGGGCCGAGCACTGGTACGCGGAAGTCGAACGCTCGACCGGCTTTGCGCCCTATCGGCCGAAGGGGGACGACCTGCCCGAGCGGCTGGAGCCGCTCGCGGAGCAGTGCTCGCGGTTGTACGCTCGGTTGGCGGAACATCGGTTGTAGAGTTCTCACGAGCCGCTCCGTCCTCTCCTCCGACGAACTCAGCCGCGCGTTCCGTCTCGACGACTTCGACGCGCGTTGAGTTCTTCCGTCTTTCGCTTCTTGCTCGCCGCCCAAGAGCAGATCGGGCAGGCGTCGAGATCGTGGTAGAGCGCCGGACAGTGCTCGCGGCCGAAGTAGATGATCTGTAAATGGACTCTTCCCCAGCTCTCTTCGGGAAAGAGTCCTTTCAAATCCGCCTCGGTCCTCTCCACCTTTGAACCCTCTGAAAGACCCCAGCGGGCAGCCAGCCGGTGGATATGGGTATCGACCGCAAACGCCGGCAGGCCGAACGCCTGATCCATCACGACAGACGCCGTCTTGTGCC
>JANNIH010000127.1:0-4741 GCA_031404815.1 Holophagales bacterium | reverse complement strand
ACGAAGCTTGGAAACCTCGGTGGCCGCCCCCACCCAACCCCCAACCCCGCGCTACGCGCGGGATGATGATGCCGACCAATAGGTTCAGATTCCTACGGATTCTGGTGAGCGCCTACACGGGTTCGAGAGCAGGGTTTCGAGCGCCTCCCCGAGCCGGGCGATGGTCTTGGCCGCCAACTCGGCGAGCGGGTCGCCCCCCTTCTCGCTCTTCGGGAAGGTCTGGGGGCCATCGGCGATCTCGCGACGGGCTCGGCCGACCACGGCGACCAGGTCGCGCCAGGTCTCGGGGGAGAGGCCCGCGGCGTCCCCAATCGCCGCTTCGCTGCGGGTGGATGGGGTGCGGCCACCATGCTCGATCCGGGAGACGCTCACCCGATGCAGGCGGGCCGCCACGGCGAACTGTTTCCGATTCCACCCCTTGAGCAGGCAGACCAGGCCGATGGCGTAGCGCAGATCTTCCGGATCGGTCATTGCCTCGCCTTTTTCTCGGCCTGGTTACACCGGGTAACCCAAAAGGGGGATATTTCCCCCTCCCGGCGCACCATACTTGAGGGTGGGGCGGCCCCCCCGGCCGTGGCGGCCGACGGCGGCGCCGCTTCATTTTGGGAGCTCGACATGTCTCGTCCTCTCCGCGCGTTCGCTTGTCTCGTGTTGTGCGTCGCCCTCGCCACCCCCACCGCCCGCGCCGAACCTTGGGACGCGGCCGGCTGGTTGGAGCGGTGGCTGGCAAAGATTGGGTCGATCTGGGCCGACAACGGGTGCGGCCTCGATCCAAACGGGCATTGCAAGCCCGCCCCACGGGACAACGGATGCAGTATTGACCCGAACGGGCTCTGCAAGCCCGCTCCGCGGGAGAACGGCTGCGGGATTGACCCGGACGGGCACTGCGGGATGCAACCATAGAGGGTCACGATGATTCCCCTTCCCGCTCGTTCACTTCGAGCGGGCGGCGCCGTTCGAGCCGGCGGAGCAGGGCGCGGGCGGCGCCTGCCGAAGCGTTCTCGCAGCGGGCCGCTCCTACCCACAGGGCGAGGGCGGCGAGCAGGTCTCGCTCGACCCCCTGAGCCTGAAAGCAGGGCACGAGTTCTTCGGCTAATACCCGCGCTTCGCTCGGGCGCCCGAGTTCAATTTTCAGGGCGGCCAACTCCAGCGCGGCCAAACCCGAGTCGTATTCGATCTGCCGGTGCTTGAAGTCGAGATAGACCTGCTCGATCGCCGCAGCCCCACCTGCCAGTTCGCCGAGGCCGGCGATCGTTCGCCCTCCGAGCCAGGTGACGCGCACCAGATCCAGATCTCGTCGCCCCTCGATCGCGAGGGCACGCACCTCAGGCAGGAGCGCCGAGGCTTCTGCGTATCGGTCGAGGTGGCAGAGGTTGACGCCGAGATTGAAGGTCATACCGAACCACGACCGCGGGTCGGCCTCCATGGTGATGAATGCAGACGCTTCGCGAAGCGCGAGGATCGCCTCTTCGGGTTTCCCTCCTTGCTCCAGGGCAAAGGCCTTCTTGAGCAACAGCCGCCCTCGCCCTTCGCCATCAGCCGTCATCGCGAGCGCCCGGTCGAGCAGCGCGAGGGCCTTGCTTAGCTCACCCTGGTGTTTGCGCAGCGACGCTTCGAGATCGAGCCGCCGGGCCGGATCGAGCAGGTGGTCAGGATCGCACCCCTCGCCCTCTTTCGCCAACGCCTCCGCCCGGTGGAATGCCTCGTCGGCCAACCGCAGCTGACCGCCGACCCGGTACGCATTCCCGACGAACGCCCAGGAGTCGGCAAGGAGCAGTTTGCGAAACCCGTCCGGCAGGGGACCCGGCATCGATGCGCGCTCCGCCGCGGACACCGCGAGCTCCGCCACCTGGAGCGCGAGGTCGGCGCGATGGGCCGCCGCGCGGGCGCTCTCCCGGCCGAACCGGAGGGCCAGCGCCCAGGTCTGGAAGCGCGCGCTCGCCTCGACCAACGCCTTCCTCTCCACCGGGGTGCGCTTCGACAGCTGGTGCCAGAGCGCCGCCGCCTTGGCGCGTTCCCCTTCCTCCTGATCACGCCGCACGATCCCCTCCAACTCGTGGGTGAAGAATTGGGCGAGGTCCGCGCTCACGCGGGTGAGTTGCCGCGCGCCCTCCGATTCGGCGGTGGCACCACCGCGCCGCGCCTGCTCCCGCCGATGGGCGATCTGGTCGAGCACGTCGTCCAGATCGGCGGGGCAATAGCCCAGCAGGGCCACCAGCGCCTCGGCCCGCGAGCGGGTGAGCACCCGATGGCCGGCCTCCCACTCGCCGATCCGTTTCTTGGTCGTGCCCGCGGCCAGGGCGAGCCGCTCCCGGCTCCATTCGGCGGACGAACGGAAAAAGGCCAAGGCGATGGCCAACGGTGAGGGCGGGGTCCACGCCATACGAATCTCTCTCGGGTCTCCTTAGATACGGTGCCGAAGCGCGCCCGTGCGTGACAAGGAACGGAGAATCTCTCCACCCGACCGGGCAAAGGAGGGAAATATCCCCTTTCGACACTCTTCGATGTAGCCGTTGAAAGAATACAAGATGCGAAGCGAAGTTGCACGCCTAATCTTCACGGTATGGCCGACGCCCCCAAACACACCTCCAGCAGGCGCCGGCCTCTCGTCGCGCAGGGCGCACGGTCGGGCTTGGCCGCGCGCCCTCTTTCTCCCTCATCGGCGGCAACCCCAAACCCAAGCCCAAACTCGCCGGCCGCCTCGCCAATGTGGCGAGAGAAGAAGCGGCTTCGTCGCCGCCGGGCGCGCAACGTCCCCAGCACCGAGAGGCCCCATTGAACAAGGAGATCGAAAAGCATCTGGAACGCCTGGAGAAGACTCGCCGCCGGCTCGGACTGTTGCGCGAGACCGCCTTGTTGCAATTCCGGAGGATTCCGAATGTCCGCCGGATCATCCAATACGTGGCCTACGCGCTGTTGAAAGAAGCGGGCGAGCATCCGCCCGACGCTCAGTTGCTCGGCGAATCGGTGGGCCTGGCCAAGGTGCGCGCCGCCGCGGCCGAGCTGCGCCACATCCTGGAGTTCCTGGGCGAAGCGTCGGACCCATTGCGGTTTCTCAACTTGCCGGAGGGGTCAAAGCTCGATCCGGCCGACCGGCGGCTGTGCACATGGGTGGCCGAACAGCGGCGGGACGTGATGCGCCTGGCGGTGCGTTTCGAGCGGCGGGTGGGGCCGGCGCCGGAGCCCGTCAAAGCCGGCCCGGAGTATTCTGCGACGCCGATGCCAATTCGAATCGACCCAACCCACCCCGCCTTCGCCCGTTCCGTTGGTGTAGACTCCCCGCAAAGTTCAAGGGAGCCAAGGCGCGCCACCACAGGGCCCCGGTCCTTGCGCTTCCGATCCCCTAAATTTGCAGGACTCAATGAGCGCATGGAGGAGTGAGAGCCAAATGAAGAATCGCAACCTCATCGTACCCCTGATGGCCCTGGCGCTGGTCGCCGTGGGCGCCGCCCAGCTGTTCGCCGCTGTAACCGAGTCGAGCACGAACGTGCCGGTCGCGATTCCGGACAATGGCAGCACCACCAGCACGCTGAACTTTTCGGTCGCCGGCACGATCACCGATGCCAACCTGACGTTCACCATCGCCCACGCGTGGGACTCGGACGTGGTCGTCAGCTTGACCGGCCCGGGCGCCCCGATTCAGCTGCTGGTCCAGAACTGCGGCGGCAGCGCCGACAACTTCACCAACACGGTGATCGACGAAGACGCTGGGGCCTTCCCGTGCGCTGGCACCACCGGCGCCCCGTTCACCGGCTCGTTCCAGTCGCCGGCCGCGGGCACCATGGACGCCTTCGACACCACGGCCTCGAACGGCATCTGGACGCTCACCGCGGCTGACGACTCCTCGATCATCTCCGGCACGCTCAGCGCCTGGTCGCTCACCCTCGACGGCCCGCCGCCGCTGCCGGTCGAGCTGATGAACTTCGAAGTCGGCTAGAGTTCGCTCCGAGCGCTGCTGCGCGCGAGGAAGTTCCTAGAGGCCCCCGGGCGTGTTCGGCCGGGGGCTTTTTTGTTTGCCCGCGTGAAATAGACCCCCCTCCTGTCCTCCCCCACAAGGGGGGAGGGACTCTTCGGCGGAGGGCGGCCGAGACCGAAAAGTTTACTCCTCTCGGCGCGCGGGCCGGCGGTCGGTGTAACGGAGGCACCCCGTGAGCAAGCGGGCGGTGGCGTCCTCCCCCCTTGTGGGGGAGGATCGAGGAGGGGGGTTCGCGTCACTCTGGTCCCTCCGCGAGTGTCCGTGCGATCGTCTCTAGAATCCCCTCCAAATTCGCCATGACATCCGAGTTCCAGAATCGAAGAACGATGAAGCCTCGCCTGCGAAAGTAGCTGTCGCGGTCGCGATCGACAAGGCTCTCTGCGTGTTGGCCGCCATCGACCTCGATCACGATCTTCGGGTGGAAGCTGAGGAAGTCGACAATATAGCCGCCGAGAGGGACTTGGCGGCGAAACTTCGCGCCCAGGTTGTGCCGACGCAGGTAGCGCCAAAGGCGCAATTCGGCGGCCGTCGAGTGCTGTCGGAGTTCGCGGGCTCGGGCCTTCAGGAGAGGGGAAGTCTGACGATGGTGGCTCATGCCCTCAAAGACGTATTTGGGGGGGCCACTTCTAGACACTTCCCCGAAAAAGGAACTCGCCGCGCGAAGCTACCCCCCACCAGTCCACCCCCACAAAGGGGGAGGGACCCTTCGGCGGCCGGCAGCCAAGACCGAGCGGTTACTCCTCGCGGAGCGTGAGCTCAACCCCC
>JANNIH010000126.1:0-24000 GCA_031404815.1 Holophagales bacterium | reverse complement strand
CCTGGGAGCGGTTCAACCTTCTTCTGAAGCGATATCCGCTACCCAACCTGAGAATCTGTCATGCGGCCTGAAAGCCGCGTAGCGAACCCGTGACCTGAAGAACCGTATGCGGTAGTCCCGCACGTACGGGTCTGTGGGGGGGCCTGGGTGGGCAACCACCCAGGTCTACCCGGCAGTCCGCAACCACCAACGGAACCGGGTGCTGGCCGTCGGGGCGTCTTCAGTCCGAAACCACCAACGGAACCGGGTGCTGGCCGTCGGGGCGTCTTCAGTCCGCAACCACCAACGGAACCGGGTGCTGGCCGTCGGGGCGTCTATGCCCGCGTCACCACAGTTTCCGAAAACAGAACCACTGGTACGGATCTTCGCGGATCGTCGCCTCCAGCTCGGCCAAGAAGCGATCGATAGCGTAGCGGACGTCCGCCGCGCGATCGTGGGTCCGCGGCACGTAGATCGGCGGGCGCACTTCGCTCTGATAGCGCAGCCGGCCGACCCGGCGGATGAAGACCGGCAGCAGCGGGGTGCCCGACGCCCGGGCGAGCGTCGCGGGGCCGACCGGGAGCGGGAACGGCCGACCGAACAGTTTGGCTTCGATCGGCTTGCCCCAGCTGCGCGGGCGATCCCCTTGAAGCGCCACGATGTCCCCCTCGCGCAGCGCGTCGAGCAGGAGCATCGCGAGGCTCGGATCGTGATCCGCGAAGTGGGTGAAGTAGCGGCCGTCCGACTGCTTTTCGATCAGGCCCCGAATGAACGCCTGCGCCCGCGGGTCGGTCTCCCCTTCGCGGACGACGTGGACTTTCCGCCCGGTCACCGTCGACGGGACGAACGACCCCGCCTCCCAGCTGCCGTAGTGGGCGGTGAGCAGGATGAACCCGCCGGGCGCTTCGGTCACCGCACGCCAGGAATCCATTCCTGAGATCTCGGTGTGGGGCAGCCGCTTGCCGGCGAGATTTTCGTAGCGCTCGGAGAGGCACCAGGAGAAGGTGTGGATCAGGCGAAAAATCCGCCGCTGCCGCTCGAACCAACCGCAGGGCCCAAGCACCCCTTCGAGGTTCGACGCGATCGCGCGTCGGATATTGCGCAAGGCGATCCAGAAGAAGAGGGTGAAGGCGAAGATCGCCGGGCCGAACAACGGCCCGGGCAGATGGCGAATTCCGAACAGATGGAGCCGAAACCAGAACACGCCGGTGACGTAGAACGGCCCCAAAATCCGCCGCCAGATCCCCGCCTCCGGCGCGTGCGGGGGCAGATCGGGAGCGGCCGCGGCGCTCAAGGCGCCCCCTCTGGGGTTGGATCCCGGACCGGTTCGCCGTTCGAACGCCGCATCACCGCATCGAGCGCCGGCAGCACGAGGAGCGTCGCCGCGAGGCAGGCGAGACCGCCGATCGCGACGATCAGGCCGGCGTTGCGCAATCCCGGCACGCGCGACGCCGCAAGGCTGCCGAAGCCGATCGACGCGGTGAGCATGACCAGCGTCATCGCGGGACCCGATTCGCGTAGAGCGCCCCGCATACCGTCCGCGGCGTGGCGCGCACCGACCACGGCATGGACGCCGAGATCGATCCCGGTCCCCAAGAGAACCGGCAGCGCCGCCACACAGACCAGGTCGAGAGGCCGGCCGAGCGCCCCCCAGAGGCCGAACGTCCAGAGGCAGCCGAGCAGGAGCGGCAGGCTCGCGAGCAGCGAGGCGCCGACGCTGCCGCCGAGCGAAATCAGCACCACGATCGCCACTAAAACGGCGGCAAAGCCGCTCGAACGGAGCAGATCGCGCGTGGCCACCCGGCGCAGCTCGCGCCCGACCCGCGGCGCCGAGGCGAACGCCGCGCCCGGCACCGCGCGCGAAATCTCAGCCGCGAGCGTCTCGGCCGCACCCTCGTCGAGCGCGCCGATCGGCACCCGCACATGAACCGCGACCGCCACACCGCTTTCTGAAGCCTTCGCTGCTGACGGCTCGATCCGCACCAACTCAGACATCCAGTCGGGCCAATCCGCGGGCGCTGGAGCTTCTAAGTCGGTGCCACGGGCAAAGCCGCGCAGCTGGAAGAGCGCCGGCCGAAACGGCTCAACGCGGAAGCCCGCCGCGACCAGCTCGCGTTCGAAATCGTCGGCAGCGCGCGCGAGCGGCAACGCCCGCAACTCGGCCAAGCGGCGTTCACGGCGGCTGCCAAGCACGATCCAATCCGACGGGCTGTCGATCGCCGACTCAACGCTCAACCGCGCGCCCAAGATCTCGCGCACCTTTGCTGCCGCATCCAACGCCGCGCCGAGATCGGCCCGGCGAACGACCACCGTCGAGGTGTCGAGGCCGAGACCGAATTTGCTGAACGCGAGCGTCTCGAGCTCCTGGAGCGGCGTATCGGCCGGCCGGAGCGCGCGCGGATCGACGCTCACCCCGAGCCCGGAGAGACCCCAGAGCGCGGCGAGCGTCAGAACCCCGGCGACCGCGAGCACGGGCAGCGGGCGCAGCGCAGCGAGCCCCGAAGTACGCTCCAAGAACGGCTGCCAGAACGCCCGCCAGAGGAGCGCACGCGGGCGCCGCCGTTCGCCCTGCCCCAGCACGACCAGCGGCGCGGCGATCAACACAGTCGTTGCAAGCGTCGCGAGCACGCCGAACATCAAGAGCAGACCGAGCTCGCGCAAGGGCCGGAAGTGCGCGATCGCGAGCGCGCCGACCGCCACCGCCGAGGTGGCACCCGAGGAGACGATTCCCGGCCCCGCTTCGACGAACGCGAGAACGAGGGCCTCGGCGCGCGAAGCGCCCGACGCGCGCGCGAGCCGAAAGCGCGATCCGCCATGGATGCCGTACTCGACCCCTAGCCCGAGCAGCGCGGCGGCGAAACCCACACCGACCACCGTGATGCTGCCGAGCGCGAGCGCCCCGGCGCCCACGGTCCAGAGCACCCCGGCGATCACCGCGAGCGTGATCGCGACCGGGATCAGCACCCCCTCGAAGCCGGCGAGCAGCACGGCGGCGACCCCGAGGGTCGAACCCGAGAGCGTCGAGGCGAGATCGGTGCGCAGGATCGCCTCGTCGTGCGCGGCGTAGATCGGGCCGCCGATCGCGCGCACGCTAAAGCGCCGGCCGCTCTCGGCTTCGGTGGTCTTACGCGCCGACTCGATCGCGGCGAGGATCGCGCGGCCGGCGGCCGGATCGAGCTCCGCGCGCGCCGGGGTGATCACCACCAGAGCGGCGCTGCCGTCGTGCGCGATGAACGCCCCCGAGAGCGGATCGATCGGCAGGCCGGCGGGTGCCGCGCCGAGCACTCCCTCGGTGAGGCCGAGCGGGTCGGCGGCATACAGGCTCCGCGCGAAGCCGCCCATCGGGCCGCGCAGCGCCTGGCGCATGGTGGCCACTCGGGCCTCAATCGCCTGCGGCTCCAAACGCGCCGCGAGATCCGCCCGCCAGTCGGGCGCGTTCACCAACAGCGGCAGGCGGGGCGCGATGCGGCCGAAGAAGAAGCGCTCGTCGGCCTCTTCCAGCCCGGCGCGCGCGGCGCGCACCTCCGGGCTCGCCTTCAAAATCTCGGCGATCCGCCGCGCCGCATCGGCCAACCCTTCGTCGTCGGCCGACGGTAGAGTCCCAGGGCTCGCGGGAGGCTCGGTGCTTTCGACGATCGCGAACACCTTCTCGAAGCCGCCGAAAGTCTTGAGGAAGGTCCGATAGTCCTCGGCGGCGGGCGCGTCGTTGGGCAGCAGATCGGACAGATCGGTGTCGATCGCAATGCGCGAAGCGGGCACTAGCGCTAGCGCGGTGATTGCAAGGCCGAGCACGAGCGCCCGACCGGGGCGGCGCGCGATCGCCCGCGCCAGCGTTTCGAAACGGCGGGCCATAGCAGGTTCAGGCCGAAGCGCCGGCATCGACCACCAGCGTCTGACCGGTGATCGAGGCGGCCCCCGCGGACAGGAGGAACGCGACCGCCGCCGCAACCGATTCGGGCGAGACCCCCGTCGGCAGGCACTCTCCAGCGCGCAGCCGTTCGACCTGCGCAGGCGCCAGGTCGGCGGTCAGATCGGTTGCGACAAACCCGGGGATCACGGCATTCACCCGGATGTTGCGCTTTCCCACCTCGCGGGCGAGTACCCGGGTCATCGCGAGCAGCCCCGCTTTCGTCGCGGCATAAGCCGCCTGGCCGGCCACACCATGGAGCGCGGAGAGCGACGAGACATTGACGATCGCCCCAGAGCGGCGCGAGACGAAGCCGCGCATCAGGGCGCGGGTGAGCCTGAAGGCGCCGGAAAGGTTCTGGTCGAGCACGGCGTCCCAGTCGTCGTCCGAAGTCAAAGCGAGCAGCGACTCGCGGCGGATGCCGGCATTGTTGACCAAGCCCCCCAAAGGGCCGACGGCGCGTTCGACCTCGGCGATCAGATCGTCCGGCCGCTCCCGATCGGCGAGGTCGAAGGCAAACGCCCGCACCGTCACGCCGTGCTCCGCCGACAGCCGCACCGAGAGTTCGCGCGCGGTCGCCTCCTCGCTGCGAAACGTGAACGCGACCGGCCGGCCCCCCCCGGCGATCCCCGCGAGCGCTTCGACGATCGCTTTCCCCAGGCCGCGACTGCCGCCGGTGACCAGCACCGCCGAATGTCCTAGGTCGAATGTCGATTCACGAACCATGAATTCTTGATTCCCGATTCGTCATTCTAGATTTCTTTCGAATCGGGCGCCGATCACCGCGCGCGCGATCCTCAGACTATCCACCAGCGGCCGATAGTGGCTGGTCGTGCGACCGTCCGCGAAGCCGAGGTGGACGGGTGTCGCGACGATCAACAGACCGCGGCGGGCGGCGCGGACGACCACCGCGCTTTCAGCCTCGAAGCGATCTTCGGGGAAGCCGACCGTCTCGATCAACCGGCGCGAGTACCAGCGGAAACCGGTCTGAATGTCGGGCACCGGCTGGCCGGCGGCGAACGAGATCGCGCGCGACGACAGGCGATTGCTCGCCCGGCGCACCCGGCTCATCTCGGCGAACAGGTGATCGCGGACCCCGAGCGCGAGGTCGGCGCCGCCGACGATCAACGGCAGCAGTTTCGGGATCTCGCTCGCCAGATGTTGGCCGTCGGCATCGAGCGTGATCACCCCGTCGCAGCCGCGCCCGAGCAGGTCGGCGAATGCCAGCCGGAGCGCCGCCCCTTTCCCCAAGTTGCGCGGCTGCACCAAAACCCGGGCGCCCGCCGCGCGCGCCGCCTCTCCCGTCCGATCGGTCGAGCCGTCATCGATCACCACCAGTTCGCGCAGCGGACGCGCGAGGGTCGGGGCGGCGCCCGGTTCAGCGACCAGAGCGAGCGTACCGAGGACCACGGCGCCGATCGAAGGCGCCGCCTGATAGGCGGGGATCGCCACCCCGATCGCCAGAGGTACCAATTCCTGGGGTGCGCTCATGCGTCTTCCCCCGGGGCGCTCACCGCTTCCAATGCCAGCCAGGTCGCCGCCCCCCCGGCGGCGAGGCCGGTGGCGAGCAGTCGGCGCGGCGGGGGAAGCGGCCGGCCATCGTAGGGGACGATCCCCAGCTCGGGGTCCGTTTCGGCGAAGCCCGCCGTCGGGCCGAAAGGGACGCCGCACGCGGCGAGTAGCGCAGCGGCGAGGAAACCGCCGCCATACTCACCGGTCACCCCCTTGGGCGCGAGAATCGGCGGCAGCGCGCTCTCACCCCAGGCGGCACGCAAGACCGCCGCTTCCAGCCGGTCGCCCGCCACCGCCCCGCTGGCGCCGGAAGCGATGCGATCGAAGTCTTCGGGAGCGAGGCCGAAGCGGGCGAGGCCGCGCACCAGGCCGCGCGCGAGAGCCACGCCCCCCACGCCCCAATCGGTTGGCGGGGCTGATGGGTCGAAACCGCTCGCCCATCCGGCGATCCGCGCGAGCGGCCGTACCCCGCGGGCGAGCGCGTCGGCTTCTCGTTCGAGCACCAGCACCACCGCCCCTTCGGCGGCGAGGAAGCCATTCCGGCGGCGATCGAACGGCCGCGCCGCCTCCCCCTCTTCACCCACGCCACGCGACAGCGCCGCGAACCGATCGAGCAATGAATGCAGGAGTGGAGTCATCTCCTCCGCCGCCCCTGCCAGCGCGCGGAGGGCGCGGCCCGCGGCCACCTCGGCGGCACCTTTGGCGACCGCGAGCAGCGGCCCGGCCTCGCGCTGGACCACGGTGACGTTGGCACCCCGCGCCTGGGCCGCGATCGCGATCTGCGCCGCGGGCGCGTTCGCCACGCATTCCGTAAAGTAGAACGGCGACGCCGCTTCCGGGCTTTCGAGCAGAATCTGGCGCATCAGGTGCTCGGTAAACGACGACGGACCGAACGAGTTGGCGAGGAAGACCGCGGTCGGCCGCTCCGCCGGGTCGGCGTGGGAATCATCAGCAGCCACCCGCCCATCCGGACCCGCCAAGCCCGCCATCGCGAGCGCCTGCCGGGCGGCTGTCACCGCGAGCTTCGACGGTGGGCTCATCCGGCGCGCTTCGCCCGCCTGGAGCCACGGGGTGAACGGAAGGGCTCCCACCCGAACCGCCTGGCGGGCGCCTCCGTCCCCCGCGTGGTAGCCTGCCGGGCGGTCGATCCGAGAGAGTCGCGGCCGACCGTCGAGGAGAGCCGCTTCGAGCGCGGCCGAGCCGAGGCCGTAGGCGGAGACGATCCCGAACCCGGTGATCACCACCGACGCTTGCGGTAGCACGCCGCTCACCGCCCCGCCCGCTCGAACACCAGCGCGGCATTCGCACCGCCAAAGGCGAGGCTGGTCGACAGCGCGGCCATTGGAGCCATCCGAGCCACCGTGCCCTCCGGGTTGGCCCCCGCTCCATTGGGTTCGAAATCGGGGAGCCGGCGCGGGGCATCGAGCACCAGGTCGACTCCGAGGTCGGGATCGATTGCGCCACCGGCCGAACTCGGATGAACCTCCCCGCGGTCGAGGCAGAGCACGGTCGCGACCGCTTCGAGCGCCCCGGAAGAGCCGAGCAGATGGCCGACCAGCCCCTTGGTCGAAGTGACCGGAATCGCCCGCGCGTGAGCGCCGAGCGCGCTTTCGAACGCGCGCCATTCGGCCGCATCGTTGAGTGGCGTGCCGGTGCCGTGCGCATTGACGAAGACGATGGATCCAGGTCCGAGCTGCGCATCGGCGAGCGCGGCCGTGATCGCGGCGGCGGCACCGCGGCCCAGCGGCTCGGGCGCGGTCATGTGGTGGGCATCGCACGAGGCGCCGGCGCCGGCGAGAAACGCGAGCGGTCGCACCCCCCGGGCGAGCGCCCGCTCCTCCGATTCGAGGATCAGCACGGCCGCCCCTTCACCGAT
This sequence comes from Holophagales bacterium, assembly GCA_031404815.1. GTDB lineage: Bacteria > Acidobacteriota > Thermoanaerobaculia > Multivoradales > UBA5704 > DASYKS01. Next base: position 16,726 of record JANNIH010000126.1, on the reverse strand, counting down.
TGAAAGTCCGGCGCGCCCGGTGCGAAACGGCCGGCAGGGCTGCTCGTCGACCGAGCGGAGGGCGTTGAACCCGGCATAGGTGATCTGGCAGAGCGAATCGGCGCCGCCCGCGACCGCGATTTCGACCTCGCCCGAGCGGATCGCGTCGAGCGCGGCGCCGAGCGCCAAGGCCCCCGAGGCGCAGGCCGAAGAGACCGTTTCGACCGGCCCCTCGATCCCGAACCGCCGTGCGACCGCATCGCCCGGCCCGTTCGGTTGCTGCGAAGCGAGCAGGGAGGTGCGCAAATGAGGCTCGCCGGCCAGCAGGTCGGCGAAAAACGCCTCGCCCTCCCACATGCCGCCGGTCGAGCTGCCGAAATAGAGCCCGACGCAAAGACCTGCCAGATGGCTCGGCAATCCTGCGTGCTCGAGCGCTTCGGCAGCCGCAGCGAGAGCGAACCGATCGGCGAGCGACAGCCGGCGCCCGCGCAACGCATGCGCAAGCTCGGCCGGAGCCTCCGGCACCTCGGCCGCGACGTGGGTGCGGTGATGCGCGTGGTCGAAACGGACGAAATCGCCGATCGCGGCGCGCCCGGCGGCGAGGCCCGCCCAGAGCGCCTCGACACCCCAGCCGAGCCCGCTGACCGCGCCGACACCGGTCACCGCCACGCGCCGCGGGCGCTCTGCTCTGCCTTCCGTCATCGGCCGCCGGGTCGCACTCCGGAAAGGCGCTACAGCCGGCCCTCGACGAAGCTCGCGAGGCTCGCCACCGAAGCGAACGACTCGCGGCCCATCTCGTTGCTTTTGATTTTGATCCCGAACTCCTTCTCTAACGCCACCACCAACTCGAGCGCATCGACGGAATCGAGCCCCAGCCCCTCGCCGAACAGGGCGGCCTCGTCCTCGATCGACTCCGGTTCCGTGCCGTCGAGATGGAGGCTCTCGACGATCAGGCGCTTGATCCGCTCGCGCAGACTCGCTGTCACAATGACTTCAGGCATAGGAAAAAACACCTCGAAATTGTTCTCGGCTCGTGTTCAGGCTCACATCAACAGAATGTCCGCTTGCATATTTCCCGCCACGCGGACGCCCGCTTCGCGGGGCGCACCCGACGCCGGGCGGCGAAACGGTCGAGCGAGATCGGGCGGCCGAGCTGTGGAATCGTACTGCGCCGACGCCCGGCGGGCAATCCGTGCTCCCCGGCCCTCTCCCGGCCCTCTCCCGGCGCTCTCTCGCCGGGCCTCGACAGGGGCAGCTGATAAGCTCTCCTCCACACCCTGCCATGCCGACCGATCCGATCCTTCGCGCCTTCGAGCGACTCGAGCGTAACGCCCCCCGCGCGGCGCTGGTGGTATCGCGCACGCGAACTGCCGACCGAGGCGCAGTCGCGGGGCTCGCGCGCGGTGTGGCGGCCCTCGTCGAGGCGTTTACCCAAGCGAACGCGACCGCAGACGGGGTGCCGATCGCGTTCGCCGCGGCGAACGGGCCGGGGTTCCTTGCGGGGTTCTTGGCACTTCGCCGCCTCGGCCGGCCCGCTCTCCTGCTCGACTCGGGTACACCCGAGGCCGAACGGCTGCGGATCGCCCAACGCCTGGGCGCAGCGGCGATCCTGGAAACCCCCTGCGCCTGGCCGGTCGGACCGGAAGCTTTCGCGCTCCGCGCGGTTCCTCCGACAGAACTCGATCGCCCTTTCGGGAACTCTCCGGGCTCGGCGCTCCTTTCCGCCGCTTCGCTCCCGCGCTTCGCCGTGATCAAAGTGACCTCCGGCTCGACCGGTGCGCCGCGCGGGATCGCCACGCCGTCCGAGGCGTTGATCGCCGACGACGAGCAGCTCGGCCGCTCGATGGGCCTGCGGCCCGAGGACGCGTTCGTGGCGACCGTACCGATGACCCATTCCTACGGCCTGGCCAGCCTCGCGATGCCCGCCCTCCTGCGCGGCCAGGTTCTCGTGCTGCCCGAAGGGGATTCGCCGGTCGAACCGCTCGCAGCAGCCCTAGCCTGCCGCGCCACGATCTTTCCGACCATTCCGGCCTATCTCGATGCCCTGTTGCGCACCTCGGAGCCCCCGGCCTGGCCGAAGACGCTCCGCCTGGCCCTGACCGCGGGCGCACCGCTCCCTCAAGCGACCGCCGCCCGTTTCCGCGCGACGTTCGGCCAACCGGTCCACGTCTTCTATGGCGCTTCGGAATCGGGCGGCATCTGCTTCGATCGCGACGGAGGCGCAGGTGAGCGCGGCACGGTCGGCACGCCGATCGACGGCGTCGCCCTCCACCTGCTCGAACCGGACGAGCAGGGCGCCGGGGTGATCGCCGTCTCCTCTCCAGCGGTCGCGTTCGGCTATCTACCGGAGGCGGATGCCCGGCTGACCGGCGGCACCTATCGGACCAGCGATCTAGGGTCCTGGCGCGACGGCGAGCTGGCGCTGCTCGGTCGGGTCGACGATCTGGTCAACATCAAGGGGAAGAAGGTCAACCCGCGCGAGGTCGAACGGGTGCTCGGCGAGCTGGCGGGCGTCCACGAGGTGGCTGTCCTCGGCGTGCCGCGTGCGGCGTGCGGCGGCGAGGTGTTGCGCGCGGTGATCGCCTGCGGCGATGGCGCGCTCTCGACCGATCAGGTGCTCTCCTGGTGCCGGCCGCGCCTCGCCGTGCACAAAGTGCCGAGGAGCGTCGTCTTGGTCCGCGCGCTGCCGCGCACCGACCGCGGCAAGCTCGACCGCGCCGCCCTGCTCGATCTCGTGCGGCGCGTGCAGCCGGCCTGACACGCCGGCCGGATCGAGTTCAACCCTTATGGATCGCCGCCTCGATGTCCTCCCCTGAGCCTCCGCGCCCTAGGCCCTACCGGCGCACCGCATTGATCCGCGCCACCTACGCCCACCACGCCGCGGCGCTCGCCGCCCTCGGCTTGGCGCCTGAAGCGTGGCCGTGTATCGTCGGCGCCCTCGCCGCGAACCACTTGGTGATCGGCGGCAGCGGCCTGGTCCCCAGGTGCCGCCTGCTCGGCCCGAACCTCACCCGCCTGCCGGCCGACGGCGCTAACGCCTTGGCGCTCACCTTCGACGACGGACCGGATCCGGAGGTGACGCCGCGCGTGCTCGATCTGCTCGATTCCGGGAACGCCCGCGCGAGTTTCTTCCTGATCGGCCGACGGGTCGAGGCGCACCCCGATCTCGCCGCGGAGATCGTTCGCCGCGGCCATTCCGCCGAGAACCACACCTATCGGCATCGGCACGATTTTTCGCTCCGCGGCCCGCGCGCCCTCGACCGCGAGGTCACAGCGGCCCAAGCGGCGATCACCGCGGCGACCGGGCAGACGCCGTTCTGGTTTCGTGCCCCCGCGGGGCTGCGCGGTGTCTTCCTCGAACCGGTGCTCGCCCGGCACGGCCTGTCTCTCGCGGCCTGGACCCGGCGCGCCTTCGACACCCTCGAACGCGACCCGCTGCGGATCACCGACCGGCTCACCCGCGGGCTCGCCGCCGGGGACATCCTGCTCCTCCACGACGGCTCGGCCGCACGGTGCGCAACCGGCCGGCCGGCGCTGCTCGACGCCTTGCCGCGCCTGCTCGACTTGATCGCCGCCCGGGGCCTCAGCACCGTGCCGCTCCCCCGAGCGCAGCCCTCTCCTCTAGAGAATCGATGAACCCACCGGAACCAGCGCTCGATCCCGTTCTTGCAGCGACCGGCGCACGGCCGGTGCTCGGCCGTTTCGCCCGCTTCCGGCGCACGCTCGCCGAGCTGCACGTCCGGCTGCGGACAGAGGGGGAGTCGCCACCGCGCCAGGCGGCGGCGATCGGCATCGGCCTGTTCATCGGCTGCACGCCGTTTTTCGGCTTTCACTTTCCGCTCTGCGTGCTGGCCGCCCGGGTGTTCCGCTTGAGCCAGCTCAAGACCTTTCTCGCCTCGAACATCAGCCTGCCGTTCATCGCCCCTTTCCTCTTCTTCGCGGAGGTCGAGGTCGGCCGCTATCTGCGCGGTGCGCCGCCGCTCACGCTCCACCCGTCGCAACTTCGAACCCTGCCGCTCGGGCAGTTCGGCGCCGACCTTTTGGTCGGCGCCCTGGTGGTGGGCGTCACGCTAGGACTTTTCGGCGCGCTGGTCGCCTATCGCGCCGCGATTTCGGCGCGGCGCCATCCGGAGTTCGAAGCGCTGATCGACACGGCATCGCGCCGCTACCTCGATTGCGGCATGTTCGCCTGGGAGTTCGTGCGCGGCAAGCTGCGGCATGATCCGCTCTACTTTGGCGTGGTGGGGCGGGGGTTGGTGGCGACGGTGGGGGCACCGGAGACAAAGGACTTAAAGGACGATGGGGTGGTTTTGGATTTGGGCTGTGGGCGGGGGATTTTGTTTTCTTTGATCTTGGCGGTGCACGAGATTGGGGCTCGGCCTCCGGGGTGGTTGCCGACCCCGCGCGGGCTGCGGTTGATCGGCTTCGAGGGGCGGTCGAAAATCGCGGCGCAGGCGAAGAAGGCGCTCGGTGGAGAAGCAGAGATCTTCACCGAGGATCTGGCGACCGCGGCGCTCCCTCGCTGCCGGGTGGCGCTGCTGCTCGACGTTCTGCATTACCTGCCGGCGGAAGCCCAAGAGAGTTTGCTCGATCGCGTGGCGAGCGCCCTCGAACCCGGCGGCGTCTTCCTGCTTCGCGATGCGGACGCGAACGGCGGCGGGCGTTTTTGGGCGACCCGCATCCAAGAGCGCGTGGCGGCGCTCGCCCGCGGCGACTTCCGCCAGCGCTTCCATTACCGCAGCGCCCAGGATTGGCGTCGGCTGCTCGAAGCGCGCGGCCTCGCGACGGAGACCGCACCGCTGAGCGAGGGGACACCGTACGCGAATGTGTTGGTGGTGGGACGGAAGGGCTCCGCTCGATCGTAGAGTCTCGATCTTCGCCCCATTCTGGCAGGGTGGCGCGGAGGGCTCGACGAAAGAGAGCGATTCCGGCTGTTCAACGGGGTGGCAACGTATTTAGAATTGGATGGCGGCTCTGCGGTTGAGTATGCGAAGCTACGCGCAGCGGAAGCCGGACCGGAGGCAAAGATGCGACCGATTACATGGGAAGAGAAGGTCGAGGCTCGGGGTGTCGAGCTGGGGTTGGTGAGTGGTTTGGCAAAGGGCCAAGAGAACGGCATGCGTGAAGTGCTTCTGCTACAGCTGAAGCGGCGCTTCCCTCCCCTCTCCGGCCGAGCGATCCGGCGTGTGCAGGCGATCACCTCGACCGAAGAGCTGGGCTCTCTGGCCGAGCGCCTGCTGACGGCGGGTTCGCTCGAAGAGCTTGGCCTCGCGTAGGTACCAAAACGGGCGGCCCGAGTGTTTGTCGCCCGACGAACCGGATCAGAGGCCGGCAATCAGTGCCGAGATCTCGGCCAGGCAACCGGCCGCACGAAGGCGGGCCTCGACCTCCTGCGAGACAACCGGGGGGGCCGGATGCTGCCAGGCGACTCCCAAAGCCCAGAGGGTTTCGACTCGGAACCTCTGCACCGATTTGTTCTTCGGCGCCAATAGAAGTACCTTCTCGACCCGATCGAGATCCAACAGAAGCTCGCTGATCCAGAGATCGAAATCTTCAGCCCACGAGGGCAGGAGAGCCGGAGCCAGCTCGCCGAGCATGCGTCGTACCGCCAGTCCGTTCGGCTGGTAGCGGCTCGCCAAGCTCTTCACCTCGCGAACCGCCTCGGCGTCACCTGCCAAGGCCGAACGCAGGGCGACGAGCGCGCGATTGACCGTCTCGAAACGCTCTTTGATCAGCCGAATGTCCAGGTTGAGACGAAAGAACGCGATTGTCTCTTCACACCGACGCACCACGGCCGTACCGACTCCAACCGCTGGGGTCGTCCGGATCGGACAGAGCTCGTTTTCCCAATCGGTTTCCAGCCACTCCTCGACCGGATCGTGCTCGGGATGGAGTAGCAGGCACGTCTCGGCGCCCAACGTTCCACGCTCTTCGTAGGTGCAAGCGGCGACACCTTCCGGCAGCGGGAACCGCTCGCGCTTACAGACCCGGTTGCACAGGCTGCAGCCGAGAAGATAGTTGCCGAAGGTGTAGGCGAGCCACCAGTAAGACGACTTGGGCCGAAAATGTTCGACATCGCCCGGGTCGTTGTGCGGCAGCAGCGCCTGGCAGTAAGCGCAAACCCGGCCATGAAAGGCGAACAGGGCGCCCCGCACATCCGCCTCGTTCCAGTGCTCCGCGAAGGTGAGCTGTGCCGCCTTGTCTTTGCCGTACGCCTCCACGTGACGGCCGGCCTGTTTGGCGCCTTTCCCGCCGGGCCGAAGGGTTGGCGGAACGACCGGCGGCCTGCGCAGGGTCCTCATCTTTTGGCCGAGGAGCGCCGCAGTTCGGCGATCATCTGCTTGCGCTCGGCGATGTCCACTTTCGCCTCGGCCTCGTTGCGGTCTTCCGATTGGTAGAGCAGGAGGGCCGCTTCGGTGTCCTCCCCCCGCGCGAGCTTTTCTTCGATCACGGTGCTTTGAGGGGGAGTGTCCATCAGCCACTGATAGACCTGATCGGTCGAGAAGGCGATGATCTGCCGGTCGAGCTCGCGCACGCCCTCTTCGGAATCCCGATCGAGAACCACCAATTCGGCACGGTCGAAACTCGAAAGCACCAAGGGCGAGTGGGTGGTGACGATGAATTGCACGAGCGGCAGAGCCTCGCGCAATCTCGGAACCAGACCCCGCTGTAGACGCGGATGCAGATGCAGGTCGATCTCGTCGAGCAGGACGATGCCGCGAATCTTCGCCGGGTCGCAGCTCTCGGTCTCTTCAGGAGGAGCGGTCTGGTGCCAGGCGGCACATAAGTCCGCGAGCCAAGCCACCGTTGAACGAAATCCATCGGGTAGGTCGAGGGCTTCGACCGCGGTGCCACGCTCGTCGAACAAGATTCGGCTACCGGTCTCGGCGGAAGGGGCCAGCTCCCCTTGCAGGACTCGATCGAGCAGCTGCCGCAGGGTCTTGAGCACGGCCGTCGTCGTGCCGTTCCCCCCTTCGAGCAGCACGTCGACGCTCGCGATCTGGGCCAACGGATCGAACAGGGTCATCTGTCGCTGGACCTGGCGGCTCAAGCTCGAGTAGCGGGAATCCTTGTACTCGGAGAGGTTGCGCGACGCGCCGTACGACACCAGGACCTGTTTCTGAAGGCGCTCCCAACACTCCGGCATGTAGGAGTAGTCGGGGTGGGAGTAGAGCTTCGAGCCATCGACACCGTTCTCGTTGATCGGCAGGAACAGGGTTCGTAGCTGCTCGCCGTCGCGCAGCACGAGAGTCAGCTCGGCCTCGAAGCGCTCAGGCCCCTCGCGGCGCAGCATGCGTTTCAGTCGCTCTCGACCGAGCTCGGCCACCAGTTTATCTCCGAGCAGCAGCATGCAAATCGCTTGGAGAATCGAGCTCTTACCCGCGCCGTTGATTCCGGCGATGCAGGTCCAATCGCCTGCCAGAGACGAAGGTTGCGACAGGTCGATTGCCAAGCTCCCAATGTTCTTGAAGTTGCGGACCTCAAGCCGCTCAAGCGTCAGCGTGCGAGGCTTGGAAAATGCGGTATCCAAGAGGTTGGCGAGGTCACCCAAGCTAGCGAAAGTCGATTCGAATCGCTGGGCCGCGCGGATCGGGGGAGCATCAGTAGCCCGAAACACTCTAATGTCAGGTGTACCGGAAGCGTCGCGCCGAGAAGACATACCGCAGAAGAGACCCGCATTGAAGGCGCAGAGTGCATTTTCAAACCCTTGCTGTTCCCGACCGGAATGGGGGGTAACGACCCAGAGAAGGCGGTGAGCCTCTGCAGCCCTGAGATTCAGTTCCCCGCGCCGAGATAATAGGAAGGACCAGTTGGAGAATTGAGGGTGATCCTGGATCTCCTCGCGGACTGCCATGCCATGGAAAGACGGAGTGAGAACGACATCGCCCCCCAACGCGGAGTCGTAATAGGGAAGATCGATCTCGAACCAGGAGGTTTCCATCTCTAGCGAACCTCGGGCTTCTTCCAGATTGTTGAGGCTGATTTCATGACCCTCGCAACTGAATCCTGCGAGGTTTACAATGTCACGAGAAGCACCTTGCTCAAGCCCCACTTTCTTGCCGAGCCCAACCGCCCACCCTAGCTCGAAGGCCAAGGAGGACCACATCCCGTCATCCCGAGGAGCGACAAAGAGCACCCGATCCGCGGCACTCAATCCTGGCAGGAGGATGTCTCGAAGGTACTCACCACCTGTCCGAGCAAGATCCGGCAGTATCACCTGCGTTCCCGCCGGTGGGCGTCTTTCCAGAGCTTGGAGCTGGATGCGAACATCGCTCTGGGCGGAGTCCCAGATCACAAAGATGCGCATGGGATTGCCCTGGCTCATTCTCTTACCGAGGAAACTGCTGCTTCCTCACAGATCGCCAACCCGAAATACCTCATGACGAAAGGATACACCGCGGCGGCGCGCCCAGGACCGAGATACCCGTCGGCCCCCCTACGAAACCTTCGCCTGCTCCTTGATCCGCCGGTCCACATCCAGCAGCTCGGGAACCTCACGCCCTTTGATCTCGGGCCATTGAACGATCAGGCGCCTCATCTGCCCTTCCAGGCGCTGCCAGAGCTCGCGGTTTTTGACCGCGGCCCCTTCCTTTGTCTTCCAGCCGCTCTTGCTCCAGCCGGGGAGCCAGCGGGAGGCTCCGTGGCGGAGGTAATCGGAGCCGGTGTAGACGGCGACGGTGGTTTTGGGCGGCAGTCCTTCGAGCGCGGCGATGGCGCCCAAGATGTCGAGCTGGTTCGGCGAGCCGGCGTTGGGCACTTCGTCGGAGAGGAAATTCTCCTCGTCGCCGCGGATCACCAGCGCGGCCCAGAGCCCTTGGCCTTTGGGTTTGGCGACTCGGAGATAGACGGCGACGTCTGCCAAGACCGGCGGCGCCGCCGCGGCCCCCCGGTCCTTTTTGAGGGCGCGGATCGCCGCAGTCGCGAGCTGGTCGGCGCGCTCGTTGTGCTTGTGCCCGGCGTGCCCCTTGATCCAGTCCCAGCGGATCTCGTGGCTGCGGTTGAGTTCGGCCAGACGCTGCCAGAGGTCGACGTTCAACAGTTCGCCCTCCTTCCGCTTCCAGCCGCGCGCCTCCCAGCCGGCGATCCATTCGGTGATCCCCCGGCGGAGGTATTGCGAATCGGTGACCAGGCGGACCCGGCAGCGGGTTTTGAGCGCTTCGAGCGCGCGGATCGCCGCGGTCAGCTCCATCCGGTTGTTGGTCGCTTTCGGCTCTCCCCCCGACAGCTCGCGCGTCTTCCCCGTCACGGGGTCGATCAGCACCGCCCCCCAGCCTCCGGGGCCGGGGTTCGGATCGGCGCCGCCGTCGGTGTAGATCTCAACCGTCAAGAGAGCGGAACGGATGGGCTCGGACATGCGACGGCTACTCCGGCAGGCCTACGGTGACCAGCAGATCCGTCGAGCGCAGATGCCGACGCGCCGCGGTTTCGGCGGCGTCGCGGTCGATCGAGCGGAGCCGTTCCAGTCGCCAGGTCGGATCGTCGACGGCCAAGCCGTAGAGCGCCGCTTCGCAGAGCAGCTCGGCCCACTGGCGGGCGGTCTCGCGTTGGAACGGGTCGCGGCCGAGCAGATAGGCGCGCGCCTCTTCGAGCTCGTCCTCGGTCACTCCCCCCTCGGCCAAGCGGGCGATCTCTTCGGCCACCCCGCGCTCCGCCTGGGCGACCGTATCGGGCGAGGTGCCGACGTAGGCGACCAGCCGGCCGGGATCGAAGCCGGAGCCGGCCACCGTCTGGGCGTACGCCGTGTAGGCGAGCCCCTCGCGCTCGCGAATGCGGGCGGGGATGCGGCCGGTCAACCCGGCGCCCGAGCCGAGCACCACGGCCACCAGCTCCAGCGCTTCGTAGTCCGGATGAGCGCGCGGCACGGTGAGGTGCCCCATGTAGAGGTGCGCTTGATCCTCGGCCGAGGTGCCCACCTCGCGGTGCTTCTCTCCGCTCCCCGCGGGCGCCTCGGGCTCGACGACCGGCGCCGCGAAGGCGGGCAGGCTGCCGAACAGCTCTTCGGCCCGCGCGCGCACTTGATCTTCGTCGATCGCGCCCGCGATGCCCACCAGAACGCCCGAGGCGAGACCCCGGTGATGGTGCGCGATCGCGTCGGCGGGGGTCGCCGCGTGGAGGCTGGCGACCGTGCCCTGAACCGGTCGGGCACGCGGGTGCGGGGCGTAGAGCTGGTCGAGGAAACCCCAGGCGGTGCGCACGTCGGGCTGATCGCCGAGGCTCTCCAAGTCGGCTTCGATCTGGCGCGCGACGAACGCCGCGCGGTCGGCCGGGAAGGTCGACTCTAAGGTCAGCTCGGCCGCCCAGGCGAGCGCGCGCTCCCAATCTTTGGCCAGCGCATCGGCGGTGATGCCGTAGACCTCGAAGCCACCGAAGCTCGACAGGTTCATCCCGAGGTTTTCGGCCTCCTCGGCGATGCGCTTGAAGTCGCGCCGCCTAGTCCCCTCGGCGAGCATCCGGCCGGTGAGCATGGCGTGGCCGGGGGCGCACTCGGCGCGGGCGCCCGAGGGAATCCAAACCCGAACCGCGACCACCGGCGCCCCCTCCACCCGGCGCGCGCGGACGGTGAGCCCGGGGCGCAGCGCAGGAAGGGCCGGAGACGACTCGGGCAACGAAGCGACCAGCGAGGTCAAGCGGAGACCTCCGGCCCGGCTGCCGATCGACCGGTCCGGGCGGGGGCCTGGGGTTCGAGCGCGCTCTTTAAAGCGGCGAGCAGCCGGGTTTCGAGATGGGGAAAGGTCGCGTCGTAATCCTCGCGGCTCCGTTCGATCACAGTGTGGGCCTCGGTGCGACCATAGACGCGGGCGATCTCTTGCTCGACCCGATCCGCGCCCGGCGCACGCTTATAGGTAAGAAAATAGTGCTCCAGCCGTGCGACCAGCGCCCGCGGAAGCTCGGTGACATCCCGCAGATGGCCGTAGGCCGCATCCCCTTCGAGCACGGCGAGGATCTTGTCGTCCGCCTCGCCATGATCGAGCAGCAGCAGGCCGCCGATCGGCCGCGCCCGCAGCAGGATGTCGCCGTGCGAGAACGATTTCTCGGTCAGGATACAGACGTCGAGCGGATCGCCGTCTCCCGCCACGACGACCTTGCCGCTCCGCTCGGCCGCCGAGGCCGCCACCCGCCCGCCGCAGTAGGTGCGCGGCAGGAAGCCGTAGAGCGCCGGGCAGACGTTCGAAAACTGCTGCGGGCGATCGACCTTCAGGATTCCGCTCTCTTTGTCGAGCTCGTACTTGACCGTGTCGGTCGGCACGATCTCGACGTACGCCATCACCCGCTCGGGCGCTTCCGGCCCGAGGTCCACCCCGTGCCACGGGTGGGCGCGCACCAAATGGCGAAGGAGATCTCCCGGATGCTCGTGCGCAGCCGTTTCCCGCCCCGGTTCGGTCATCGCGCGTACGACCAGCCGAGCACGCCGCCCCGCTCCGGGTGAAGCCACCGCTCGGCCGTCGCGAGCAGATCTTCGGGTGTTGCGGTCGCCATTGCGGCGAGCTGCCGCTCGTGATGGTCGGGAGTAAACAGCGCCACCGAGAGCGCCGCCGAGACCGCCTGCTGGTGCACCTTCTCGTGATCGAACACCCAATCGGCGATCGCGATCTGGCGCGCGCGGTCGAGCTCCTCTTTGCTCGGCGCGGTGGCGACGCGGCGCTTGAGCTCGGCAAACAGCGCCGCCTCCGCGCGCTCCGGCTCCACCCCCGGGATCAGCTCGGCGGTGATCGCGAAGTGCCCACGGTCGAGGTTGTCCGAGACGTCGGCGGAGATCCAGGCGCACAGCTCCAGCTCGTCGACCAGGCGGCGGTGGAGTTGGCTTGCGCGCCCTCCGGCGAGCAGATCGGTGAGCAGCCGGGCGAGCGCGTGCTCCGGGTCGCTCGCGGCCGGAGCGGGGAGCGCGAGCAGCAGGCGCGGCACCTCCCCCTTGTCGCGATCGAGCCGCAGCAGCTCGGTGGGATAAGTCGCAGCGGGCAGCACCGGATGGGGCGAAGCACCCGCCGGCAGGTTCCCGAGCGCCGCGCTCACCCGGTCGAGCGCGTCGTCGCCCAGATCGCCCGCCACGATCAGCGTCGCGTTGTCCGGGCGGTAGAACGAGCTGTGGAAGCGGCGCAGATCGGCGTCGCCGGTCGCGAGCAGGCTCTCCTTCGTGCCGAGCACCGGCCGGCCGTAGGCGTGATCGGGAAACAGACGTGCCATGGTCGCCATTTCGAGGGCGTCCCACGGATCGCTGTCGTACATCGCGATCTCTTCCAGGATCACCTGCCGTTCGCTACCGGTTTCGGTCGGGTCGAGCGCCAGATGGGCCATCCGATCGGCTTCGATCGCGAGCGCTTCGGACCATCGATCGGCGGCGAAGTTGAAGTAGTAGACCGTGGCGTCGTGGCTGGTGAACGCGTTGTTAGCGCCACCGAGCGCCTGGGTGCGGCGGTCGATCTCGCCCGGGCCGTAAGCGGCGGAGCCCTTGAACATCATGTGCTCGAGGAAATGCGCGGCCCCGCCGTGGGCTGCCTCTTCGTCTCGCGTTCCGGCGTGATAGCAGAGCGCCGAGGTGACCACCGGCGCCTGGCGGTTCGCCAGCAGGCCGACGGTCAGTCCATTCTCCAGCCGGTGCAGCGCGAGGGTTCCAGGCAGGCGCGGCACGTCCACCGCGCCGCTTCTGCCCCGCCCTCGGATCTTCGTTCTCATGCGTGCTCCCAATCGGTCATTCCCGCTCGAGCTGGACATCGATCTTCTGTCGGCCTTCCTCGGCCCCCGAGCGGACTTCGACCCCGAGGTCTTTTTGCCGGTACCCGTGCGCGGAGATCGAGACGCGATGGGTCCCCGGACCGAGCGGGATGTAGACCCCGGCCCGGCGCCCGAACGGCCCGGTGGTCAGCCGCACCGCCGATCCATCGACCGTGACCTTCGCCTCCGGCGGGGAGAGCCGCAGTGTGATCCCGTCGCGCACCTGGTACATATCGAGATCGCCGGCGCCGACATCGCGCGCCGCGAGCGCCTTCAAGCGCCCGGGAATCACCGTCGTGCCAACCCCCGAAGCATCGATCTCGATCACCAAATCTTCCATCCCCGCCTTGCGAAACTTGAGCGTGTGCTCGCCCTCGTCGACATCTAGGACACCACTGCCGCGCAAACCGCTGAATTCCGAGACCTTGCCAACGACCGTACGATCGACCAACACATAGGCGTCGGACGGCGCGATCCGCAGCGCGAGGTTCAAGCGCGTCGCGAGCGCATCGCTGTTGCGGCGGGTGGGCGCCGGAGCTTCCGGTTCTTCCTCTTCGGTGTCGTCCGGCTCGGCCGGGCTCGGCGGAGCGGGCACCGGGGCCGGCCGGGTGGGAATCGGGTTGGCGGGCGGCTGAGCGTTCGGCAGGTCACTCAACGTTGTAACGGGAGGAGCGTAGGGACGCTCGGCGACCCGACCCCCTACCGGCGAACCGGGCGGATGCTCGAAGACCATCGGATCTTTGGACGCCGTGGCGGTCGGATCGACCTCGCCGCCGTCGGGATTCGCCGCATCCCCGGTTTGATCGCTGGTTGCCCCCTGCTCGCTCGGCGGCAATCCCACCTGCGGCACCTCGGGCTTGCCCCCCGACACCAACCGCCAGACGCCGAGCACGCCGACCAGCAACACGGCGAATGCCGCGGCGAGAATCAACGGTACCGGCACTTTGCGCGGCGGCACGACGGCGACGCCCGGAGGCAATGCGATCGGCGCAGCCGGGGGTGGCGGGGGAATCGTCCCAGGGGCTACTCCGGGCACCGGGGGTATCCAAGTTTGCGGCTGGGTCGAAGCCGCCGTCGCCGGAGTGGGCGACTGGGTCGGCGTGCGCAGGGTCGGCGCGCCCGGCTCTACGAACGGCACGGTGCTCAAGGCCGATCCAACGGCCGGTCCCATTGCCGCCGGCTGGGTCATCGGCGCGGTGCTGCGCCCGACTCCTGGCCGCACGGAGGTCCCCGCCGGCATGACCATCCGGGAGAGCGTTTCGTCGGGCAGGTCGATCTCGATTTGGCGCAGCTCCATCGCGACCTCACGCGCGGAGCCGACCCGTTGGTCGCGGTCCTTGGCCAGCATGCGCACCAACAGATCTTCCAGCCGTTCGGGCACCGCGCGCAGCGCCGAGACCGGCGGCGGCTCCTGATGGAGGATCTTGTAGACCAGCGTGGTCAGCGTCTCGCCATCGAACGGACGCTTGCCCGACAGCAGCTCGTAGAGGACGACACCGAGCGAGAAGACATCGCTCCGGCCATCCAGGTCCTCGCCGCGGATCTGCTCCGGCGACAGGTATTGCGGGCTCCCCATGACCGAGCCGGCGATCGTCAGTTCGGTGCTCTGGCCCCCCATCTTGGCGATCCCGAAGTCGGTGACCTTCACCTGCTCATGGGCGTCGATCAGGATGTTGCTCGGCTTGACGTCGCGATGGACGACATCGTGATCGTGGGCGTAGGCCAGCGCCTCGGCGGTCTGGCGCGTCCAGCGCAGGACGTCCGAGAGCGACAACGCCGGCCCGGACTCCAACCGGTTTGCGAGGTCCGCCCCTTGGACGTACTCGAACGCCAAGAAGACCAGCCCCTCGGCCTCGCCGGCATCGAACAGGGTGACGATGTTCGGATGGAGCATCCGGCCCGCCGCCCGCGCCTCGCGCAGCAGCCGCTTCTTGCGGTCCTCGACGTCGGATTCCCGCCCGGTGAGGCGAACCGTCTTGATCGCCAGCTTGCGATCGATGTGCGGATCGTCGGCCAGGTAGACCTCTCCCATCGCCCCGGCACCCAAGAACTTGTCGATCTTGTAGCGGCCGACCATCGTGCCGCTCGCGAGCATCGTCATACGGGAGTTTTCGCCTCGTAAAGGTGCCTCGGCCACGACGGCTATGAAGTCCAACGGGTTTGCGGCCCGGTCGACCCGTAGGACGGGCTTCGGCGGAACCGGAGAATGATAGCAGGGCGGGGGGCGGGGGAGGGGGGTTGGGTCCGCGCAAATCCGCTCGAACCACTGCTATTGCTTCAGCACCCGGGGTAAGTCAGAATGAGATGCCGCAACTAACCCTAAAACCCCAATGCGCTTCCTCGCCCTCTTCGTCCTTGCCGCTGCACTCGCCGCACCGGGAAATTCGCCCATTCCGCCGACCGGCGAGGCATCCGGCCGGGTCGGCGGAAGAGTCGAGCTTCTGACGGGCGAGCCCTTGCCCAAGGGGTGCCGCGTACGCCTGGCCCTGCCGACCCCATCGATCCCCGATCGCACAGATTCCGCCCGACGCCTTGCCGGCCTGGCGCTCGAAACGCAGCCCAACGAGCAAGAGTTCTTCCAGTTCACCGGCGTCCCCCCGGGCACCTATACCGTGCGGGCGGAGCACAAGGACTTCGCCCTGACGGAGGACTCGATCGTCGTTCGCGAAGGGCTCGGAACTGAACTCTCTCGCCCCCTCACCTTAAGCCCCCTGGCGACGCTCACCGTTCAGTTGGACCCGACGCTCGACCCGTTCGACCGCCCTTGGCGTTTGCAACTCGACAGCGTGGCCGGCAGCACCCGAAAAGGGGTCGCCGATGACTCGGGCGCATGGCGTCAACGGGGGCTACCGCCGGGGCGTTGGCACCTCCGCGTCCTCGGCGACCAAGAGGGCTATTGGGCCGACCAGCCGATCAAGATCGAAGGCGGCGATCAGATCGCAGCAGTCGAGGTCGCCGTCATCGCGGTCGAGGGACTCGCCCTCCAGGGGAAAGAGCCGTTTCGGGGCACGCTCTGGTTCGGCGGCGTCCGCGGCTCGCGCCGGGTGCGTTTCGATCCGGACGAGAAGGGCGAATTCGTCGGCATCCTGCCAAGCGAAGGCGAGTGGGAGATCCAGGTCGAAGAGAGAAGCGCGGGGCTCGATCGGCTCACGCTCACTCCGGTGACGGTTCGCCGCCGGCCGGGGCGATCGACGGCGTGGGTCGAGATCCAGGTCCCGGACACTCGCCTGGAGGGCCGGGTGGTCGACGAAGCGGGCCAGGGCGTGGCCGCCACGCTCAACCTGTTCGTCGGTCGCCGGCCAAGCTTCGCCCGGACCGAGAACGACGGGCGGTTCCGAATTCGCGGCCTGCCGGCAGGGTTGATCATGGTTCAGGCCGAATCGGAAGAGCGAACCAGCGAGGCGCAGGAGGTTTCTCTCGACGAGGAGCACTCGACACCCGAGGTGACGCTCGTCGTGCGCGGCCGAACGGTCATCCATGGCATCGTCCGCTCGGCCCGCGGCCCGCTCCCCGGCGCCGAGGTCTTCCTTTGGCCCGCTCTCGACCAAGCCGGAATGGGTGCGATGGTGCGGGCGATCAGCGGACCGGAGGGCTTGTTCGAGATCGCGATCTCGGGCGGTTCCCGCACGGTCGATATCCTGGCGAGCGCACCGGGACACGGCATATCTCTGTCGCGCCGGTCGGTGCCCTCGAGCGGTCCTTTGGTCCTGGATCTCGAAACCGCCACGGGCGAACTCGAACTCACCCTCGCACCGGGCGAGAACGGTTCGCTGCCGCAGGGCTTGTTAGGTTTCAGAAGCTTGTAGCGAAAGTGAGTTCCTTCAGATAATTTATCAAAATCCTCAGTTTGTGCAAATTAATGATAGTGTTATTGATTATGCAACAACAGATCCATTTTATCCAATGGTTTGTAATAAGGATGGGATATTTTGCGTGGGTGAAATGTTTCATAAAGTTTATGCAAACACGTTAAGCATAACTAAGGAAAAAGATATTAATTCAGCATTGAGTAATTTCAAAATTAATATTAATGTTG
>JANNIH010000125.1:0-75289 GCA_031404815.1 Holophagales bacterium | reverse complement strand
GGGACGGGCTCCGGATCGAACGCGACCACGACCGCGCGATCCCACTCGCGCGCGCCCCAGCCGGTTCCGGGATACGACCGCCGCCCGGACGCTTCCGCCTTCGGCTGTTCGACGGCGCCGACGGCGTCCTTGTTCGCGTCTCGCTCGCGGGACTCGGCGTAGGGCGCGGCCGACGCCGGCGGGGCCGCCGGAGCCGGACCATCGAAGCCGCTGCAGCAGGGCTGCGGCTCAGCCAGCTTCTCGGGCCGCCGCACGACGATCGGGCGCCGCTCGCGGAAGACCGACACTTCGATCCAGCCGAGCTTCGAGTTGGCCTGGCCGCTGCGCGCCGCGTACGACGCGCGTTCGTCCACGAACGTGAAGCGGCGGACGTCCTCGAGCGAGCTGCGCCAGCCGCGCACGGTCGTCGTCTCCCAGGGTCCCAGGATGTACATCCGGCCCGGATCACCCGCGCGCGCCGCCGCGATGCCGCTGATCGCGTTCAGGCCGTCCACGTTGAGCGCGACGCCCAGCCGCTCACCGGATCGGTTGTCGACACGGACCTCGTAGGTGCAATCGGGACGCGCCTCGAAGTAGTAGCGGCCGGAGCCGTCACGGGCCGGGTAGAGCGGCGAGCTCGTGCCGGAAACGCTCACCGAAACGCCGACCAGCGAGCCGCGCGTCGAGGAGAAGGAATCGCCTGCCGCGGGGCCCGCGCAGCCCAGAAGTGCAAGGGAAAGTAGGGGTACGGCCACGGTCTTGCTCATGCTCGCCTCCACTCCCAGTACAGGCGAGCCGGCGAGCTTATTCCGCGGTCAGGGGGACCCCACCAGAGCCAGCCGATCCCCGCCCGGCGAGACCAGCAGCGCGCGCCGCATCAATCGCCTTCCGGCTTGGCTGGCCCGTCGATCTTCGGCGCCGGGCCCATCACCTGCTCGACGGTCAGCGCGTTGATCGGACCCAGGTCGAGCGCCTGGACGGCCTTCTCGATCTTGGCGCGATCGCCCACGATCACGATCGCCAGGTTGCCGGGATCGATGCTCAGGCCGGCCGCTCTCTGCACCAGCTTGGCGTCGACGTTCATCACCTTCGGCACGAAGCTCGCGAACTCGTCGTCGAGCAGCCCCAAGGCGAACTGCTCGGCGAGCTTCGACGCGATCTGGCGCGTGGTCTCGAAATCCTGCGCATAGCTGGCGGCGAGATAGCCGCGCGCCCGCTCGACCTCTTCCTTCTTCGCGGGCGTGCGAATCCTCACCAGCTCGCTCATGAACTCGCGCAACGCGTCGGCGGTGACTGGCGTGAAGACGTCGGAAGTCGCGACGAACAGGCCCACCGCGCGGCGGTAGTCGAAGCGCGAGCTGGCGCCGTACGAGTAGCCGTGCTGCTCGCGCAGGTTGTCGTTGAGCCGCGAAGTGAACGAGCCGCCGAGCAGCGTGTTCAGCACCTCGAGCGCGTGGTAGTCGGGCGTCGCGCGGCTCGGACCGACGCGTCCGACGCGGATCGCGGACTGGGCGGAGCCGGGGCGGTCCACGATCCACACTTGGCGGCCCGCGGTCTGCGCGGCGTCGCCGGGCTGGGGCGCCGGCGTGCCGCCCTTTTGCCAGGTCCCGAACGCCTTCTCCAGGAGCGGCAGGAGCGTCGCCGCGTCGGTCGCGCCGACGACGATCAGCGCGGCGTTCTCGGGCCGGAAATGCTTGTTGTGGAAGTTGCGCAGGTCGCCGATGCGGAGCGCGACAACCGAGGCCGCGTCGCCGCGCAGCGGCAGGCCGTAGCGGTGTCCGTCTCCGAAGACCGCGCGGTTGAGCGCGTGGCTGGCGATCCGTCGCGGGTCGTCGCGGGCCTGCAGCAGATCGGTCAGCGTCTCGCGACGCACGCGATCCAGGTCCTTTTGCCGGAACGCCGGCCGCATCGCGACGTCGCTGAAGGTCGCGAGCGCCGCTGCGAAGCGCGCCGCCGGCACGTGCAGCTGCACGGTCGTCGCGTCCCAGCTGCAGCCCGTGCGCAGCTCGGCGCCGAGCAGCTCGAGCGCGTCCGCGATCGCCAGCGCGTCGCGCGCGCCGCTGGCCTCGTCGAGCAGATCGGCCGTCATCGCTGCCAGCCCGGTGCGGTTCAGCGGGTCGCTGCCCGCGCCGGCCTTGACCACGAGCTGCATCTCGATCGCCGGCACCTCGCGCATCTCGAACAGGATCACCGGCAGGCCGTTGGTGAGCGCGAGCTTCTGGGCGGGCGGGAGCCGGAGCGCCTTGGGCGAACCGACGGCCGGTGGCTTGCTGCGATCGGCCGGCGCCGCCTGCGCCCCGGCGGCGAAAGCGGCGACCAGGACGGAAGCCAGCGTGGCTCGGGTGCTCATTTGGCGTTCTCCGGAACCGCCAGCTCGCGCCGCCCTTCGGGGACTACCGACAGCACCACGCGCTCGCGGCCGAGGAAGCGGAGCGCGGCGGCTTGCACGTCCTTTGGCGAGAGCGCCCGGTAGCGCGCCAGGTCTTCCTCGAAATAGTCCGGGTTGCCGGTGGCGAACAGATACCGGTTCATCTGGTCGGCCTTGCCGCCAAAGCCGCCCACGCGCTCGAGCCGATCGTAGAAGCGCGCCTCCGTCTGGTTTCGAAACCGCTCCAGCTCGCGCGGCGTAGGCGGACGCTCGCGCAGCTTGGCGATCTCCTCGTCGACCATCGCGCGCAGCGTCTCGAGCTTGCTGCCGGAGCGCGCCGTCACCGTGATCCCGAAGGTGGACACGAGAGCCCCGGAATCCTGGGTCGCCTCGACGTCCTGGGCCACTTCCAACTCGTAGACCAGGCGCTTGTAGAGCCGCGAGTTCTTGCCCTGGGCGAGCACCGCAGCGAGCGCGTCGAGCGCGCCGTCGGTGGGGGAGAGGTAGGGCGGCGTCGGCCACTGGATGTACAGCCGCGGGAGCTGCACCTTGTCCTCGAGAATCAGCCGCTTCTCCTCGCGCAGCACCACCGGCCGCGGCGCGATCGGGTCTACGGCCGCGCGCATCGGTACCTCGTCGAACCACTTCTCCACCAGCGGCCGTGCCTCCTTGGCGTCGAAGTCGCCGGCGACGACCAGGCTGGCGTTTCCCGGGCCGTAGAAGCGCTCGAAGAAGTCGGTGACATCCTCGATCTTTGCAGCGGTCAGGTCGGCCATCGAGCCGATCGTGGGCCACGAGTAGGGATGGTCCGGCGGGTACATGGCTTCGAGCAGCTTCAGCTCGGCCATACCGTAGGGCCGGTTCTCGTACGACTGGCGACGCTCGTTCTTCACGACGTCGCGCTGGCCGTCGAGCTTCGCTTGCGTCATCGCCTGCGGCAGGAACGCCATCCGGTCGGACTCCAGGAACAGCGGAAGCTCCAGCGCGTTGGCGGGCGCGTCCTCGAAGTAGTTGGTGCGATCGTTGTTGGTGGAGCCGTTGTTGTTGCCGCCCGCCGCTTCCAGCCAGCGGTCGAAGGCGCCTTCCGGGACGTTCTTCGAGCCCTCGAACATCAAGTGCTCGAAGAGGTGCGCGAAGCCGGTGCGACCCGGACGCTCGCGGCCGGAGCCGACGTGGTACCAGGCGTTGACGGTGACGATCGGCGCCGAGCGGTCCTCGTGGAGGATCACGGTCAGGCCGTTGCGCAGCCGCACCATCTCGTAGGGAACTTCCAGGCGGTTGGCGGCGGCAGGTGCCGCCGCCGGCGCGGGACTCGGGCGAGCCTGCGCCAGCGACAGAAGCGCGGCGAGGGTGAAGCCGAACATGGGGCCGTCCTTTCGAGCGGCCCCGAGTCTAGCCTCCTACTTGGGTTTGGTGGCCTCGATCTGGATCTGCACGCTGACGTCGTCGCCGAGCACCGTGCCGCCCGAATCGAGCACCGTGTTCCACACGATGCCGTAGTCCTTGCGGTTCAGCGTGACCTGCGTCTCGAAGCCCGACTTGAGCGATTCCTTGCCGTCACGGCCCTTCGCGGTCATCACGCCGCCGAAGCTGACCGGCAGCGTCACTTCCTTGGACACGCCGTGCAGGGTCAGCGTGCCGGTGACGTCGTACTTGTCCTTGCCGGCGGGCTTCACCTTGCTGCTCTTGAAGGTGATCTCGGGGAACTTCTCGACGTCGAAGAAGTCGGCTGAGCGAAGGTGGCCGTCGCGATCTCCGTTGGCGGTGTCGATGCTGGTCGCCTTGATCGCGAATTCGACCGAAGAGGTCTCGGGCTTGGCGGGATCGAACACGATCGTGCCCGAAAAGTCGTTGAACCGCCCTGGGACTTTGCCGAGCAGGTGCTTGACCTTGAAGCTCACTTCCGAGTGCCCCTTGTCGACGTTGTACGTGTCGGCGGCCCGGGCGACTGTAGGCAATGCGACAGCGAGGAGGGAAAGCGCGGCGGCGGCAAGTAGCTTCTTCATGTCCATCTCCTTCTTTCGTTATGAGTCATGACGGTGGTGATGGGTGATGGGGGGGTTCACCGACTGCCGGCGCGGATCGCATCGAGCAGCCGAATCAAGTGGCTCTTGTCGTCGGCGGAAAGCATGGAAAGAGCGCGATCGTCGGCCTCCGCCATCGGCTCGTCGAGCGCGTCGAGCATCGCGAGCCCGGCAGGGTTGATCCAGCAGAGAACCTGACGCCGATCGTGCGGGCAGCGCTCGCGGCGCACCCAACCCTTCGCTTCGAGTCGGTCGATCAGACGCGTGATGCCGGGTGATTCCTCGATCATCCGCGAGCCGATCTCGAGGGTTGGCAGGCCGGCGTCACCGGCACCGCGCAGAATGCGCAGGACGTTGTATTGCTGGAGCGTAATGCCCTGTCCCTCCACGACCCGGCCGAAGGTACGGCGAATCAAGTCGGTCGTTCGAATCAGTCCGAGCATGGCTTCTTGGGATCGAGAGCGAAACGGCCGGTTCTGGCGGATCTCTAGCTGAAGGAGACTTTCGTTCACCCAAGGATCGTTGCACAGCAATAGTTGACGTGTCAACCATTGCGCCGAATGACGCCCTCGACGCTCCCCTTCGGACCGACGACCACAAGCCTTAAGGCGCGGTCGTCGCGAGCGCGACCAACTCGGTGATCGAGCGGACGACTCCGCCGCGGACGACATAGCGCACCCGGGCGAGATTGCGGGTCGCCACGGCCGGGTCGGCACCTACGACCAGCAGATCGGCGAGCTTGCCCTTTTCGATCGTGCCGATCTCGGGTGCGCGGCCGAGGGCGAGAGAACCACCGCGGGTGGCGGCGATCAGCACATCCATCGGGGTCATCCCCGCCGACTGCATCGCGTCGAGCTCGGCGTAGATCGAGGGGCCATGGAGGGTGAGGGGATTGCCGGCGTCGGTGCCCAGCGCGATCGTCACCCCGGCCGCGGCCACCTTCTTGAGGTTCGCCGCACCGATCCTTTCTCGTTCCGTGTTGCGCTCGCAGCGCAAGCGGATCTGTTCGGCGGTTCGCCCGGCCGCCACCTTCGCCGTTTCGGCGACCCGGGCGCGGGTGACCGGATCGACACAGCCGTTCGGATCGTCGATCTCGGGCGCCTTCTCGGTGAGCGCCGCTTCGAACATCCGCTGGTAGCCGGCGCCGACGGTAAGCGTTGGGACGTAGACGACGTTTCGCTCTTTGGCCAGGCGGAGGAATTCTTCGTCCACAGGAACGTCGGAGACACCGTGGACCAGGACGGCCGCCCCGGCCCGGAGCGCCTCCTTCGCCTCTTTCAATCCGGTGGCATGGACGATCAGGGGGAGCTTCTTCCTCGCGGCCTCGTCGCCCGCGGCGCGGACGATGTCCGCCAGTTTCTCGAACGGCTGCTCCTCGTCCACGATGAACCAGACCTTGACCGCCATTGCGCCGCGCGCGGCGAGCCAGCGCACGCCGTCTCGGGCGGCTCCTGTGTCCTTCAAGTAGATCATCTGCTTCTCGCCGGGCAGGTTCAGCCAATGGTCGATCGTGGTGAGCAACGGACCGGCGGCGACCACCCTCGGAGCGAGCGTGTCGTCCTCTGCGACGGCGGGCAGGTCGAGCGTCCAGGGAAAACCGCCGACATCGAATACGGAGGTGACACCGGAGCAGAGCTGCGAACGGAAGAAACGCTCCGGATGGGCCGCGAGGTCGGCGATCGTCTCTTCGTAGGAGTGGCGGTCGCGCACATCGAGCGCATCCGGGCGACCGTCGGCCCAGCCGGTCTGGGAGAAATGGACGTGAGCATCGATCAAACCCGGAGTGAGCCACTGGCCCGAAAGGTCGAGCACGTCGACGCCCAAGGGCACCGGGCAGGCCGCGCGCGATCCGGCGCAATCGATCTTTCCCTCGCGCACGACGACCACGGAGTTGGGCACCGGGAGCGCGCCGGTGCCATCGATCAGGGTCGCGCCGACGAGTGCCTTGGGCGGCGGAGGTACTCCAGGGAGCGCCTGGAACGCGGTGGAGACGGCGATCTTCCAGCCCGCAGGGGTGGCGAGGAAGAAGCGCTCGGAGAGCCCCGACTGCTCGACCGCGCCATAGCGCACGCGATAGCGGTAGGTGCCGTAGACGAGACCGGGACGGACCGGAGTGAGGCGCATGTCCTCGGCTTCGATCGAGTCCGGCCAACCGGTGCCGACACCCGCGGCAAAATCAGTGAATCCGACCGTCATGCCGTCCGGCCCGGTGCGGGCGAAGCCCTCCTCCGGCAAGTAGCAGGCGAGGTAGGCGGCTCTGTCCTGCTTCCGGATCGCTTCGAGATTCGCGTCGAACACCTTGCGCGCACCGACCAGGTCGGCGCCGGGCTCGGCAGAAAAAGCGGGCTGGGCGAGAAGAAGGAGAAGAATGGTGAACGGGATTCGGCGACGGGAGCTACGGATCATGAGGGTTGGCTCCTCGGGAGGGATTTGAACCCCCAACATTTCGGTTAACAGCCGAACGCTCTACCATTGAGCTACCGAGGAAAATGAATCGCGTCCACGGCGCACGGGGAGCGCACCGGAGCGCGGATTCTAGGGGGCGCTCGGGGAAGTTGTCAATTCCGCGTCCGCCGCAGCCCCCCCTCCCCCCAAGTCACCCGAAGCCTCGAGATGTCGGGCCGGGCGCGCTTTCCTTTGGAGCGCGAGCTTGTCGGCGCGCGCTTTGGCCAGCTCGCGGAAGGCTTGGTCCCTGCCGCTCTGGTACTGCGGGGGCCAGGTTCCCGTGCGGGCGCCGTACCAGGCCGCGGCCTGGTTGGCGAACATCGGGTTCCAGAGGTGCGGCCGGGCGAGCGCGACCAGGTCGGCGCGGCGGGTGTGGAGGATCGTATTGACCTGCGCCGGTTCGGTGATCGCGCCGACCGCCATCGTGGCCATCTTCGAGACGTTCTTGATCGCCTCGGCGAATTGGGCTTGAAACATCCGGCCGTAGATCGGTTTTTGGTCTGGCACGGTCTGGCCGGCGGAGACGTCGATCAGATCGCAACCCGCGTCGCGGAACGCCTCGGCGATCGCGAAGGTGTCGTCTTCGGTGATTCCCCCTTTCTGCCAATCCGAGGCCGAGATGCGCACCGACATCGGCCGCTCTTCGGGCCAGGCGGCGCGCATCGCGCGGAACACTTCGAGCGGAAAGCGCAGCCGGTTCTCGATCGAACCGCCGTACCCGTCGCCGCGCCGGTTGGTGAGCGGCGAGAGGAACGAAGCGAACAGGTAGCCGTGCGCGCAGTGCAGCTCCAGATGATCGAACCCGGCGCGGGCGCCGCGCACGGTCGCCGCGGCGAACTGATCGCGAATCAGGTCCATCCCCGCCCGGTCGAACTCGATCGGTATTGAAGAGACCCCCGGAAAGTAGGGAATCGGCGATGCGGAGACCACGGGCCAATTGGAATCGGGATCGGCGATCGGCACGTCCGCCTCTTCCCAACCGAGCTGGGTCGAACCCTTCCGCCCGGAGTGGCCGAGCTGGAGCGCGATCTTCGCGGGCGAATGGCCATGCACGAACTCGATGATCCGTCGCCACTGCGCCTCCTGCGCGTCGCTCCAGAGCCCCGTGCAGCCGAGGCTGATCCGCGCCTCGGGCGATGGGCAGGTCATCTCGGTGAAGATCAACGCCATGCCGCCGAGCGCGTGGGACGAATAGTGCACGAAATGCCAATCGGTGAGGTCGCCGTCGACCGCCGAATATTGCGCCATCGGCGACATGACCACCCGATTGGCGAGCTCCATGCCGCGCAGGCGGAACTTCGTGAACATCGGCGTCGGCCGGCTCTTGCGCGCATCGTAGCCGGTTTCCCGAAACGCCCGTTCGTACCACTCGGTATCGACCCGTTCCACGAATGAGGGGTCGCGCAGGATCAGATTGTCGTAGGTGACCGACTTGGCGCGACACATCACGACCGCGGCGAATTGCATCGGCTCCATGTCCCACGAACGCCCCATGTGCTCGAACCAGGCGAGCGAGACATCCGCGTTGTGTTGGATCACTTCGCAGGGCACGCGCCGCGCCGCTTCGTATTCGGCAAACGCCAGCGCTACGTCCGATTCGCCACGGGCGAGGACCGCTTCGGACAGAGCGATCGCGCACTCCATCGCGAGCTTCGTTCCCGAGCCGACCGAATAATGCGCGGAGGCCTTGGCGTCGCCCAAGAGAACGATCTTACCGTGGCTCCACCTCTTGCACGAGACGCGCGGAAAACAGCGCCATTGCGAACGGTTGAGCAGCAGCGGATGCCCGCCGAGCTCTTGCGTATACATCCGTTCGAGTACCGCGCGGCTCTGCTCTTCATCTTGGCGCTCGAAACCGTGGCCACGCCAGCAGGCCTCGTCCATCTCGAAGATCCAAGTCGAGCGGCAGGTCTCTCTCCGCTCGTACTGATAGGTGTGGGCGCAGACGATGCCGTGCTCGGTCTCGCGAAAGAAATAGTTGAACTCACCCATCGGCCGGGTCGAGCCCATCCAGCAGAAACGGTTCGCTTTCCAAGCCACGGTCGGCTCGAACGCCGCGCGGAAGTGCTCGCGGACGGGAGAATTGATGCCGTCGGCCGCGAGGATCAGGTCCGAATCCGCGAAGCGGGTTTCAATCTCTTGGGGATCGATCCGCGCGCCGAAGTGGAGCGCCACGCTCACCTCGCGGCAGCGCTCCTGGAGAATGCCGAGCAGGCGCATCCGCGAGATCCCCGCGAAGCCATTGCCGACGCAGCGGATTTCGTGCCCTTTATAGTGGATCGCCACGTCGTCCCAGTAGGCGAACGCGTCGCGGATGCGGGCGAACGATTCCGGATCGCGCCAGAGGAACTCGTCGAGCGTTTCGTCCGAAAAGACGACGCCGAAGCCGAACGTGTCGTCGGCCTGGTTCTGCTCGAACAGCTCGATCGTCCAATCGGGGCGCACCTTCTTGGTCAGCAACGCGAAGTAGAGCCCGCCCGGGCCGCCGCCGAGGATGGTGATCTTCATGCGCCCGGCTCCGAAGACTCGGGCGGCTCCGGAACGATCGCCGTCCCCTCGATCTCCAACCGCGCCGCGGGCTCGACCAGGCGGACGATCTGCATCACGGCCATCGCGGGGAAGTTCTTCCCCAAGATCTCGCGATAGATGAGCCCAAGCGGCTTGCGGTTCGCGAGGTACTCGTCCATCTCCACGACGTACCAATTGAGCCGCACCAGATGCCATGGTTCGGCGCCCCCGGCGGCGAGCACGGCGCGCAGGTTCAAGAGCGCCTGGCGCGCTTGGGCGAGAAAGCCGTCGGCGAAAGCCTCCCGCTCGTCCCAGCCGATCAACCCTCCGGTGACCACGAACCGGCCGCTCGCGGCCATGCCGTTCGCGTAACCTTTGGGCGGCGGCCAGCCGGGCGGCAGCAGCGCTTGGCGGTCGCTCATCCGGGATTCCCCTCGGCCCGCGCCATCTCGCGCAGACGAAAGCGTTGGAGCTTGCCGTTTTCGGTGCGCGGCAGGGCGTCCACGAACACCACGGCGCGCGGGTATTTGTAGGGGGCGATCTCCGCCTTCACATAGTCCTGGATTGCGCGGGTCAGGTCGGCGTCTCCCGCCTGTCCGGGGCGCAAAACGACATACGCCTTGACGATCTGGCCGCGTTCCGGATCGGGCGCGCCGACCACGCCGCACTCGGCGACGGCCGGATGGGTGAGCAGAGCCGCCTCCACCTCCGGTCCCGCGATGTTGTAGCCGGACGAGACGATCATGTCGTCCGAGCGCGCCTGGTACCAGAAGTAGCCGTCCGCGTCCTGCGAGTAGGAATCGCCGGTGAAGTTCCAGCCGCCACGAACGTAGGCGCTCTGCCGTTCATCCGCCAGATAGCGGCAACCGGTCGGGCCGCGCACGGCGAGGCGGCCGACGCTTCCGGGCGGGACCTCCTCTCCCGCTTCGTCCACCACTTTCGCCTCGTAGCCCGGCACCACCCGACCGGTGGCACCGGGGCGGATTTCACCCTGAGGAGAGCCGATGAAGATGTGGAGCATTTCGGTCGCACCGATGCCGTCCATCAGCTCGATTCCGGTCGCCGCGCGCCAAGCCTCCCAGATTGCCTTAGGGAGTGTTTCGCCGGCCGAGACGCCGAGGCGGAGCGACGAGATGTCGTGCTCGGCAAGCTTGCCCAGCATTCCTCGGTAGGCGGTCGGCGCGGTGAAGCAGATCGTCGCGCGGTGCCGGGCGATCGCCGCGAGCAGCTCGTCGGGGGTCGCCCGTTCGAGCAGCAGGGTGGCGGCACCCACCCGGAGCGGAAAGAGCAGGAGGCCTCCGAGCCCGAAGGTGAACGCGAGCGGCGGCGAGCCGACGAAGAGGTCGTTTTCGTTCGCGCGCAGCACGTATTTCCCGTAGCTGTCACAGGTCGCGAGCAGGTCGCGATGGTTGTGAACCGTTCCTTTGGGTTCGCCCGTGGTGCCCGAGGTGAAGCCGATCAAGCAGGGGTCCTCTGAAGCCGTGTCGCATGGGGCAAACGGCTCGCCCGAGACCTCCGCCATCAGGTTTTCCAACTCCCGCGCAGAATCGGCGGTACCGTGGCCGAACGGGACGATCCGCTTGAGGAGGGGGGCCACCTCGCGAGCTTTTTCGAGCTCCCCGAGCAGCCGCCCGTCGCACAGTGCGAGCGCGATGCGCGCCTTTCCGATCAGGAAGGCAAGCTCCTTGGCGCGCAGGAGCGGCATGGTCGCGACGACGACCCCGCCCGCCTTCCAGATCGCGAGGTGCGCCGCGGCAAGCAGGGGGGTGTTCGGCGCGCGAAGCAGCACCCGCCCGCCGGGAACCAGCCCGAGCCGCTCGACCAGCACGCGCGCCAGTCGGTCGACTCGGGATTGCAGATCGCGATAGCTCCAGCGCTCGTAGGGAGAGATCAGGCAGGGCCGCTCGCCGTGCCCCGCTGCGACGTGAGAGTCGAGGAACGCGGTCGCGGCGTTCAACCGCTCGGGATACTGAAGCTCGGGGAGGGTGAACCGAAAATCCGGTCGATTTTCAGGCGTCGGCAGATGGTCGCGGACGAAGGTGTCGAGATGCGCGGTGTTCGCAGGATGCGCAGGGTGCGCAGGGTGCGAAATCGGGATCATGTGCGGCTCCTCAACGTCTCGCGGGCGATCACGACTTTTTGCACTTCGGTCGCCCCTTCGTAGATGCGCAGCGCGCGGATCTCGCGGTAGAGCTGCTCCACTTTCGTGCCCTTCTTGACCCCCAGGCCACCAAAGATCTGAACCGCGCGGTCGATCACCCGCTGCGCCGCTTCCGTGGCAAACATCTTCGCCATCGCCGCCTCGCGCGTCACCCGCGCCGCCCCCTGGTCTTTGGTCCAGGCCGCGCGGTAGACCAGAAGAGCCGAGGCATCAACGTCGGTTACCATGTCGGCGAGCGCGGCTTGGGTGAGCTGCAGATCGGCGAGCGGCGCGCCGAACAGCTGCCGGGTTGCGGCCCGATCGAGCGCCTCGTCGAGCGCGCGCCGGGCGAGGCCGAGCGCCGCGGCACCGACGGTCGAGCGGAACACGTCGAGCGTCGCCATCGCGACCTTGAACCCTTCGCCCGGCCCGCCGAGGCGGTTGCCGAGCGGAACCCGACAGCCGTCGAACCGGAGGGTGGCGAGCGGGTGCGGCGCGATCACCTCGATCCGCTCGACGATTTCGAGGCCGGGGGTGTCGGCATCGACCACGAACGCCGAAACCCCTTTGGCTCCAGGCGCCTCGCCGGTGCGCGCGAAGACCACATAGAAATCGGCAATGCCGCCGTTGCTGATCCAGGTCTTCGTGCCGTCCAGCCGAACATGCGCCGGGCCGTCTGGCGCGGCGGTGGTGGCGATCGCCGCGGCGTCGGAACCTGCGTCCGGCTCCGAAAGCGCAAACGCCGCGATCGCTTCGCCGGCCGCGACCCGCGGCAGGAAGCGCGCCTTCGTCTCGACCGACCCGAACAATGCGATCGGCCCGCTGCCCAAGCCCTGCATCGCGAACGCGAAATCAGCGAGCCCTTGGGCGTAGGCGAGCGTTTCGCGTGCGAGGCAGAGCCTGCGCACGTCGTAGCCCTGTTCGCCCGGCACGGTCGCGCGCAGCCAGCCTGCCGCGCCGAGCGCACCCACCAACCGGCGGCACGAGGAATCCACATCCCCGTGATCGACCAGGGCGGGCAGCTCCGATTCGGCCCAGACGGCGAGGTCGTCCGCCCACGCCCGGTGCGCAGGGGCAAAAAACGGCCAGGCGAGGAAGGAGCGATCGGGGGTGACGGGCACGGTTCAGTTCCCCTCGAACACCGGCTTCTGTTTGGCCGCGAACGCCCGGAACGCGCGGGCGAAATCTTCGGTCGTCATGCACAGCGCCTGGGCCACCGCTTCGGATTCGATCGCGTCGTCCACCGACATCGCCCACTCGACCTGAAGCATCCGCTTGGTCATCGCGTGGGCGAACGTCGGCCCGTGGGCGAGCTCGTGGGCTTGGGCCTGAGCCGCCGCGAGGAGCTCGTCGGGCTCGACCAGCCGATTGAAGAAGCCCCAGCGCTCCCCCTCTTCGCCAGGGAGCGGCCGGCCGGTGTAGAGCAGCTCGGAGGCGCGCCCCTGGCCGATGATCCGCGGCAGCATCGCGCAAGCGCCCATGTCGCAGCCGCCGAGCCCCACTTTGTTGAACAGGAAGGCCACCTTGGTGCGCGCGGTACCGAAGCGCAGATCGGAGGCCATCGCAAGGATCGCCCCGGCCCCGGCGCAGATGCCGTCGATCGCCGCCACGATCGGCTGTGGGCAGGCGCGCATCGATTTGACCAGCTCGCCGGTCTTCTTGGTGAATTCGAGCAGGCCGACCGTATCCATCTCGACCAGCGGGCCGATGATGTCGTGGACATCGCCCCCCGAGCAGAAGTTGCCGCCCGAACCGACGAGCACGAACGCCCGGACGCCTTGCTGGTCCTTTCCCGCGGCGCGGAACAGCTCGGCCAGCTCGTCGTAGCTGCCGAACGTCAGCGGATTCTTCCGCTCCGGCCGGTCGAGCGTGATGGTGGCGACACGATCCTCGACCGCGAAACGGAAGTGCTCCGATCGGTAGTCGGAGAGCGGTAGGGTCACGCGGTTGGCGGGTCTGCTCATGCGGCGGTCTCCCCTTCTAAGGCGCGGCGCGCCGAGGCTTTCCATTTGGCGAGCAGGCCCATCAGCTGCTCGGTTTCGTGCGGTGCGAGGCCGCCGGTCATCTCGACGACCCAACGCTCGTGCGCGGCGGCCATCTTGCGAAACGCGCCGCGCCCGGCAGGCGTCAGCCGGGCGACCTGCGCGCGGCGGTCGGTGGTGGAAGTCTGCCGCTCGATCCAGCCCGCCTCGACCAGCCGTTCGACCAACGCGGTCAGGTTGCCGTTGGAGACCATCATCCGCTTCGACAGCTCGGAGAGCGTGAGCCCCGCGGGCACTTTCGCGAGCTGGGCGAGCAGATCGAACCGCGGCAGCGTCTCGCCGAACTCCGCCCGCAACCGGCGGCGGATCGTGGTCTCGACCAACGTCGAGCAGGTGAACAGGCGAAGCCAAAGCCGCAGCTCCGGATGATCCGCCGCGGGCGCCTGGTCGAGCCGGGTCTCGGCGTCCGGCGAGGAGATCGCACTCACCGCCCGGCGGTCTCCCCGCCGTCGATCGCGATCCCTTGGCCGGTGACCGAAGCCGCCGCGTCGCCGCACAACCAAACCACGGCGGCGGCAACCTCATAGGGCTTCACCAACCGCCCCAGCGGGTTGTCCGCCAAGATCTCGCCAAGCAGCTCGTCGTAGGGCCGGCCGGTCTTGTTCATCGTCTTCTCTAGGCTGCCGCGCACCATGTCGGTTTCGGTATACCCGGGGCAGACGGCGTTCACCGTCACGCCCGTCTTCGCGGTTTCGAGAGCCAAAGAGCGCGTCAACCCGAGCAGCCCATGCTTGGCCGCCGCATACGCCGCGATGTAGCGGGCGCCTTTGAGAGAAGCGGTCGAGCCGACATTCACGATCCGCCCAAACCCCGCGGCGAGCATCCCGGGCAGCACGAACTTCGAGGTATGAACGGCGGCGAGCACATGCACCTCGAACATCCGCTGAAACGTCGCCGCGTCCGTCTTCAAGAACGGCGCGGTCGAAGCCGACCCGGCATTGTTGACCAGGATCTCGATCGCCCCCCGCGCGGAAACCGCCTGGGAAAGAGCGCCCAAGAGCGCCGCGGCGTCCGTCACATCCGCAGTGACGTAGCCCTCGCCAGTGCCCGCTTCAACCTCCGCCCGAAGGGCAGCCTCGTCCCGGCCGAGCAGCGTGACCCGCGCCCCCTCCCCCGCCAGAGCCTTGGAGATCGCCGCGCCGATACCGCGCGAAGCCCCGGTCACCAGGGCATGCCGCCCTGCGAGCGAACGAGGAGAAGACTCTGCGGTAGCCATGGCTTAAGCCGCCTTTCCGGTTGTCGAGACGTTTGAAGCTTAAAGGATTGGAAGAGGCGGGAGCAAGCGCCCCTCCGCTTCCCTTGACTCCACGGCTTTAGGCGCTCCAAGATCAGGTGCGGCCATTCACCGACCTCGTGCGGCTCCGCCGGGTCGCGACGCGCGGACTCCTGGGACGGCATCTCTGGATCTTGGCCCCAGTCCCTTGGTTTCCGGCCTCTGTGCGCCGACGCCCGAAACCGAAACGCCGGGAGCGGGCAGCGGTGCGCGGTCCGCGGGAAGATGGTCACCGGAACTTTGCACCCGTGCGCAGCGTCCGGGCACCAGTACAAAGTTCCAATGCACAGGTGCGCTGGAAAAATGCATCTGTGCAAAACGCCAGCGCACAAGTGCATTGACGGAATGCACAAGTGTAAAATGCCGGAGCACCACTGCACTGCCGAATTGCACCACTACAAAATCGCGGCGCACAAGTGCATTTCCGAATTGCACCCGTGCAAAATCCCAGCGCACATGTGCACAGCGCCAGTGCACAACCGCAAAATCCCAGCGCACAGGTGCAAAACTCGGTTGCACCAGCGCAAAACGTTGGAGTACCACCGCAAAACTTGGTTGTACCGGTGCAAAACACCGGAGCCCCAACGCAAAACTTCAGCCAAACGACGCGCCGTCGGTTCACCTCGAGGACCGGGCTCAATGAGGAAATCTCCCAAGTCGCGGGGACGATCCAGAGCGCCGAAGGCGCGCCCAATACCAGCCTGGGGCAACGCCCCAGGAACCGGGTCGGAAAAGAAAACAGGAAGGGCTGAAGGCCCGATCCAAAAGCGGATGGTACGGGCTTTCAGCCCTGGGATCTTTTATGATCGAAAACCTAGGGCTTCGCCCTAGGCTGGTATAGGTCGGGCCTTTGGCCCGCTCGACACCAGTCCCTTAGCCCTTCGTGAGACTTATCGACCGTCGCGGCCGTTTCTTGCCACCTGCATCCACTTCGGGGCATAGAACGATGACCGCGCCCTTGACGTACTGGTTGTAGTACTTCCCGCGCACCCCTTCCGAGAAGTCGTACTCGGATCTCATTTCGGAATCGCTCGTCGCGGGGGCCTTCGTTGATTTCGCTTCGCTTTCCTTCATAGCTTCATCCCTCCGGCATCTCCGGAGGCCCCAGGATCTCCCCATAGTCCTCGGTCCGCTCCATGCCACGAAGAATCGCCAACAATTTCTCCGGCGGCACGATGCGACGGCGTTCCCGTAGATCGAACCAAAGTCCCTCGGAGGTCAACGCGGCGGAAAACGAACCGTCGGCTCGATAGAACCGGTTGTGTAGCCGCAGGCGCGAGCCGTCCGCCGAGAGGCCCGCGAGGGTGAGGGTGACGGTGAAATCCTCCTGGAAGCGCAGCTCGCGGCGATAGCGCATTTCGTCGAGCAGGACGACCGGGCCGACGTCCGCGGCTGCGAAATCGGCGGCGGTGAACCCCTGCTCGGCGAGATAGGCGAAGCGGGTATCGACCGCGTAATCGAGGTAGGCCGAATTGCGCAGATGGCCGATGGCGTCCAGGTCGGCCCATTGGACGCGATAGGAGCGGCGGTAAGGGACTGTCATAGGGACGAGAGAATCCTCTGCTTCACCTCCGGCCAAGGCGATCCGGCGTCGGGGTCAAGGCAAGAGCCGGAACGGCTCGCCCCGCTGATTGCGGACGACCTTGAAATGGCGCCGATCGAGCGTCACGAGGAGGTCGGTTCGCATCCTCTCCGCTAGGGCGATGATCGAGGCGTCGGTTGAGGTTCCGAAGGTCCCGACAGACCCTGCAGGATGAAGCCGCGAATGACTTCGGACACGCTGCTTTCGCGCCGACGGGCCTCCGCGCCGACGAAATCGGCGAGGTCATCAGGCAGGGTGATCGTCGTCCGCTTTATACTCGCATACTAGCATCGCTCGTAGCGATTCGGGCAAGAGCGCAGCAATGCACGTGGTCAGAAATCCGCAAAGCGCGTTGGAGACGTTGCCAACGGCTCCTCCTGTTGTTATCCTCTCCAACGTGAGGGCCACTGAGTTGGTCCGCGACCGCATGGTCTTCTCGGATACGGCCTTCGCCGAGCTGGTGCTGTGGCTCGTTCCACAACCGGTTGGCGGCTCGAATCACAACTACAAGTACCGGCTGGCCTACGTCGTAGACGCCGTGTGCGTCCTGCGCTACGACAACGAGCGGGGAAAAGGAGACCACCGGCATTTCGGAGACCGGGTGAGCGCTTACGCCTTCTCTTCTCCGGACCAGTTGATCTCGGACTTCCAGCGGGACATCGCGAGGTGGAACCATGAAAACCGTCACTCTTGATGTGCGAACTCCGGCCGACGCGATGCAAGATTTCGTCCGGGCCTGGGAGACCGGTAGGGCTGAGACTTCGGCGCGGATCAGCTTCGCCACTCCGGAGCTGCTCTGGAAGGTGCTGACCGCCAAGCGCTGGGAGTTGCTCAAGGCGCTCTGCGGCGCAGGACCGCTGTCGATTCGCGAGGCGGCCCGGCGCGTCGGGCGGGACGTCAAAGCGGTCCATGGTGACATCACTGCGCTGATTCAGGCCGGGGTGCTCGACCGCACCGTGGGGGGCGGTGTCGTCTTCCCGTATGAGGCGGTGAAGGTCGAGTTCATGTTGCAGGCGGCGTAGTTGATCGACACCGCGGAGCCGTGCCTTTAAGCCACGCAGAAATTCGGGCGGTGTGCCCCGACGACAGAGAACACCGCCTGGGTGAGGCGACCGGCTATGGGCCTGGGCGTTGACGCTCGGGTCAACCGCAGTTCGTCGCGCAGCCCGAAATGATCTCGTTGGTGACTCCGGGGCAACCGGCCGTGCAGCCGTAGGCCGTGCCGCACCAATACCCCGTGTCGCAGCCGTCGGTACAGGCGCACCCCGTGTAAATCTCGTTGGTGTCGCCGCCACCCGCAACGCGGGAGATACCCTTGCGGCCAAGACTCCCCACCGTTTCGCGATGCAGCTCGAGCCTGCGTGCCTTCTTCCTCATTAGAGCCTCCTCTCGTGGTTGTCCACGGATGCCGATTCCGCGTGCTGTGTCGTGCCCCGCGGTCCACCTTCACTATGGTGGTGTTTGAGAGAGGTGGATTGGAGACAGGATGGGCGGCCGGGGCGTGGGGTTCGGTTCTTGGGCTCTCGGCACGCCGCCTCGTGTTCCGGATCGGGTCCTAGCAGTAGTTGCTGCCGTGCCTTGCGGCGGCTCTCTTGCGGTTGGAAATCTCCTGGTCAGAAATGTTCACCCTGCGGCGAAGACCCTAGGCAAGGCGGGCTCCGAGTGCCGGAGCCAACCGGTTGGTTGGGCCGTCGCCTTGACACCCGCCGGTGCGCGGCGGGAGAATAGCTAATCAAGCTCGAATGCAACTTCGGGAAGTAGAGCGCTAGCGCGCACGGGGAGCCGTGACCCGTCATTCGTTGGAGCTGGTCATCGTGGGTTCTGGGCCCGCCGGGCTTTCGGCCGCGGTGCGCGCGCAGGAATCCGGTTTGTCCTACGTCGTGCTCGAACGGGCCGACCATCTCGCCGACACGATCCGGAGCTATCAGAAGCGCAAGCACGTGATGGCCGAGCCGGCGCTGGTGCCGTTGCGGAGCGGGCTGCCGTTTGCCGCCGGCTCGCGCGAATCGATCCTCGACGGCTGGGCGCGCCTGGTCGAAGAGCGCGGCCTGAGTGTCCGCTTCCGCCAGGAGATGACCGGGCTGGAGGCGCGGGAGGGCGGTTTCCTCGTCCGCACCGCGACCGACGAGTACGAGGCGAAGAACGTCGTGCTCGCGATCGGCACCCAGGGCAACCCGCGCCGGCTCGGCGCGCCGGGCGATGACCTGCCGCACGTCGTCCCCCGATTGATCGATCCCGACGAATTCGCGGACCGCGACCTCGCGGTGGTCGGGGCGGGCGACTCGGCGCTCGAGGTGGCGATCGCGCTGTCGGAGCAGAACCGCGTCCGGCTGATCGTTCGCGCGGCCGAGATCGTCCGGGCGAAAGCGAGCCTGGAGCGCGAGATCCTCTCGCGCCAGGCGACCGGCGCGATCATCGTCCACTTCGGCACCACGGTCGCGAAGGTCGAGCCGCGCGAGCTCGAACTCAAGACCCCCGAGGGCCTCCTCCGCGTACCCGCCGAGCTGGTGTTCTTGAAGCTCGGCGGCACGCCGCCGAGGAAGCAGCTCGAAGGGTGGGGCGTCCGCTTCGGCGGCGAGGGGCGCGAGGCGCGACCGGTCCTTTCCCACCGCTACGAATCGAGCGTGCCAGGGCTGTTCCTGATCGGCGCGGTCACCGGCCGCGATCTGATCAAACTCGGCGCGAACCAGGGCTACGAGGTGGTCGAACACATCCTCGGCCACCCGGTCGAGCCGGCCGATGAGGCGGTGCTGCGCGAGCGCCTGCCGTATTGGAGCGGCCCGGTGCGCTCGCGGCTCGCCGATCTCGCCGATGCGATCCCTCTGTTTTCCGCTGCGGGCGAAGAGGCGCTGCGCGAGATGTTCCTCTCGACGCAAGTGAAGACCTATGCCCCGGGCGAGACGATCGTCCGCCAGGACGACTACAGCGACAGCTTCCTGGTGATCGAGCAGGGGGAGGTCGAGATCCTGGTGCGCAACGCCGAAGGTGAAGAGCGGCAAGTCGCCATGCTCTGCGCCGGCAACTTCTTTGGCGAGATGAGCCTGATCTCGAGCCGGCGCCGCAACGCCTCCGCCCTCGCCCACGACGAGGCGCGGCTGTTCGAGGTGGCCAGGAAGGCGATGCTCAAGCTGCTCGCGACCTCGCCCGAGGCGGCGGGATTAGTGGACCTGATGTTCTTGCTTCGTGCGTTCCAAGCCTTCCTCTTCCCAGGCGTTCCCGAGGCGGTGCTCTGGCCGCTCTGCGGCAAGGCGGCAACCGTGGCGGTCGACAAGGGCCAGACGCTGTTCGCCGAGGGGGACCCGGGCGACGCGGTCTATCTGATCCGCAGCGGCATGGTGAGCGTGTCCAAGGCGTCGGCGGGGCGCGAGGTCGTCCTCGCCTATTTGGTTGCGGGCAACTTCTTCGGCGAGGCGGCTCTGCTCTCGGGTCTGCCGCGCTCCGCCTCGGTCACCGCGATCTTTCCGACCGAGCTGATCCGGCTCGGCAAGGAGGATTTCGACGCCTTCTTAGCCGCCCACCCGCAGCTGCGAGAAGGGTTCGTCGAGAAGATCGAGGAGCGCCGGGTCGCCGCCCTGGTCGCGGAGGCCGCGCCCGAAGAGGGGGACATCCTGTCCGACCTGATCCGCCGCGAGGTGGTGATGGGCACCGACGTCTTGGTGATCGACGAGCACAAATGCGTGCGCTGCGACAACTGCATCCGCGCTTGCGAATCGGTCCACGACGACGGCCAGGCGCGGCTTTCGCTCACCGGCATCCGCTTCTACAACCTGCTCGCGCCCAACTCCTGCTGGCAGTGCGAGAACCCGCTGTGCATGACCGACTGCCCGCCGGACGCGATCGGCCGCGACCCGCGCGGCGAGGTATTCATTCGCAGCAACTGCATCGGCTGCGGCAACTGCGAGAAGAACTGCCCGTACGGCAACATCTTCATGGTCCACGAGAAGCCCGAGCGCGGCCTGTTCGGCTGGCTCGCCGGGCTCTTCTTCCCCGACGCAGAGGCCACGACGGCCGAGGTGGGGCGGACCCTGGCGGTCAAGTGCGACCTGTGCGCCGAGCTGGCCGGCGGTCCGGCCTGCGTGCGCAGCTGCCCGACCGGCGCGGCGATCCGGGTCGATTCGCCGCAGGAGGTGCGGCGCTTGGTGGACGAGCGGACGCTCCGCCCGGGAGGTCTCTAGTGGGCGTATTCTTCGCCGCTCCGGAGAGCGCTCGCTGGCGCAACGCGGCGCTCGGCGCGCTGGTGCTCCTGGCCGTTTTCTTTGCGCTCGACGCCCGCCGCGGTTTTCCCCACGGCGGCTCCTCCTTGGGTCTGACCTACGGTGCGCTCGCGCTTGCGGCGATCCTCGTTCTCCTCTTCTTCGGCGTGCGCAAGCGGCGCTACAAGAGCCGTTGGGGGCGCTTGGAGACCTGGCTCCAGATCCACGTCTACCTCGGCCTGCTGTCGTTCGTCCTGGTCCTCTTGCACACCGGTTTCCGCTTCCACGACAAGGTCGCCATCTCGGCGTTCCTGGTCTTGACGGCGGTGGTCCTTTCCGGGATTTGGGGGGCGCTCCTCTACCGGCAGGTGCCGCGCCTCCTCTCGGAGGTTGAGACCAACCTGCCACCGGACAAGATCTCCGAGCAGCTCAACCAGCTCGCCCGGGCGATGGCGCGCCTCGCGGCCGAGCGTTCGGCGCCGTTTCGCGAGGTCCATCGCGCACTGCTCGCCGAGGCGCTGCCCCGCGGCCTGGCCGGCTGGCGGATCCTCCGGGGAAGGCGGCACGACCGCGGTGACCGCGAGGGTGGCGAGGCGGCGTGGACCGGCCTGTTGGCGCGGGTCGGCCGGGAGGAGCAGGAAGACCTGCGCCGGCTGTTGGTCTTCGCGCGCCAGCACCGGGCGCTCCATCGCCGCTTCGTCGCCCAGCAGCGGTACAAGAACCTGCTCGAGGTCTGGCTCTTCCTCCATATTCCCCTGTCGATCGCGCTCCTCGCCCTGGTCGCCGCACATCTGGTCGCGGTCATCTACTTTTCCTAGCGGCTCCTAAGCGACGCGCCTATGTCTTTCGTCCTGACCAACGTCGTAGGGGTCGAGCGGACATCGAACCGCGTCGAGGGGAGCCTGCTGCGCATCGGTCGGGGCAGCAACGCCGACCTGCGCTTCGACGACGCGGGCGTGGCGCTCGAGCATGTCGAGATCGTCGAGGAGGAGTCGGGCTTCCGGATCGTCGACCTGGGCAGCTTGACCGGCACCTACGTCAACGGCAAGGCGGTCGCCGAATGGCGCCTCGCGGACGGCGACGCGATCGACATTGGACCGGTACGCCTGGGCGTGCGCATCACCGGGCGCTGGGCGCCGCTCGAGCTGGAAATCCGGCCGCACGAGCGGGAGGCCGCTCCGGCGGCCTCGGCCGGCGCGCCGGGCGCCGGGTCGGCGGCTCCGGCCGGGTCGGCGATCGACTACGTCGCCGCGTATCGCCTGCGCCGCGGCGGATTCAACAAGGCCTGGCTCTCGCTCCTGCTGACCCTCGCCGCGGCGGTCGCCGTTCTCGTCCTACCGATCGCGGGTTGGACCACCGCCTTTCGCCCGGGCAGGGTCTCGGAGAAACACGCGAGCCTTGGGTGCGCCTATTGTCACGCGCCCTGGCGCGGGCCGACCGACGCGCTGTGCGGCGCCTGCCACGGCGCCAAGGGCAGCGCGCCCGCCCCCGCCCATCACCCGGATCTCGCCGCGGCAGGATCTTGCGGCGCCTGCCACTTCGAACATCGCGACCTGCCGCGGCTGACCGCGGTGACGGACCGCTCGTGCGTCGATTGCCACCGCGACCTAAGGGCGCGATCCAAAGGGGCGCTCACCTTCGCTCGAACCGCCACCTCGTTCGCCGACGACCATCCGGATTTCTCGCTCACCCTCGCAGGGGGGCGCCTGCCGCTTGGCCAGGCGGTCGCCTCGCGCCGCGACCCGACACGGCTCCGCTTCTCCCACCAAGTCCATCTCAAAGTACGGCTGCGCGGGCTGTCCAAAGAGGTCCTACGCCTGCGCTGCGAGAGCTGCCATCGGGGGGTCGAGGAGGGGCGCGAGCCCGAACTCTCCTACGACCTGGCGTGCGCCTCCTGCCACCCGCTGACCTTCGATTCCCGGTTGCCGAAAGAGCAGGCGCCCCATCGCCCGCCCGAAGAGGTGCATCGCTTCCTGATCGTCGCCTTCGCCGAGAACCCGCAAGCGGCGCGATCTCTGTTCGAACGGCGGACGCGGATTCTGGAAGGCGGCGCCCGCGGCGATCTCGACGTGTCTCCTCGCGTCTTGCGCGCGGCGAACGACGCCGAGATCTACCTGTTCCGCACCGCCTGCGCCGAGTGCCACGAGATCGACCTGCGCAGCTCGCCGCCGCGGGTGGCGCCGACCGCGATCCCGCACGACTGGCTGCCGCACGCCCGCTTCACCCACGCGGCCCACCGCGAGAACTTGAAGTGCGCCGACTGCCACGCCGGCGCGGCCGAGAGCCGGAAGGCGACCGACGTCCTCCTGCCCGGGATCGCAACCTGCCGCCCCTGCCACGGCGGCGACGGGCCGCTCCCCCGGGACGTCGCCCGCCGGGCGACCAACAACGGCTGCGTAAATTGCCATGGCTACCATCCGAAGAATAGGAGTAGGATCGGAACCTCTCCACAAGGAGGGTCGCGATGAAACCGACGGCGCATGGTGCGCGCTGCTGGAGGTTGGTCCTGACCGGCGGGCTCTTGATTCTGCTGGCACTCGCCCCGCTCGGGCGGTCCGCAGCGCAGGACGAGCGCCCCGATCCGCAGCCTCGCCCGGGGCATGGTGATCCGGGACCCGATCCCGACCCGCCGCCGGGAGGTCCTCCGGACGACCCTCCGCCGGACAACCCGCCTGCGGACGACCCGCCCCCGGCCGATCCGATCTTCCTTCCCGCGGCGACCTGTCCGGACGGCAGTGTGCCACTCGATGGAATCGAGGCGCAGGGGCTGGCGCTTCGCTCCGCGATGGCGCTCGGCGAGAGCCCGATGACCGTGGCCGTCGTCGATCGCGTGGGCAACGTGCTCGCCCTGTTCCGCCGGCCGTCGGGCTCCGCCTTCCTCGACGATCGCGCGATCGGTCTCGCACGCACCGGGGCGTTCTTTTCCAACCACCAGGCGCCGCTTTCGTCGCGCACCGTGCGGTTCATTTCCGGCCTGCATTTTCCCGCAGGCATCGCCCGGACGGCGAACGCGGCGCTCTACGGCATCGAGAACACCAACCGCGGCTGCGCGTTGAACGTCACCTACCTGCCCGGCAAATCGGTGCCGCCCGCGCGCCGCTTCGCCGGAGGGTCCTGTCAGGTAGGGGGATTTGTCATCGGTTGCGGCACCGGTCCGGTGACGGGCAAGACCCCGCGGCTCGATTCGGTCGCCGAGGATCTGGACGGCGCGGCGGTCGATGGCGGCGGCTTCCCTCTGTTCCGCGCGGGCAAGGTCGTGGGCGGCATCGGGGTCGCGACCTCGGCTCCCGGCCCCGCATCAGAATTCGCCGCCTATAGAAGCCTCTCCGGAGCGTTCGCACCTCCCGCGGGTGAGATCTTCCTCGACGGGATTCGCCTGCCGTTCGTCGAGCAGCGCACGATGCCCGCGGGGGTCTCGCCCGGCAACTCGATCGGCGGGTTCGCCGTCGTGCCGCTCTCGGCGGGCGAGTGCGCGCCGGAGGGGGATTTGATCGCTGTGACCGCCGGGAGTTCGGGAGGCGGGCTCGCCCAGGGGGACGTCGCGCAAATCGTCGCGCAGGCGATCGCCGGGGCCAACCGCACGCGGGCGGCGATCCGTCTGCCGCTCGGCTCCCGGACGCGGATGGTGATCGCCGTCGCCGATCTCGACGGCCGCATCCTGGCGCTCCATCGCATGCCGGACGCGACCGTCTTCTCGCTCGATGTCGCAGTAGCCAAGGCGAGAAACGTCGTCTATTTCAGCGCGGGCGGCCCGGAGGCCGCGGCCGATCTGCCAGGGGTCGCCGGGCGGGCGGTGTCCAATCGGACGATCAACTTCGTCGCCCAACATCTCTATCCGCCGGGCATCGACGGCAGCGGCCCGGGTCCGTTCCTGGGGCTCTACCAGAACGACCTCCTCCACCCCTGTACGCAGGGGAGTCAGGCGCCGAACCCGAACCAGAACGGCATCGTCTTCTTCGCGGGGAGCATTCCGCTCTACAAAAGTGGCGTGCTGGTCGGGGGCCTCGGCATCTCGGGCGACGGGGTGGAGCAGGATGATTACGTCTCGTTCCTCGGTGCCCAAGGCTTCCTGCCACCCGAGGCGATCTGGGCCGATCGGGTGAAGATCTGGGGTGCGCGTCTGCCGTTCTTGAAATTCCCGAGGAATCCGGAGCGGTGATGCGTTCTCTCGTCGTGCTCGCCCTGTTCGTGGCGGCGCCGGCCGTCGCCGATCTCCGTATCGACCTATCCGGCGCCCCGGTCCTGTTCTTCGAAACGCCCGAAGTCGAGATCGTGGGCACGACCGACGCGCCGGCCGGCTCGGAGGTCGAGATCGTCATCGACGGCGTCGCGCACAGTTCGCAAGTCGCCACCGGCGGCGCGTTCCGGCTCGCCTGGCCGGCGGCGCTCGGGGGTGGCGAGCACCAGGTGCGTGTTGCGGTACGCGCCGTGGACGGCCGTTCGGCCACGGCGGAAGCGACTCTCCTCGTGCAGCTTTCCGGGCGGCTCCGGCGCCGGCCACTGTTTCCCCCCCGGGACGCCCCGTTCGCGCCGCCGATCGAATCCAACGAGGGGGATTTCTCCGCCTTCACCGATCGCTGGCGGATCGTGCCGCCGCCTTACGAACTGGACGAGCGGAGCCGCGGCCCGCTCGATCCCTACCACCAGAACAAGTGGAAAGGCGATCTTCCGTTCCGCGGCGACGATTTGTTCTTGAACCTTTCGCTGGTCTCGGATACCGTGATCGAAGGGCGCACGCTGCCGACCCCTTCGGGCGCGTCCCAAGAGCGCTCGGGGCATCCGGAATTCTTCGGCCGGGAGGGCCAGTCGTTCGTCAACCAGAACGTCGCCTTCTCGGTCGATCTGTTCCGCGGCGACACGGCGTTCCGACCGATCGACCGCCGGATCAAGGCGACTGTGGTCGCGAATCTGAACGACCTGCGCGTAGCGGAAAACGGCGTGGTCAATCCGGACGTGCGCGACGGCACCACCCGCACCCGCGGCTTCTTGGCGCTGCAAGAACTGTTCGGTGAAATGAAACTGAAGACCCTGTCGCCGAACTTCGACTTCCTCTCGATACGCGCCGGGATTCAGCCGTTTTCGAGCGATTTTCGCGGCTTCGTGTTCACCGACACCAATTTCGGCGTCCGCCTGTTCGGCACGCGGGGATCGAACCGCGAGCAGTGGAACGTCGCGCTGTTCGATCGGCTGGAGAAAGACACGAACAGTGGTCTGAACACGTTCGAGCGACGCAACCAACAGGTTCTGGTCGCAAACTTCTATCGGCAGGATACCTTCGTGCTTGGGCTTACTGCGCAGGCTTCGATTCATCTGCTGCGGGATGGGGCGAGCTTTCGGTTCGATAAGAACGGTTTCCTCGCCCGCCCCGATCCGACCGGCTCGTTTACCCCGCACGAGATCCGCGCCGCCTATCTGGGGCTCGCCGGGCTCGGCCACGTTGGCCGCTTCAACCTCGATCACGCGCTCTATTACGTGTTCGGCGAGGACGACCTGAATCCGATCGCCGGCCGCGACCCGGAACGTGGCGACCGGGTGGAGATCCGCGCCGCGATGGCCGCGTTGGAGGTCTCGATCGACCGCGACTGGCGGCGCTATCGGCTCGGCTTCTTCTACGCCTCGGGCGACCGCCGACCGACGGATCGCACCGCGCGCGGGTTCGATGCGATCTTCGACAACCCGGCGTTCGCGGGCGGCGGCTTCAGTTTCTGGAACCGGCTCGGCATTCGGCTTAGCGGTACGGGCGTGACACTGGTCAACCGCGGCAGCCTCCTGCCCGATCTGCGCAGCTCGAAAGAGGAGGGGCAGCCGAATTTCGTCAATCCCGGCCTGCGGCTGCTGACCACCGGCGTCGATCTCGAAGTGACGCCGAAGCTGAAAGTCATTGCGACCGCCAACTATTTGGAATTCGACGCGACCGAGACGCTCGAAACGTTGCTGTTCCAGGCTCCGATCGAGCGCGAGATCGGCTGGGATCTGTCGCTCGGCGCGCGCTTCCGCCCCTTCCTCAACAATCAGGCGGTCGTGGTCGCGGGGCTCGCGGCGCTGTTGCCCGGTCGAGGCTTCGCGGACATCTACGAGCGCAAAGGCGCTCTCTATTCCGCGTTCGTGAATCTGACGCTCTCTTATTGAGGGACCAGACGATGCCACGCACCCACCCTGTCGCCGCCGCTTTTGGACTCGCCGGGCTCGCCTTCGCGTTCGCCATGGCCCAGGACGCGGGAGTGCCCTCGTCCACGTCGCGGATCGCCCTGCTGCGCCAACCGCGCACGGTCGCCGACGCGGGCAGCCGAGGCTGCCTGTCGTGCCACGTCGGGATCGAGCCGATGCATGCCTCTCCCGCGGTGCAGCTCTCGTGCGTCGATTGCCACAGGGGAGACGCCGCCGCCGGAGCGCCGCCGGGGGCCGGCCCGGCGAGTGCGGAATACCTGGCGGCGAAGGACCGCGCGCATGTTCGGCCGCGCTTCCCGGAGCGCTGGCCGAGCGCAGCGAACCCGGAGCGCTCCTACACCTTGACGCTCGAAGAG
Organism: Holophagales bacterium; assembly: GCA_031404815.1. Taxonomy (GTDB): domain Bacteria; phylum Acidobacteriota; class Thermoanaerobaculia; order Multivoradales; family UBA5704; genus DASYKS01. The sequence continues at coordinate 48,211 of JANNIH010000125.1, read as the reverse complement.
AGCCCGGAGTGGATCCGCTTCGTCAACCCGGGCGACCTGCGGGTGGCCCGCAAGACCTGCGGCCCGTGCCACCTCGATCAGGTGAACCGGGTGACGAAGAGTCCGATGACCACGTCGTCGATCTTCTGGGGCGCCGCGGCGTACGCCAACGGCATCCTGGGGCAGAAGATCTCGTTCCTAGGCGAGAGCTACGGCGTGGACGGCAAGCCGCAGAAGATTGAGCCGAAAGGCACGACCGAAGCGGAGCGGGCGCGCGGGGCGCTACCGGTGCTGTTTCCGTTGCCGCGCTGGGAAATCACTCAGCCGGGCGAATATTTCCGCGCCTTCGAGCGCGGCGGGCTGCTCCAGCCGTCGTCGTTTCCCGACCTGGGCAATCCAAACCGAGAAGAGGACGCGGGGCGGCCGGACATCCGGCTGTCGAGCCGCGGCCGGGGGACCGGATTGCGGATCAGCCCGGGCGTGCTCAACCTGCACAAAACGCGTTTGAACGATCCGCATCTGTCGTTCCTGGGCACCAACGACCACGCGGGCGACTACCGATCGAGCGGCTGCACCGCGTGCCACACAATCTACGCCAACGACCGCGAGCCGCTCCATTCCGGACCCTATGCCAAGTTCGGCAACCGCGGCGCCACGGCGAGCGCCGATCCGACGATTCCGCGCGGCGAACCGGGGCACCCGATCCGGCATCAGTTCTCGCGCGCGGTGCCGACCAGCCAGTGCATGTCGTGCCACATGCACCAGCCGAATTCGTTCGTCAACACCTACCTCGGCACCACAATGTGGGATTACGAGACCGACGGCGAGCTGCTCTGGCCGAAGGAACAGCGCTACCCCTCCGAAGCCGAGAAGCGCGCGAGCCTCGAGCGCAATCCGGAAGGGGCGGCGACCCGCGGGTTGTGGGGCGACCCTGAGCTTCTCGCCAAAGTGAGCGAGCTGAATCCCCAGGCGCAACATACGCAGTTCGCCGATTACCACGGCCACGGCTGGGTGTTCCGCGCTGTCTACAAGCAGGATCGCAAAGGGCACCTGCTCGATGCCGAGGGACGGATCGTGCCGTTTGAAGATCCCGAGCGGTTCCAAAAAGCCGTCCATCTGCGCGACATCCATCTCGAGAAGGGCATGCACTGCGCCGATTGCCATTTTTCCCAAGACGCCCACGGCGACGGCCTGCTCCACGGCGAGTACGGCGACTCGATCGAGATCGGTTGCGAAGATTGCCACGGCACGGTGCGCGCGCGCTCGACCCTGCGCACTTCGGGCCCCGCCGCGCCGTCCGCGCCGTCCGGGGCGACCGCCGCCGGCACCGGCACCGATCTCTCGCTCGCCTTCACCCCCGACGGCCGACGGCGCTTCACCTGGCGCGGCGGCCGGCTCTATCAGCGCTCGATGCTCGACTCCGGGCTCGAATGGGAGGTGCGCCAGGTGCTCGACTCGATCACCCCCGGCGACCCGCGTTACAACGAACGGGCGCGGCTGGCCAAGACGATCCAGAGAGATGGGTCGACGTGGGGGCTCGTGCCGCCTGATCCCAGCCGCCTGGCGCATTCGGACGGCGCGATGACCTGCTACTCCTGCCACTCGTCGTGGATGACCTCGTGCTTTGGCTGCCACCTGCCGCAGGAGGCGAACCAGATCTCGCCGATGCGCCATTTCGAGGGGACCGAGACGCGCAACTTCGCCTCCTACAACCCGCAGGTGATCCGCACCGACGTCTACATGCTGGGGAAGAACGGCAACGTAAAGGGCAACAAGATCGCGCCGATCCGCTCGTCCTCGGCGCTCGTGCTCTCGTCGGTCAACCTGAACCGCCAGCGCTTCTACCTGCAACAGCCGCCGATCTCGGCCCCCGGCTTTTCGAGCCAGGCGTTCAACCCGCACGTGCCGCACACCGTGCGCACGACCGAAACCAAAGGCTGCACCGACTGCCATCTATCGAAGGCCGGTGACAACGAAGCCTGGATGACCCAACTGTTGGCACTCGGCACCGGATTCGTCAACTTCGTCGGCCGTTTCGCCTGGGTCGGCGAGCAGGAGGGTCTCGAAGCGATCGCGGTCACCGAATGGGACGAGCCGCAGGCGGTGCTCGGCAGCTTCCTGCACCGGATCGCCTATCCCGATTTCTTCCGCGCCCACGAGAAGCGCGGGTTGGAGCTGCCCGAGGCGTACGAGCATTCGGCGGCAGGAGAGGTCGCGAGTTTGCAACTGCGCGGCGAGTACCTCTACGCCGCGGAAGGCAAAGGGGGCCTCGCGGTCTACGACGTGGCGAACGTCGACAACAAGGATTTTTCGGAAAGGTTGGTCACCGCGCCGGTCTCGCCGCTCGGTCAACGGATTCGCGTCCGGACCCGCGACGCCGCGGCGGTCGCCCTGCCGACCAACATGCCCATCGCGCCGGGGCGGCGCGGCGATCCGGCGAACCAGGAACAGCCGATCCACCCGATCTACCGCTACGCGTTCGTCGCCGATCGACAGGAGGGGCTGGTCGCGATCGACGTCACGACCCTCACGGATGGCAACCCCGAGAACAACTTTTTAAAGCGCGCCTGGGCCTTCGACTTTGGCGGCGCGCTCCGCGGCGCGGAGGGGCTCGCCGTCGCGGGCGATCTTCTCTACGTGGTGGGCAAGAACGGCCTCGCGGTGGTCGATTGCAGCGATCCGCAAACGCCGCGGCTCGTCGCGCGGCTGCCGGAGGTTTCCGGCCGCTCGGTCGCGGTGCAGTTCCGTTACCTGTACGTCGCGGGGCCAGAGGGGCTTGACGTGATCGACATCACATTTCCGGAGCGTCCGCGCGTCGCGGCGCGCCTTGCCGAGGTTGGACCGGCCGGCAACGTCTACCTCGCGCGGACCTACGCGTATCTGGCGGCCGGCGCGCGCGGCATCGCCATCGTCGACATCGAGCGGCCAGAGCGGCCGACCCTCGATCGCTTCTATGACGCGGGCGGGCGGCTTTCCGACGTGCGCGACGTCAAGATCGGCTCGACCGGCCCGTCGCTGTTCGCGTATGTGGCCAATGGAAAAGAGGGGTTCGCGGTGGTCCAGCTCACCTCGCCCGAGGCGACTCCCGGCTATCTCGGCTTCTCGCCGCGGCCTGAGCCGAAGTTGATCGCGGTGAAGAAGACCCACCACCCGGCGCTCGCCCTCTCCCGCGGGCTCGACCGCGACCGGGCGGTCGACGAGAGCGGCCATCAGGTGAGCGTCATGAACCGCCTCGGCGCGCGGCCGTTCAACCGCGAGGAGATGGGGCGGCTGTACCTGCGAAACGGCGAGGTCTACCGGGTGGGCGATGATCCCCCGGGACCGCCGGGGCCGCCGTCCGGAGAGAAGGAGAAGCGATGAGAAGCCGCCGCGCGTCCGCCCTGTTCGCCACGATTGTCCTCATCGGGCCGGTTGCCCTACACCTCGCCGGACTGGTCGCCCTCGGCCTCGCCACCGTCGGATCGGGCCGCGCCCAGACCTCGCCCCCCGGCCCGCCCGCCGAGCCACCTGCCGTTGCGTCGCCGCAGCCGTTGCTCCAACCCGGCCACTACGTCGGCATCGCCACCTGCGGAACCGCGAACTGCCATGGCGGCACGCTGCCGAGAAACGAGCAGCGGATCCTGGCGAATGAATACTTTACCTGGGACAAGAAAGACCTCCACCGCCGCGCCTACGAAGTGTTGCTCAACCCGCGCTCCGCGGCGATTGCGCGCAACTTGAGGCTCTCGGCTCCGCCGGCCCGGACGCCGCTCTGCCTCGACTGCCACGCGCTTCAGGTACCGACACGGCTCCAGGAGGCGCGGCTGGAGATCGAGGACGGGATCTCCTGCGAAAGTTGCCATGGCCCGGCGAGCGGCTGGCTCGAAGGGCACCGCGCGGAGGGCTGGACCCACGCAGACTCGGTCGCCGCCGGTATGCGCGACACCAAGGACCTCGGGGTGCGCGCCGGGCTCTGCCTCTCCTGCCACCAGGGGGATGCCAAGAGGAGCGTCGATCACGAGCTGATCGCGGCCGGCCACCCGGTGCTCGCGTTCGAGCTCGACAACTACGCCCGGACCATGCCGCCGCACTGGCGGGCGCGGGAGAACGGTGCGCGTGCCTGGGCGGTCGGCCAGGCCGCGGCGTTCGCGTCCGGCCTCGACCGGGTCGGCGCGACCGCACGCTCGGGCCGGTGGCCGGAATTCTCCGAACTCTCCTGTTCGCCCTGCCACCATTCGCTCAGCGAGGAGCGCTGGCGGAGCGAACGGCCGCCGGGCCGGCCGGGGCAGCCGCGCCCGAGCGTCGCGCGCTGGACGGTGCTGCGCCACCTCGCCCGGGCCTACGCGCCCGGCGAGCTGACGGCGCTCGACGAAGGGGTCGCCGAGCTCTCTTTGCGGACCGCCCGGTTGACCACGCCGTCGGCCGAGGTGGCCGCCGCGGCGGAAGCGCTCCGGCCGCGCGCGGCGAGCCTCGCCCGGGCGGTCGCGGGCGCCGAGTTCGGCGCGGCGGAGATCCGTCGACTGCTGCTCGAAATCGCCGCCGGAAACCGCGCCAACCCTGCGGACATCGCCGAAGTGGCCGGCGCCGAGCAGGTTCTCCTCGCGCTCCAGACGCTCTCGGCCGAGCTGCTCGCGGGCCGCTCCGGTCGCGGCGCGAGCGGCGGTCTTGGCGCCGCGCTCGACCGGCTCAACGCCGAGCTGGAAGACCGGAACCGCTTCGATGCCGGCCGCTTCGCCGAGCGCCTGCGCGACTTCGAGGAGCGGGTGCGGGCGCTCCGGTGAGCGAGGCCCGCCGTGGGCGCCGGCTCGGGCTCACCGCACTCGCGATCGGTGCCGCGGCCTCAGGACTCGTCGCGCTCCTTCTGGTCCTCGGCGCGCTCGACCCCTTGGAGAACGTCGCGAGCGACCAGCTCGTACGCCTGCGCGGTAAACGACCGGCCGACCCGCAGATCGTGCTCTGCGCGATCGATGCCGAGAGCATCGACGCCTTCGGTCACTGGCCCTGGCGCCGCTCGGTCCTCGCCCGTTTGATCGATCGGTTGGCCGCCGCAGGCGCCCGCGCGATCACGCTCGACATCGTCTTTTCCGAGCCCTCCTACTCCGAGCTGGCGGCCGACGACGTGGCGCTCGCCGCCTCGATCGAGCGGGCGGGCAACGTCGTGCTCGGCGTGTTCTTCCGCGGCACGCCGGACAGAAGCGCGCCCGACCTTTCGGGCGCGGAGTTTCCGGTCGTCTTCCAACCTCATGGCGGCTTCGAGCTTCCCCGCGAGCCCGGGGTCGAAGGGAACCTCTTGCAGTTCGCCCGCGCCGCCGCCGGCCAGGGTTTCTTCGACCACCCGCGGGAAGCGGGGGTGTTGCGTCACTACCGCCTGGTCGCGCGCTACGGCGACCAGTACTTTCCGGCGCTCGCGCTGCGCGCGGTCGAGCGCTTCTATCGCGGCCCGCGGGGCGGACCGGCGGCGGACCCGAACGCCGGGCTGCGCCTCGCGCCCGCACCGGGCGGTCTGCCACAGGTGAGGTTCGGCGATCGGACGGTGGGTACGGACGAGCGGGGCAGGGTGTGGGTCGACTACCTCGGGCCGGCGGGCACGTTCCCGTCGATCTCGGCGGCGAACGTGCTGGCCGGAAAGCTCCAGCCCGGGGCACTCCGCGGGCAGCTGGTGATCGTGGGGCTCACCGAGACGGGGGTCGGCGATTTCGTCGAGACGCCATTCGGCGAAATGGCCGGGGTGGAGGTACATGCCCATGTCGCCAACGGGCTGCTCACAGGAGCTTCCCGCCGCGACGACGCGACGACTTCTGTTCTATCGCTCCTCGCGACGCTCGCCCTGGGGCCGCTGGTGGCCCTCCTGGTCGCAGCGGTCGAGCGCCATCGCTACGGCTCGTTCGCCGCGGTGCTCGTTCTGCTCGCCTGGCCGGTCGTCTGCTATGCCGCGCTCGCCGGACCGGGCTGGCATCTCCAAGCCGTACCGCCGCTCCTGGCGGGAGGGCTCGCGCTCGCCGGGGCGCTGCGCTACCGGGTGGGACGGGAAGAGGAGCGCTCGCGCGAGATCCGCCGCACCTTCGAGCACTTCGTCGCGAAGCCGGTGGTCGAGCAGATGCTCCGCCGCCCGGGCGACGTCCAGCTTGGCGGCGAGCGGCGCGAGATTACGGTCCTGTTTTCCGACATCCGCGGCTTCACCAACCTGTCGGAAAAGCGCCAGCCGCAGGAGGTGATGGCCCTGCTCAACGAGTACTTCACCCCGATGACCCAAGCCGTGCTCGACACCGGCGGCACGCTCGACAAGTTCATGGGCGACGCGGTGATGGCGCTGTTCGGGGCGCCGCTCGACCAGCCGGACCACGCGATCTGGGCCTGCCGCGCAGCGCTCGCCATGCGCCGCGATCTTGCGCGCTTGAACGCCGGCTGGCAGACGCGCGGCACGCTTGGGGCCGGCCAGAAGATCGGCATCGGGATCGGCCTCAATTCCGGCCCGGTCGCGGTCGGCAACGTCGGCTCGAACGAGGTCTTCGGCTACACCGCGATCGGCGACAACGTGAACCTCGGCTCGCGTTTGGAAGGCCTCAACAAGAAATACGGCACCGAGGCGATCGTCTCTGAAGCGACCGCCAACGCCGCCCGAAACGCCTTCCTGTTTCGCGAACTCGACTGCGTCCGGGTGAAGGGAAAGAAAGAACCGGTCGCAATCTTCGAGTTGGTCTGTGAGGCCGCCCAGGCGACCGACCGCGACCGACAGCGCGCGGAGCGCTCGGCCGCCGGGCTCGCCGCCTACCGCGCCCGCAACTTCGCCGGAGCGGAGACGATCTTCGCCGCGCTGCTCGACCAGGACGCGGACGACCCCCCCCCCGCCCTCCTCCTCGAACGCTGCCGCCGCCTACGCGCCGAACCGCCAGACGCGGAGTGGGACGGGGTGGATACGATGACGGAGAAGTGAGCGGGCGGCTCCGGCCCGCCAGAAGTTCGTTCTCTAACCCGTAAAGATCGAACTTGCCCCGCCCCCCGAATCGCCCGCCCTCTATAAGGTTGTACCCGCCCCTAAAAGGGTCTATGCTCCAGTAAGTTCGTCACCTACAGTGAGGCTCTTATGCGCCTTTCGGTCTCTGTGCTGGCTGCCGTGGTCGTGCTCTCGGGCGCGATGGCGGGAGTGGGTTCGGCCCCGGCGTTCGCTCTCGACAGCGGCGACGCCCTCGTGGCGTTTGCCGAAGGGGTCGAGGCGTACGAGGGCGGCGACTTCTGGGTCGCGGTCGAGCGGCTGGGCGAGGCGGTGCGGTTGGCTCCGGAGGATGGCTCGGCGCGGTATTGGTTGGGGCTGGCTTTGCTTCAGACGGGCAAGGCGGACCAGGCGGTGCGCGAGATCGAGGCGGCTCTGGCGGCTCCCGAGGCTCCGGCGGTCGGGCGCAGGGAGGCCGAGGCGACGTTGGCCAAGGCGCGCGCTGCGGCGCAGGCTGGACCGAATGCCGCGGCACCAGAAGTTGCCATTCCCTCCTGGAGCGGCTTCGACATCGGGTACGACCGGCGGACCGGGGTTTCCGGCAGCCTGGAGATCGCCGCCTCCGCGGATTCGAATCCGCACCTTCTGTCGCGCGATTTCAAAATTCCCGACGGGTCGGGGGGCACGATCAGCGGTCGTTCCAAAGACAAAGTGGGCGATCTCGATCTGCGGCTCGCGTACCTCCCCGCGGCTACGCCGGGCGGGTGGACGGTCGGCTTCGGGCTCGATGCCGGAGCTTCCAAACATCAAGACTTCGGCGCCCTCGACCTCGCCACGGCGAGCGGCCGGGTGTCGTTCGCGCGCGGTGCCGATCCGCGCGGGTACCTCCCGGGGCCGCTCGGGCCGGCCGAGATTCCATTTGGCGGCGCGCGCGCTTCGTTCCTCGTGCAGGCCGGCGGCTCCGCCTGGTGGCTCGATGGCGCCTCCTACCTGCGCTCGGCGGATGCCGGGCTTGGGCTTACGCTGCGAGAGGGGAACGCCACCGCGACCTCGATCGACCTCGGCTATTTTGACCGCAGCTTTGCGGGCGTCTCTAAGGGGCGGTCCGGCAGCGACCTGTCTGTCGGCCTCCATCAGACCTTCTTCCTCGGTCGGGCCGATCGCTCGCTCCGTCTGGGCGTCGTTGCGACCGATCGCGGAGCGGGTCGGCGCTTCGCGAGCGAACGGCGCACGGCTGAGATCGCGCTCGCGCTGCCAATCGGCTCCCGGTGCGGGCTCAACCTCTCCGGCAGCTATCTGAACGAGCGGTTCGACCACCCGGAGTCGAATCTGTTTTCGCCGTTCGGCCCACCGCGCGAGGACGACACGACCCGCGGCGGGGCGGCGTTCGCTTGGTCGCCCTCCTCGAAGCTTCGCCTCGCCGCGCGCGCCGCGTTCGCGCGCCGCACCAGCAACGTCGATCTCGGGTCCGGCTTACCGGATCTCGACTACCGCCGCACCGAGCTCAAGCTCACCGCGGCCTGGACTTTCTGATGCCTCGCGCCCGCCACCTCGCTTTCCTGGCTGCCGCAATCTTCGGCCTCGGCGCGCCGTTCGCCGCGGCGGTCGCGGCTCCGGTCGCCCCGGTGGGCACCGTCGGCACCGCGATCCTGGTCAAGAACGACGTCCGCGCGACCCCGCCGGGTGCTGCGGCCCGGCCGGTCAAGCCGCGCGACCGAATCGTGCTCCAAACCCGGATCGATACCGGCCGCGCCTCGTCGTTCGCGATGACCGTCCCGCCGGGCGGAGTGATCAACGTCGGACCGGAGAGCGCGCTCATCTTCAACCAACGGGAAATCGATGCGGCGACCGGCCGCCCCAACTCCTCTTTCTCGGTCTTGTATGGTCGGCTGCGGCTCGCGCTCAGCAAGTTCCAGCAGAATTTCGAGGTCGGCACGCCGCATGCGGTCGCCGGAGTGAAGGGGACCGTCGTGCGGTTCGTCGTCCACCCGGTAGCCGGCACTTTCGTCGCGGTCGACGAGGGGCTGGTCGGGGTCCGTTCGCGCGCCGGAGGCGACGAGGTCGATGTTGCCGCCGGACAGTGGGTCATCGTTCCGCCGGGCGGCCAGCCGACGAAGCCCGCGCGGCTCGACCAGCGCGGCCTGCCGTTTGAAGACTCGCCTCTCCTCGATCAATTCGATCTCCAGCGGGATCCGCCGAAGCCGCCGCCGCGGCAATGAGGCATCCGAGGGCATAGGCCATGAGCCGCTTGCGCGAATTCAACCTCCTGCCGGTTTTGGTTCTCGCGCTGCTCCTCGCCCAGGGCGCTTCCGCCGTCCATGCCCTTCCTCCCTGTACCGGCCAGCTCGACGTTCAGCCGGCCCCCGGCGCCGGAGCGCAGCTCGGATGTACGGTCGCGACCGACGGTACGGTGGTCGCCACGGGCGCCCATCAGGACAACGCCGCGGCGCCCGAAGCGGGCGCGATCTACGTGCTCCAACGCGGCGGCACCCTTCGGCTGACCGCGGCGGACGCAGAAGCCGGCGATCTACTCGGCTTTGCGCTCGCCCTCGAAGGCTCGACTCTGGTCGCGGGCGCGCCGCAGGGGAACGCGCCGGGTGCGGCGGATTCCGGCGTGGTCTATGTGTTCTCTCGCCCCGGCTCGTCTTGGACCACCGCGGCATCGCAGGTCAAGCTGGCCGCTCCCAACGCGCGCCGCAACGACCAGTTCGGCCAGGCGGTCGCCCTCTCGGGCGACCGGATCGCAGTCGGTGCGCCCGATCGGACCGGCGCCGGCAGCCTGTCGGGCGCGGTCTATATCTTCAAGCGGAGCGGCGCCTCCTGGACTCTGGAAGCCGAGATCGCCGACCCGGATGCGGCGCCGCTCGACGGCTTCGGTTTCGCCCTGGCGCTCGACGGTGACACCCTCGCGGTCGGCGCGCCGTTTGCGGATCAGCCCGGCCGCGGCAGCGTCGGCGTGATCCACGTCTTCGTCCGCGAAGGGACCGTTTGGGTCCGGCGGGCGCGGATCGCCGATCCATTGGGCCAGAACGGCGACGAGCTCGGGGTTTCCGTGGCGCTCTCTGGAACGACCTTGGTCTCCGGCGCCCGGCGCGCGGACGTCTTGGGGCTCGTCGATGCGGGCGCAGCTTTCGTGTTCGCCCGGGCGGACGCCGCCGGCACGACCTGGACGCAGCGGGCGAAGCTGACCGCCACGAACCCCGGGGCGGACGACCTGTTCGGCTCGGCGGTCGCGATTGCCGGCTCTCGCATCGTGGTCGGCGCGCGCAATCACGACGCGGGGGGCCACAACGCGGGCGCGGGTTTCGTGTTCGAATCGTTGACCGCTCCTCCGCTCCTCCTGCTCGGCACCCCACCTGAGCCGGGTGCGGCGCTCGGCCAGGCGGTGGCGGCGTTCGGCGACTCGGTGGTGTTCGGAGCCCATCTGGCGGACACGGGAGGCCGCGTCGATTCCGGCGCCCTGCTCGCCTGTCCGTCGCCGCTCACCGGTCCGGTCTGTCCGGCGACCACGGTGAAGAAGGACGACGGCACCTCGCGGGTGAACCGCGGCGACACGATCACCTACCGGATCGACGTGAGCGATGCTGCGGCGGGCGCCACGGTCGCCGACGATTTCACCGCGATCCTGGAGGGCGGCGTTTGGTGCCGCGGCGACGGCTGTACCGATTTCCGTCCCGGGTCCCTCGCGGACACCCTGGCCAACGGGGGAGCGGCGGTCTACCGGGTGCGCGGCCGGGTTCCCCAAGGGGCGGGCGGCACGCTGACCAACGAGGTCTGCGTGACCGCGGTCGGCTGCCCGACGGTCTGCGCCCGCGACACGGACACCGTGGCCTCCGATCCTCCACCCGTCGCCGACCTTTTCTGCACCAAGACCGGTCCGAGCTCGGCGCGGACCGGCGATCTGATCACCTACGTGGTCGCCGCCGGCAACCAAGGGGGGCGCGCAGCGACCGGGGTCGTCCTGGACGATCCGGCGCTTGCGGGTCTCACCTTCGTCAGCGCCGATCCCCCGTGCGCCCCGGGCGGTACCTCCTGCACAATCGGCCGCCTCGACGGCGGCGAGGTGCGCTTTCAGCGGCTCACCTATCGGGTGACCGCGGCGGGGCCAACCACGCTGGAAAACATCGCCACCGCGACCGGCTCCGCGGTCGACCCGACGCCCCTCGACAACACCTGCCGAAAGTCGATCGTGATTGAGGCGCCACCCCCGCCGGACAAAGCCGATCTGAGCGTCGTGCTCGCCGTGCCGGCCGGGCCGCTCTCCTGCGGTGCGGGCTTCACGTTCCAAGCGACGGTATCGAATCTCGGTCCAGCCGTCGCGAAAGGCACTTTCGTCGACATCACCGCGCCAGGCGTTTCCGGACCTCCGTCGTGCGTCGCGCAAGGGAGCGGCCTGCGCTGCACGCTCGGCGATTTGGCGCCCGGTGGCGCACAGACCCTTTCGTTCACCGGCCAGGCACCCGCCGGAACGCCGTGCGACGCGCCACCCCCCGCGATTTCGATCCAGGCCCAAACGACAAGCACGACCATGGATCCGGATTCGAACAACAACAGCGCCGACGAGACCCGCGAGGTTTCGTGCCCACCTGCCGCGCCGAGCTTCGCGATCACCAAGAGCGACGGCCTCGCGGCCGTTCAGCCGGGCCAGCAGCTGCTCTACACGATCGTCGTCACCAACACCGGCGCCTGCCCGGCCACAGCCGAAGTCGAGGATCTGCCGCCGCTGCAGGTCGAAGACTTCCGTTGGTGCCGCGGAGCGGGCTGTCTTCCTTCGATGCCCTCCGCCCTGACCGACGCGATCGAGCTGGCGCCCGGCGCCTCGGGCGTCTATCAGGTGAGCGGCCAGGTCTCGCCGTTCGCGGCCGGCTCGATCTCGAACACCGCGCGGGTCCTTTTCGGTGAGGAAGACGAAAGCTCCGCGACCGACCTCGACGCGGTCGTTCTGCCGCTCGGGGTCACCGGCCTCTGTGCCGGTATCGACGGTCCGTTCGTCGGAGGGGGCGTGATCACCTACACCTTCGTCCTCTATAACGGCGGGCCTTTCGCGCAGCAGGACAACCCGGGCGACGAGTTCCGGCTCCAGATCCCGGGGCTCAACTTCCTCAACGTCAGCGCGTCGAGCGGCAACGCGACGCTCGTGCCCGCGATGGCGCTGTGGAACGGGGCGATCCCGGTCGGCGGCCAGGTGGTGATCACGGTCGTCGCCGCGATACCGCCGGGGACCGGGGGGTTGGTGTTCTGCGCGCAAGGCCAGCTCGCGTTCGATGCGGATGGCAACGGCACGAACGAGTCGGGCGGAGTGACCGACGATCCCGATCTACCGGGCAACGCCGATCCCTGCTGCTTTACGGTGCTGCTCAACGTGCTCCCGAGCATTCCGACCCTCGCGCCCTGGGGCCTCGCGCTCTTCGCCCTGCTGCTGGTGCTCGGCTCGCTCCGGCGGCTGCGCCGCGCCTGACGGTTTCGCTCAGCCAGCCGCGGCCCCGGCGGCCACGGCGTGCCCCCGAAAGAGCACGCCGCGTCGTGTCAGGAATCGGGGCCTAGCAGAGGTTTGTCGTGCAGGTTCCCTGGCAGGTCCAGCAGGTGGCCAGTCCACTGAATTCGCAGAGCCCAGGGTAGCAGGTGTAGGACTGACATGTGTACCGGTTGGAGGCCCCTCCGGCGGCTTGGCCCATTTGGGAGCGATCGAGTTCGGCCAGGGTTTCGCGATGGAGAGCCAGCTTCTTGGCTTTGGACTTCATGGAGTAGATCCTCTCAGGGTTGGAACCGGAGCTCAGTCTCCGGCCGGCGCGCAACTCTCAGATAAACAGTGCTCGCGAGGCCTATGAGTGAGACAGAACCTGCGCGGGTTGTGTCTCCCCGCAAAACCCAAGCCCCGGCTATACTCCGCGTCCCTTCCGGCCTTTGCCGGGCGGAGAGGCCCCCAAAACCCATGAGCTCACGTCCCGTTCTCATCAGCTGCGACTCGATCGCCAAACAGTTCGGCGCCCGGCCGTTGTTCACCGGCCTGTCGTTCGGCCTGTTCGAGGGCGATCGGGTCGGCTTGGTCGGTCCGAACGGCGCGGGCAAGTCGACGCTGATGAAAATTCTCGCCGGGATCGAAGAAGCGGATACCGGCACCCGCTCCGTGCGCAAGGGGCTGCGGGTGGGGTATGTGCCGCAGGATCCGGTGTTTGCGCCCGACCGCTCGGCCGAGCAGGTTCTGGTGGACGCGCTCGATGGCCTGCCGCTCGAAGAGTACGAAAAGTTCGTGATGGCGGCGATCGCGCTCGGCAAACTCGGCTTTGCCGATCCGGATCAGCCGGCGGGCACCCTCTCCGGTGGCTGGCAGAAGCGGCTGGCGATCGCCCGCGAGCTGGTCCGTGAGCCGGACGTGCTGCTGCTCGACGAGCCGACCAACCACCTCGACCTCGAAGGGATCTTGGAACTCGAAGAGCTGCTCGCCTCCGAACCGCGGGCGTTCGTGGTGGCGAGCCACGATCGATATTTCTTGGAGAACGTGGCGCGGCGGATGATCGAGCTCGACCGGGTCTATCCGGAGGGGTTGCTCCAGGTGGACGGCACCTACTCCGACCTTTTGGAGAAGCGCGACGAGGTGCGGAAAAATCAGGCCGAGTACCAGGAGTCGCTCGCCAACCGCGCCCGGCGCGAGATGGAGTGGTTGCGCCGCGGCCCGAAGGCGCGGACGACCAAGTCGAAATCGCGCATCCAAGAGGCGAACCGGCTGATCGGCGAGTTGGGGGAGGTCGAAGCGCGCACCGCCGAGTCGACCGCGAGCATCGATTTCGCCGCTTCGGGAAGGAAGACCAAGCGGTTGGTGATCGCGACCGGCGTGGGCAAGAGCTACGGCGGGCGGACCGTGCTGGACGGCATCGATCTGCTGATTCGCCCCGGCACCCGCCTCGGCCTGCTCGGGGCGAACGGCAGCGGCAAGACGACGCTCCTCTCGCTGCTGGCAGGCCTGATCGAGCCCGACGAGGGTGAGATCGAGCGCGCCCCGTTCTTGAAGACCGTCCTGTTCGAGCAGAGCCGTGAGACGCTCGATCGCACGTTGACCCTGCGCCGGGCGCTCGCGCCGGAGGGGGACGCGGTGATCCATCAGGGGCGCGAGATCCACGTCGCCGCCTGGGCGAAGCGCTTTCTGTTTCGCACCGAACAGTTGGAGACGCCGGTCTCGCGTCTGTCGGGCGGCGAGCAGGCGCGCATTCTGATCGCCCGGCTGATGCTGCGCCCCGCCGACCTGTTGATCCTCGACGAACCGACCAACGATCTCGACATCGCGACCCTCGAAGTGCTGGAAGAGAGCCTGCTCGAGTTTCCGGGCGGCCTGGTTTTGGTCACCCACGACCGTTACCTGCTCGATCGGGTCTCGACCGAGATCCTGGCGCTCGACGGCCAGGGTGGCGCCCGTACGTTCGCCGATGTCGCCCAGTGGCAGGACCAGCGGGGCGTGGTCGTCGAACCGAAGCCGAAGCGGTCGACCGCACCGGCTCCCTCAGCACCCGCGGCGAAGCCAGCCCGCGCGAGTCAGGCGACCCCGGCGGCTCCGGTTACTCAAGCAAAAGCCGGGGGCAAACGCCTGACGTTTGCGGAGCAGAAAGAGTGGGAGCGGATCGAGAACGACATCCATACCGCGGACGAAGAGCTTCGCCGGTGTGAGGCGGCGGTCGCCGATCCGAGTGTCGCCTCTGATGCCGCGAAGCTCGCCGCCCGCTGCACCGCGCTCGACGCCGCTCGCGTTCGGACCGAGCGGCTCTACGCCCGCTGGGCGGAGCTCGAAGCGAAGCGCAACGGTTAGGGCAGGCCTGCCGCCGAGGGCGGACACACGTAGGTCCGCCCCTACCGCCCCCAATTCACGATTCGATCCGCCGCGCGGGCGAGGACTTCCGCGCCCCGGCCGATTTCAGTTTGCGCCGTGGTCGGGCGCCCTTCGAGGCAGATCCGCGCTCCGTTCGCCACTTGCGCCAGGGCTTTCCGGATCTGGCTCTCCAGATGAGCTTCCGGTGCTTCCGGGAGCGCCTCGGCCAACCGATCGGTCGCTTGGGCGAGCGGATAGCAGACGTTCCTCGAGCCGCGCCCGATCGCGGTGCGTAGGGTCCGGAGTGTCTCTTCGACGAAGCGGGCGAACGGCACCCCTGCCGCGCGGAACGCCCGACTCCAGGCTTCGGCCCGCGGCGCGAGAGCCCGCAGGCGTTCCCGCTCCTCAAGCTCCCGCGCGCGCCGCTGGTCGGAGGAGAAGTGCGGGGTGATGACGATTTCCGCCGGAAGATTCGAGCGCGGCGACGAGGGCGGTTCGAGGATCTCGGCGGGCGTGCTTTCCGGGAGGGTCTCCGGCTCGGCCGACGGTGCCGGCCGCTCCGCTCGGGGTTCCGCCCGATGCCACTTGGAGGCCTTCGCGGCGAGAGTTGGCGCCACGGCCGCCAGGGCAAGTCCGAGAGTGACGAGCACGACTCGGGAAACGGCGCGGCGGCTGGCGGAAGAGGGGGAAAGGGTCATCGGGGGTCTCCTCTGGTAAGGTCGGCTCCTCAGACGGAACCGGCCGTTATCCCCCTATGACGCTTTTGGCCCCCCTACTTCTGGATACTTTTCGCGGTCCGGTTGGAAATTCTTTTGGGATCGCCAATCCATACTGCGACGAGGACCCCGCGCTCGACCGTTCCGGCGCCGCTCGGCTGCGGCGGAAAAACCTGGAGATCTACGTCGAGCGGGTGGGCGTGCCCCGCCTGGTTCTGCTCGGCGAGGCGGTCGGCTACCGGGGGGCTCGGTTCTCCGGAATTCCGTTCACCAGCGAGCGGCAGATCGCAGGCCAGAGGGACGAACGGCTCCCGTGGGCTGCGGACGCCGGCTTCCGGGCGACCAGCCGCCACCCCGCGCTCTGGCTCGAACCTTCCGGAACGATCGTCTGGAGCGTCCTCGCCGCCCTTCCTGCTGCGCCGCACGGCGTGCTGCTCTGGAACGCGTTCCCCTGGCACCCCCAGGGGGAGCGCGGGGCGCTCAGCAACCGGACGCCGGAACGGGCAATGGTGAGGGGGAATCTGCACATTCTCGAGCGGCTGCTCGGCCTCCTCCCCTCGAACGCGCGGATCGCGGCGGTCGGGCGGACGGCGGAGGCCGCCCTCGGGCTGCTCGGGGTGGATGCCGTGCCGCTGCGGCACCCGGCGCACGGAGGGGCCACCCGGTTCCGCGCCCAGCTCGGCCTCCTGCTGGAGGAAACAGGGATTTGCCGTGATAGCATCGGTGGTTAAGGCTCGCTGTCTCCACCAAATTCTCCGCCATGGGAGATCTGCCATGACCCTGTCGATCCGTATCGCCCGCTGGGCCGCCCTCGGAGTTGCCGTGGCGCTTCTCGCCACGCCGCTCGCAGCCGAGACCTACCTGATCACGCTCGCGAGCGGCGGCACGATTCAAAGCCGCTATCAGCCGCAGGAATCGAGCTGGGATGCCGGCATGGTGCTGTTCATGACCGAGGCCGGCAATTGGGTCGGCATGAAGAAATCGGAGGTCGTGAGCGTCGAGCAGGAGAACAACCTGCGCGGCTTCGGTTTCGTGATCAATCCGACGACGATCGCGCTCGGCTGGGCGCCGAACGATTTGGAAGATCCTTCGAAGGCCGTGCCGAACGACATCGGCTCCCGCCTGCTCCAGGCCCTGGGCGGCGGCGCTCCGGCCCCGGCCAAAGAACCCTATACGATCCAACAAGGTGTCAGCACCGGTGAGACGCAGGGTATTCCGGTCGGCTTTATTCCCGGCGGCGAGGCCTACGGCGGAGGCGCGCAGGTGCCGACGCAGCCCAACGTCGAGCTGGTCGTGGTCCCGCCGTCCGAAAGTCCGCGCCGGGAGTAGGTTAGGTGCGGTAAACTGGCGCAAGGTAACATCCGTTGCCACGCAACTCTCCCCGCCGTGGGGAGGGGCTCTTTGACAGACTTGATGGAGCGGTGACGGCGCGGCCCGACAGATTCGAGGCGCGTCGTCTGCAAGAGGGAAGCCGGTTTAAAACCGGCGCGGCCCCCGCCACTGTAACCGGGGACGAAACCGGGACATGCCACTGCTCGGAAATGGATTTGCGAGGCTCGATAAGAGCTTCGCGGGTCGTCCGGGCGGGAAGGTCCGGGAGTAGGTAGATCCGGGAGCCAGGAGACCTGCCGAGCCATCCGACGCCACCCGCGGGGTGCGGGCTCGGAGTACATGTGTAGGTTGCCCATCCAGGGGAGCCACCCCTGCCCTTCGCCCCGCCTCCGATCGCGGGGCGTCGTACTTTCCGGGCATCTTTGCCAGGAAGGAACCCACACATGCGTACGGCGTTCGCCGTCGTCACCCTACTCGCCGGCCTCCTCGGGGGAGAGTCGCCGGTCTGGTCGCAGGAACCGAATCAGACCGCCATCCCCACCTTCAACGATCAGCTCCTGGTCAGCGCTTCGCTCGACGCCGAGGCAAAAGACCAGATTCCCGCCTCGGTCACGGTGGTCTCTGCCGCCGAAATGGACGCGCGCCAGGTCTCGACCCTCGCCGACGCGCTAACGCTCGTCCCCGGTCTGTCGATCGTCCAGACCGGATCGCCCGGTCAGCAAAGCTCGCTGTTCGTGCGCGGCGCGGAATCCGATCAGACTCTTTTACTCTGGAACGGCATCGCGCTCAACGATCCCTACTTCGGGGGTGCCAACTGGCAGTTCGTGCCGACCGACGGCGCGGAGCGGATCGAGATCATCCGAGGTCCGTTCTCCGCTCTCTACGGCAGCGGCGCCGTGGGTGGCGTGGTCTCGCTGCTCACCGGGCGGAAAGATGGCGGTTCGGTGCGCGCCGAAGGCGGGGAGCACGGCTACGCCCGTGGCTCTTTCGCGGCGGGCACGACCCTCGGCCGCTTCCGTCTTGACGGGGTGGGCGCCGTTCGCCGCGGCGGCACCGAGGTTTTAAACGACGATTTCGACGCCAATGACCTGACTCTGCGCGGTCTTTTCGATGCGCGAGAGGACCTGGAGATCGGCCTGCTCGTCCGGGGGAATCAATCCGAGACCGGCATTCCGTTCGCGGGCCGGACCGCCACGCTCGACCGGAGCATCTCGTGGCGCGAGCGCGAGGTGGCGCTGCCGGTCCATGCCCTGATTGGAGGTAACTGGGAAATCGAGGGGCAGCTCGCGACCACCCGGTTCGACAACGCCTATCGGGCGCCGAGCGATCCGTTCGGCTTCACCCGCTCGGACACCGAATCGGAGGGCCGGCGCGGCCGGTTGGTCGGGAGCTGGCAGGGTCCGCGCGACCTGCGGATCTCGTTCGGCGGCGACACCGAGCGGCTCGAAGTGACCAGCAGCTCGAGTTTCGGCACCAGCCTTGCCGGGGCGAACCAACGCACCTGGGCGGCGTTCGCCGAGGCGAGCGCGCCGGTCGGCAAGGGGCGGGTTCAAGTGGGCGTCCGCCGCGACGACAACAGCGTCTACGGCGAGCAGACCAGCCTGCGCGCCGGAGCGGTGGTGCCGTTTGCGGGGTTCCGTCTCCGTGCGAGCTACGGCGAGTCGTTCCGAGCGCCATCGCTCGGCGAGCTGTTCTTCCCTGGCAGCGGCAATCCGGCCCTCCGCCCTGAAGAGGGAAAGAGCGTGGAGATCGGGTTCGAACGCGAGATTGGCGTCGTCCGCCTCTCGGTGGTCGGATTCGAGAACCGCCAGAACGACCTGATCGACTTCGAGTTCGTCACCTTCACCAACGTCAATATTGCACGCTCCCGCTCGCGCGGAGTGGAAGGAGAGGTTAGGGCGCAGCAGGGGATCGGCTCGGTCCGTTTGACCGCGACCTATCTGGATGCCGAAGACCGCACGACCGGCCTGCCGCTTCTGCGCCGGGCGCAAAAAAGTGCCACCCTCTTGCTGGGCTTGACTCCGAAATCTTGGGATCTCTCGCTCTCGGGCCGTTACGTGGGCGCCCGACCGGACGCCGATCCGGAGACTTTCGGACGGACCGAGAATTCTTCCTACACGCGCTTCGATCTGGCGGCGCGCTATGCCGGATGGCCGCGGCTCGAACCGTTCGCCCGGGTGGACAATCTGGCCGACCGCGACTACGAAGAGGCGCTCGGCTTTCCCGCCCCCGGCCGCACCTGGGTCGGCGGCGTCGCGGTCAGGTTCTAACTCGATGAATCGCCGTGCGCGGGTCCTCCCGCCGTTCGTCGCCCTTGCGCTCGCCGCTTCAGCGGCGATCGCGGGATGCGCCCGACGGGAGGCGCCCGCCGCGGCCCCTGCCGCCACCGTACCCCAACGCCTGATCTCCCTCGCCCCCAGCGTGACCGAAACGCTATTCGCGCTGGGACTCGGGAGTCGGGTGGTGGGGGTGGGCGACTACACCTTCTGGCCCGCCGAGGCACTCAAGAAGCCGCGGGTCGGCGGGCTGATCGATCCCAACCTTGAACGGATCGCAGCACTCCGCCCCGATCTCGCGGTGCTGCTGCCGAGCGAGCACGACATCGCGACCAAGCTCGCCCCGCTCGGCGTGGCGACGATGATTGTGCACAACGAGAGTTTGGCCGATATCGAAGCCTCGTTCCGCGCCATCGCAGTGCGCTGCGGCGTACCAGAGGCAGGGGAAAGGCTCGCCGCCCGGTGGCATGCGGATCTCGCACCCCACCCGAACACGGCAGGCGCTCAGACCGGCCCTCCGCCCAAGGTCCTGATGGTGGTCGAGCGACCGATCGGGCGCCTCGGCGAACTCTACGTCGCCGGCCCTGGAACGTTCCTCGACGAGCTGCTCGGGCGACTGGGCGGCGAGAACGTGTTCGCCGATGCGCCGACCCTCTATCCGCAGGCGAGCCTCGAAGAGATCGTGGCGCGCAAGCCCGATTTCATCTTCGAACTCCGCTCCGACGCGCCCGACGAGAAAGCGCGCCGGGCTCTTAGGGCCGACTGGCAACCGCTCGCCACACTGCCCGCGGTGCGGAACGGGCGCATCCGCGTGATCGCTGGGAATTTCACTCTGGTTCCTGGGCCGCGCCTGCCCCAGCTCTATCGGGCGATGGCCGCGGCGCTGGCGCCCGAGAATGTCGGTGGCGGCTCGCCGCATCAGCCCTCACCCCCGGCCCCTCTCCCCAAGGGAGAGGGGGGAACAGCACAACGGGCGCCATGACTTCGCTCCCCTCCGAGCCCTCGGTGCTTTCCACCCGCGGTTTGGTCCGTGAAGAGCGGGGGCGCGCCAATGCCGGTTGGACTCTCGGACCGATCGATCTCGAGATCGCCACGGGCGAGTGCTTGGCGGTCGTCGGACCGAACGGCGCGGGCAAGACCACGCTGCTCCGCTGCCTCGCCGGGCTGCGCGCGCCGTCGCGCGGCGAAGTCGCGCACCGAGGCCGCAATTTCGCCGATCTGTCGCGCCGCGAGCTGGCTCGACGGATCGCTTACGTGCCGCAGGTCCGCCCGGCGAACGTGCCGCTCACCGTGCGCGAGGTCGTTGAGTTGGGGCGTTATCCTCATCTTTCGCCTTTCCAGCTCGCGCCGAGTGCCACGGATCACCGGGCGGTGGCCTTGGCGCTCGCGGCGGCCGGGATCGAAGCGCTTGCCGAGCGGCCGCTCGACGAGCTGTCCGGCGGCGAGCGGCAGATGGCCTGGATCGCCGCCGCGCTCGCCCAAGAGGCGGAAGTATTGATCCTCGACGAGCCGACCACCCATCTCGACCCGCGCCACCAGCGCGAGGTGGCCGGCCTGCTCCACCGCCTCCACCGCGAATGCGGGGCGACCGTTCTGCTCGCCACCCACGACCTCGAACTCGCCGGCCTGCTCGGCGACCGGGTCCTGGCGCTGTGCGCCGGCCGAACGTTCGCGCTCGGTCCGCCGGTTGAAGTGCTCTCCGCGGATTCGCTCGCCGAGCTGTTCGACGCCCCGTTTCGCGCGGTTTTAGCTGCCGAGGGTGAGGGGCATGCCGCGCGCCTGTCGCTCGCGCCCTAGAGGCCCACGGAACCTCTCGCCGACCATGCACCCGCTCCGCCCTCGCTCCGCTCTCGCGCTCCTCGGCTTGCTCTGGCTCGCCGTGGCGTTCGGTGCGCCACTGCTCGGCAGCCAGCCGATCGGACTTTCCGAGGTCCTCCATGGCGACCCGACCGCTCTCACGATCTTCTGGCAACTTCGCCTGCCGCGCGTGCTGCTCGCCCTGCTCGCCGGGGGGGCGCTCGCGACGGCGGGGTTGGGCTTTCAGACCCTGTTCAGAAATCCGCTCGCCGAGCCCTACACGCTCGGCGTGGCGGGCGGCGCCGCCCTCGGTGCGGTGCTTGCGCTACGTGTTGCGGAAGGGCTCGGTGCGCTCGGCCTTCCGCTCGTGGCGCTCGCGAGCTTCGCCGGTGCGCTCGGGGCGACCGCGCTGGTGGCGGGGGTCGCGATGCGCAGAAAAGAGAGCGAGACCGGCACCCTGCTGCTCGCCGGCATCGGCGTCTCGCTCTCGACCTCGGCGCTGATTCTGTTCGTCCAATACCTCGCGGATGCGACCCAAACCTTCCGCATGGTGCGCTGGATGATGGGCGGCCTCGCCGTGGTCGGCTACCGCGAGGTGCTCTGGCTTCTCCCTTGGACACTGCTCGGCCTCGTGGTCCTGCTCGCCGCCCGCTGGGACTTGAACCTACTGCTCGCCGGAGAAGAGATCGCCGCCTCGCGCGGCGTCGATATCCCCCGCCTCCGCCTGCGCATCCTGCTTGCGACTTCGCTGATGATCGGCGCCCTGGTCGCGGTCGCCGGCCCGATCGGCTTCGTCGGCCTGATGGTCCCCCACGCCCTCCGCCGCCTGGTCGGGCACGACCACTTGATCCTCGCCCCCGCCTGCCTGCTCGGCGGCGGCGCCTTCCTCGCCCTCGCCGACCTCCTGGCCCGCACCGTCATGGCACCCGCGGATCTGCCGGTAGGGGTGCTCACGGCGCTGCTCGGCGGGCCTTTCTTCCTGTTGCTGCTGGCGGTCCGGCGAGGGCGGGGGTAGAGGGGCCAAGCGGTAGCCGTCTGATCGATAGGTGTACGCCCTGTACTCAACAGGAGTTGCTCCCCAGTGCCGCAGAGCGATCACCCTACGACGTCGAGTCGGCTCCCTGCTCGGTCTCCCCGGCTTCCCAATCAACGAGGTTCGAGAACACGACCTCCATTCCGCCCATCTCGCGGACGAAAGGCGGTCCCGCCTGCGGGCTCAGGACGAAGTTACGGCCCGCAGGGTGTGCTGCGCGGAAGGCGGCGAGGTTGCGTGATGAGAAGCTGGCAGCGTCCCATTTGCATTCGAAGGCATCGCACGAACCATCGGCCTTGGGGAGCACGAAATCGATCTCTTGCTTCTGCTTGTCGCGCCAATAGTAGACACCCCGTTCTCCTGCGCGGGCAAACAGCGTTTCGAGCACCAGGTGCTCCCAGAGAAGTCCGCAGTTCTCGTTTTGGAGCGCGCGCCATCCGCGGCAGAAACTGACGAACCCTGTGTCGAAGCCGTACGCTTTGGATTGCTGGGTGATTTCTCCGCGCAAACCGGCGTGGTAGGGCCGGATCAAGGAGATCAGATGGGTAGTCTGGAGGACCTCCAGGTAGCTCACCACGGTCGGGCGGCTCAAGGCCGCGTGTTTGCCCAGGCTCGAGACTTCGAGCTGCCCGCCGCTCTGGCGCAGGAGAAGCTCGACGAGCTTCAAGAACTCGAAGCGTTTGATGACGTTGAACATCTCTTGGACATCTCGTGCGAAGTACGAGTCGAGCCATTCGGCGAAGAAGTCGGGGCTCGTCCGGTCGGCCAGGAGAGGCTCGGGCAGTCCACCGTGGAGCAGTCGTCGCTCAATGGAAGAGACGCCAAACGCACCGAGTTCCCGGCAGAGCACCGGGAGCAGGTGGATCGTCCGTTTGCGACCGGTCAGGCTGTCGCGAAATTTTTGCGTGGCTGCGAGCGTCGAGGAGCCCGTTGCGAGGATCTTGAGCTGAGGGAACTCGTCGGCCCCAATCTTCAACAGGCGGCTCGGGTCGGCGAGCTGGTGGATCTCGTCGAAGATGATGGTCGCGGCGTCCAGAGAGCCGAAGAAGCGTTCGGGGTCGTCCAACCGGCGCGCCGTGCTCGGCAGATCGCAGTTGAGGAACAGGGCACCCGGAATTTCGCGGGCGAGTGTCGTTTTTCCGACCCGGCGAACCCCGGACAGCCAGACGATGGGTGCGCGCTTCCAGGCCTGATCGAGCCGGTCGAGCCAGTACGGTCGGGTGATCACGGGGGGCGTTTCGTTTGACCGCATGGTAAGTGGATTTTACACCTGGTATGACCAGATGTAAAAAGCACTTACCACGCGGTCAAGATTTGAGGTCGTCGGATTCCACCCTCGAGATCGATACAATCCCCCCATGATCCGCCTCTACCGCATCGCGCCCGAAGGGTTCTACGCCGCCACCGACCCCGCGACCGACGAGGTTCGCGTTCTCTACTCCGACCCGTTCGAGACTTGGCCCGGGGGGTGGGAGTACGGCCGCCGGGTCGACCTGGCCGGCGCTTCGTTCCTGGCGCCGGTCGCACCGTCCAAGATCGTGGGGATCGGCCGCAACTATGTCGAGCACGCCAAAGAACTCGGCAACCCGATGCCCGAAGAGCCGCTGTTCTTTTTGAAGGCGCCGTCGGCGCTGATCGGACCCAAAGTGCCGATCATCCTGCCGCCGGAGAGCGCACAGGTGGAGTTCGAAGGGGAGATCGCGGTCGTGCTGCGCCACCGGCTGCGGCGCGCGACAGCGGAGGAGGCGCAAACCGCGATCCTCGGTGTGATGCCCGCCTGCGACGTGACCGCCCGCGATCTCCAGAAGAAGGACGGCCGATTCGCCCGGGCGAAGGGGTTCGACACGTTCTGCCCGATCGGTCCGGCGATCGGCGTCGATCCCGACCTGGACGACCTCACGGTGATCACCCGCGTGAACGGCATCGAACGCCAGCGCGGCCACTCTCGCGAGATGGCGTTCGGCATCCTCGACATCCTGGTCTATCTGTCGCGCATGATGACGTTGGAACCGGGAGACGTCGTGCTCACCGGAACCCCGGCGGGTGTGGGTCCTCTCGCGGACGGTGACATGGTAGAAGTCGAGATCCCCGGCCTCGGCGTGTTGGTCAACCCGGTCGAGGCTTGGCGGGCGGCCGAAGCGGGATAACAACACCGTTTGCCATGAAACCGCCGACCCTCAGCTCCGTGGCCTGGTCCGTAGTCCTCGCTTTCGCTCTCGGGGCGTCGGCGGCTCGAGGAGTCGGCAAGGGCCTCGACGAGCCGATCGATCTCGATGTGGTCAAAGCCTCGGGAGCGTTCGATCTCTTCGCTCGAACGGCCGGCCTGGAGCTTGCGATCGATCCCGCGGTCGCCGAACGGAAGCTCACACTGCGGGTCGAAAGGGTCCGAGTGCGCACCGCGCTCGACGCGGCGTGCGACAGCCTCGAATGCCGCTGGCGGGTCGAAGGGGGAAAACTCATCGTGGAAGGAAAGCCGCGAACCCCGAAAAAGACGGTCGAGAAGGCGGCACTGCTCGATGAACCGATCGATCTCAAAGTCACGAAAGCACGCGCCGCGGATGTCCTGCGAACGTTCGGTGAGATTCTGGACGTCGAGGTCGATATCGAAGAGGGGCTGGGTAGCGAGCTGACGCTCGATCTCGACGCGACGCCGGTCCGCGCGGCGCTCGATGCGGTGTGCAAGAAACTCAGCTGCCGTTGGCACATCGAGGAGGGGGCGCGGCGGCGGTTGGTGTTCTCGGCAAAGAAGTAGAGAGATACCCGCCCTGCCCCGCCCCTCCCCTCCCCTCCCAAGGGCCGGCTCCAGCGGGAGAGGGGCCGACGACAAAGCGAGATAAGCTCCGGGCAGATTCCTCGCTTTCGATTCCGTCGGTCAGGAGACCTCGCCATGCCTGTCACGAAGCTCGCCGCCGCGCTCGTTGCCGTCTCGTTCGCCGCGTTCTCCAATCCCGCCACCGCCGCCAAGGCCATCCCGAAAGCAGCCGCCGATCTCGGCGCACGAATCGACGGCGAGGTCGCCCGGGTGACCCCCGAGATGGTCGAGGTCCGCCACGCGATCCACGCGAATCCGGAGCTCGGCAACCGCGAGGTCGAGACCGCGGCCCTGGTGGCCGAACGCCTGCGCGCGCTCGGGTTCGAGGTGAAGACCGGGATTGCGAAGACCGGCGTGGTCGGCATCCTGCGCGGCGGCAAACCCGGTCCTCTGGTCGGGGTTCGCGCCGACATCGACGCGCTGCCGGTCACCGAAGAGAGCGATCTGCCGTTCAAATCGACGAAGCGCGGCAGCTACGACGGGCAGGAGGTGGGGATCGCCCACGCTTGCGGGCATGACATTCACACCTCGGTTCAGCTCGGCGTCGCGGCAGTTCTCGCCGCGGTGAAAGCCGATCTTTCCGGTTCCGTGATGTTCATCTTCCAACCGGCCGAGGAGGGCCCGCCTGCGGGCGAACGCGGCGGCGCGGAGGTGATGCTCGAAGAGGGAATCTTCAAGGATCAAAAACCGGTCGCGATCTTCGCGCTCCACGCCTACCCTGAGCTTCCGGTGGGCAAAATTGCCGCGAATCCGGGCCCCACCTGGGCGGCGGTCGATCACTTCACCGCCAAGATCGTGGGCAAGCAGTCGCACGGCGCCTACCCGCACCAGGGGGTGGATCCGGTCGTGATCGCCTCCCAGGCCGTGATGGCACTCCAGACCATCCGCTCGCGGAATGTGCCTCCGCTCGAAACCGCCGTGGTGACGGTCGGCATTATCCGCGGCGGCGATCGCTTCAACATCATCCCGGGCGAAGTCCGGCTCGAAGGGACGGTGCGGACCTACACTCCGGAAGTGCATGACCTGGTGGAGCGACGGATGCGCGAAATCCTGGACGGCACGACGAAAGCCGGGGGCGGCTCGTTCGATCTCGACTACCAGCGGACCGCGCCGCCGACCGTGAACGACCCCACTCTTACCGCCGAGTCGCGAGCGATTCTCGAAAGTGCCCTCGGTGCGGACAACTACGTACTCTCAGAGCCCACCATGGGGGGCGAAGATTTCGCGTTCTTTGCCAATGTGGTCCCGAGCTTCTATTTCCGCCTCGGCACTCTAGGAGCGGGAACCACCTCCGGTGGCCTGCACACCCCCACATTTCGGGGCGACGATGGCGCGGTCTCGGTGGGAATTCGCGCGATGTCTCGGCTGGTCGCGGGCTACCTCGCCGCACACCATTGACAGCCCGGCCACAGGCGGTTACGTTGGCCCCTACACTCAAATCCTCGAAGGAGTCCGGAATGCCTAAGTCGACGTTGCGCGCCTACATCATCTTCTCCGGCACCGGGCCGATCCTCGTCCTCTCGACCTACCCCAAGCTGACCGACGAGCGGCTGGTCTCGAAGCTCCGCTACAAGGGAATTGACAAGTTCATCGCCTACGAGGTCGACCGCGAAGCCGTCGAGGCGCGCTATGAGCACTCTTTTGGCAACATTCTGAAGGACCTGGAGAACGAAGAGGACATTCGGGTCCTCGACTTCAACGGCCACCAGATCATGGCCAACTTCTCCCTCGACGAACTCGGCGACCCGATCAAGTTCGGGGGGTAGAACAAGCACGCCACCCCAGACCTCGAAAAGGAGCTTCTCGTGACTCGTCAAACTCTCTGTTCTCGGCCGGCTCTCGCCGCTTGCGCCGTTCTGCTCACCCTGGCGGTCGGCGCCCTGGCGCCCGCGCCTGCTTCGGCCCAGCCCTTCGGCGCCTGGTTCACCCTTGCGGGCAGTCCGCAGCACGGTTACATCCGCATTCCCCACAGCGCGGCGCTCAACCCCACCAATCGCTTCACCTTCGAGGCGTGGGTGAACGTGACCGACCCCGGCGGCTGCAAGTCGATCGCAGGCAAGAGCTACACCCAGGCTTGGTGGGTGGGGATCTGCGGCACGACGTTGCGTTCTTATCTCAAGGGGACGGGCTCGGTTCGTGACGGAGGGGTCCTTCCCGCCGGGGGATGGACGCACATCGCAGTTGTCTTCAACGGCACCCGGCGGCTGCACTACATCAACGGCGAGCTGGTTCTGAACGTCCCCGAAACCGGCCCGTTGACCACCAGCTCCTCCGAAATGCGAATCGGCAGCGACGTGAGCTGGCAGTTCACCCCCCAAGGCGCGATCGACGAGGTTCGCCTCTGGAGCATCGCGCGGGGCCAGGCGCAGATCCGCCAGTTCATCAATCAGCGGATCAACACCCCGCAGGCGGGCCTGGTCGGTGTCTGGGCGCTCGACGGCAGCGGCGACGATGTGGTCGGCTCGCGCGACGGCACTCAACAGGGAACCGGCGTCGGCTTCCTGACCGATCCGCCAGGGGGAAGCTGCTCCAACTCCGGCAATTTCATCTGCTTCCAGAATCGCTTTTCGGTCAAGGCGGCCTATCGGTCGGGAGGTCCAGGTACGGCTTTGGCCGATGCCCTGCCGGTCGATAGCACCCTCATCTCCGGGGTCTATTCGTTCCCGAACGCGGAGACCTGGCAGATCCTGGTCAACGTGATCGACGCCTGCAGCTCTTCGGGCAGGTTCACCGTCGCCGTGTCCACCCCCTCGACGCTGTTCCAGCGGATCGAGGTGTTCGACACCCACGCGTTCCAACATAAGGTCTACTTCCACTACGCAGGAGTTCCTTCGGCACCCATCGTCGACACCAACGCGTTCGCGACCTGCCCGTAGAGTTCGCTCTCGGGTCCCGGAGCACCCCGGGACCCGTGGGTTTTCACCTCAGTGCGCGCCCCTTGGTTTCGACCACCCAAGGGAGAAGCGCGAGGCCGACCAGCGGTACGAACCCGACATAGAACAGGGCGGAGAGAGCGCTGGTGAGCGAGTTGGCCCCCTGTGCGGCGATCGTGCCGACGAGGATCGGGCCGATCGCGGCGAGGATGCGGCCGACGTTGTAGCAGAAGCCGGCTCCGGTGCCGCGCAGGCGGGTGGGGAAGAGCTCCGGCAGGTAGTAGGTGAAGCTGCCGAAGACGCCGAACACCGTGAGCCCGATCAAGAAATACATTGCGAGCCGTGTCGTCGGTTCGAGATCGAGCCCGAAGGTCGCGAGGATCGCCGCGCCGGAACCTAGAAAGTAAAGCGCGAACATCGTCTTTCGCCCGAAGTACTTGGCGAACGGGATGGTGAGCAGCGTGCCGATCAACCCGCCGAGGTTGAAGTAGTTGGTCGCCAGGCGCTTCCACCCTTCGACCAGCGCGAGAGTTGCGTCCCGTCCGAGCCCCTGGAGGGCGGCGGAGGCCTGCGCCAAGCCGGTCGCGATCACCGGAATGAACGCGTTGCAGCTCCACCACATGACGAGCGCAACCAGCGCCATCAAGAACCCGGAGCGGGTGAGCGCCCGGTGCTCGGCATTGAACAGCTCAGCCAGGCGCGGCGGCGCGGCTTTGGCGGCGACGCTCTTCCAGAGCTCCGGCTCCTTGACGAACAGGCGAACCAGGAACGCCACACCCGCCGGGATCAACCCGCAGAGAAAAACGTAGCGCCAGGAGACTTCGGGCACCGAGCGAAACCAGTCGCCCGCGATCCGGTAGTTGACATAGGTGGCGAGAAACAGCCCCATCGGCGCCGAGGTGTAGAGCAAAGCACCCGCCTCGACCCGCCGCTTCTCCGGCACCACCTCGGCGACCATCGCAGCGCCCGCCGCCCATTCGCCACCGATCCCCAAGGAAGCGACCAGGCGGAACAGCAGAAGAACCCAAATGTTTGGCGCAAACGCGCACGCCGCGGTGCCGAAGGCGTAAAGCAGCATGGTGAACAGGAGCGTGCGGGTGCGGCCGATCCGATCGGCGATCTGGCCGAACACGATGCCGCCGAACGCCCAGCCGACCAGCAACACCGAGGTGAGAATGCCGGTCCAGCGCAACGTCGCGCCTTTCGCCTCGGGCGAGCCGATGGCCAGACCGAGAAGCGTCGGCACGCAGTTCGGCGCGACGAAATTGAACAGCAGGCCGTCGAAAACATCGAAGCCCCAGCCGAGCCAGGCGGCGAACAGAACGGTCCACTGGTAGCCGTTCATCCCCCAGACAGTACGCCCGGGCAGTGTGGTGGTCATGCGGCGAGCCTCCGGAAACGTGGCGGGGAGTCTACCGGAACCGGGAGGTCGGAGCCGGCGTTCGCCGAGGGCTCCTCCTGTCCCCTGCTAGACTGCTGGAGTGAGCAACCCGCGCGCTGATGATCTCTTTCTCTCCCTGACCCCTGAGCGCGTGCTCGAAGCCGTCGAGGCCGGTGGGCATGCGGTGACCGGTCTTTGCTATCCCCTGAACTCGTTCGAGAACCGCGTCTACGAGGTCGAGCTGGCCGATCGTTCGCGCGTGATCGCCAAGTTCTACCGGCCGGGGCGCTGGAGCGAAGAGCAGATCCTTGCCGAGCACCGGTTCCTCGAAGATCTCGCGGCCGACGAAATCCCGGTCGTTCCCATGCGCCGCTTCGGCAATGGCGCGACTCTCGCCCGGATCGAAGAGATCTGGTATTCGCTCGCCGACCGCCGCGGAGGGCGGGCGCCCGCCGAGCTTTCGGACCAGCTGGCGCTTCGCCTCGGCCGGCTGGTCGGCCGCCTGCACAATGTGGGTGCCAAGAAGCCCGCCGCGCCCCGGCTGCGCATGACGGCGGATGCGTTCATCCGCGACGCCCTCGCCTGGCTTTCGGCGCACGGTACGCTGCCCGAACATCTGAAAGCTCGCTACCGAGCTGCAGCCGAGGGCATCGCCCGCGCGGTGGATTCCGCGCTTCTTGGCGTGCCGACGTTTCGCATCCATGCCGACCTTCACCTCGGCAACCTGCTCGAGCGCGAAGGGGTGCTCCACGTCATCGATTTCGACGACATGGTCGAGGGGCCGGCGGCTCAGGATCTTTGGCTCGCCCTACCCGGCCGCGATGCCGAGACCCTTGCCCGACGCGAGCTGTTCCTCGACGGCTACCGCCAGTTCCGCGAATTCGACCGCGCTTGGCTGGCGTTGATCGAGCCGCTGCGTGGGCTGCGCCTGGTCCATTACGCGACCTGGCTCGCCCGCCGTTGGCACGACCCGGCGTTTCCCGCCGCCTGGCCCTGGTTCGGCACGACCGACTACTGGTCCCGCGAGACCGACGACCTCGAAGAGCAGCTCGCGGTGATCCGGGGCGAGATCGCCGCCGCGCGGATCGAGGACGACCGCGCCGCCGGGCGTGCGACCGAAGTTCCGGCGGAGGCTCCCGAGCTGACCAACAAAGACTACTTCTGGGACTGGGAGGGGAATTGATCCGCTACGTTTCCGCGGCTCGTCCTAGCGAAGGCGCAAATCTGGTAGGTTCCCGCACCGTTCGACCGGGCTCAATGGATCCTCGAAGGAGGCGGTATGGAAATCTACGAAAACATCCTCGAAACCCTCGGCAACACGCCGCTCGTGAAGCTCGCCCGCTTTTCGCCCACGGGGGCCACGCTCGCGGCCAAAATCGAGTCGTTCAATCCCGGTTCGAGCGTCAAGGATCGAATCGGCATCGCAATGATCGAGGCGGCCGAACAGGCGGGCCTCTTGAAGCCGGGCGGCACGATCGTCGAGCCGACCTCCGGCAACACGGGAGTGGGCCTCGCGATGGCCGCGAACCTCAAAGGCTACCGGCTGATCTGCACCTGCGCTGACAAGATCCCCAAGGAAAAGGTCGCGATGCTCGAAGCCTACGGCGCCAAGGTGCTGACCTGCCCGACCAACGTCGATGCGACCGATCCGCGCTCGTACTACAAGGTCGCAGAGCGGATCCGCGACGAGGAAGGGGCGTTTCTCCCTTATCAGTACTACAACCAGGCGAACCCGGAAGCGCACTACCGGAGCACCGGCCCCGAGATCTGGCGCCAGACCGACGGCAAGATCACCCACTGGGTGGCCGGGGTGGGGACCGGCGGCACGATCAGCGGCACCGCGAAGTTCTTGAAAGAGCAGAACCCGGGCGTTCGCGTGATCGGCGTCGATCCGATCGGCAGCGTCTACCAGTACTACATCGAGCATCGCGAGCTGCCGCCGCAGGAGACGATTCACCAGTACCTGATCGACGGCATCGGTGAAGACTTCATGCCTTCGACCGTCTGGTGGGACTACATCGACGAGATCGTCAAGGTCGATGACAAGAGCGCCTACCGCGCGACCTGGGATCTCGCCCGCCAGGAGTCGATCTTCACCGGTTCCTCCGGCGGCGCCGCCGCCGAAGGCGCCCGGCGGATCGCCCGCGAGCTCGGCGACGACGCGCTCGTGGTCACGCTGTTCCCCGACGCGGGGGACCGCTACCTTTCGAAGCTCAACGAGACCTGGATGCGCGACAAGGGCCTGCTCGACTAAAAGGTGCAGGACCCCGGCTTTGACAGCCTTGAAGGGGAGCGGTATTCTTATGGGTCAATTCCAAAGGAGACCTGTAATGAGGACCGCTCGACTCGCTGTCGGTTTGCTGCTCGCAAGCTTGGGCGCACCCGGTGTATCGGTTGTTGCCCAGGCGCAAGGCCCCCCACCCCGTCCGGACGTGAAGCCGACCATTCGGTCCTTCACGGCCGCCAGGACCGGGATTACACCGAAAGTGAGCGACCTCCAGCTCGCGGTCCAGCATCCCGACCCGAACGTCGTTCTGGAGATCCCCTTCCTTCCGATCACCGAACAGGAGAGGGAAAAGTCGAAGCGCAAAGGAATCGGAGAGGTATCTGCCGACGGGGCGCTTCAATCCAGCTATCCGACGACGCGGGCTCTGACCCTCGGCGTTTCGTTTCAGGGCGTCAGCCAGGCGGCGCAGGGCGCAGTCTCCGGATTCTTCGTGTCGCCCCCCGATACGGTGGGAGATGTCGGCCCGAATCACTATGTTCAGTGCGTCAACCTGGCCTGTCAGGTGTTCAACAAGAACGGCACGGCAGCCAGCGCCGTGTTCACATTGCGCGCGCTGTTCCTGGGCTCCGGAGGCGTAGGAGACTGCTCGACCTTGAACGACGGCGACCCGATCGTCAACTACGACCCGCTGGCCGATCGTTGGGTGCTGAGCCAGTTCGCGGTCGGCAACCGGGCCGGCGCCGGCCTCGCTCACGAGTGCGTCCTGGTTTCGCGGACCAACGACCCGACCGGCGCATACTTCGCCTACGACTTCCCGATCCCCGAGCCCTACTTCAATGACTATCCCAAGCTCAGCGTCTGGCCCGATTCTTATGTCATGACCGCACCGCTGTTCGAAGGGCCGGTGTTCGGCCAGGGCGTGTTCACCATGAACCGCGCCAAGATGCTCGCCGGGGATCCGACCGCCGAGATCATCTTCTTCGATCTCACCCTTTCGCACCCGGGCCTCGGACGCATCTTGCCGGCAGACGTCGATGGCATCCCGCCGCCGGTCGGCGCGAAGAACGTCCTCGCCGGAATCGCCGCGAACGAGCTGGGCGACCCGCAGGACGGCATCCGGCTGCTCGAAGTCAAACCGAACTTTTCCAACCCTCCCGCCTCGACCCTCACCGAACTCTCCTTTCCGGGCGGCAGCCTGGCGGTTGCGGCATTCGACCCCACGTTCACCCAGGTTGCGGGCAACTGCGGCTTCGCCTTCACCGCTCGTGATGACATCGAACAGCCGCCTCCGGCCAACTGCGGCATGCGCGTCGATACGCTTTCGGATCGTCCGATGCATCGTTTGGCGTACCGGAACTTCGGCACCTATGAGTCGTACGTCTTCACCCACACGGTGGACGTGAACGCCACTCCGGCGAGCGCCACCAGCGGCCATCGGGCGGGCGTTCGCTACTACGAGCTGCGCCGTGCGCTCCCCTCGGGCACGTTCACGGTTCACGAGCAGGCGACATTCTCTCCCGATGCAACCCACCGGTTCATGGGCAGCGCCGCGATCGACGGCAACGGCAACGTCGCCGTGGGGTACAGTGTCTCTGACACCGCGACCTTCCCAGGAGTGCGCGCCGCAGGCCGGCTGGCGGGCGACCCGGCCGGCGGGCTCTTCCAGGGCGAACTGAGTCTCGCGGTGGGCGGGCGTTCGCAGACCAGCGCCGGATCGCGCTGGGGCGACTACAGCACCCTTTCGGTCGACCCGGTCGACGAATGCACGTTCTGGTTCACCCAGGAGTACTACGACGCAACCGCCCCACCGATGTGTTCGGCCACCGCGTGTTGGACCACCCGGATCGCGAGCTTCACGATGCCCGGATGCGTCAATGCGGCTCCGGCGACCGGAACGCTCAACGGAACCGTGACCGATGCGAATACGGCCACCGGCATCGTCGGCGCGCTGGTTCAGACCTCGAACGGCTATTCGGCGATCACGATCGCCGGCGGCGCCTACTCGATCGCCATTCCGGCCGGTACCTTCACCGTCACGGCATCGAAGGTCGGCTATGGGCCGGAGAGCGTCACGGGAGTCACCGTCACGGCGGCCGGCACGACCACCCAAGATTTCGCCCTCTCGACCGGCATCTTGAGCGGCACGGTGACCGATTCGGTGACCACGCTTCCTCTTCAAGGGGCGTTGGTCCAGCTCTCGAACGGTGCCTCGACGCTCACCGATGTTGCAGGCAACTACTCCTTCGCGCTCGAACCCGGCAGCTACACGCTCGACTTCTCGCGCTCGAACTACTTCCCTGAGAACCAGCCCGGCATCGTTGTCGGCGCCAGCGGTACGACGGACGCCGACGCGGCGCTCGATCCGACCCCCGGTCTATCCGTGACCGCCACGGCGATCGACGACTCGACCGGTAATGTCAACGCGATCGTCGACTACAACGAGTGCTTCTTCCTGAATGTCACGCTCACCAACGGTGGAGCGATTTCCGCCACCGGGATCAACGCGATCCTCACCACCACCGAGCCCGAGGTGCAAATTCTCCAGGGTGCCTCGGCCTATCCGGACATCGCGGGCGGCGGAACGGGAAGCAACGCGACGCCGTTCAAGGTTCGCACCGGTGCAAACTATCCGGCCGGCAAGCCGATGAACCTCGTTCTGCAGCTGACCACGGCGCAGGGTCCGATCTCGATTCCGTTCACGATCGAGACCACCGGCGGCGCTCCGGCCAGCACGGTTGCCGCCGTCGGGCCGGTGGCGATCCCCGACAACGACGGTCTCGGCGCATCGCTCGCGGTTCCGGTTGCCGGATTCACCTCCGTCCTTTCAAAGGTCGCAGTGCAGGTCCGGATTTCCCATACCTTTGACGGTGACCTTGTCCTCCGCTTGCGCAGCCCCGACAACACGGTCGTTCTTCTCGCTTTCCAGCTGGGAGGTGCAGGTGCAGGTTTCGGCACCGACTGCCCGGCGAGTGCCAACGACACCACGTTCGACGACCAGGCTGCGACCTCGATCCTCTCCGGTGTGGCGCCGTTCATCGGCTCGTTCCGACCGCAGCAGCCCCTGTCGGCGTTCGCCGGCAAATCCGGGGCGCAGGTGAATGGCAATTGGACGCTCGAAGTCGTTGATGTCGGGGCGGCCGACATCGGCAATATCGAGTGCTTCGGGTTGTTGCTCAACGGCGCGGCCGCAGGACCAGGCTGCAACGCCCTCCCTTCCGCGGTGGCCGGAGGTCCGTACTCGGCGAACGAAGGCGGCACGACGTCGCTGTCGGGTAGCGGCTCCGATCTCGACGGCCAACCGCTCACCTTCACCTGGGATCTCGACGGAGACACGATCTTCGGCGAGACCGGTGTAGGCGCCTCCCGTGGCAACGAGACCGGCCCGACCCCCACGTTCTCGGCGGCCGGCCTTGATGGTCCGTCGATGGTGGTCGTAACGCTTCGGGTTTCCGACGGCATCGGCTCGACCGACGCTCCGGTCTCGGTGGCGATTCAGAACGTCAATCCGACGGTCGTTGCCGGCGGCCCCTACGTTGTGGCGCCGAATGGCACGGTCGGCCTGCTGGGCGTCGGAGCCGATCCGGCCGGCGCGCTCGATCCCTTGACCTTTGCTTGGGATCTCGACGGGGATGCGATCTTCGGCGAGACCGGCGGGGCGGCGACCCGGGGCAACGAGACCGGCGCCAATCCCACCTTCAACGCGACCGGCTTGTTGGAAGGTGCTGTCGTACCGATCAGCGTCCAGGTCACCGATGGCGATGGCGGCACGGCTTCGGCAACCGGCACGATCACGGTTCAGGGGTCGGTACTCGACATCCCAACCCTGTCGGGTCTAGGAATCGGGCTGTTTGCGTTGCTCTTGGCGGGCATTGGCATCACGCTCGCTCGCAAGCGCCAGCAGGTCTGACGCCTAGGTGGTAGAAACAGCCCGGGCGGGCGTTACCGTCCGCCCGGGTCCTCGCAGTCCAGGTTCCGGGAAGCCGAAGCCCCTTTCACCCCGGCTCCCGCAGTTCGATCAGACTCTACCCCCGTACGAACAGTGCTTCGCGGATGACCGCTCTCCGGAGTTCGTCTTCGTCGGCGAAACCGAGTTCACGCGCGGCTGCTCTGAACTCGGCTGGGTCGCTGGGAGTGGGCCGGCCGAGGCGCTGCTCGAAAAACCAACTCCATAGCTCCGGCAGGTCGAGGCCGGTGTCGGCGACCGCAGGCTCTAAGAGTCCTCGGGCGGCGAGGGCTCGGGCCTTGGCTTCGGCACGAGCCGCGAGCGGGGCATAGGCACCGCGAGCCCGTAGATCGTCGCGCAGCGATCCCGCGATCAACGGCTCGATCCTCGGCAGAACACTTTCGATCAGCGCTTCTTCACAGGCCAGGCGGGCGAGACCTGCGGAGTCGAGGCGCTGCTCGGCGAGAAAGGTGGCGAGTCGGTCGTCGTCGAGCAGGCCGTGGCGGCGACGAAATCGGACGAGAGCGGTTCCCCGGGAGGACTCGTCCAGGCGCAAACCTCCGTGATCCGCGAGGGCGAGCGCCAAGACCCGCGCCTGAGCTGCCGCTTGGCTGGATGAAGCGATGGCCGCGCCGCCGGGGTTCACTTCGGCGCGAGCGAGCCCGCCGAGCCGCAGCTCGTCGAGTGGGTCGATCTCGGGTCCGTCGCCTGCGGCCTGCACGGTCCGCTGGTCGGCGGCGATTCGCCCCGCTTCCCAAGCCTCCGTGCGTTGGAAGGTGAACTTCGCCTCGAAGCGGCCCGGCTGCTCGCTTCGGCGAGCGGCCATCCGGCGCAGCATCGAGAGAGCGTCGAGCTTCTTCTGATCGACCCGGCCGGTGGGCAGCCAGGCGGTCAGGGCGTCGAGCTCCGGTGCAGGAAGCCCCGCGCGGCGGGCCAGTTCGAGCACCAGCTCCACGCCCCGTTCCGGGTAGAGGAGCGACTTGGCAATTGCGATCAATGATGTGCCGGTCTCTCTACCGATCACTCCGGCAGCGGCAGCCGCTCCAAACGTCGCGCGCAGATTGACCATTGCCTCCGAGCCCGCGGCATAGCCGGTCGCCGCGGGACCGTGAAACACGGCCACCTCGTCATCGTCGGTCAGTTCGCCGTTCGCAAAGGCCGCGTAGATCTCCCCAACACCTTCCATGCCGAACGGTGCGCACTCGACGGCGCGCAGCGCACCCAAACTCGCGGCTCCGAAGACATGGACCCCTTGGTCGAGCGCCCAGAGAATCTCCTTGTGCCAGACGGAGGCGAGGCGATCGAAATAGCCGTCGATGATCCCGATTCCCCAAGGGAACAGACGGGCCGCGAGGTAGAGATCTCCCTGCGCGACCGGTGGGCGCCAGTGCGCATCGGCGAGCTCCGGTACCTCGCGGGCGCCCTCTTCGGCCAGAAGCGTCGGGCCGGAAAAGACGATCACGCGGCCGGGCGGTTCGAAGCTCATTCCGCCGCGGCCACCGCGCGCGCGGCGGCCGCGTGGGCGCGAGCGCCCGGCACCCAACCCGGGATTTCACGCGAGGTTTCGAGGCCCGGTACTACGATTCGAAAGACCGGGAGGCCGAGCCCCGGGTGGGTGAGATCGATCGCGATCACCTCATGAAAGCCGGCGGCGGCGAGCCGGCCGGAAAGCGCCGCGAGATCTTCTTCGAAGGTCTCGGCTGCGAAATCGGGCGCAGCGTGAAAGTCCCGCGTTGGGGTGGCGTCTACGACGGTTCGACGGAGGCGCTCCAGGGATTCGGCGTCGCGCCAGTTCTCGTATTTGCGCAGCGGCATATCGTCACGCGCCCCGGCGATCGTGGTCAGGCGGCTCTGCGCCGCTTCGGTCAACGCGCGCAGCAGGGCGACTCCGCGGCTAGGATGGCACCCCATGCCCCCCCCTGCCCCGCGAACGTGAAAGGGATCGGCCTCGCGATCGAGCACCATGGCGCGAAAGGTCGGCACCCCCAGGTCGGAGGCAATGTCCCAGACGGCGACCGCGACACCCCCACGGGCATAGAGGTCGAGCACCTCTCGGCAGAGCGGATCATCGACCGTTGAGAGATCGACCCGCGACTCGGCTTCAGCCGCGTCACCACGGAAATCGGCGAGTGTTGCTGCGTCGCGCTCGATCACCTCGCACAGGCCGTGGCTGATCGCTTCGAGCGGATGGTTGCCGGAGGCGAGGCCGTTCGAGGAGAAGGCGAAGCATCCGCTTCCCGGAGGCATCGGTCGGGTGGTGTCCATATGGACCAGCTCGTAAGGAACCAGGATCGGTTCGCCCGTAGGCAGATCGACCCCTTCGATCCATAGAGCCTTCTGCTCGTCGAGAAAACTGCCGGCCGAGCTGCGCGGCAGACCCGCGAGGTTCGCGATCCGGTGCGCGAAGCGAAGCTGGTTGTGGGTTGCCAGGCGAACCGGCCGTTCGATCCGCTCGGCATGCCAGAGTTCGATCGCCTCCATCAGGCCGGAAGCGTGCGCTGCTGCCAGATCGAGGCCCTTCCCCTGCGAGACCGCGAGAGAGCGCGAGTTTGGCCGACAGACCATCACGACCGGCAAGCCGATCACATCGAGCCCGGTCACGTTCGCAACCCGCGTGATGCCGAAGATCGGCGCGAGGCCGGCAATGCGCTCGACCGTCGCTCGCGGGTCGATCGTGCGATGGGTCCCGCGGCGAAAGGCCTTGGGTGCAGAGAGGGTCGCCAAACCCCGTTCCGCCACTATTTAAGTGGTGGCAGGCGAACAAACGTGAACATGATTCCAGGCTTTGCCTCGGATTGGGGCGCGCAAAGCTCCGTATCGACGTTCCCTGCCGTGGATTTAGCCGCCTCAAGATCGGAAGGATTCGTTACTTCGACGACCCCGTTGGCCGAAACCTCGTAGACTTTTCCGGATTCACCGACGATGGTCAGCGTGTTAGCCATTTGAAGACCCTCCAAAATTAAGTTCCTGCCGAAACGTCTCGATCGCGGCGCCACCCTTTCGGAGGCGGCACCGGCCTTAGATCAGTACTTCTTGGTGCCACCACCGTCGCCGAGCAGAGGCAGGTTCACGAACGTGCCCATAATGATCATGATGCCTTCGCCGACAGCGGCGGATTTCTTTTCGACCTCCGGATCGATCTCGGCGATCAAAACACCTTCAGCGGCCTTCTTCAGTGCTGCGACGGCGGTCGGATCGTCCGCTTTGAGCTCGGTGGATTGGCTCGGATCTCCGAGCGTGACGCTGTAGACCTTGCCGGTTTCACTGACGATGATAAGCGTGTCGGCCATCACGAAGCCCTCCTGATCAATTCCTGTGAGAACATCCAGACTGCATCAGCGATCTCGCGACGGTAACACACGCTTTGGCGCGCCTCAAGTCCCACGAATTCAATGCTTTCACTCGCATTTAGCTATGCGGGAATACCTAGGTTTCGAGCGCGGCCTGGAGAGTCGCCAATCCACGCTCGACGCGCTCTACGAGACCCGGAGCACCCTGGGCGCGTGCGACCTTTAGCGCTTCGATGTAGAGGCCCTCGGCCAGACCGGGGTCGGCCGCGGCGAGTTCGGCTTCGAGGCAGAGCAGGTGCGCACGCCAAAACGCACGCGGCACCAACTGGTCCGAAAGCGCCCTCGCCTCGGCGAAAGTCCTCAATGCGTCATCCCGGCGGCCGAGGTGAAGATAGGCGTCGGTCAGCAACGAGAGGAAATAGATCTCCGTGAGCCTGGCGCCCGAGGAACGGTAGGCAGCCAGGCCATGCTGAATGCGACGCAGACCCTCATCTCCACGCTCCGGATCGCCGCTGCGAACGAACGCCCACCCGAGCTGCAGATTCCCTAGATCAACCGACGTGAAACCCTTCTCGGTCGAGAGGTCGAGTAAATTCTCCGCGAGTTCGGCAACCCGTCCAGGCTCGTTGCGCAACTGGTGTACCCAAGCGGCTGTGGACAACGCATCGGCCAGGCTGAACGGGTGGGCGATCACATCTCGCGCGACGCGGATCGCGGCGGCGCAGCGCTCGGCCGCTTCCCCGGGTCGCCCGAGGTGCCAAAGTGCCACTCCTGAGATCGCGAGAGTCGTGACCGCGACATCCAGGCCCGTGATGAACGTCGGGGTCCGGTCGCGTGCCGGCGAATCGAGCGCGAGGCCGGCCTCGAACTCCGCGAGGGCGAGGGCGAAATCGCCCAAAAACAGCTGCGGCATTCCGGCGCAGAGGTGCGCCTCGAACTGGAGCGCCCGATCCTTGCGCCCGAGCGCGATCTCGGTCATCCGCCGGGCGAACTCCAAAGCGGTCTCAAAGGAGCAGCGGACGAGATGGAACGCCCAGAGCCCGCGCAGCACCCAGAACAGTTGCGGCGCTTCGCCCACCTGGGTACACAGCTCGCGGGCGCGGTCGTAGTTCGCTTCGACTTCCGGCGCCGCGTAGCCGCGCGTGGCGATCAGGGCGGGACCGAGCATCGTGCGCAGATCGAGTTCGGCGCGGTCGCGCGGCGGGCCTGCCGCCAGCGTCTCAGAGAGCGCGAGCGCGCGTTCCAAGTGGCCGATCGCTTCCAAATTCGCCGACCGTTCGACCGCCCGTCGGCCGGCGGAGAGCCAATAGGTGATCGCCCGCTCGGCCAACCCGGCCGCCGACCAGTGCTGGGCGATCAGCTCGGGCCGCCCTTCGGCCAGATCGGGAAACTTCTCTTCGATCGTGCGCGCGATCCGAAGGTGGTACTGCTGGCGGGTGCCCTTGAGCAGCGACTCGTAGGCGGCGTCTTGGATCAACGCGTGGCGGAAGGAATAGGTGATCGCACCGGTGACTCCGCGTTTGTAGAGGATCTCGGCGTCGACCAGCTGGTCGAGGCCCTGGCGCAACTCGGGGTCGGGTTGGCTCGCGACCGCGCGCATCATGTCGAAGCTGAACTCGCGACCGATCGCCGCGGCGAGCTGCACCAGCTCCCGCACCGCGGCCAGGCGATCGAGCCGAGCCATCAACGAATCCTGAAGCGTGTCCGGAATCGCGAGCGGCGGCAACGGTCCGTCCAGCTCGAAATGACCGTTGACCGGGCGGAGCAAGCCGGAATCGAGCACCATCCGGGTCAGCTCCTCGACGAACAACGGCACGCCATCGGTCTTCGCGATCAGCTGGCGCAACACCTCGGGCGGCAGAGAGCGGCCTCCGGTTCGTTCGAGAATCAGCCGCTCGATCTCCTCGTCACTCAGTCGGTCGAGCGTGATCTGGTTCGCATAGGGCCGGCCGGCCCACGGCAGCGCCATGTCGGGACGGAGCGTCAGCAAAATCAGCAGGCGGGTGGTCGGCACCTGGCTGACCAGCATTCCGAGCAGCTCGAGCGTCGAGGGGTCGACCCAATGAAGGTCCTCGAGGAAAAAGATCACCGGCCCCTTGTCGGCCATCGCCACGACCAGCGAGACCAGGGTTTCTAGGGTGCGCTCCTTTTGGCGCTGAGCCGAGAGTTCGAGAGCCGGGAAGCGGTCGGTGATCGGCAGGCCGAGCATCGAGGCGAGCAGTGGGACCTCTTCGCCGATCAAGCCGAACGGCCGTAAGCCCTTTTCCAACCGGGCGATCGTGGTGTCGATCGATTCGTCGCTGCGCAGCTCGAACAGCCCTTGAAGTAGTTCGACGATCGGCGCGAGCGCGCTGTGGGTCTGAAACGGCGAGCAGCGGCCGTCGAGCCAGGAGCCGATCCGCCCGTTCGCTTGGTCGCGCAGGTGTTGGACCAGGCGGGACTTGCCGATTCCCGCATCGCCGACCACCGCCACCACCTGGCCGCGCCCTTCGCAGGCCCGGTCGAGGCAGCGTTCGAGCGCCTCGGCGTCGCCCGTGCGCCCGACCAGGGGGCGAAGCCCCTCCTTACGCTGGACTTCGAACGGACTCACGAAGCCGCGCCAGGCCAGTACCCGGAAGACCTCGATCGGCTTGGTGATTCCCTTCAGCTCATGGGGCCCGAGCGACTCGCAGTCGAACAGCCCGCGCAGGAGAGGATAGGTCTTGCCGCTGATCGCGACCGTTCCCGGCTCGGCGATCGCCTGAATGCGCGACGCGATGTTCGAGACCTGACCGACGACCA
Organism: Holophagales bacterium; assembly: GCA_031404815.1. GTDB lineage: Bacteria > Acidobacteriota > Thermoanaerobaculia > Multivoradales > UBA5704 > DASYKS01. Next base: position 7,063 of record JANNIH010000125.1, on the reverse strand, counting down.
GCGTTTCGCGCGAGTCGACCATGGCGGTCGCGATCCCCCGGCCGGTATGGATGCCGACCCGGACCTTGAGCCCCACGCCATGCTGCTTTTCCACCTTGGTGCTGAGCCCGGCGACCGCCGGGATGATGTCGAGCCCGGCGCGTGCCGCCCGTTGCGGATCCTGTTCGAGCGCGGCCGGATAGCCGAAGTAAGCCATCATGCCGTCGCCCATCGCATGCGCCACGTGGCCGCCGTAGCGCTCGACCGCCTCGGCGCAAACCCTCTGGTAGCTCTGGATGACGTCGCGCAGCTCCTCCTCGTCGAGCCGGTCGGCGAGCGTCACCGACCCGACCAGATCGCTGAACAGGACGGTGACTGTGCGCATCACCTCGGTCGCGACCGTGAAGGTTCCGGTGATCGACTCGACGGTGGTCGTCGGGAGCGAGGGGAAGGCCGGTTCGCGTGTCTGCACCGCAACGAGCTCGCCGCCGAGCAGCGCTCCCCTGCAGTAGCCGCAGAAGCGTAGGGCGTAGCCGGCCGGCAGCTCCGTTTTGCAGCTCGGACAGGCAAACGGCAGTGCCGCCCGGCAATGGCCGCAGAATCGAAAGCCGGGGGGGTTGTCGTTCTGGCAGCTTGAGCAGCGCATGGCGGTCAGAGAATCCGCGTCGGCGCAAGGTCGTCGTCAGGGCCGGTGTGCGCCGCCGAAAGCGTGCGCGAGCCGAGATGGATCTCCTCCAACAGCTCCTCGAAACGCGGCTCGCCGCGCAACGGATCGAACACCGGCCGCACCCGGAGCCAGGCGAGATCGGCGGCACGCCAGCGAATCGCGCGGGAGAGTTCCTCGAGCGCGCTGCCGTGCTCGCCCAGACTGGTGTGGACCTGGGCGAGCAGGACCGGGGAGACATAACCCTCGCGTGCACGCACTTCCAGCTCGTGCTGAATCCGCCGCGCCGGCTCCAGGCGCCCGGCACGGGCGTAGGCGCAGGCGAGGGCGGCACGCATTTCGAGCGCGCTGCCCGAGAGCTGCGCGGCATGCTCCAAGGCACCTATCGCCTCGTCGTGGCGGTCGAGCTGGGAGAGGGCCTGACCGCGGAAGAAGTGGGCGACGGCGAAGCGAGGATCGAGATCGATCGCATGAGCAAGCTCGTCCAGCGCCTCCTCGAAACGACGTTGGAAGATGAACACGAGCCCGACGCTCGCGTGGATCGCGAGCGAAAGCGGGTCGAGATCCTCGGCAATGCGCAGCGACCCGAACGCCTCTTTGAATCGACCGCAGGGGGCGAGCACGTTGACCGCGAACCAGTGATGGCCGGTTGCGTATCGAGGATCGAGCGCGATCGAGCGGCGGAAGTCCTCTTCAGCCCCCTCCCAATCCCACTCGTATACCGCTTCCAGGCAGGCGAGCGACGCGTAGACCTCGGCGCTCTTGCCATCGAGGCCGAGCGCCTTCTCCGCCGCCTCGCGGGCTCGGGGCATCACCTCGTCAGGCGCTGCGGCACCGTAGATGCCGAGCAGGAGGTGAGCATCGGCGAGGCCGGCGTAGGCGCGGGCGTAGGTCGGATCTTTCTCGGTCGCCTGTCGGAACAGGTCGATGCTCTTGTTCAGCCCGGCCTCGGTGCGTTGGTTCCAGTGGAACCGCCCTTTGAGGTAGAGGTTGTAGGCCTCGAAACCACCCGCGGGGAGCACCAACGGCCCCACCTCGGCGATCAGCTTCGGACGCAGGGTCTCGACGATGGAGCGCGCGATCTCCTCTTGAATCGCGAAGATGTCTTCCAGTTCGCGGTCGAACCGATCGCTCCAGAGTTCGAAACCGTCCGCGGTGTTGACCAGGCGAACCGTGATGCGCAGCCGAGACCCCGCCTTGCGCACGCTCCCCTCGAGCAGGGTCGAAACGCTGAGCCGATCGCGTACCGTGCGCAGGTCGGCGGCGCCCCCCTTGGTCACTTCGAACGTCGAGGTCCGCGAGGCGACGCGCAGGCCTTCGACCCGCGACAGCGCGCTGATCAGCTCCTCGGCGGTGCCGTCGCAGAAATACTGCTGGTCTTGTTCCGGGCTCATGTCTTGAAACGGCAGGACCGCGACCGACGGCTGGGGGCGGACCGGGCTCTGACTCGGGTACGCCGTGGTCGGTCCGGTCCAGCTCTCCTGCTCCGCCAGATCCCGGATCAGCTCGTCGGCGCTCTGATAGCGCAGGTCCGGCGACTTCTGGAGCGCCTTGGCCACCACATCCTGCAGCCGGCCAGGAACGTGCGGCGCCACGTCGACCAGCGGCTTCGGGTCGAGATGCAGCACCGCATAGAGCGCAGCCTGAGGATGGTCCGAGCGGAACGGTTTGCGCCCAGAAAGCGTCTCGTAAAGCACGACCCCGAGCGACCAGAGGTCGGCCCGGGCGTCGATGTCGTCGCCCCGCGCGTGTTCGGGCGACATGTACTCGACCGAGCCGACGATCTTGCCGACGTGGGTGACCGGCGAAGCGCCGACCAACTTCGCGATCCCGAAATCGAGCACCTTGACCAGTCCGTCTTTGGTGATCATCAGATTGGCCGGCTTGACGTCGCGGTGGATGATCCCCTGCTGGTGGGCCACCGCGAGACCTCGCGCCGATTGCACCACAACGTCGGCCGCTTCGGACGGCGGCAGCGCACCATTCTTGAGCCGCGCCGAGAGCGTCTCGCCGTCGTAGTAGGCCATGACGATGAACAGCTGCCCCTCTTCGGTCTCCGCGATCTCGAAGATGGTGCAAGTGTTCTGGTGGTCGAGCGCCGAAGCGGCGCGCGCCTCCTGGAGGAAGCGCTGGTTGGTCTCGACCGACGGGCTGACGTGGGGCGGCAAGAACTTGAGCGCGACCTTACGCCCGAGCTTCAAATCCTCGCCTTTGTAGACCACGCCCATACCGCCCCGGCCGAGGCGCTCTAGAACGCGGTAATGAGATACGACGCGGCCGATCATGTTTGGGCTTGCCCAGGAGGAGGCAAACGAGACCCAACGGGGTTGGACCCATAGGGCTGCGGCCTCGCGATCCCAGGCTCTAAAGCTCCTTCTAGAACGCAGATCATAGCAGCGGAAGGGCTACCGCCGGACCGCGAGCCCCGAGTCGACCGCCAATCGGCAGCCAATCGGCAGCCGGCCGAACGGTTCAGGGCACTTACAGCACGTTGCCCTGGATCACGACCTCGATCTTCGGCACTTTCGGGCTGTCGGTGTGAAACACCAGGTTCGCCGTGAACGGACCCTTCGGTGCGTTCGGCTCCAAGGTCAGGCGGACCATGTACTCCCGCCCCTCTTGAACCGAGTCGAACGCCGTGTTGAGCCCCTTGCCGCTCATCGGGTTGTCGATCGAGATGAGCTTGATGTCCTCGGTCGCGAAGTTGCGAACATTGAGCGTCTTGGTCACCTTCTCTTTGACCTCGAGGCTGCCGAAGTCACCCGCCGGCGGGGTGACGGCGAGCACGGGGCGGACGAATCCGGAGACCGGGATCTGCACCAGTTTCTGCTTCGGATGGGTGGTGTGGACCGTCACGTAGTCGGCGAGGCTGCCCACCGGAGCGGCGAAATTGTCCAGGGTCATCTCGACCTGCCACTGCTTGCCTTTGACGTCGGGCAGGCGCTCGGTCTCGCTCGCCGCATGGAAGGTCGTCTTGATGTAGGGAAACGGAGAGACCACGCTCTCGACCGTGAAATCAGAACCGTCCGGCGCCCAAAGGCTCTGGACGATCACGCCGGCCTTTGCCTCGCCCTGCACCGATAGGTACCGCGCATAGCCCGGCTTGACCTGGATATAGGGCTCGACCTTCGCCTGGACGGTGAGCTGAATCCGCGGGTTCTCGCTGTCATTGGTATAGACCGTGATGCCTTTGGAGATCGGACCGTTGAACGTGGTGGTCTCGAGCACGGCGTGGATCTTGCCGGTCTGGCCCGGCGCGACACTCTTGTCGAACTGGGCGACGGTGCAGCCGCACCCCGGCTCGACGCGCTGGATTTCGAGCGTCGCCTGACCTTCGTTCCTGATCAGGAAGTCGTGGACGACTTGTTCCCCCTTCGCGACCACACCGGCGTCGAAGGTCGCTTCGACGACCACTGCTTTCGGCTTGGTGGTTGGCGCCGGAGTGCCCTGGGCGATCACCGAATGGGCAAACGGCAGGACGAGAGAGAGCGTCAATATGGCAGTCTTGGCGTGACGGTTCATAGCGGCCTGCTCCTTGGCAAGGGACTTAAGATCATCCGCGGTCGGGCGGGTGGATGCTACACTCTGTGGTTCCGAATCGAACCTGGTCTTCTCTGGTTCACTCCTGTTCACTCGACACCGCGAGCACCCCGACCGTGGACATTTATCTCATCGCGATCGGTGGCACGGGTATGGCGCCGCTCGCCTGCCTGCTGCAAGAGCAGGGCCATCGGGTCCGCGGCGCGGACGGGCCGCTCTATCCGCCGATGAGCACGTTGCTCGAAGCGGCGGGTATTCGGCCCGAGGTCGGCTGGGATGCCGCGCATCTCGCCCCCCACCCGGACCTGGTGGTGGTCGGCAACGCGGTGCGCCGAGACAACCCGGAAGTGGTCGAAGCGGAGCGATTGGGAATCGAACGCCTGTCGATGCCCGAAGCGCTCGCTCGTTTTTTTCTGGCCGGCCGCCGGCCGCTGGTGATCGCCGGAACGCACGGCAAGACGACGACCACCGCGCTCGCCGCCTGGGTCTACACCCGCTCTGGGCGCGATCCCGGCTATCTCGTCGGCGGAGTTCCCAAGGGGTTGCCCGCAAGTTTTCACACCGGAACCGGGGAGCGCTTCGCGATCGAGGGGGACGAGTACAACGCGTCGTTCTTCGATCGGGGTGCCAAGTTCCTCCACTACCGGCCGGAGACGTTGGTCTTGACCAGCGTCGAATACGACCACGCAGATCTCTACCCGACCCCCGAGGCGCTCCGCGCGGCCTATCGTCAGCTGATCGCCCTCTTGCCTTCGACCGGTTGCCTGATCGCCTGCGGCGACGACCCGGAGCTGCGCGCGCTCGCCCGCGAAGCCCCGTGCCCGGTCACCCTCTATGGCCTCGGCCCGGAATGCACCCTGCGGCCGCTCGGATCGGGCGGTGCCGTGCTTGCGACCGCCGCCGGGAGCCGGTTCCGGGTCGCCGATCCCAAAGCCGAGACGGGCGAGGTCGAAATCGAAATCCTTCTCGCGGGCGAGCACAATGTGGCGAACGCGCTCGCCGTCTGGGCGGCGGCCCGGCGCGATGGCCTGCCAATCGCCGATGTGTTGGCGGCGCTCGCGAGCTTTGAAGGGGTCAAGCGCCGGTTGGAAGATCTCGGCACGTTCGGCCCGGAGGGAACCGCAGGCATCACCGTCGTCGACGACTTCGCCCATCACCCGACGGCGGTCGAAAAAACGCTCGGCGGCCTGGCGCAGCGCTACCCGAACCGGCGCCTGGTCGTCCTGTTCGAGCCGCGCAGCCTGACCGCCGGACGACGTTTCTTCTTCGATCTCTACCGCACCGCGTTTGCTCGCGCAGCCAGAGTGCTCTTCGCGCCCACCTTTCACGCCGGGCGCCTGGCGGACGAAGAGAGGCTCGATTTCGGCGCCCTGGCGGTCGAGCTGGAGCGCGCCGGGGTGGCTGCCACGGTGCTGCCAAGCAACCAGGAATTGCTCGCCACCGCCCTCGCCGAAGCGCGCCCAGGTGACGTGCTGATCACCATGTCGTCCGGAGCGTTCGACGCAATGCCCCACAAGCTGGCGGCGGCGCTCGCAGCGACCGCCTGGTAACCGCCTACCCCTCTCCTTTCTACGGGCGGCTTTTCTTCGGCGTCTCGGGTTGCGCACCCGCCTCCCGGAACCGTTTCCGGTCTTTGCGGAACCATCTCCGGACGATCCGAAGCCAGTTCCCGCCCGACCGAAGGGAACTCCGGAGCGTCGGGGAGGGTCACGCATGGCCGGGAGAGATCTTCCGACCGACCGTAGCTTGCTCCGGTGCGAGCGTGAACCTCTCCGGAGAGTCGGGAACTCCCTACGTTCGAACCGGAGCGCCCTTCGGTCCGACGGAAGCTCTTTCCGGTCGGAAGGGGAGGATTTCCGGAGGCTCGGGTAACGCTCCGGACAACCGGTGAAGCTCTCCGGGCGGGCCGGAGAGCGCTTCGGTCCGTCGGGAGTCTTCTTCGGAAGGCCGGGAGTTTCCTTCGGTCGGCCCCGGCGCGGCCCTTTTGGCCTTCGGGCCGAAGAATTTTTCGACTTTGGCCCAAAACAGTCGTTTTCTCGGAGGTCCGTGGCATACAAGGAGGGTCGCGCTCGAAACAGCGTGGCCGGACGGCGATTCCGCCGCATCCGGGCCGACCCACAGAAAGTAGGGTAGCGACATGAAGAGCATCCGTAGTCTTGCCGACGTGGTCCGCGACTGGGAGGAGCTGCTGGAGGCGGTCAACGACAACGCCGAGGTTCTCGCCTCGGCGGCGCCCCAGCGAGCCGCGATGGAAGCGTCCCTCGCGGCGTTCCGGGCCAAACGGGCACACCAACAGTCCTGCGCGGCGAGCCGCCAGGAGGCGACCCAAGACCTCACCGCCCTGATCGACCAGGGCAACGAGAACGCGCGCCGTCTGCGCGGGCTCGCAAAAGCGGTCCTTGGCACCAAGAGCGAGCGGCTGGTCCAGTTCCGGGTCGCTCCGCTCCGCAGTCGTCGCCGCTCGAAGACGCGAATATAGTTTTGCTTTGGCCGTGAATCGGACCGGGTTCGCCGCATTCTCGCGACGGAGGTGGGACCCAGGCGCAACGTGCCATCATGAGAATGAGCGGGCCTGAGATGACGGGTGGTTTGACAGATCCCTCGGTGCGGCGTATCGTTAAAGAGAATCAAACAGCGGAGATTCCCGATGTTACATAGAGTGCGAGACTTGCCGGTGGAAGCGCGCGGTGTGGTGGATCATCTTATCGGCCGTCACCTAGCCGACAACGAGATGTTTAGCATTCGACCCATGCGAGTGCAGAAGGAAGGGGCTAGCGCGACGGCTGCCCTAGAAGCCGCCAACCAGTTAGAGGCGTACTTCGCTGAGATCGACGGGCAGCATTCTCCCATTTCACCGGAACAGGCAGAGGCTGCCGTAGC
>JANNIH010000124.1:0-5044 GCA_031404815.1 Holophagales bacterium | reverse complement strand
GGCCACGAATCCGGAGACCTCGGTCCCGGGTGAGTACACCTTCTACGGTCGTTACGTGAACTGGACGGCGGCGGACAACCGCGAGCCGCTCGCGACCAACTTCGCCGCCCGTTACATCAACGGCGGTGCGTTCACCGGTGGAACGGACTTCATCGTGTGGCGCGACTCGAAGGTCGACCAGAACGCGTTCAAGTGCGGCACGCTCCCGTCCTGGTACCCGCTGTCCCAGGAACAGATCGTGATCTTCGACGAACAAGAGACCCCGGAGCTGCAGCAGGTTCCGCCGTTCTCGCCGCCGCCGCCGGGCGACTTCCTAATTCCGTTCCCGGCCGAGTCGCAGCGCACGGCCGTTGACGGAGAGGACTTCCCGGTGTCGTTCAGCTTCGGCTGGATCTTCTTGGACCTGAACACCACGGTGGCTGCGGCGGGTTCCAACCCGCCGGAAGATCCGACGGCGGCTCAGGCCTGGGTGACGGTTGTTATGGACGCTTCGGGTCGGTTCAGCGTTGGCTTTGACGCGATCCAGCTCGACAGCGCCTGCAACGCCAATCACGCGCTGATCGGCAACTAGTCGCAGGTTCTTTGCGCCCGGATTTTCTCCGGGTTGGACGCGGGCCGGGGGGGGTAACCCTCCGGCCCGTTTTCTTTATTTGGGACCTAGTCGTAGATCCCATCGGCGAACCAGTCGCCGGTCGACCGGTTGCGAAACAGGCGATAGACGCTACCGCCGATCAGCTCGACATCCCAATAGTCTCGATCGGCCGGATCGTCGCTCCACCACCCCTCTTCGAGTGACCACGGCCCCGCCGCGACCCGCACGCCGCCACGAATCTCCAACCGGCGTCCAGCCTCCTTGCCGTCCCCTCCACCCCCTCCACCCCCTCCAACCACCACCGGTCGCACTTCGATCGGCCGCTCGGCGGCCGAAAGGGCGAGCGCGCTCGGTGCCGAACCCGTCGTGATTACCTCGAGCGGCAGCGGCGGGCGGAGCGCCCGAACGCCGAGCAGCCCGCGCCCCGCGCGCGCGGCGGCGCGGTCGGCGAACAGGGGAGGAGGGGGCGGTACAAACGCGACCAGCGCGGCACGCTCCGGGCGGTGGCCATCGACCGGGCAGGGCGAGCCGACCCGCTCCGGACCGAGCAGGGCGAACAGGCGCGCGAGCGTCGCGGCCAACCGATCGGGCGACAGGGCGGCCGGGCCGAGCAGAGAGAGCTGCGCCTCGCGCGCCCGGTCGGGCTGGGCACGGAAGACGAAACCGATCACCGGAGCGCCGGGTGGGTTCGCCTCGAGATCGAGGCGGATCAGCGACAGGAGCGTCTTGACGTCGCGGCTCGGCGCGGGCAGGGCGATCGAGCGCCGCAGTTGCCCCTCGGGCTCGAGGGTGAGATCGAGCTCAAGGCAGAGGCAGGCGAGCCCCGCGCTCTCCAAGCGGCGGGTGAGCCGTTCGAGCGCCGCGCGGCCGATGAACAGGAAAGGCTCGATCGTCGCGAGCGGCCATTCGAGGCTCATCCCCTCTTCGAAACAGGGGGGTGGCTCGCGCGGCACGAGGGGGCGCGGATCGAGGCCGCGCGCCACCGTGTGGAGCTCGCTGCCCGCCCGGCCGAGGCGGCTCGCCACCTCGGCGGGAGGGAGGCGCGCGAAGTCGCCGATCGAGCGCACGCCCCAGCGTTCAAGCGTGGAGGAAAGATCGACCTGAGGCGCCAGGCGCGCGAGCGGCAGCGGCGCGAGAAATCTCGCCTCTTCCCCTGAGGGGACGATCACCGGTGAGCCGGGGAGCCCGGCGGCGACGCGGGCGGCGAGCTTGCTCGATGCGATCCCGACCCGCCCGGGAAGTCCTGCGGCGTCGGATGCGGCGGCGAGATCGCGTCCGAGTGCCCGCTCCAGGCTGCCGAGATCGACCGCCGCGCCGCCCCGCGCCACCGTCTGCGGCAGCCCTTCGAGATCGAGAAAGACCGTTCCCTCCCCGGCGCTTTCGACCCGTGGCGAGAAGGCATCGGCGACCTCGATCAGCGCCTCTTCCGCCGCCCGCTCGCACGCCGCATCGCGCGCACGCACCGCGAGCTTCGGGCAGAGCGCCCGCGCCTGGGGGAGCGAGAGCCCCGGCCGGATGCCGGCCGCGCGCGCGGCCCGGGTCGCGGCGACCACGCGTGCGGCCTGACCGTTCCCTTCGAGGATCGCGAGCGCCTCGCGGATCAGCTCGGGCTCGCTGCGCAGCCGGGCGGCGAGCGGGAAGAGCGGTACGGCCAGGCAGGCGAGGCGGGAGCGGTTCGTGCTCGGGCCGCTCATGCCGCTCATGCCGCTCATGCCGATACCGCGAGCCGGGGGCGCTCGCTCGCCGCCACCTGGGCTCCCGAGGGGGAAGGCGGCACGCTCAGGCACTCGGCGCTCCGCCAGGCGACTTCGGCGTTCTGTCCGGCCGCGCCGCCGCGCCGTTTCTCCAGCGTGAGCCGTCCGCCGAGCCCGGCGAACAGGGCCGGGGACGAGCCGGAGCGCAGCCAGCGCGCGCTCCCGCGTTCGAGTTCGACGACCGCGGTGGCCGCCGTGCCGCTCGCTCGATAGGGCGCGGAGACCAAAAGCGCCGCGCCGCGCGCCGCGGCGGCCCGCGCCAGGCGGAGCCAGCCCGCCTCGATACCACGCCCGCCGCGCACCGGCGGCAGGCCGAGATCGACCACCGCGAGCGGAAAACCCGCGGCGAGCAGCATCTCGGTCGCCGCCAGCGCCTGCTCGACGGTGCGCGGGCGGACCCAGAGCAGGCGCGACAGATCGGCGCCCGCCGCAGCGGCCTGCGCCGGATCGAGATGATCGGCCAGGTCGATCAGCGCGGCGGCCTCCCCCGCGCGGGTGGTGGCGGCGAGGACTTCGAGGACCAGCGAGAAGCGCCCGCTCGACCGCCCGCCGACCACTTCGACCAGCTCGCCACGCGGCAGCCCGCCGTCGAGCAGGCGATCGAGGACGGGCAGGCCGGTCGGCAGCCGCTCGCGCTCTACCTTGCCCAGCAGCTCACGCGCGCTCCGCAGCTGCTCCCAGAGGTCGTTCGGCAGCGCGCGCGGCCCAAAGGTAGGGCGTGGTCCGGCCTCCACGGAGATCTCCGGGAGATTTTCGGGCTCGTCGAGATGGGCGGTACGGACGGCGTGCAACATGAGCGACCTCGCGCGGTTTCCAGTCTCGGGCGAGCGTAGGCGCAAGATGGGCGTAAGTCAATCGTAAGCCTCTCACTTTTAATGACTTCCACGGCAAACCAGATCTCGCACGGAGCGCAAAAGCAGCGCGACCTACGGGCCTTTGGTTCTCGATCTAGAACACCGGATCGGCAGGGCGTGGAGGGATATGATCGTCGCCACCATGAGCCTTGCCGATCTACGCCGCGACTACACCGCCCTAGGGCTCACCGAGGCCGACGCCGGAGACGATCCGCTCGACCTATTCCGCCGCTGGTTCGCCCAAGCGCTCGGCGTCGATCCCGACGACGCGAACGCCATGACGCTCGCCACCGCGGGCGCCGCGGGCCGGCCCTCCGCGCGGATTGTCCTGCTCAAGGGGTGCGACGAGCGGGGGCTCTCCTTCTTCACCAACTACGACAGCCGCAAGGGGTATGAACTGGCGGAGAACCCGTACGCCGCGCTCACCTTCTTCTGGCCCGCGCTCGATCGCCAGGTGCGGATCGAGGGTAGGGTCGAGCGGACCTCGCGCGCGGAATCGGAGGAGTATTTCCACAGCCGGCCGCGCAGCTCGCGGATCGGCGCCTGGGCCTCCGCACAGTCGCGCCCGATCGCCGACCGGGAAGAGCTGGAGCGCGCGGTCGCCGATCTCGAAGCGCGCTACGCCAACGCGGAGATCCCCTGCCCGGAACACTGGGGCGGTTTCCGCCTGATCCCGGAGACTTGGGAACTCTGGCAGGGGCGACCGAGCCGCCTCCACGACCGCCTCCACTACACCAAAGACCCGGCGGGAGGGTGGCGACGCGAGCGGTTGTCGCCGTAGCGCGCGCCGGCCCCCACCTGGCCCGGGAGCCGAACCAGCCGCTACACTCCGCGCGCATAGAGAAGAGGGGGCCGCCGGATGGACGAGAGCGAACGGATCGCCAAGTGGCGCGCGGACACACCGGGGTGTGCGGAGCGGATTCATCTCAACAACGCGGGCTCGGCGCTGCCCGTCCGCTCGGTGCTCGCGGCCGAGGTCGGTTATCTCGAACGCGAGGCGCGGCTCGGCGGCTACGAGATCGAGGATGCGGAGATGGCGACCAGCGAGGCGGCCTACGGTCATCTCGCCCGTCTGGTCGGGGCGACGCCGCGGAACCTCGCGATCGTCGAGAACGCGACGGTCGGTTTTGCCCTCGCCTTGAGCGCGTTCGATTTCGCCCCCGGCGACCGGCTGGTCACCACCAACGAGGACTACCCCTCGAACCACCTGATGTACCTGGCCCTCGCACAGCGGCGCGGCCTCGACGTGGTGCGCGCCGACGATCTGCCCGAAGGGGGGGCGGACCCCGACTCGATCCGCCGGCTGGCCGCCCATCCGCGCTGCCGGCTGGTCGCGGTCAGTTGGATTCCCACCAACTCGGGGTTGATCCAACCGGTCGAAGAGATCGGCGAGGTCTGCGAGTCGCTCGGCGTCCCCTACCTGATCGACGCCTGCCAGGCGGTCGGCCAGCTGCCGATCGACCTTTGCGCCCTCCGCTGCGACTACCTCTCGGTCACCGCGCGCAAATTTTTGCGCGGGCCGCGCGGCATCGGCTTCCTCGCGGTCTCCGACCGGGCGCTTGAGCGCGGGGACTCCCCGCTTCTGCCCGACATGCGCGGCGCCGACTGGACGGGCGCGGATCGCTTCACCCGGGTCGATTCCGCCCGTCGGTTCGAAAACTGGGAGTTCAACTACGCCCTCGTCCACGGTCTGGGCGAAGCCGCCCGCTACGCCGTCGACGAAGCGGGGGAGGCGGCCGGGTTACGCGCCGTGGCGCTCGCCGCCTACGTCCGCTAACGGCTGGCCACCCTCCCCGGGGTGGCGATCGCCGCCCGGGGTGCGCACCTGGCGGCGATCGCCACCG
>JANNIH010000123.1:0-21879 GCA_031404815.1 Holophagales bacterium | reverse complement strand
CGGCCGACCGGAGCCGGGGCAAAGAGCGCGGAGCGGTGTTGCTCGCTCACCCGTGGTTGGAGTGGGGGCAGGCCTATTTCCATCGCCGGGGTCGGATCGAAGCGCTCCGCGCGGCCGGCTACCACGTCCTCACCTTCGACCTTTCCGGCTTTGGCGGCAGTGCGCCACCGAAAGGCTTCTGGGACCGCGACCTCGAAGACGCCCTGGGGGCGCTCGTTGCGCGGGCGGGCGGCTTGCCGCTCGGCTTCTGGGGCGTCAGCTCGGGGGGGTACTGGGGGCATGTGCTGATGTCGCGTCGCACGCCGTTCTGCGCCGCGGTGTTCGAGGACGTCTCGCCCCACCTCATCGAATGGTCGTGGCGCCAGGCGCCGGCCGGCCGGCTGTTCTACCTGATCTTCCGTACCTTCATGCGCCGTGCCTACACCTATCTCGACCTCCGCCGCCACGCGGGGGCCTTGGGCGCCCGCGCTGTGGCCTACATCGGTGGCACCGACGACCCGGGCATTCCGGCCGCCGACCACCGCCGCCTCGCCGAGCTGGCCCAGGCCGAGCTGCTGCTCGTCCCGGGCGCCGGCCACCTCGCCGCGATCAAAAACGCCAACGCGGAGGTCTTGGCGCTCGCCCTTGCGACCCTCGAAAAGGGGCTCGGCCCATCACTTGGCGAACCCAGAGCTTGACACCTCGCGAGGCTCTGACTATCCTTTGCAACCTGTTTGGGCGGGCGGGAATAGCTCAGTGGTAGAGCACAACCTTGCCAAGGTTGGGGTCGCGGGTTCAAGTCCCGTTTCCCGCTCCAAATTTTCCCCAGAAGATCCACAGAAGATCCAAAGGCCGTGCAACGCGGTCTGCCTGTCTCGAGGCGACGTAGCCAAGTGGTAAGGCGAGGGTCTGCAAAACCCTTATCCACCGGTTCGAATCCGGTCGTCGCCTCCAAAATAACCCAGGGCCAAGCCGCTTTCGGCCGCTCACACGAACGTTGGGGCTCCACACCTTCATGGCCGCCATCTTCTCGTTCAGATGCAGCAGCTGCGGCGAGCTTCACGAAGGCTCGCCAAGCTTCGGGTTTCGTGCTCCCTACCAATACGACAGCCTCTCGGAGGAGGAGAAGGCCCAATGGGGAACCCTGAGCGACGACTTCTGCACGATTACGCGGGACGAGGAAACGGATTTCTTCATCCGAGCCATCCTCGAGATCCCGATTCACGGAGTCGAACAGCCGTTCTTGTGGGGCCCTTGGGTCTCACTCAGCGAAAAAAGCTTCGACCGGTACGAAGAAACCTACAGCGAGCCCGTTGCCGGGAAGAGATTCTTCGGTTGGGTCTGTAACAAGATTGCGCTCTACCCCTGCGATCACTCGCGCGCGTCAGATGTCGTCGTCCAGTCCGGTCGCAGTCGGCCGAAGTTGTTGCTGCACCGAAGCGATCACGAAGACGACCCTCTCGTTATCGATCAGGTTCAGGGGATTTCCGTAGCTCGCGCGCAAGAACTCGCGCAGCGCGCGCTGCATGGGGCCTAAGGAGCTGGCTTGGAAGCGTTTGCCCTCACTGCCGGATGGAATGGGAAGCGTGGGTCGAGGAGCGGAGAGAAGTGCTGGAGCCGTCTTACGATGCCGCGTTTTCGTCGGTCCGGGCGAACCCAGATGCAACCCGAGGGGAAGAAGAGAACGAACGGCAACGTGCCCGGCGCGACTTCCGAGACCTCCTGGCACTGCCGCACGACCGCCGCCGACAGAAGATACACAGAGCAAATAGACGATTCAAAGGAGCGCCGCTCGCCGAGTTGCTGCTTCAGGGAATCAAAGGAGCAATTTGCGGTCGATCCCAATGCCGTATGGCAATTCGCCGAGACGGCAAGCTGGGTCCTTATGCACGCTCCGCTCTCCTCACGCGCCCTGAACGCAAAGGTGCGTGCCGCCGCCTACATGGGAAACGCCCTGCGCGCCAACGGAGACCTCGCAGGCGCGGATCGCTTTCTGGCTCAAGCTCGCCAATTGATCCGGTCTGAAGGAGTCATCTCAACGGAGATATATGCCGAGGTTGATCTCCTTGAAGGGGGCTTGCGCAAAGACCAGAGGCGACTCAAAGAAGCCGAGGTGCTTCTCTCGCCGCGATTCGCTCCTCTTCTACGACATTGAGGGTTTTGCCCCGGCGCCCCCAAGGCGCCGACCGGAGACGCTCCGCTCGGAATCCGAGTTTTGCCGCGCCTGCTACGCACCGCGTATCAACGGCGACGCCTCGCCGCCCCGACCGTCCGCGTCGTCCCGTAATGGACCTGCTTTGCCCCCTGTTGGTTCTGGGTAGGGGGTAATCTGCCGCGAACCACCCCAACCGCCATCGCGGCGCTCCCGATCCCGGCGAACATCACTACGATCAAAAGTCGGGACGCTACGATCAAGTTCCGCGACGTTGGGATCTGGTTCCGCATCACTCGGAGCCAGTTCCGCATCACTGCGACCTGGATGCGCATCACAGCGAGCCGGATCGGCATCACAGGCAGCCGCAACTACATCGCAGAGACCGGCTTCTCCATCACACAGATCTCGATCTGCAACGCTACGAACAAAATCCCCATCACTGCGAGCGGGTTCTGACTCACGCAGATTTCGTGACACATCACGGCGAACGCGTTCTGCGCCACTCGGTGACCCGTTTGCTGGGCGCCGATCTGGATCTGAGGTGATGCGTCAGAGAGTCCGAATGATGCGGAAGTAGCTGGGAATGATGTCGGCGTGTTCCTCTGTGATGTTTCAGGCGCTGGGAATGCCTGCCGTGTGTCTCTTGGTGATGTATCGGAGTCTGCGAACGAGGCGGAAGGAGCTTTTTGTGATGCTGGAACAATTCGGAGCGGTCGGTAAGTCGGCGCATGCGTCTCAAAAACGGCTGGGTGTCGTGCAAGAGGGAGCCGCGATCCGGTTCGTAGCCGCCTCGGCGGTGGTCATCCAGACCAGATCGAGAGCCCGGAGCTGCTGGCGGCAGGCCGCTTCGAGCAGATCGATCCCGGCGCGAAGCTGCGCCTCGATGTGTCGTTTGCGTTCTTCGTATTCGTCACGTGTTATGTTCGTACGCGAAGTACATCACGACGAACGCGACGGAGGCAAGGATCGCCCTGCCCCAAAGCCAACTCAACCGCCGTTGAACTCCCGCGCGGGTCCAGCGGTGGGCGCACGCCTGCACCTCGTAGAAGGCCCGCACCAGAGGGTCCCGCGTTCGCGATTGCTCCTACGACGGTGTTGACGGTCGCTGCGGCCGAAGACCCCCGAGCCGCGGGAAACCCGGGAAGCAACGGACGCCACTCACGCCGTATAGTTCCAGTCCAATGGCAACCTCGAACCCGGCACTCGTCAACCCCCGCCTATTGGTCTGGGCGCGCGAGCAGAGCGGCTACGGGCTAGAACCGGTCGCCTCCGGAAAGGTCGAGCGCGTCCTGGTGTGGGACCTCCAACCCGACGGCTGCGTCGCGAATGAGATCCGATACCGTCACGACGAGCCACGTCTCGAGATCGTCGAGTCCGGTCGGCCGTGGAGCTTCGACGGCGACGGCGCTCCCTCCAGTCTTGCCCCGGAGGCACACCTGTGAAGAGTGCGCTCACGAGCAGTCCCGCGCTCCCGGAGCTTCCCCCCACCCCCGGCGACCTCGTTCAGGTCCGGTCGCGACGTTGGCTGGTCGAGGAAGTAGTCGAGCCGCCGGTCCTCGGCCAGTCCGCGCTCGTCCGTCTCGCCTGCGCGGAGGATGACGCCCAGGGCCAGACGTTGAACGTCTTCTGGGACTACGAGATCGACCGCCGGATCCTCGAGGAAGAGGGCTGGCGTGATCTAGCCGCCAAGGTATGACCTGGAAACTTCGGATTTGGGAGGGAGCTGTCTCTATTGCCTCGCGAACGACCTTCCTGGTGGGAATGGGACCTCGGGCTGAGCGTACACCTTTTGAAGCGAATGGTGGATCGCGATTTTTCCGAGGTCGACCTCCGGCGTATGCTTGAGCGTGGGACGAGGTTGCGTGTGGATGTCGTTGATGGGCGCTGGGTTGTCGAGACCTCGCATGCGAGACATCCTTGGGAAGTCATCGTCGAGCCGGATGAAGAGATCCGACTCTTAGTCGTCATTACTGCCTATCCTGTGAGCTGACACCATGAACGAGCCCTATCTGGAGATCACCTTTCGCCATGGTCGGCCGCTTGCCGCCTATCTCTACCTCCCTCGGGAGGGAAAAGAGAAAAGTGCTCGGACCGAGCAGGTCGCTCCGGGTCTGCTGGTCGACTTTACAACAGGCGGCCGGCCGATAGGTTTGGAGATCACGGCGCCCGGAAAGGTATCGGCGGACACGATCAACCGCGTGCTGGCCGACCTCGGCTTGTCGCCGCTGCCCAACGCGGACCTTTCCCCTTTGAAAGCCGCCTGAGCTTTCGGCAGTACCCCGCTGAGACCCTGGCCGGACGGCTTGACCGGGGTTCCGGCCGCGCGATGGCTGTTGGAGGAGAGTTCCCTGGTCGCAGCAGGTTGTCCTTGTGAAAAGGACAAAAGATCTGTATATTGTCCTTCCCAGAATGACAATCTCCCACGATCTCCTCCGGCTGAAGCTCGACGAATCGCTCGGGGCGGTGCCCGCCCGGCTGACGCGGCGCGACGTTCGGCTTCCGGGAATTCCCGGCAAGGCGTTCGCGGTGATCGGCGTGCGCCGCGGTGGCAAGACCTCGTTTCTTGCGCAGTGCCGGGACGACCGATTGGCCGACGGACGACCGGTCGAGGCTCAGCTTCTGCTTTCGCTGGAGGACGAGCGGCTCGTAGGCCTGTCCGTCGCCGACCTGGGGTGGATGCTCGACGAGCACGCGCGTCGATTTCCCGGCGTGCGTGAGTCGGGCGGCATGACCCTTTATCTGGACGAGGTGCAGACCGTGCCGGGGTGGGAAGGGCTGGTGCGCCGGCTCATTGATGCGGGCGGCGTCGAGCTGTTCGTGTCGGGCTCGTCGGCGCGGCTCCTCTCGCGCGAGGTGGCGACCAATCTGCGGGGCCGGTCCATGGAGGTCCTGGTCTATCCCTTCAGCTTCCGCGAAGCGCTGCGCCACGCGGGGGCCGAGCCGACGCGACCGGTCGGGCGGCTTCGTCCGGCGGAGCGTGCCGCGCTCGACGTGAGATTGCGGCGATATCTCACCGAAG
Source organism: Holophagales bacterium (assembly GCA_031404815.1). GTDB lineage: Bacteria > Acidobacteriota > Thermoanaerobaculia > Multivoradales > UBA5704 > DASYKS01. The sequence continues at coordinate 16,726 of JANNIH010000123.1, read as the reverse complement.
GGGGATTTCCCGAAGCGCAGGGCACCGAGCCGCGCGACCGTGCGGCGCTCTTGAACGGCTATGTCGACGTCGTCGTGCTGCGCGACGTCATCGATCGCCATGCGGTCAGCCACCCGTTGGTGCTGCGCTGGATCGAGCGGCAATTGCTGGCGAATCCGGGCGGCCCGTTCTCGGTCAAGAAGCACTACGATACCTTGCGCTCCCAAGGGGTCTCGGTCGGCAAGGACACACTGCATGCCTACTTGGCCCACCTCGAAGACGCATTCCTCGTGCGGACGATCGACCTGCATAGCGCTTCGGAACGGCAGCGGATGGTGAATCCGCGGAAGGCTTATCCGATCGATCCCGGCCTGATCGCGCTGTTCGAGCGCAGCGGCCGAACCCATCACGGGAGGGCGCTCGAGACGGCGGTTCTCCTCGAGCTGGAACGCCGCAGCTACACCGTCTCGTACGTGCGCACGGTGGAGGGGTACGAAGTGGACTTCCTGGCGCACCGCGCAGGCGACGCGCCTCTCCTGGTCCAGGTCTGTCTGGAGAGCGAGGGCGACGAAACCTGGGAGCGCGAGCTTCGTGCGCTCGAAGCGGCGGCCTCGGTGGATGCCGACGCTCGGCCGTTCCTCATCACGCTCGACGCAGTGCCGCCGCGGCGCCCGATGCCGGCCGGCTTGACCTGGGCACCGGCTGCGCGATGGCTGCTGGAGGAGATGTAAAGGCCCGATCGTTCGGCCTTCCGCCCGTCGTTCTCCAGCGCAAGCCGCTACCGACTACCGCTTACGCCGGCCCTGCAATGCCTTCAGGGACTCGATCGGGCGGCGATCGGGGGCCATCAGCCGGATCGCCTGGCGGTAGGCGGCTTCGGCTTCGTCGAGCTCGCCGAGTTGGCCCTGGACTTCGCCGAGGTAGAGGGCGGCGAGGCCGCAGCGGGGATCGACGCGCAGGGCTTCTTTGAGGTCGCGGGCGGCTTGGCGCGCGACCGAGGTCGCGCCGGGTGAGCTTTCGAACCGGGCGTAGGCGAGCTCGGCGCGGTAGAGGCCGTTGCCGGGGTCGCAATCGGCGGCGAATTCGAGCAGTTGGATCGCCTCCTTTTTCCGCCCGGCTTCGAGAAGACTCTGGGCTTTGCGGAACTGCGCCTCCGGGTCCAGCAGGTCGGTCTTGATCTTCCATCGGTCCGGATCGGGGCGCCGTTCACGCTCCTCGCGTAAGCTGCGGCGCCTGAACAGCAGCGTTCCCTTGCTCTCGGCCTCGGTGAGCTGAGCATAGGCGCGAGCGCCGGTCAGGAACAGCTCGCGCGCCTTTTCCTCGAGGTCGGTTTCCGCGAAGTCCCATGGGGCACACCGCTCGGAAAACGCGAGGAAGCGGGCCTCGATCATCGGCGGCGAAGCGTCTTCCGCCAAGCCGAGGAGATCGAACGGATCGAGCCGACGATGGGCGAGGTAGGTCTGCATCAGCTCGTTGCGCCTCTTCTCGGTCGCCCCTGCGGTAGCGGGAGAAGAAGGGGAAGCTGCCGCGGCGGGTGCCGGCGGGAGCCTCACAATCGGAACCTGGCGGGTTGCGAGCTCCGGCGCCGGAATGGCCGCGGGCCGGTCGGGTGGCGCTGCCGGGGTGATAGCCGGCGGCGCCGCAGAAACCGGCGGGCTGATGATCGGTATCGCCCCCGTTCGCACCATCGGCGGGCGGTCCAGCGCAACCACCGAGCCCAGGAGCGCCAAGGCGTAGAGCAAGCGGGCGATCTCGTCGAGCGGCAGGCCGGTGGCACCTACCAGCTCATGCATCTGATGGGGCGCGCGCAGCGCGTCGGTCAACCGCTGCTGCTGAGGCGTGAGCTTCAGCTCGGCGGCGGAGAAAAACGGCTCGGGGCTGAGCGCGAGGTGCTTGCCCACCCAAGGGGCGATCGCGGCATCGACCTCCTCTTGCGGTGCGAAGCGGGTGATGCCGGTCGCGATCAGCTGGGGGACCCGCACCTTGAGCGGCGATTCGGCGGTCGGCGGCTCGCTGGAGATCCGGAACTCGCCTTGGCGCCAGGTGAACAGGTCGAGCAGTTTTTTCGCCAGGTTCTGCTGTAGCAAGCGAAACAGCTCCTCGCCGCCGATCAGCCCGCGCTCGATCAAAACCTCGCCCAGCGGAATGCCCTGGGCGGCCGTCTGAGCGAGTGCGCTGTGAAAGTCGTCGTCGTTCAGGCGCCCGGCTGCGACCATGAAACGGCCGAGCGTCTCGTGCGCGAGGTTGGAGCGGCAATCTACCGGCACGCCCGTTTCGAACACTACCTTCTTCGAGACCGGCGGCCGACGCAGCTCGATCACCGTGGTGTGAGCATGGACGGCATGCGCGATCAGCAGCAGAGCGAACGGCGTCTCTTCGATCCGCCCTTCGGAGCTGCGCAGGATTCGCTCGAGATCCTCTCGTCGGGGAATCAGCGGAGAGGACCTCGCCCGGCTGGGGGACGGGAAGCGGCGGAGAATTCGTTTGGCATCGGAAATTTGAGGACGGATCGGACCGGCAAACGTAACGCGGACCCAGCTTTTTCGTCAAGCTGAGCGACCGGCAAACCAACCGGCCGGCCCTCTGGGATTGCACCGAGGTTGTTAGAGGGGCGACATTTTCCCCTGACTGCCCGTAGAATAGACAGCTGTGACGCTACGGACCCTTCTCACCCGCCTGATGCTTCCCGCCCTCTTCGGGGCGGTGGGAACCGCACGCGCCGAGCTGGTCGTTCTGTCCGATGGCAGCACCTACAAGGTCGCGGGTTTCCAGGTTCTGGCCGACTCTCGGGCCGAGCTCACCTTCTCGCATGGCGGGCGCTTGAGCCTGCCGATCGAGCGGGTCGAGCGGGTCGTGGACGACGAGGTCGAGGAGCCGGAGCTGCCGGTGGTCGTGGTAGAACCGGTGCCGCCGGCCGGCGCGCCCGAGCCGAAGCTCGCCCTCCTGTTCGACGAAGCCCAGGGCGTACCGAGCGGACCTTACGGCGCGCAAATCTTTGCCGCGGCCCGCAAGCACCAAGTGAACCCGAATGTCGTCGCCGCGGTCATGCGCGCCGAATCGTCCAGCAATCCCCGTGCTGTGTCGCGCAAAGGCGCCCGCGGCCTGATGCAGCTGATGCCGGCGACCGCGAAGCGATTCGGCGTTCGGGTCGATCGCCTGTTCGATCCCGAGCAGAACCTGGAAGCCGGAGTCGGCTACCTCAAGTTCCTCATCGAGCGGTTTCCGGGCGATCTGGCACGCGTCCTCGCCGCTTACAACGCGGGCGAGCAGGCGGTCCAGCGCTATGGCGGAGTGCCGCCCTATCGCGAGACCCGCGGCTATGTCCGCCGGATCTACTCGTTCCTCGGCCTGGCGGTCGCCAATCTGGACCTCGGGAATCCGGGCTAAACGAGCCGGGCTAGACGAGCCGGGATCGACGGGCTGGACCCAAACGGGCTCAATCGACTCGCGAAGGGCTGCGCTCTTTGACCGTGAGATGCAGGTGCCGCACCAGTCGGTGGCACCCTCCGACAATCTCTTCGAGCGCCCGCCGCTCTTCATCTTCCAGAGGCTGGTCGAGACCGAGCAGTCGGCGGACATCGAACGAGATGCCGCCGCTCCGTGGCTCTGCGATCTCCAGGCGGGGTCCCGGCACTCCGGTTGGATAGAGATCCGTCGAGCCGAACGGCTCCCGGCGGGTTCCGAGCGGGTTCTCGTTGACCAGTTGAATCGCGTTGTGCAGATCGTGAAGATCGCAGCCGAGCGCGGTCAGGAGCTTTTCGAGCGTTTCGAGCGAGGGCTTCTGCCGGCCGGTCTCGTAGGCGGACAGCATGCCTTTGGTCACCCCCGCGGTGTCGGCCACGAGGTACTGCTTCTTGTCCTGTCGCTCTCGCAGCCAGCGCAGCGCCCGCCCGAGCCGTTCGAAGAGAGACGAAGAGAGATCCTTCACGGTGCCACCCCCTTGGCGGAGTTCGAGATGCCTCTGGATCGCTCCGCCCGCGATAGGCGAACATTAGGCGTAATGGAAGCGTAAGTCAAGCGGTAATCAGAATGCCTCGCCATCGTTCGGCTACACTTTCTTCTCCCCAAATTGGAGAACTGCCGATGCCACCAATCTTCGAGAGGTCCCGCTCGTTCGATCTCGATTTTTCCCGCGCTTCGTTTCCGGCGCTCGGCGGCGAATGGGTGTTGCTGGACAACGCGGGCGGGTCGCAGACGCTCGGTACGGTGGCCGATCGGGTGCACGACTACCTGCTCACCACGAACGTGCAACTTGGCGCGACCTATGAGCCGTCGCGCCTGGCGGCGGAGCGGGTGGCGGCCGGCGTGCGCGCGGTGGCCGGGCTGTTCGGTGTGGAACCGGGCGAGGTGGTCCTCGGAGGTTCGAGCACACAGCTGTTGCAGAATCTGGCCCGTTCGATCGGCGATGACCTCACCCCCGGGGACGAGATCGTGGTCACCGATTGCGATCATGAAGCGAACGTCACCCCCTGGCTCAGGCTGGCCGGGCGGGGCGCGGTGATCCGCTGGTGGCGGACCGACCTGCCGTCCCTCCAACTGGTGCCGGAGCAGCTCGCGCCTCTCTTGAATGAGCGCACTCGCTGGGTCTGTTTCCCTCACGTCTCGAACCTGTTCGGCACGATTCATCCGGTCCAAGCGATCGTGGACATGATCCACGCCGCAGGGGCGCGGGCGATGGTCGATGGGGTGGCCTTTGCGCCGCACCGCCAGATCGAAGCGCGCGCTTGGGGCGCGGACGCCTACGTCGTGAGCCTGTACAAGGTGTTCGGCCCGCACATCGGAGCCCTGTTCGTGCAGCGCGATCTGCTGGAGGGGCTCGCGAACGTCAACCACGTGTTCATCCCGAAGTCGGCGATTCCCTACAAACTCCAGCCGGGCAACGCGACTTTTGAGCTCGCGGCCTCCCTTCCGGCGATCGTCGATTACCTCGACGAGGTAGGGCGGCGGGCGGGTGGGGAAGGGGCGGGGGCGGCGCTTCGCGCGGCGGCGTTCGCGGCGTTTGCGGCCCATGAAGAGAAGCTCGCCGAGCGGCTGCTCAGCTTTCTCCGCAGCCGCAAAGACGTGCGCATTCTCGGCCTCCCGGAGGGAGACTCGGCGCGCCGGGTCGCGACCGTCTCGTTCGCGGTTGCGGGGCGGAACGCTTCCGAGATCCCGCTCGCGCTCGACCGCGAAACGATCGGCATCCGCTACGGCGACTTCCACTCCCGCCGCCTGGTCGAAGCGCTCGGCCTCGCCGAACGCCAGGGGGTGGTGCGAATTTCGATGGCGCACTACAACACGAGCGACGAGATCGAGCGGACGGTGGTGGCCCTTGCCTCGGCACTTGGCTGAGTGGCCTGGCGAAAGGGATGCCAGGGGGGCCCGGCGGTGTTTGAACGGGCGACTGATGAGGTGAAAGGCTTGGCGAACCGTGAGAGAATAGCGGCCAGATGCAGATTCTCGATGAGACCGTTAAAAGTGCCGTTACGGAACGCCTTCAGAGGCTTGAGGATAAGCTTCAAGGCGATGTTGTCTTCTACTACGGATCGATCGATGTCTCTATGGTCCGCGTTTTTCGAGACTTCATCGAGAGAACGGCGACGGCCAAACGCTCCATAGCTGATCGGCTGATTTTCTTCCTGAACACTCCAGGAGGGAGTGCGGAGGCGGCCGAGTGCAGAATCAGGACTTGGCAGTCCTCTCCCGGTACGAGCAGGCGCGAGACTTGACCGTGACTCTCCTCAAGAAGTGGCTGGTGGAGTTCAAGTTTCGGGACTGGAAGATCCACCGCACCAATCCAGACAAGAAGGGGCAGAAGGTTACTCAGGACGAAAAGCAGGAGCGGGCAGAACAGATCGCGCGAGCGTTGGGAGACAATAAGCTCTGGCATTCCCATGGCAGGATGATTGGCCCGGCAACCCTGGCCCTGCTGTTGCGCCTCGAGATCAACGACTACTCGAAAGACGACGAACTCCGCCCTCTCATCCGCTCGTACAATGACCTTTTGACGGAGTACATTGTTCGGAACGAGTTCCCCTCCTTCATGCATAATCGGGAATTCTTTTGACCGGAGGCGACGATGCGGACTACTGAAGAGCTGGAAGAGACGCTGGCGAGCTTTCCTCAGAGGTCGCCTAATCCTGAGGAATTGGCGCGCCTGTGGCATTTCCTCAACACTATGAAGGCAGCCGGCGTCGCAACGACCCGCGGGTACGATTTGCCGCTTCCGGACACTCTTGGGCGTGCGCGCCTGGAGACGCGACGCAGAAGTACCTAGGAAGCTCTCGGTCTGAACCGGCGCTCATCGTTCAGCGGGCTCGGCGCGCCTCAACGACTCTTCGGGTTCCGAGGTGCGGAAGCGCCCGCCAACGGAAGTGTAGGCGGAGCCGCTTTCGCCGGTTTGACCTTTGCGGCTGGCTCGACCTTGAAGGCCTCCCCGAGATTCTCGAAGAAGCTCTTCTTTTCCCCGAACCGATGGAGCGGCGCTCCCTCCGGGCGCCAGAGGACCGGGCGGAGCAGGGTGGTCACCTGGAACGAAACGATCAGAAACAGACAGAGCCAGAGGAAGGCGCCGCCGCGCGCGCCGAGTTCGCGTAGGGCACTTGAAAGGAATCGGTAGGCGAGAGCGAGGGCGACGATCCAAAGCAGGACGTGGATCCAGACCACGGTGCCCAAGTATCGGCTGGATGAGGAGAAGAGCCAGGCGATCGGCAGGAGGCCACCGAGCAGAAACCCGAGTGTCGCGAGCAGGCCCGCGGCGACGATGCGGAAGGTGGCAGGGGTCCAGCGGGCACCGGCCAGGGCGCCGAAGATGTAGAGGCTCGGGCAACACAAAAGAAGAGTGAGCGCGGCGATCCCCGGCGCTTTGGCGGCGGCGAGCGCGATCTGTGTTCCGCCCTGGAACATCCCGGCGGCGGCACCGTAGAGCGCGAAGCCGAGCAGCCCGAGGAGGGTGAGCATCCAGCCGCCGGCCGGTCGGCCGGCGATCGCATGGCGAACCGGTGCCTGCGGATCGGTCAACAGTTGGTGGCAGAGGGCGAGGCCGCGGGGCGTGGTTTCGGTCGCGGGCGGTTTCGGTTCGTTCATGGCGTGAAGTTCTCTCCGAAAGTCAGTCGATCGCTCGGTCGAGGTTGCGCCCGAGGTGGGGGAGCACGTCGGTGACGATGAACTCATAGACATTGCCGTCGAGCGGTCGCTCGCGCAGGAAAGAGACCGGAGCGTAGACGCTGCCGACGAACGGCCGCAGAGCCCAGGCGACCTCGCCGCCGACCAGCGCGAACGCGAAGATCCAGATCGCATAGGCGGCGCGAACGGTGCCCTTGGGCACGTCGAGGCGACTGAGCGCGCGGCGGAGCGCCCGGGTGCCTGCGAAACCGGCGGTTCCGACCAGGAAGGTGTGCATCAGATAGAGCACGTTATGGGCAGTGCGGGCATCCGGGGTCGGCCGCGGCGAGCACCAGACGAACAGGCCGGCAACCGGTGCGAGTGCCGCGAGCACGAGGCTCGCGACGGTGAGCGCGAGCAGCGTCAGCACAGCCGCTTGGGCCAGCCGCAGCGGCAGTCCGAGAAAGCGGGCGGCGATCCAGCTGAACAAGAGGGTGAGCGCGGTGGTGAGAAAGAGCACGAGCGGGAACTTGACCGCGACATAGAACGCGAGCCGCGGGCCGTGCCAGGAGCCGAATACCGCCCCATAGAGCGCGGCGCCGAGGGTCATGCCGAGCGCCAAGCGGCCGGCGATGACTTTGAGTCCCCGGCCGGCGAGGATCTCGTCGAGCAGAGGCTCGCCGCCTTGGCGAAGGAGATGAAAGATTCCAGATTTGGGCATCGCGTCGATCGAAACTCAGGTTGAGGGCGGATCGACAGGTATACGATCCCAAAGGCTGCGGCGTTGGAACCGCTTGCGCGCGCAGTTCCTGGGTCCGCTGGCGTCCCGCCCGCACCAACCCCCTTGAAACGAAAACCGGGACGGATCGCTCCGCCCCAACCCCCTTGAAACGAAAACCGGGACGGATCGCTCCGCCCCGGTGGGTACTTCTGACTCGAACCCGAAGGCTCGGGCCGAGAGGGTTTTCGCTACAGGCTCAACCGGACGTAGGCCGCGAACAGGCTCGCTCGATAGTCGCCGTCGTTGGCGTTCAACAGCAGCGCTCCCGGCAGGTAATTCCGCACCCCCTGGCGGATGAAGCTGTCGATCGTGTAGTCCTCGTAGAGGTACCAGAAGCCGAAGCCGACCCGCGGGTTGAGCGTAAAGTCGAGCTTGGCTTTGAGCGCCAGCAGCTCAATGTCCTCGTAGTTGTCGAACCCGATCGCCAGGTCCGGCGTGCCGCCCGGCGGGCTGAAAATCTCGGCCTCGCCGTCCGACTTCGACCAGCGCCCTTCCACCTCGCTCTTCCACCGCTCGGAGTACCGGCGGTTCCAGCCGAGGCCCCACGCGTCGTTGACTTCGTCGAAATCGATCTGCCAGTTGTCGAGCGGGTTGACCGACACCGTGGCACCCGACTGGCGGCCGCGTTGGAACGTCGAGCGGTCGCTGCGGGTGCCGAAGAGATAGACCTCGGAAGCCGCACCTGGGACGTAGGACAGCTCCAGGTTGACGAACCGGACCTCGTCCGAGATGAGACCGAACTGGCTCTGGTCATAGTCGTCCTGGCGACCGTTGGTGGCGAGAGTGAAGGTCCAGGCTTCGCCGAACAGAAAGTCGGCCGAAACGCGCCAGGCGTCGTACTGCCGTGCCGCTTCGTCGAACTTCCGCAGCCCCGGCTGGGTCACCAGCGGACCGGGATTGGTGAAGCTGTCCTCGGCCGCCTCCGGGTGATAGCCGTCGATCGAGCGGTCGCCCGTCTCGTAGCTCGCGCGGAGCGTCACGTTCTTGATCGCCCGGGAGTCGGCGGAGATTTTCCAGATATCCTCGTCGCTCTTTTCCACTTCGCGCAGCTCGCGGTCCCAAGTTTGCCGGTTCCACGAAAGGGCGAGGCCGGTGCTCGGGGTCACATCCCAGTTCAGCTCGGTACCGAGGTCGGTCCGTTTGAAGGCGGGCGGCACCGTGATCCGCCCGGTCGAGACCCAGTTCGAATCGAAGCGGACGTAACCGGGGAAGATCACCCGCCGACTGTCGTCCTGATAGTCGTAGGAGCGGAAGCGGAAGGTCAGGCCGAAATCCTCGCCGAATCGGCCGCCGACGTTCGCCGAAAGGTTCGTCACGTCGGCTTTTCGGTCGGCGTTGCGGATCGGCAGGTTCGCCGGATCGCTCGCGTCGAACGGCGCGCCGCCGCGGGTGTTGATCGCGCTGTTCGAGGTGTAGGGGAGCAGCGCCTCATCTTGGCGCATGCGCGTCTTGCTCGCGTTCGCGTTCGCCCACCAGCCCGAGGTGAAGCGCCAGCGGCCGTCCACGAAGAAGCCGGTCGACCGGTTATCCGGCGCGAGCGCGACGCGGCCGGTGGCCGAACCGTTGATCGACCCGCTGCCCGGAGCCGATGAGGCACCCGGGTCGGTCGAGTCGACGGCGCGGAACGGGTTGTCCCAGCTCAAGCTGGAGTTGCCGTTGTCGAACGTCGAGGAGCGCAAACCGAGAGTGACGCCTCCCGACTTGCCGGCCCACTCTCCGCGGGTCGTCGTCTCGGTGGTCGCGTAGTCGATCGGCTCGACGATCTCGTTGACGTTGCTGAAACCGAAGGCGGCGCCGAACGGACGCAGGCCGGTGCGCTTCTCGTGGAACAATGAAACGTCCCACGACAGGCCCTGGAGCGTGCCGAGATCGAAGTCGAGGCGGGTCCTTTCCCGCTCGAGCGAGATATCGATCGAGCGCGCCGACGCGATCTGCGGTGCGAGCAGATTGTTGAGGAACGGAAACGCGATCAGGGTGCGGTTCGCCGCGAACTGCGCGGTGAGTGCGGCCTGGTTGGCGCGTTGCACCGCGTCGTCGATCTCGAAGCGGCCGGACGCCGTGCGGTTCCAGAGGAACTTCGCGTCGTTGCCGAAGCGGTGAGGGATTTTGTCGTACGAGAGGCTCAGGCCGTACTTGCCGGCGAGGGCGTAATCGAGGCCGAGGCGGGCGTCATCGCGCCAGACGTTCTCAGCTGTGAAATCGAGGGTCCGGTCGCCATTGGCGCCTACACCTTTCAAAACGAGCAGCGGGATGCGCAATCCGCTGTCGAGGTCCCGATACTCCTCAAACTTCGAGGAGTTCGTGTCCTGGTCGAGTTCCAGCCATTCGATCGCCACCGGATCGAGATGGAAGGTGAAGGGTCCTTGGCCCGAGTCACCGCCTTCGGCGAACAGTGGGCCGAGCGGTGCCAACAGCAGCACCAGCGGCAGGATCGGAAGGGAGACGGACGTGTGGGTTCTCATCTTCTCGCTCCGGGTAAGGTTCAGGTCAACGGCCGAGGTATGGGCTCGACGGGTGGTTGCTGCCGTGGATCGCAGAGTGGCAATCGAGACAGGCGCGGTTGAAGATTCGGTTGCTGGCCCGTGCGCCATCGCCCAGGGTCGTGGCGTCGTAGAGAGAACCGGGGTGCCGGGTGTTCGCGTGGCATTGCTGGCAGAGGTAGGGCACCGAGGTCTTTTGCAGCTTCAAGTGGTTCGACCCGTGCGGCGAGTGGCAATTCAGGCAGCTCTCGCGCACCGCCGGATGCTCCCAGAGGAACGGTCCCCGCTTCTCGGTGTGGCAGGAGTAGCACTGGTCGTTGACCGAGGCGGCGGTGATCATCTTCGGCGTCTCGGTTCCGTGTGGGTTGTGGCAATCGGCACAGGAGATTTTGCCTTCGCGGATCGGGTGGTGCGAGGTCTTCCAGGTCTCGGCGCGCACATCTTTGTGGCAGGAGAAGCACTGCTCGGTCGCCGATGCCTGCTTCAATTGCGCCCGCTCCGATTTCGGCGAGTGGACGCTGTGACAGGAGATGCAAGACAACCCGCGTGCCTGGTGGCGGCCGTTGTGCCAGAAGAACTGCTTGCCGCCCGAGTGGCAGCCTTGGCAGGTGGCCGACTGTTTGGCGGCGGAGAGTTTTTCGATCCTCGGGTAGAGAGCGACGTCGTCCGGCGCCTCGGCGTGGGCATTGCCCGGGCCGTGGCAGCTCTCGCAGCCGAGCGAGGAGAGCTTGGAGAAGCCGGCCCGGCCATGGGGCGTTTTCTCCAGGTGCTCGGCTTGGTCGCCATGGCAGCCGACGCACGCTTCCGTTCCGGCGTACCCGGAAGCGGCGGCGGGAACCGCCGCCGCCTGCGCCGTCGCCTGGGCGGCAGGAGCCTCGGTTGAATGCCCGGGTGCCAGGGCGAACCCGAGCGCGTGGGCGGCTCCGCCGACCAGTGTGGCACCGACGAAGGTGAAAAGTGCGATTCGAATCCTGGGATTCATACCTTGAGTCCCTCCGCCGGGTGCAGGCCCGGTCTCTTGGTAAACGCAACTCGTGAAAGAACTACGACGCCAATATTTCAGTTTCGGGAGACGATGTCGCACCCTGGCGAGGTGGCGTCTGACCTACCCGGTGAGGTAGGAACGAAGGATGAAATGGCGCACGGTGGGGTAGATCTCGGAAGCCTCATTTCTCTCCGGGCGTCTGGGCGCTACAATCCGGGTTGATCTCCTGAAAGAGAGCAAACCATGCTGACTCGACGATTCCAATTCTTGACCTTGACCTTGACCTTGACCTTGGCCCTGGCGGCTGCCGCCTCGCCGGCCCTGCCGGCCGGAGCGGCCCTGGACGGCAAGGCGATCTTCCTCGCCCAGAAGTGCAATCTTTGCCACGGCGTCTCGGCAGCCGGCGTGACGCCAACCAGCCAGAAGGTCAAAGCGCCGGATCTGACCGGAATGGTCAAGGCGGCGGACGCCCCGAAGCTGATCAAATACCTGCGCAAGCTGGAGCTGGGTGGTGAGAAGAACAAGAAGCACGTCAAGGAGTTCAAGGGGACCGACGAAGAGATCCAAGCGGTGCTGGATTGGCTTGTAGCCCAGAAATCCAAGTGACGATTCGTTCAGCTCGGGAGGGCATCTGAAGATGGCAGGCATGGCACTCGCTGTCGCCGCACTGATCGTTCTCGCGATCGCGTTGATCGCCGTTGTGGCACTGCGTCCGAACCTGACCGCCGCCAAGGGGGGCAAGGTCCTGGCGTTCCTGGCGTTCTTCCTCTTACCTGTCCTCGGGACCGTTTTTGCCCTCGAAGCGCACGTAGAGCGCTCGAAATCGACCGCGTTCTGCCTGTCGTGCCACATCATGGAGCCGTACGGCAAGAGCCTGCGGATCGACAGCACCGATTTCGTACCGGCGACGCACTTCCAGAATCGACGGATTCCACGCGACCAGGCGTGCTACACCTGCCACACCAACTACGCCATGTTCGGCGGCATGAAAGCGAAGATCCGCGGCCTGCGACATCTCTACGTCAACTATCTGGGTACGGTCCCAAAGAAGATCGAGCTCTACGAGCCGTTCTTGAACCGCGAGTGCCTGCACTGCCACGCCGGGGCGCGCGCCTACGAGGAGAGCGAGGGGCACGACGGCCAGCTTGAGGACCTGGCGGCCGAGAAGACCTCGTGCATCGAGTGCCACAGCGACATTCACGATGTCGAACACCTGGCAAGCCAAGCCCTCTGGAAGGAGACCAAGCCATGACGACCGCTCCAGCCGATGCGGCGCCCCGGCCGATCGATCGACGCCTTCGTCGCGCCGCCCTGTTGATCGCCCCGGGGCTCGCCATCCAGGCGGCGACGCTGGGCTCGGCCCATCCGCTCGCCTTCATCGTGTTCCTGTTTCCCGGCGGCCTGTTGGTCGCGGCAGGGATTGCGCTGTTCCTCTGGGCGATCATCGCCGGTTGAGCCCGGTCCCCGCCAGGTCATTCGATCTCTCCGTTCGCGCTCCGCCCCCTCGGCCGGGTAAACTTGCGTAGAATCGGTGCAACCGAGGAGAACGCGATGAATCTGGCTCTGGTGAACGTCAAAGGGGGAGTGGGCAAGACCACGACGGCGGTCAACCTGGCGGCGGCCTTCGCCCGCGGCGGGTTGAAGACCCTGGTGGTCGATCTCGATCCGCAGGGCTCGGCGAGCTATTCGCTCGGGGTGGCGCGCGCCGACGCCGAGATTTCGTCCGCCGATCTGCTGCTCGGCAAGGTTTCGGTGGACGAAGCGATCCGAGAATCGAGCATCGAGGGGGTGCATCTGATCCCCGGCGCGCTCGCCCTCGCCGGGTTGGATCTGGCGGTCGCGCGCAAACAGAACCCGGAGAAACTGCTCAAGAAGGCGCTGCAGCCGGTCCGCCGCCGCTTCGACGCGATCGTCATCGACTGCCCGCCTGGGATGTCGGTGCTGACCATCAACGGCCTGGCTGCTTCGGACGCCTACATCGTGCCGCTCGCGCCGCATCACCTGGATGCCGACGCACTCGACGGTTTCTTCGAGCTGTTGGAGATGAACCGCGAGCGGGTGGGCAAAGGGCAGCTGCTCGGCATCCTGCTCACCATGGTCGATCATCGGACCAAGCTGACCGAAGAGCTGGTGGCCGGCCTGCGTAAGACCTACGGGAGTAAAGTGCTCAAGACCGAGATTCCGATCAATGTCCGCCTCGCCGAGGCGCCCGGCCATGGCCGGAGCATCTTCGATTACGAGTCCTGGTCGACCGGTGCCGCCGCCTACGGCAAGCTGGGCGGCGAGGTCTTGCGGCGCGCGCGGAAGGCCGAGCTGCTCTAGGTCTCTCCAGCCCAGTCCGGGGCGTTCCTGACCTCCCCGGACCTCAAGTGGCCCGGGGAGGTGAGGCGAAGCCGGCCTAGAAGTTGTAGCGGAAGCCGATCCGGAACTGGCGCGGCGCGTTGTAGGTGAGCGGCGCCTCGAAGGTTGTGCCATCGCGCGATTCGACGGTCGCCGCACGCCCCTGGTTGGTCGCGTTGAACACGTCCAAAATGATCCCGAACCGGTTGCCGCCGAGTTTCGGCTGCCATTCGGCGCGGAGATCGACCTCGTTGCGGGCGGGCAGCCGGCGGCTGCCGCGCGACTCACCGAAATAGCGGAACGAGCCCTGGTCGAAGCGGAAGCAGCTGTTCGAATTCGGATCGATCAGCAGGCAGTTGCTGCGCAGAGTATAGGTACGCCCGGAGAGGTAGGTGTAGTTGCCGGAGAGCGAGATGTTCAACTTCGGGATCAGGTAGGTGCCCTGGATCTTGATCTGGTGCTTGTTGTCGTTGGTCAGAGGACCCTTCGCATTGACCAGGGAGTTCGGGGTGTCGAGGAAGGCGCCGGGGCCGCCGTTGCCGCCGCCCGCGCTTGAAAAGCTGACGTTGTCGATCGTCCCATCGGTCTTCGCGTAGACGTACGAGGCGAGAACCTGCCAGTTGTCGCGCAGTCGGCGGGTGAGCGTGACCGTGGCGGCTTTGTAGGTCCGCTCCAGGCCTTTGGGATTGGTCACCAAGAGGATGTCGTCCGCTGCGTTGGTGTAGTTGAAGAGGGTCACCTTCTGGCCCGTGCTGACCCTGCGGCCGGTCGCCGGGTCGCGCACGCCGACGAAGCCGGTGACCGGTTCGAACACGCCGTCGCGACTGACCGTCTCGATGAAGTCCTTGTTTTTCCGGTAGACCAGCGAGGTGGAGAGCGTGAGACCGGGCGTCAGCTCGCGGTCGTAACCGACCAGGTACTGGTCGAGATAGGGGTGTTTGATGTCTTTGTCGATCGCAAACTTCCCGCCGGAGGTTTCGCCGAAGAAGTCGTTGTAGCCGCTCGGGAAGACGCGCCGTTGCTCGACGGTGTTGAAGGCGTCGGGATCGACCCAGTAGTAGAAGGTGCCGAACAGCGCCTCGTAGTAGCGGCCGTAGTGCGCCTTGACCAGGTTTTTTCCCGTCCCCGTGACGTCCCACGCGATCCCGAGCCGCGGTGCGATCGGGTTGGTCGAGAAGACTTCGCCGTTGCGCACGTCGCCGCGGTTGAGGTCGATCCTGACGCCCGGGTTGATCGTCAGGTTCGAGGTGATCCGCCAGGTGTCCTGGGCGTAGGCGCTCAGCCGCTTGTTGGTCGAAGCGACGTCGTAGTCGCCGCCGTAGTAGCCGAGCGAGTAGGGGACCGGGTCGTACGCCGCGGTGCCCGGGTCGTCGGCGGTGTAGTAGTTGTCGTAGAACCATGCGCCCGTCGTGTAGCCGTAGCGGCTGCGGACCGTCGAACGCTCGATCTCCATGCCGAACTTGAAGTCGTGGTCGCCCTTCAAGAAGTCGGCCGCGTGGTGGCTGATCGAACCGTTCGCCTGCTGGCGGTCGCGATCGGCCAGATAGAAATAGTAGGAGTTATCGGAGTACAGGCCGGTAGCTGCGTCGAGCCGGCCCGGGATGTCGTAGCCCTGGTTCGGGTCGAGGTAGTAGTAGCCGGTGAAGCCGCCGTAAGCGAGGCTTAAGATCGTGTCCGAGGAGAGTACTTTGCGCGCGGCGAAGTTCCAGACGATCTCGGGGGCGTCCTCGGTGACCGTCGCTTCGAGCGGAGTCACGGCATCGCCGCCGCGGCCGGTGACGTCGAAACGGTCCCATTCGCCCCAACCGTCGATGCTCAAGGAATCGCTCGCCGCCCACGAGAGCTTGCCGAAGGCGCGCGGGTCGCGCTCGGTGCGGATCGGTCCGCCGTCCGAGGTGTCGTCCGCGACGTACTGGCCGGAGAGGAAGTACCAGAGTTTGTCCTTGCTGATCGGGCCGCCCCATTGCAGGTTGGTGTCGTACGACTTGTCGGTGGTCGGAGAGAGCCCGGGGATATCGGAGTTGTTGCCGGTCAGGGAGTCGTTCGTGTAGTACGCCTCGACGCTCCCCTTGACCTGGTTGCCACCGCTCTTCGTGATGCTGTTGAACACGACGCCGGTGAAGCCGCCGTATTCGGCCGGAGCGCCGAGGCCGACCAGCTGGGCTTCCTCAATGATGTTGAAGTTGACGAACGCCCAGGCGGTGCCCCCTTCTGGGTCCGAGACGTCGATGCCGTCGAGTTGGTAGGCGTTGGCCGAGGAGCCGCCGCCGCCGAACGCCGAGTCGTTGTTGATTCCGGGCGCGAGGTTGATCACATCGACCTGGAAGCGGCTCGCCGGGATATTTTCGAGGTAGGTGCTGGGCAGATTCGTGCTCGTGCCGGAACTTTGGACGTCGATCGTAGGCGCTTCACCCACGACCACCAGGGTCTCGGTGAGCGTCTCGATGCCGAGCTTGATCGGCAGCTCGGTGCTGCGACCGAGCGACAGGACCACCCCTTCGCGGCGGACGCTCTGGAAGCCTTCGAGCGAGAAGCTCACCGTGTAGACCCCCGGCGTCAGCTCCGGGAAGCGGTAGCGGCCGTCGTCGTTGGTCGAGGCGACGCGGCTGCCGCCGATCAGCGCCGGGCTCCCGATCTCGACGGTGACGCCGGGCAACGGCCCGCCGTCGTCGCCGACCACGCGGCCATTGAGCGCGCTGGTGGTTTTGCTCTGGGCGAGCAGCGCGCCCGAGGCGCTGAGGCCGAGCAGAAGAGCGATTGCGATACGGGTCCACGACCTTTGATGCCTCGAGAACGTCCTCATACACGCCTCCTCTAGATGGCTTCCGCCCCCCGGAAGGGGTCGGAACCGCGCTGTGGTGGAAAGCGACGCAACAGAAAAGCTGAGGGGATCGTAACAGAATCGCCGCGCCCGGGCGCGCCCTGCCGCTCCGCTCGGTGTGCCGCCCCTACCGATTTCGGCCGTACTGCTCGTGCGAGGAGACCCAATCGAGCGAGGAGATCGCCGAGGCGAGCGAGATCTCGCCCGCGAGCACTACGCCCGCGATGATCTCGGCGAGCTTTTGGACTTTGCCTTTG
>JANNIH010000122.1:0-3679 GCA_031404815.1 Holophagales bacterium | reverse complement strand
ACCAGCAGGAGCACGCGCTGGAAGCTCTCGGGGCCGGGATCGATCAGCGCGAAACGGACGATCGGTCCTTGGCCCAGGTCCAGGCTGGCCTGGAGCCGATCGGCCAGCCGGCCGATCGTCTCGGAGCGCCGTACCTCGGGCACTCCCTCCAGGTCGATCGTGAGAAACGACAGGCGGCCTCCGGGAGCGGCAAATTCCTGCCGCCATCCACCCTCCACTACGCGGAATCGAGCCCTCAGGACATCGTGGTGCTCCAAGAGCCGGGCGAAGAGCCGGCGCAACCGGCTCGGATCGAGGCGCTCCGTTGCCTGGAGCAGCAAGCTCTGATTGGCATGCCAAGGTTCCCGCGGCTCTCCGGCGAAAAACCAGCGCTGGATCGGGGCGAGCGGCACCGCCCCCACGACCGGGCCTTGTTCCGCACCGCCCCGCGAGGAGGACACCTCTTGGGCCACCTCCGCGAGCTCGGCGACCGTTTGATACTGGAACAGCTGGCGGGGCTGAAGCTCCAAGCCCGCGCGGCGAGCTCGGGCCACGATCTGAATGCTCAGAATGGAATCGCCCCCGAGCTCGAAGAAGTTGTCGCGCAAGCCCACCCGCTCAACACCCAGAACTTCGCTCCAGATCCGGGCAAGCTCGCGCTCCGCCGGAGATCTGGGCGCCAGATAGCCGGCGTCACCTTCCGGACGATCCTCATTCCCTTCGGGAAGCGCGCGCCGGTCGAGCTTTCCATGAACGGTGAGCGGGAGCCGCTCCAAAGCGACGAACTGCGCGGGAACCATGTATTCCGGCAGCTTGGCGGCGACGAACACACGCAGATCCGCCACGCCGACGAAAGGTTCCCTCCGGCTCACGTAATAGGCGACCAAACGACGTCCGCGCTCCGGATGATCGTGGAATAGGACCGCAACCTCACGGAGGGCCGGGTGCTCCAGCAAGGCCGCTTCGACCTCTCCCAGCTCGATTCGAAAGCCGCGAATCTTGACCTGTTGATCGACCCGGCCGAGGAAGATCAGCTCGCCCGAAGCCGAACGCCGAGCCAGATCGCCGGTTCGATAGAGGCGCTCTCCGGGCTCGCCGCCGAAGGGATCGGGGACGAATCGTTCCGCGGTCAAGTCCGGCCGGTGTTGATACCCGCGCGCCAGGCCCGCACCGCCGACGAACAGTTCCGCCGCGACGCCCACCGGCACCGGCTGCGACCGCGGGTCCAGAAGGTACAAGGAAAGATCCTGAATCGGCCGACCGATGGCGCTCCCGAGGCCGGGTCGTAGATCGGCCTTCGAGAGCGGGCGGAAGGTGACGTGCACCGTCGTCTCGGTGATCCCATACATGTTCACCAACCGAGGGGCGACGTCGCCACGGCGTTGCCACCAAGGCGACAAGGTCGCAAAGTCGAGGCCCTCGCCACCGAACACCACCGTGTGGAGCGCCAGGTCGATCGGGCGCTCCGCCTCGCCGTCGGCGGACATCAGCTGGCGAAATGCCGAAGGCGTCTGGTTGAGCACGGTGACCCTCTCGCGCTCCAGGAGCCGGAGCAGCGCGGCGGGGTCGCGGCTCTCCTCGTAGGAAACGACGACCAGGCGGGCGCCGTAAAGCAGGGCGCCCCAGATCTCCCAAACCGAAAAATCGAACGCAAACGAGTGGAAGAAGGTCCAGCTATCGTCGGCCGTGAAGGGAAAATCTTCCGCGGTTGCGGCGAACAGTCTGGCGACGTTGTGATGCGGAACGAGGACGCCTTTGGGCTTGCCGGTCGAGCCCGAGGTGTAGATCGAGTACGCGATCTGCCCCGGATCGACTCGAATCTCCGCGGTGGGGCGGCCGGATCGAATCGAGAACGCTTCGCCGGCCTCTTCGATCGCGACCCAATCCACTTCGGCGTCCAGGGCCGCCGACAGGCGCTCCGCGATTTCCGCCTGAGCCACCACCCGCCGCGCACCGGAATCCTCGAGTAGGTAGGCTATCCGCTCGAGCGGATAGCCGGAATCGAGCGGCAGGTAGGCGCCGCCGGCCTTGAGCACCGCGAGCATCGCAATGACCAGCTCCGCGGATCGATCGAAGCTGATCCCGATCAGCTCTTCGGGGCACACGCCGAGCGCCTGAAGCCGGCGCGCGAGACGGCTCGACCGCCGGTCGAGCTCGCCGTAGGAGAGCTGCTCCGAACCGGTCGCGAGAGCGATCCGCTCCGGAGCCTCCCCCGCCCGTCGCGAGAACAGCTCGTGCAGCGGCGACTCGACCTCCATGCGGCGCTTCCGCGCATCCGCGGAGATCGCCTGTCGCCGTTCCGAGCTGGGCAGCCAGGGCAGATCGATCAACGAGGTCTCCGGCCGGGCGACCGCGGAGGTCAGGAGCTCTCGCCAATGCCCGACGATCCGTTCGGCCGTCGTCCCGTCGAACAGGTCTGCGGAATACTCCAACGCCCCCGAAAGCGAGTCGTCCGCTTGCGCCAGCGCGAACGTCAGGTCGAACTTCGCGCTGTTCGTTTCGCGCTCGATCGGGGCGACGCGCACGGAGGCCAACTCGAGGCCGCGGCGCGACGCGTTTTGAAAGGTGAAGACGACTTGGAAGAAAGGCGTTCGATTGAGGCTCCGGGCGGGCTGGATCTCGTCGACCAGTTTCTCGAACGGCAGGTCCTGATGTCCGTAGGCATCGAGCAAGGCGTCGCGGACGCTCGCCACCGTCGACGAGAACGAATCTTCCGGCGCGACGGCCGTCCGGACGACCAGCAGATTGACGAAGTAGCCGATCAACGGCTCGATCTCGGCGCGATTCCGGTTCGCGATGGGAACGCCGATGGCAAAATCTCCTTGTCGCGAGTATCGCGCGAGGAGCGTCTTCAAGCCGGAGAGGAGAGTCGCGTAGAGGGTTGCGCCCGCGCGCCTCGACAACTCGCGCAGACCCGTCGTGAGATCTGCCGCAAACTCGATCGGGACGCGGCCTCCGCGAGCGCTGCGGATCGACGGACGGTGGCGATCGGTCGGCAGATCGAGATCCGTCGGCAGGTCCAAGAGGCGCTCGCGCCAGTGCGCGAGTTCCTGAGCCAGCACCGCCCCTGCCAGCCAACCGCGTTGCCAGACCGCAAAGTCGGCGTACTGCACGGGCAGCTCCGGCAGCGGCGACGAATAGCCGGAGCGATACGCCTGGTAAAGAGCCGCGATCTCCCGCACGAGAACCCCCATCGACCAACCATCGCTCGCGATGTGATGAACGACGAAGATCGCGGCGAATCTCTCCAGGCCGCACAACGCCAACAGGACTCGCAGGATCGGTCCATGCTCCAGGCTGAACGGCAACTCCGATACGTTCGACGAAACCCGCAACAGCTCTCGGTCACGGACCTCCTGAGGAAGCCCTCGCAGGTCGGCTTTCAACAGGGATTGCGGTGCGGGAGGCAGAATCCGTTGGCGCGGATGCCCCGCGACGGCCGGATAGATCGTGCGCAGGATCTCGTGGCGCCGGACGATCTCGGCCAGGCTGCGTTCCAGGACCAGCGGGTCGAGATCGCCTTCGAGCCGAAGGCCGGCGGCAATGTTGTAGGTGGAGGTTCCCGGTTCGAGCTGATCGAGGAACCACAACCGCTGTTGGGCGAACGAGAGCGGCAACTCCCGGTCCCGGGATACCCGCACCAGCGGCGGAGCCGCCGAGATCCCCGCGCCGCGCAGACGCTCGACCGCCCGCGACAGCT
>JANNIH010000121.1:0-3792 GCA_031404815.1 Holophagales bacterium | reverse complement strand
CCGTTCCGGACCCGCCACCGCATCGCCGAGGATCGCCTCCCATCGCTCCAAGAGGCGGCGCGCCTCCGGCTCCGACAGCGACGCCTCGTCCCAATGAAGCTCGGCCCCCAGCGCCGATCCATCCCGATACGCCGACAGCCGCACCCGAAACCGGTCGACGCAAGACCAACGCTCCAACGCCGTGAATTCCAGCCCCGGGCCGCCCGACCAGCGCTCGCCGCGCTCCGACCATTCGTAGACCCAGGGAAGGTAGCCCGCGGCCGACCAGGCTCCCGAGGCAAACCCCTCCCACGAATAGCTCTCTTGCCACCGGGCGGCTTCCTTGACCGCGGAGACCGCGCCGCGTAGATGCTCGCGCCAACTCATCGAGGGCGCCGAGGTGCACTCGACCGGCAGGCACCGCGCAACCAAACCGATGATCTCTTCGAGCTCCTGGAAACGACGGCCGTCGGCGACCCATCCGAGGACCAGGTCCGAATCGCCGCACAGCTTCGAAAGCAGCAGTTGCCAAGCCGAAAACAGATAGTGATCGACTCCGGATTCACCGGCGGCCGAGGCGACCTCGTGCCAGGCGAGACCGAGCACCACCTTCATCGTGCAGGGCCGCCCCTCGGCCGTTCGGCTTTCGGACGGCAAGAGCTGCGGCGGACGGCTTCGCGCTCCGAGCCGCGCCCAGTGGCTGCGACCCGGGGCCGCCTCCGGCGCCGCCGCCAACGCGCCTTGCCACTCCGAGAAGTCCGCATACTGCATCCTCGGACTCGCCACATCCCCGCCGCAGCGCAGCGCCGCGTAGGTTGCGGCGAGCTCCGCACCCAAGCGCCGCAGCCCCCAAAGATCCACCGCCAAACCGGGCAGACGCAAGGTCAGCCGCCGACGGCCGGATCCGAGAGGGACCAACTCGACCGACAGGATCGCCCGGACATCGGTCGGCTCGCGAGGAGCGGCCCCCTCGGCCTCCACGATCGCCGCCTCGCCCCGAGGCTCGACGACCTGCAGGGGAAACGCCAGTCCGGGCAGATCCTCGTAGCGGGTCCGAAGGATTTCGTGGCGCTCCACGAGGCGCGCAACCGCGGCGCGCAAAAGCGGAATTTCGAGCTGTCCATCGACTTCGAGACGCAGGTAGGCGGCGATCCATTCTTGGGCCGCGCGACCGCGCGCGAGAGCCCACAAACGGCGCTGCTGAGCCGAGATCTCAAAACCCTCGACGGCCGTCGCGGGATCGATGGCAGCCACTTCGCTCATGCATCCAGTCCGTATGGATTCGCCATGCCCACCAGGATCTTGCGCGCCCCGCGATAGGGTTTGCGACCGTGGGCCGTCAACATGTTGTCGAGCATCACCAGGTCGCCCGCCTGCCACGAAAAGACGATCGCCGAGGATTCGTAGGCGCCGCGGATCTCGTCGAGCGCGGAACTCTCGATCGGCGAGCCGTCGCCGTAGTACGTGTTGCGCGGCAGCCCGTCCTCGCCGAAGACCGAGAGCAGGGAATCGCGCACCTCGGCGGCAAGGCTCGTCACGTGAAAGAGATGGGCCTGATTGAACCAGACCATTTCGTTCGTCCGCGGATGCTTCGCGACGGCTTGGCAAACCTGGCGAGTCCTCAATCGATCGTTCGATCGCCACTCGAAGTCGATCTCGTTGGCCCGGCAGAACGCATCGACCTCGAGGCGGTCGTCGGTCTGGAAGACCTCCTGCCAACGCAGGTCGAACCCGTCGCCGTAGTTGCGGACGTACATCACCTTTTGGTCGGCGAAGCGTTGACGGAGGGCAGGATCGATGCGCCGATAGACCTCGCGGCCGTCGGCGATCGGCGTCTCTCCGCCCTGCTCGGAAGGAAGGGCGCAGTAGAACCAGATCCGGAGCGGCCAGCGCGAGGTGTACGACATCTCGTTGTGCATCGGGATCGACTGGTCGGAAGGGTACTCCGTCGAGGTGTAGATCTTCTCGCTCAACTCCCGGCGAGGAGTCGAACGATAGGTATATTCGTAACGTGCTTCGGTAAGCCCATCGATGAAGTGGGCGAAACCGCCTTCGCCGTCCAAGGCGAAGCCGCGAAACAAAAGTCCTCCATGGCGATCCAGAAGGTCGTCGAGCAAGGCACGGTTCTCGCGCGCCCAGGAGCTCACGTCGATGCCCTCCGTCGCGGGCTCCAGAACCAACGGCAGAAGCGAATCCTCGCGCAACGGTTTTCTGGTGATCAGCTCCGCGGCCGAGATGCTCAGTTTTCGCCGCCGGAGGCCGCCGAGGTCGCCGAGGCTTGGTTTGGGTTCGAGCACGCTCATCTCTTCAGTCTCCGTGATGGGATCACCAGTCATCTCCGAGCCGGACGAAGCCGCTCGTAAAGTGCCCGCTCGTAGTCGAACTCGCGCTCCGCCCGGAAGCTCTCCTCCGCCACATCGAGCATCGCATCCAACTCGGACAGCCTCAGCTCCGGGCGCTTGCCCGCCTCGCCGATGAGCATCCGGTAATCGGCGGCCCACCGCGCCATCGTGGTGGCTTCGAAAAGGTCGGCGTTGTAGAGCAACCCCCCGTCGAGGCCGGTGCGGCCGGCGACGAGCGAAAGATGCAGGTCGCAACGGGCGACCCGCAACGCGAAGTCGATCGGGGCGATCGTCAGGTCGGGCAAGGTCAAACCCTCTTCGGCTTCGATCTGCAGATCGATCTTGGCTTGAAACAACAGGTGGCGACTGTCGTCGCGCTCGGGCTTGAGCTCCTCGACCAACCGCTCGAAAGGCAGCAATTGGTTTTCGTGCGCCTCCAAGACGGCGACGCGAGCCCGTTCGACCAGCTCCGAGAACGCCGGATCGCCCGCCAGGTCGAGCCGCAACACGATCTGATTGATCAGGACCCCGACCAGCCCTTCGAGCGCCCGGCTCGCGCGGTTCGCAACGTTGGTCCCGATCAACAGGTCCGTTTGGCGCGTGCGGCGGAAGAGCAGGACGGCGTAGGCCGCGAGCAGGGGACAGAACAGCGTCGCGCCGCGGCGCCGGCCGAGCCGGCGAAGAGCGTCCAGCGCATCCGCTTCGACATGCAGCGGCTCGACCGCGCCTCGTTCGGTTCGTACCGGAGGCCGTGGACGATCGGTCGGCAGATCGAGGCGGAACGACGCACCGGCCAGCCGCTCGCACCAATACTCGAGTTCGCGCTCCATGGCCGGGCTGAGAAACCAGTCGTGCTGCCAGGAGGCGTAATCGGCGTACTGGATCTCCGGCTCGGGAAGGGGCGAGGGCACGCCGGCGCGGAACGCGGCGTAGATCGTCGCGAGGTCGCGGGTGAGGATTCCCATCGACCAGGCATCCGTGACGGCATGGTGCAGGGTGAGGGCGAGCCGGTGTTCCGTCGCGTCCAGCCGGGTGAGCGCGGCGCGCAATAGAGGCCCGCGGGCAAGGTCGAAGGGCCGGCGGCACTCCACCGCCAGGCAGCGCCCGAACTCGGCCTCGCGCCGCGCCTTCTCGAGGCCGGAGAGATCGATCTGGGGCAGTCCGAGATCCCCCGGCGGGCGAATCTCCAATCTCGCGCGACCGCCGACGTTGGGGAATGCGGCGCGTAAGATCTCGTGGCGCCGCGAGATCTCCCCCAGGCTGCGTCGCAGCAGATCGGCGGCGAGGCGGCCCTCCAGCCGCAACGCCACCGGAACGTGGTAGTGATGACTTCCCGGTTCGAGCTGATCGAGGAACCACAACCGCTGTTGGGCGAACGAGAGCGGCAACTCCCGGTCCCGGGATACCCGCACCAGCGGCGGAGCCGCCGAGATCCCCGCGCCGCGCAGACGCTCGACCGCCCGCGACAGCT
>JANNIH010000120.1:0-29805 GCA_031404815.1 Holophagales bacterium | reverse complement strand
TCGAGATCTCATCGGCGGCGGCCGCCGCGAGCACCTGTTCGAGCAGCTTGCCACCGAGTACCAGCTTGATCGTTTGGGCCAAGGTACACCTCCTCCTCTGCGTGGAAAACGAGAACCTATGGATGCTCAAGATGCCTTTATGGGCCAGATCTCGGTCTATGCCAGTTATGGCACAAGCCTGGAGGTGG
Source organism: Holophagales bacterium (assembly GCA_031404815.1). GTDB lineage: Bacteria > Acidobacteriota > Thermoanaerobaculia > Multivoradales > UBA5704 > DASYKS01. The sequence continues at coordinate 29,617 of JANNIH010000120.1, read as the reverse complement.
ATGAATATCACATCTAGGCGTCAGGAGTCCCCTTTTTTTCAATGGAAGTTCCAGGTGCACGATACGCTTCGCACTCCCTTGCGTGCAGGTCGGGTGGGCCCGGCCCACGCTGGCGCAGCCGCTTGCGAGCGGTCGGTTACGGGTAGGTCCAAAAACTACCCGCGAGACGAACCTTAGAGAGTGGATTCCGAGACATCTAGCTTTGCGGTGTGAAGTGCCATATCTCTCGACTCGGGCGTGGATACCCCTAGGAGCGACCAGCAAGGCGTACCATCCTGGGCGATGCATCTTCCAGGACGAAGAACGGCGCTCCCAGGAAAGCCTCGCGCTATCCTCTGGCAATGATGGCTCCCTGGGACCTCGCCGCCCTCCGTACCCACGTCGCCGCTCTCCGCGCCTGTCGGCGCTGTCCGCGGGTGGTGGCCCCTCCGGTCGCGGGGGAGCCTCCTCGGGTACGCCCGAGCGTCTTCCTGGTCGGCCAGGCGCCCGGGCCGCACGAGCGGGAGGGGAACCGCCTGTTCGCCTACACCGCAGGGACCCGTCTGTTCCAATGGTTCGCGCGGATCGGGGTCTCCGAGGACGAGTTTCGCGCGCGGGTCTGGATGGCCGCGGCGATTCGCTGTTTTCCCGGCCGCGCGCCGCAGGGGGGCGATCGGGTGCCGGCTCCGGACGAGGTCGCGACCTGCGCCGACTGGATGGAGCGGGAATTCGAGTTCGTTAAGCCGGCGACGGTGATCGCGATCGGCCAGCTGGCCATCTCGCGGTTCCTGCCGAAATCCGCGCCGCTCGCCGAGCGGATCGGCCGAAGCTTCGAAGCTCAGTTTTCGGGCCATGGGTTTGAGCTGATCCCGCTGCCGCACCCCTCGGGGCGGAGCACCTGGCTGATCTCGGCAGAACATCAGCTCCTGCTGGCCCGCGCGCTTGAGCACCTCGCCGCGAGCCCGGGATGGCGCGAGACGTTCGGCGTGCGCGCGCCTTAGGCTCGCCGGGGATAGACTTCCCCGGTCACACGCCCCCTAGGAGAACTGCCCGATGAGGACCCGCTCGATGCTCTGGTTGGCCGTCGCCGCACCGCTGCTGTTGGGCACCCCTGTCGGCGCCCAGATCACTCGCACCCCGCCGGGGCCGCGGATGATGCAGACCCCTCTGCCCACGGCGGCCGATACCGAGGCGGCGAGAAATTGGCAGCGCCGCCTGCACAAGGTGGACGACGAGCTGCGGGCGGGGGAGTGGCAGAAGGCGCGCCGAGAGGCGCGCCGGTTGATCGACGAGATGTTGGTCGCCATCGAGATCGATGCCGGGACCGCCGCCACCCTCAGCCTCACGCTCACCTTTCGCGCTCTGGCCGAGGCGGGGGCGGGCGATGTCGTCGCCGGGCGCTGGGACTGGCTCGCCGCTCAGGCGCTCCAACCCGATCTGAACGAGGTGAGCCTCGATCCGTACGGTGCCGCGGGCAAGTCGCTCGAGCTGTTTCGCCTCGCGACCGGTGGCGCGCTCTCCGCGGCTGCGGCGCGCTCGATCGGCCTGCCGGCGCTCGACCCTGACAGCTCCGGGCCGGCGCCGAACCCGGCGCCAAACCCGGCGCCAAACAAGATCTCCGGGCGGGAGCCGCACTACCCGAAAGCGTTGCGCGCGACCTGCGCCAAGGGGTCGGTGCGGATCGCGGTGACGGTCGATGCGGCGGGGCAACCGGTCCATCCGCGCTGGCTCGATGCCTCGGGCGGTTCGGCGATGGCGCTCGCCCTGTTCGACGCGGTTCGCGATTGGCGCTATCAGCCGGCGCGCCGGGCGGGAGCCCCGGTGCCGGCCGACATCGAGATTCGCCACGAGTTCGACCCGGGGCGCTGCCGCCCGCGCGCCCTAAAACCGTGACCGAAAGGCCGGTCAGCCCCGTTGGCCCGGCTGCTCCGCCGGTTTGATCGCCGGTTTGAATGCTGGTTTAAATGCCAAGAGCAGCCCGAAGAGATCCTCCGGATCGGTGAACCACTCGGCGACCGAGAAGCCGGCGGCGGCGAGCAGCGCCTCCGCCCGGCCGCGGTCGTACTTGGTGCTGATCTCGGTCAGGATCTCGTCGCCGGTCGCGAAATCGAGCGTGAGCTTAAGCGCCGGCAAGTGGACCTGCTGGGGGCGCACTGCAACCAGCCGCATTTCGATGCGCGAGCGTTGCCGATCGAAGAACGCGCGGTGGCGGAAACCTTCGGGCGAAAAGTCGCCCTCGGTGATCCCGTTGACCGCCCGGAGGATGTTGAGGTTGAACGCGGCAGTCACACCTGCCGAGTCGTTGTAGGCGGCTTCCAGGCGCGCGGTGGGTTTGACTCGATCGAGACCGAGCAGGAAGGAGTCACCCGGCGCGAGTGCCAAGTGGAGCCGAGCGAGGAAGTTCGACGCCTCGGTGGGTTCCAAATTACCGATCGTGCCGCCGAGGAAGATCGCGAGCCGGGGACTGTCGTCGGCGGAAGTGCCTCCAGGGAGGGGAGCCAGATCGGCCAGAAAATCGCCCACGATGCCGTGGACGGCGAGCCCCGGGTACTCAGCCCTCAGTTCGTTGGCGATCCGCGTGGTGGTCCCTTCCGCGACATCGAACGGTACGTAGAGCCGGAGCGTGCCCTGGGCTTCGAGGGCGTCCAGGAGCAGCCGGGTCTTGGTGGCGGCGCCGGAGCCGATCTCGACCAGAGTCCGGGCGCGGGTCGCTGTGGCGACCTGGGGCGCGATCCGTTCTAGGAGCGTCCGCTCGGTGCGGGTCGGGTAGTACTCGGGCAACTCGCAGATTCGCTCGAACAGATCCGAGCCATAGTCGTCGTAGAAAAAGCGCGAGGGGATGCGGGGGAGCGGTTCGGCGAGCGACCCGCGCAACTCATCGAGGTCGCGCTCGCGACTGCCGGCTCTGCGCCGTTCGAGCCGGATCGTGCCGGGGGGTATGCCGTCGCTCTCGATCGAAGTCATCTTTGGATTCTACCGCCGCGGCGTGGAGATACCGTGACAAGCCTTGCCGTCTACCGGCGCAGACGGCGGGTGGACGCCGCCGTCTACGCTACAGGACACCGCTCGACGACGCTCTCCAAAAAATCAGTCGTGAGCCTTTGTTATCAGCAGCTTGCCGGCGTTCTTCGGGTTGGCACGGAACGTGGATTTAGGCTGGGGCGAAGGAGGTTCCTAACCATGAACGCAAAGCGGTGGATGAAGGCTTGGCAGGTGACAGCGGTGTTTGCGGCGCTCTTGATACTCCCCCTGTTCGCTCCGGCGGCGCACGCCGACGGGCTCTCCTTGGGGGCGAGCTTCCGGATCGGCGGGATTCACTTCAACCTGACGTTCGGCGATTTCGGCTACGGTCATCCGCGGGGCTACTACTACCGGACCGACGATGCGATCTCGTACGGGCAGACCCGTTGCAACTCCTATTGCTTGGACCGTGGCGGCCACCACTATCACCACGAGAGCTGCCCGTTGGTCCGGCGTCACCTGGCCGCCTTCAATATCGATCCGTTCCGGCTCTTCGACCGCTACGCGCCGGGTTATCGGGACCGCTACGACAACGACTATGGCGACCGTTACGACGAGCGGTATGACGAGGGCTACAACCGGTACGACGGCTACGACCGAAGCGACCGGTACGACAACTACCCCTACCGCGACCCGGGCCACGGTTACTCCCAGGATCGCCGCTCGCGCGACCGAGGCTACGGACGGCGGTATGACGATCGGCATCACCGCAGGCAAGCGCCCCCTGCTTGCCCGCGTCGTTAAGCAGGCTCCGCTCCACAACCCCCTTCTCTCCTCCCTCCTCCCGCCGGAGCGGGTCCCTCCACCCGCTCCGGCCCCTCCTTAGGTATAATGGCTGTCGTGAACGTCGTTAGCGAGGTGCAACCGCGTATTCTGTCGCGGCCCGAGCACCCGATCTCCCGGAAGCAAATCAGCAGTCAGGCCGTGAAGGTTCTCTATCGGCTCCATGGCGCCGGGTTCAAAGCCCATCTGGTCGGTGGCAGCGTCCGCGACCTCATGCTCGGGCGAACGCCGAAGGATTTCGACATCGGCACCAACGCGCGGCCGAACGAGATCCGCCGCCTGTTCTCGAACTCGCGCATCATCGGTCGACGGTTTCGCCTGGTCCACGTCTTCTATCCGGACGGCGAGATCATTGAGGTCTCGACCTTTCGCCGCGATCCGCGGCCGGAAGATCAAGAGAGCGCCCCGGGTGACCTGCTGATCACCAGCGACAACTCCTACGGCTCGCCGCGCGAGGACGCGTTTCGTCGCGACTTCACGGTGAACGCCCTGTTCTATGACATCGCAGACTTCTCGGTGATCGACCATGTCGGCGGTATCGAGGATTTGGAGCGCCAGCTGATCCGGACGATCGGCGATCCGGCGGTCCGCTTTCAAGAAGATCCGGTGCGGATGCTGCGCGCCTGCGAGTTCGCCGGCCGGCTCGGCTTCGGCATCGAGGCGGGAACGCAGGAAGCCATGCACCGTCACCGCAAAGAGATGACCAAGGCCTCACCGGCGCGGATGACCGAAGAGATCGTGCAGCTGTTCCGCTGCGGCCGATCGGGTGCGGCCACCCAGTGGCTTCTAGAGCTCGGGATTCTCGAGGTCATCCTGCCCGAGGCGTACGCGATGGTGGCGGCGGGGGAGCGGGGCTTGGGCGAGTTCGGCCAGATCCTCCCCTCGATCGATCGGATGGTCGCGGGCGGGCGGAAGCTCTCCGATTCCGGAGCGCTCGCGGCGATCCTGCTGCCCCAAGTCATGCTCCGTCGGTTCGATATCGAAGCGCTCGACCAGCGGCCGATGTTGCGCAGCGCCCTCGACAAGATGACCGAGGAGGCGGTGGCGCCGTTCTTCGCCCGCTTCACGCTCTCCAATTTGAAGTCGCAGCAGGTCCTTTCGGCGCTCCATCTGTTCCAACGCCTGATCGATTCCGGCTGGAGCGCGAGCGAACGCCTGCGGATCTCGCGCCGGGCCGGTTTCGAGGATGCCCTGCTGCTGTTCGAGATCCTGGTGGCGGCGACCGGCGACGGCGCCGATAAGTTGGAGGTCTGGCGCGCCGCGGGGGCTCGGGCCCGCTCGGGCGAGATGCCGCCGCCGGAAGAGGTCGTGGTGGCCCCGAAACGGCCGCGCAAGCGCCGTCGTCGCACCGGTCGGCCGACCGGTGCCAGCCTGCTTGTGAAATGAGTCACAACCTCCGGCGGTTCCCATAGAATAGGGCGACACCGACCCCATCCTCCGGCCGTGTCGCCGGAGGCAGCCCGCACGAGGATCAAGGCATGTCCTGGTTTTCCGATTTTTTCCACTCCACCGTGGGCAAGAAAGCCGTGATGGCCCTCTCGGGGCTCGTGCTGTTCGGCTTCGTGCTGGTCCATATGCTCGGCAATCTGAAGCTCTACCTGCCCGCGCATCCGGATGGCTCGATTCCGATCAACGTCTATGGCGAGTTCCTCCGCCACGTCGGAGAGCCGCTGGTCCCCGCGCAGGGTGTGCTCTGGATCGCCCGCCTCGTCCTGCTCGCCGCCGTGGGGCTGCACATCTGGTCCGCTTGGGCGGTCACCCAGGCGAGCCGCGCGGCGCGGCCGGTGCCCTATCAGAAGCGAACCGTCGTCCAGGCGACCTACGCGGCGCGCACCATGCGCCAGGGTGGCGTGATCATCGTCCTGTTCGTCCTCTACCACCTGGCGCACCTGACCTTCGGCTGGGTCCACTCCTCGTTCATCGAAGGGGATGTGCGCCACAACCTGATCGCGGGCTTCCAGGTCTGGTGGGTTTCGCTGTTCTACCTGGTGGCCCAGGTGGCACTCGGTCTTCATCTCTACCACGGTCTCTGGAGCCTGTTTCAGTCGCTCGGCTGGAATCACCCGCGCTACAACGCCTGGCGCCGTGGGTTTGCGCAGACCTTCGCCTGGGTCGTCACCTTGGGCAACCTTTCGTTTCCGGTGGCCGTGCTCTTCGGGCTGGTCCGGTAGGAGCCTGCGCTCATGACATCGACACCGAATTCCACCTCCCCCTCCGCCCTTAAGTTGGACGCCAAGATTCCGGCCGGTCCGATCGACCAAAAGTGGCTCGAGCACAAGAGCCACCTCAAACTGGTCAACCCGAACAACAAGCGGAAGTTCGAGGTGCTGGTGGTGGGCTCCGGCCTCGCGGGCGCGGCGGCCGCGGCGAGTTTGGCCGAGCTCGGCTACGAGGTGAAGTGTTTCTGCTTCCAAGACACCCCCCGCCGCGCCCATTCGATCGCGGCCCAGGGGGGGATCAACGCGGCCAAGAACTATCGCAATGACGGCGACTCGGTCTACCGGCTGTTCTACGACACGATCAAAGGGGGCGACTTCCGGGCGCGGGAGGGCAACGTCCATCGCCTCGCCGAGCTGTCGGTGAACATCATCGACCAGTGCGTGGCCCAGGGCGTGCCGTTCGCCCGCGAATATAGTGGCCTGCTCGACAACCGGAGTTTCGGCGGCGCCCAGGTGGCGCGGACGTTCTACGCCCGCGGCCAGACCGGCCAGCAGCTACTGCTCGGCGCCTACCAGGCGCTCGAACGGCAGATCGCGGCGGGGAAGGTGCGGATGTTTCCGCGCACCGAGATGCTCGATCTGGTGGTCGAAGACGGCCGGGCCAAGGGGATCATCACCCGCGATCTGATCACCGGTCGGATCGACTCGCACGCCGGGCACGCGGTGGTGCTCGCGACCGGTGGCTACTCGAACGTCTTTTACCTTTCGACCAACGCCAAGGGTTCGAACGTCACCGCGATCTGGCGCGCCCACAAGCGCGGCGCGCTGTTCGCCAACCCCTGCTTCACCCAGATTCACCCGACCTGCATCCCGACCTCGGGCGACTACCAGTCGAAGCTCACCCTGATGAGCGAATCGCTGCGCAACGACGGCCGGATCTGGGTGCCGAAGGACCCGGGCGATGCGCGTTCGCCGGAGCGGATTCCGGAAGGGGAGCGCGACTACTACCTCGAACGGAAATACCCGAGTTTCGGCAACCTGGTGCCGCGCGACGTCGCGGCCCGGAACGCCAAGTCGATCATCGACGAAGGGCGGGGGGTGGGCGAGCAGAAGAACGGCGTCTACCTCGATTTCGCCGATTCGATCCGTCGGGTCGGTCAGAAGGCGATCGAAGAGCGCTACGGCAACCTGTTCGAGATGTACGACAAGATCACCGGCGAGAATCCCTACCAGGTGCCGATGCGCATCTACCCGGCGCCCCACTACACGATGGGCGGCCTGTGGGTCGATTACAACCTGATGAGCAACGTACCCGGTCTGTTCGTGCTCGGCGAGGCGAACTTCTCCGACCACGGCGCGAACCGACTCGGCGCCTCGGCGCTCATGCAGGGTCTGGCCGACGGTTACTTCGTCATCCCCTACACGATCGGCGACTACCTTTCGAGCTTTCTGGGCAAGCCGGTGACCACCGAGAGCGAGGGGTTCCGCGAGGCGCGCGGCAGCGTCTCTGGGCAGATCGAAACGTTCCTCGGCGCCCGAGGCAAGCGCACGGCGGACTCCTATCACCGCGAGCTGGGCAGGCTGGTGTGGGACCGCTGCGGCATCTTGCGCACGGCCGAAGGGTTGGCTGAAGCGCGGGTGAAAATCCAGTCGTTGGAAAGTGAGTTCAAGCACGATCTGCGCATTCCGGGTAGCGCGGGGGAAGTGAACCAGGAGCTCGAACGGGCCGGTCGGGTCGCCGATTTCTTCGGTCTCGCCGACCTGATGTGCCGCGACGCGCACGAGCGGAACGAGTCGTGCGGCGGCCATTTCCGCGAGGAATACCAGACGCCCGAAGGGGAAGCGTTGCGCGACGACGAGAACTTCTCCTACGCCGCGGCCTGGGAGTGGAACGGCGTCGGCAAGGAGTCGACTCTGCACAAAGAACCGCTGGTCTTCGAAACGGTGAGCCCGAGCCAGAGGAGCTACAAATAATGGATCTGACGCTTCACGTATGGCGCCAGGGCGGCCCTGAGGCGCCGGGTCGGATGGTTCGCTACGAGGCCCAAGGGATCAACGAGCACAGCTCGTTCCTGGAGATGTTGGATGTCGTAAACGAGCGCCTGATCGGCGACGGCCAAGAGCCGATCGCGTTCGATCACGACTGCCGCGAAGGGATCTGCGGTTCGTGCGGTTTCATGATCAACGGCCACGCGCATGGGCCGTTGCCGCACACGACGGTCTGCCAGCTCCATATGCGGCACTTCAAGAGCGGCGACGAGCTGTACCTCGAGCCCTGGCGCTCGCGCGCCTTTCCGGTGGTCAAAGACCTGATGGTCGATCGCAGCTCGTTCGACCGGATCATCCAGGCGGGCGGCTTCATCTCGGTGCCGACCGGCAGCGCGCCCGAGGCGAATCTGGTCCCCGTGCCCAAAGGGACGGCCGACCACGCGTTCGACGCCGCGACCTGCATCGGCTGCGGCGCCTGTGTCGCGCAGTGCCCGAATGGCGCCGCGCAGCTGTTCACTTCGGCGAAGGTCTCCCACCTCGGCCTGCTCCCCCAGGGCCAGCCGGAGCGCGACCGCCGGGCGCTCGGCATGGTCGAGGCGATGGAGGCCCAAGGCTTCGGCGCCTGCTCGAACTACGCCGAATGCGAAGCGGTCTGCCCGAAGGGGATTTCGATCGATTTCATTGCGCGCTTGAACCGCGACTTCCTCGGCGCGAAGCTCGCCGGGGCGTCGTCGGCCGAAGCGGCGGCGAAGGGCGGAACGGGATGATCGAGCCGCGGGGGCGGGGAGGAGTCCTCCCGATCCTCGCCTGCGCGCTCGTCGTAGGGTCGCTCGCGCTCACCGGAGTGTTCGGACAGGGCGGGCAGGGCGGGCAGGGCGGGCAGGGCCGACCCGAGACCCCGAAGGCGGCGGGTAGAGAGGCGGACCCTGTGGTCGGCGACCGCCGGCCGATCTTCGTGACCCTGCCCAAACGACCGGCGCAGGCGGCCAAGCCCGGGGCGACCGCCACGCCCGAGACGATGGTTGAGCCGATGGTTGCCGCGATTAATCGGGACCTCCGCGCCAAGGAGACGCCGGCTGCGGTGGCTCGGCTCACCGGCGTCGTGTTCCTCGTCTTTTTGATCGTGGCAATGGTCGCCCTCCGCCGACGCGCGAAGGTCTGTCCGCGCTGCTTCTCGCTGCTCTACAGGCTGGGGGATCGCGACGACGCGGGTGAGGACCTGCCCGCCGACGAGCCGCGCGATATGCGACCGATCTTGGCCTGCCTTGGCTGCGGTGAGGTCGGCATGCTGCGCGCCGGTCTGTTCTTTAGGCACGGTGGCCAGTGCCCGAAATGCCGGCGCTGGAACCTCGCCGGTCGCTTCAAGGTGGTGCAGCCTTCGAGCTACATGATGTGTGGCCTGATCCGCATCGAAGAGGCCTGCTCGTGCGGCCACGAGGGGAGCTTCCTCCGCTCGACGCCGCCGAACCAGGCGCCGACCCCCGAATTCGTCGCCACCTCGCCGTTCCGCGCGTGAGCGGCAAGTCGCTCGTTAAAACCCTCGCTCTGCTCGCTCTGCTCGCGGTGCTCGCGGTGATCGCAGGGGGCGCAGTGGGCGCAGTGGGCGCAGGGGTCGCGGCGCCTGCGGGAGCGATCGAGGTCGCCGACCTCACCCGGCCGGCCGGGGGTCTGCTCGATCGCACCGGTCGGGTGAGCCTTGAGCCGACCGCGGAGTTTCGCCGCATCGCCGAGCACATTCGGCGCGAGACCGGCGGCGAGATCGCCGCGGTGATCGTCGAGTCGCTGGGCGGGAAGGAGGCGAGCCCGTTTGCCCGCGAGCTGTCCGAGTCGTGGCGGCTCGGGGGAGACGAAGGAGAAGGCCTGCTGATCTTGGTCGCCCTCGGCGACCGCCAGGTCGAGCTGACGCTCGGTCGTGGTCTCGACGACCCAGAACGGCGGGGGAGAGCGGCGGAAATCGTCCGCGACACCCTCGCGCCTCGTTTGAAAACGGGCGACCTCGGCGGAGCGCTGGTCGCCGCCGCGCGCGAGAGCGCCGCGCGAATCTTCTATGCCGTCGAAGTCGTCGAACCCGCGCCGGGAGAGAAACCGTCGGCCGATCCGGCCCCCAACCTCCGCGGTACGCCGGCACCGCCCGCCCGCCCGCTCGCTTGGGTACCGTACGCGATCGCCCTCGCCATCCTCCTGCTCGGCCTCGCGATCTACGGCTTTTTGAGGGCCGAAGGCCCGACCTAAACCAGCCTAGGGCAACGCCCTAGGTCCCAGGCTACGGCAGCAACGGCTCGAAGCCCGCCGCGCTCTCGCGGATCAACAGCAGGTGAAAGCCTCGGCGCGGGCCGATGCGGACGAACCCCTCGTAGCCGGTAAAGCTCTCTTCGACGCCGAACCAGCGACCGCTCTTCTCGGATGCCGCCAACGCGGCGAGCGCTTGAACCGTCGCCTCGTCGATCTCCGGCGCGATCAGGAACGCACCGCCGATGTCGCCGGTTTTCACCCGCGCGCTCTTGGCTTGGATCACCGCGTCGCGGAACTCGGCGAGCGCATCAGGGGTTGCGCGGGCGACCCGGCGTGCGAGGTGGAGCGCCCGGCCGTCTGTGGCGAACGTCGCGAGATCGAAAAAGTCGGCGCCGGTGCCGTCCGGGCGCGGCAGCTCCCCGTGCAGGCGGGCGGAGCGCACTTGCCCAAGCCACTCGACCAGGTACTTCCAGCGCGCGGCCCGCTCGCGCTCACGGAAGTAGGGGGGCAGCTCTTCGAGGCTCCAGCGCAGAAAGCGATGGATCGGATCGTCTTCCAGACGAACGCCGATCGCAGGGCGTCCACCCAGGTCCCCGCGAAGCGCGGGATCGAGGGCGAAGCGCATGCGCGCGGTGCCCTTGGTGCGGGAGCCTACGTCCGGTCGGTCGTTGGCAAAGGCGGCCTGCGGCGAGATCTGCAGCTCGAAGTTGCGCAGCTCGCGCCGGAAGCTCGAAAACGAGGGCACGGGAAAGAGCGCCTCGACGCGCGCTTCGACCGCGACCGCCGAGACCAGCTCGGCCCACGGGCGATCGATCGGCAGTCCGTCCCAGCCGGCCGAAAACAGCTGGAGAACCGGGGTGCCGGCCGCGAACAGCAGGGTCGCGCGCGCCGCGCCGCGGGAGAGATGGATGGCCCCGTCGAACCGTTCCGCGCGCAGTTTTTCGCCCAGCGCCGGCAGGTTGACGAACGTCGAGTCGAGCCCCTCGTGGCGGACCTGCCCCGGGTGGAGCAGGCCGGCGAGCGCGCGCACTCGTAGCCCACCTCCCGGCTCGGGAGCGGGATGGAGAACCGCCGCCGCCCTACTCGGCAGTGCTTCGATTGCGGCATCTCCCGTAGCACCACCCTTGGGGCCGATCGCCCCGATCGCCCCGAACACGAGGCCGTCCGCGATCAGCAGCCAGGCCGCGCCGAACGCCACCGCGCCGGCAAAGGGCGCTGTATGCAGTGGCCGATCGAGCAGACGATCGAGCAGGTCCTGACGCTCCTGAATCCCCAGCTCGCGCCCCGGCCAGCTCGCCGCTACGACCGGGACCGCCCGCATCGGCTCGACCGCCACGTCGGCGTAAGTGGGCACCGACTCTCGGTTCGCCGGAGCGCCGGTTCGGCCCGCACCCGTCGCCGCTGTTCTGTCTGGCCTTGCCGTCCTTTCGGTCCTATCCATCGCCTCATCGACCCCCATCGCCATCCGGAGCGCGTCGCCCATTAGGGCGGCGCTGCCAAACCGTTTGCCGAGGTCCACCTCCAGCGCTTGTTCGATCGCCGCCGCGAGGCGGACCGGTACGTGCGGCGCCAGAGTGCGCAGCGGGCGCGGCGCTTCGGTCAAGATCGCCGTCGCAACCTGGAGAAAGTCGTCACCGTGGAACGGGTAGCTGCCCGAGGTCAGGAAGTAGAGGACCACGCCGGCCGAGAACAGGTCGGAGCGGCCATCCACTTCGAGCCCGCGCAACTGCTCCGGCGAGGCGAATCGGGGGGTGGCGAGCAGGTAGCCCGCCTGGGTCTTCACCAGGTCGGAGCCGCGCACTCGGGCGATCCCGAAATCGGTGACCTTGAGCCGGCCGTCGGCGAGCAGCATCAGGTTCGCCGGTTTGATATCGCGATGAACGACCCCCGCGCGGTGCGCCGCGTCGAGCGCGGCCAGCAGCTCGATACCGAGCTGCGCCACCCGCTCCGGCGCCAGAGGACCGTCCTCGCGGACGACCGCGTCGAGCGTGCGGCCGTCGAGCCACTCCATGGCGATCCACGGGTTGCCCGCCTCGTCGCCGATCCGGTAGAGCGTCGCCGAACCCGGATGCGAGAGCGCCGCGGCGGCCCGTGCCTCTTGCAAAAACCGGCGGTGGTACTCCTGTGTGGTCTGCTCGTCGCGTCCGGCGAGGGTCTCTTGGCGCAGCACTTTGATCGCCACGGTCCGTTCGAGAGCGGGCTCGAACGCGCGGAAGACGACGCCCATCGCCCCTTCGCCCACGCGCCGCTCGATGCGGTAGGGGAAGGTGGCGGTAGGTGCGGGCGGTGGAAAGCTCATCGGATCGATCCCTCGAGGGTGCAACGCCAAGTCGGCGGCATTCTCCACTACGCAAGTTGGCCGGATCTCGGATCGCGGTTACCGAATCGAATAGAATTCGATGGTCGGGCAAGGAGGGGACGCTTGTGGTCAGCGCAGTGATCCTACTGGTGGTAGAGAAGAACAAGATCAACGAGGTGGCCGGGCTGCTGGTCGAGCTCCCTGGAATCACCGAAGTCTACTCGGTCGCCGGCCAGTACGATCTGGTCGCCATCGCCCGGGTGGCCAACAACGAGCAGATCGCCGAAGCGGTGACCCACCAGATGCTCAAGATCGAGGGCATCATCCGCTCCGAGACGCTGATGGCGTTCCGCGCCTTCTCGCGCTACAACCTCGAGCGCATGTTCTCGATCGGGATGGAAGAGGGTGCCTGAGCCCCCGGGCGCCGTGCTCTTTTTCGATGGCGGCTGCGGCCTCTGTCACAAGAGTGTGAGCGTCCTCATCCGGCTCGACCGGAAGGGTGTGCTGACCTTCGCGCCGCTCGGCGGAGAGCTGTTCGGGCGACGGGTCGCTCCGGCGGCCCAGGCCGGCCTTCCGGACAGTCTCGTCCTGTCAACGCAGGACGGAGCGCTCCACATCCGCTCGGCCGCCGTGCTCCGCGCGCTCCAAGCGATCGGAGGCTTCTGGGCTTTCGCCGCAGCGCTCGGGCGGTTGCTCCCGACCCCGCTCCGCGATCGCCTCTACGACGCCATCGCAAGAGGTCGCCACCGCTGGTGGAAGAAACCCGAGACCGCCTGCCCGCTGATGCCGCCGGAGTTGCGGGGCCGGTTCCGGGATTGAGTGTGGATTCGAGGGTGCAGGGGCTCGCGGACCGGGCGGCAAAGGCTTATCATGAGGATCAATGCACCTTTGGCTATGGCGTATCTTTAGCGCCGGGCTGGAGTGTCGCTTAGAGGTAATCCGCCATGAGCACTCGTCGCAGTCTTCGTAGCCCCTTCCGCCGTAGCCAGGGCTTCACCATGGTCGAGCTTCTACTCGTCTTGTCGCTCATGCTGATCCTGGCGCTGTTTTCCTATCCGACTCTGATCAGGTACCTGCATAAGAGCAAGCTGGTCTCGATCGCCCGCCAGACCACCAGCTTGATGAGCCTGTCGCGGTTCGAGGCGGTCAAGCGGAATCGGTCGGTGCGGGTCGAGGCGGATTTTTCGAACGACACGGTGACCGCCTTCGCCGACCTGAACGGCAACGGCACCTTCGAAGAGGCGACCGACAAGCTGGTCAACCGCTTCAAGCTCCCTCAGGATGTCGCGTTCTGGGGCCCGGCGGACGTGACTCCCGAAGGGGCGGACGCGGTGGTCAATTTCTCCGAGACCGCCACCAAGGCGTGGGCGATCTACCAGCCGGACGGGTCGATCGAGCGGACCGGCGCGATCCGCTTCGGCGACGTCGCGGGCAACTTCCTGGAAGTGCGGGTGCAAGACATCGCCGGAGCGCGCACCCGCCTGCTCAAATGGGACACCGTGGTGGAGCCGGACGCCTGGGTGGCCGAAGGGACGGCGGGTAAGGCCTGGGTCTTCAAGTAGCGGCTTGGGTCTTACCCGCGCAGGCCCTTGACCGTTTCAACGAACGCCTGGGCGTGCTCGACAGGCGTGTTCTGAAAGATCCCGTGACCCAAGTTCGCGATGTGCGGTCCGCCCGCGGCGTCGGCGAGCAGCGCGCGCGTCCTCGTTTCGATCTCCGCCACCGGCGCGAGCAGCGCCGCCGGGTCGAGATTCCCTTGCAGCACCTTGTTCGGCCCCACGACCCGCCGCACTTCGGACAGCGGTGTGCGCCAATCGACCGAGAGCACCTCGACCGGCAGCTCGGCGAGCCCGGGCAGCAGATGGCTTCCCCCCTGGACGTAGTAGATCAAGGGCACGCGGCCACGGAGCGCCTCGATGATCGCGAGGATCGAGGGGAGCGAGATCCGCCGCCAGCGTTCCAGATCGAGCAGGCCACCCCAAGAATCGAACAGCTGAATCCCTTCTGCCCCGGCGTCGATCTGGCCGAGCAGGTAGTCGATCGAGACCTCGGCGAGGCGGTCGAGCAGCAGGCGCAGCCCCGCCGGATCTTCCCAGCTCCAGCCCAGCAGGTGGGTGAACTGCTTCGAGGTCCCCCCCTCGACCAGGTAGGAGGCGAGCGTCCAGGGGGTGCCACCGAATCCGAGCACCGGAACCCGGCCGGCCAAGCAGCGGCGGACGGTGCGCAGCGCCGCGAAGACGTAGCCGAGAGTGGCGTCCACATCGGGTCGGGCGAGGCCGGCGATTCGGTCGCGGTGGCGGATGGGGTCGGGGAAGACCGGTCCATCTCCTTTTTCGAACCGGAGTTCGGCGCCCATCGCTTCGAGCGGCAAGAGGATGTCTGCGAACAGGATCGCCGCATCGACGCCGAGCCGGTCGATCGGTTGAATCGTCACTCGGGCCGCCAGCTCCGGCGTCTTACACAGGGTGAGGAAATCGACCTTCGCGCGCACCTCCCGGTACTCGGGGAGGTAGCGGCCGGCCTGGCGCATCATCCAGACCGGCGGGCGCTCGACAGTTTCACCGCGCGCGGTGCGCAAGAAGAGGTCATTTTTGAGCTGAGGTCGAGCGTTGGGTCCGGTCATGGAGGCGGAGGATACCAGCGCATGGCGTATGCTCACCCACCCATGTTGCGTTTGGTCGCCTACGCTCCCGACGGTGTGCATCGCTATCCGTTGCATCGCCCCGAGCTTCTGCTCGGGAGCCATCCGGATTGCGACATCACCCTGGACTATGTCGGGGTGGCGCAGCAGCACGCGCGGCTCCGTTACGAGGCCGGCGTGCTCAGGATCGAAGATCTCGGCAGTCGCCGCGGCACCCTGGTCTCCGGCCGGAGGGTGAAGGAGGCCGAGCTCGAGGTGCTCGACGAGATCCGGGTCGGCACCGTCACGCTGCTGGTCGAGGACGTCGCGGCGGAAAGCCCCCGCCCGGTCACCCCTGCGCCGGTCGAAGTGCTGGTGCCGCGGATCACCGCCGAGGGGATGCTCGGCCACCTCTCCCGCCTGAGCGATTGGACGCTCGCCGACACCCAGAGCCGGGTCACCTCGGAGTCGCTGGTGCGCGAGCTGCTGCGCGACTTTGGCGGCGGCGTGCTCTTCCTGCTGGTGGGCGAAGGGGAGCGTTCGGCGATTCGCCTCGCGGTCGCGACCGATCAGGCCTGGCTCGCGGGCGGCGAAGCGCTGCTCGATCAGGTCGAGGCGAGCGGCACCAAAGGGGGCGGTTTTTTCGGCACCCTCGACGGCCGTGAGGCGTGGATCGGTCACCACTCGTTTCTGGCGGTCGAGCGGTCGTATCGGGTGATCGCGGCGCTGCCACGCTTTTCTCCGACCGAGTCGCCGTCGATCTTTGAGGCCTTGCGCGCGGTCGGTCATCTGATCGCCCTCGGGTTGATCCACCACGTCGGTGCGTTCGAGCCGATTCTCCCCGGCTCGCTCGGTCAGCAGGATCTGGTGCTCGATTCCGGGCTCGTGGTCGGCGAGTCGCCCGCGATGAAACGTATGCTCGACGAGCTGCGCGCCGCGGTCGATCCGTCGATCCCGGTCCTCCTGCGCGGCGAGGCGGGGTTGGGCAAACAGTTGCTGGCCCATTCGCTCCACCGGTCGGGGCCGCGCCGGCAGGGTCCGTTCGTGGTCGCGATCGCGGCGGGAGCGCGCCCCGCCGCGATCGAGGCCGACCTGTTCGGCTCTGAGATCGCCGGCCGCGAGGGGACGATCCGCCGTGAGGGCAAGCTCCTGCTCGCCAATGGGGGCACCCTGTTCTTGGATGACATCGACCACCTGCCGCTCGAGGTGCAGGCCCGGCTGGTGCGGTTCCTGCGCACCGGCGAAGTCGAGCCGGTCGACAGCCTCTTGGCCACCGCAGTCGATGTCCGGCTGATCGCGGGCAGCCGGACGCCACTCGAAGAGGCGGTCGGGCGCGATCTGTTCCGGGTCGATCTCGCGTATCGATTGTCCCGGACGACGGTCGATGTACCCCCCTTGCGCGACCGGAAGGAAGACCTGCCGCTGCTCATCCAGAGCTATGTCAACCGGTTCTGCCACGACACCGGCACCCGCCTCACCGGGATCACGGTCAAAGCGATGACCGCGCTGCTGTCGTACGACTATCCGGGCAACCTCGACGAGCTCGAAGGGATCGCGCGCCAGATGGTCTATCTCTGCCCGGCAGGCCGCCCGGTCGAACTCTCCTCGCTGCCCGAAAAGGTGCGCAAAGGGCGGCTCCAGATCGCGCGCGTCGATGGCACGACCGACCTCGACCTCGATCGCCTGGTAGGGATCACCGAGCAGGCGGCGATCCGCGAGGCGCTTCGCCGTTCGCACGGCAACAAGTCGCTCGCGGCGCGCACGTTGGGCCTGTCGCGCAACGGCCTGGCGATCAAGATGGAGCGCTTCGGCATTTAGACCTCGATGGATTGGCCGCCGCTCGTGCTCGTTCTCGTGGGCGCCCTGGTCGGCGCGTTGGTCGCGTGGGGGATCGCGCGCCTGCTCGCCCGGGCCGAGCGCTCGGGTCTTGCGGAACGGTTGGCTGCGCGCGAGCGCGAGGCCGCCGAGCTGCGCGCCGCGCGCGACGCCTTGGAGCTGCGTGCAGAAGCCGAGACCTTCGAGCTGCGCCGCGTCGGCTCCGACCTACGCACCCGCCTGGCCGAGGTCGAGACCACGTTGGGACTGGAGCGCGAGACGGCGGGCGAGAAGCTCCGCTTGCTCATCGGCGCGCGCGAGCAGCTCGGCCTGGCGTTCTCCGCCGCTTCGGCCGAGGCGCTGGCGAAGAACAACGAGGCGTTCCTTCATCTCGCGAAACAGAATCTGGAGGTCTACCAGGAGCGCGCGCGCGGCGACCTCGAAGCGCGCGAGAAGGCGATCGGCGAGCTGGTCCGGCCGCTCGCCGATTCGCTCGGCAAGGTGGACGAAAAGATCCGCGAGCTGGAGACCACCCGCGCCCAGGCGTACGGCAGCCTGTCCGATCAACTGAAGAGTCTCGCCACCACCCAGCAGGGGCTCCATTTGGAGACCTCGCGGTTGGTCCAGGCGCTGCGCCAGCCTGCCGCGCGCGGGCGCTGGGGAGAGATCCAGCTCCGCCGCGTGGTCGAGATGGCCGGCATGGTCGAGTACTGCGATTTCGAGCAGCAGCCGGTCGGCGGTTCGGCCGAAGAGGGGCGGGTGCGCCCCGACCTGATCGTCAGGCTGCCGAACGAGAAGAACATCGTGGTCGATGCCAAGGCGCCGCTCGAGTCGTACCTGATGGCGATCGAGACGGTCGATGAAGAGGCACGCCGGGTCCACCTGGTGAGCCACGCGGCGCAGGTCCGCGCGCACTTGGGCAAACTCTCGGCCAAGTCGTACTGGAGCCAGTTCGAGCCGGCGCCCGAGTTCGTGGTCCTGTTCCTACCCGGAGAGACCTTCTTTTCAGCCGCCTTGGAACAGGACCCGAGCCTGATCGAGGCGGGGGTCGAGCAGGGGGTGATCCTCGCCACCCCCACCACGCTGATCGCGCTCCTGCGCGCCGTGGCCTACGGCTGGCGCCAGGAGCAGATGACCAAGAACGCGCTCGAAATCAGCAAGCTCGGCCGGGTGCTCCACGATCGCCTGCGCACTCTCGCCGGTCATTTCGGAGCGCTCCGCGGTGGGCTGGATCGGGCGATCGACGCGTACAACAAAGCGGTCGGTTCGCTCGAAACCAGGGTCATGCCGTCGGCGCGGAAGCTGAAGGAATATGGCGCCACTTCCGGCGAGGAGATCGAGGAGTTGGAGACGATCGATCGGGTGCCGCGAGAACTCCAAG
Source organism: Holophagales bacterium (assembly GCA_031404815.1). Taxonomy (GTDB): domain Bacteria; phylum Acidobacteriota; class Thermoanaerobaculia; order Multivoradales; family UBA5704; genus DASYKS01. Next base: position 11,339 of record JANNIH010000120.1, on the reverse strand, counting down.
CGCAGCTTCATTTCTTTCCGGAGCCGGAGGCTGCCGAGCCCGACGAGCCCGCCGAGGGCGACGACGTGAGGGCCGAGGAGACGTAAGGCCCGCGCCATGCCGCTGCTCGAATGCGTTCCCAATGTGAGCGAAGGGCGACGGCCGGAAACGATTCGCCGGCTCGCCGCGGCGCTCGCTGCGACTCCGGGCGCCCACCTGCTCCACCAGACCAGCGACGCCGACCACAACCGGAGCGTGTTTACGCTCGCCGGCGAGCCGGAGCCGTTGGTGGCGGCACTGCTCGCGCTCTACGCCGTGGCGAAGGACGAGATCGATCTCTCGGCCCATCGCGGCGTTCACCCCCGGGTCGGCGCGGTCGACGTCGTGCCGTTCGTACCGCTTCCGGGTACCGAGATGAGCGTCGCGGTCGCGGCGGCCGAAACCCTCGGCGCGGAGGTCGCGCGCCGGTTCGATCTGGCCGTCTATCTCTACGAGCGGGCCGCCCGCCGGCCGGAGCGGCGCGCCCTGCCGGATATTCGCCGCGGCGGCTTCGAGCGGTTCGCCGAGAAGATGCGCGAGCCGGTCTGGAGCGCGCCAGATTTCGGCCCGGCGCGCGTCCATCCGACGGCCGGTGTGTCGGTGATCGGCGCGCGACCGATCTTGGTGGCGTGGAACATCCTGCTCGACACGGACGATCTCTTCGTCGCGCGCCGGATCGCACGAGCCGTTCGTGCGAGAACCCCCGGAGGCCTGCCCGCCGTGCGCGCGATCGGTGTGCCGCTCGCCCGGCTCGGGGCGGCGCAGGTGAGCCTCAATCTGCTCGACGTCGAAATGACTTCGATGGCGGTCGCGTTCGATCGGGTATCCGCCGAAGCGTCGGCGTTCGGGAGCCGCCCGATCGCGAGCGAACTGATCGGCTTGGTGCCCGAAGCGGCGCTGCCGGTCGATCCTCTGAGCCGCCTGCTGCTGCCCGATCCGACCGAGCAGATCCTGGAGCGGCGGCTCGCTTTGGCGGGGCTTTGCGGCATGGACGAGAGCGAATTCGAAAGGGACACGGAATGAATCGAAGAGCACAGCGAGAGGCACTTCGCAGCCGGTACCGCGAGGTGCGGTCGCTCTCCCAAGAACTCGTGCGCCCGTTGGCGCCGGAAGTCTGGCGCATTCAGTCGATGCCCGAGGTCAGCCCTCCCTGGTGGAACCTCGGCCACACGAGCTGGTTTTTCGCCCGCAACGTGCTCGCCTCCTGGGGGCACGAGGTGGCCGAGGATGGCCGGCTCGAATTTGTCCTCAACTCCTATTACGAGTCGGTCGGACCGCGGATCGAACGCCACCGCCGCGGCGCCCTCACCCGGCCGGGCAACGACGAGGTGGTCGCCTATCGCGCCTCGGTGGATGGGCGGATGGAGGCGTTGATCGACGCTGTGCCGGACGACGACTGGGCGCGCTTCGAATTCCTGGTCACAACCGGACTGGAGCACGAGCAGCAGCACCAGGAGCTGCTGCTCACCGAGGTGAAACACATCCTCGCGACCGACCCTCCCGAGCTGCGTTCGACCTATGCGCCGCTCGTTCCCGAACCGGCCTCGGAAGGGGAACACCCGTCCTGGGTCGCGTTCGACGGCGGCCTGGTCGAGATCGGCAATCTCGAAGGGGGGTGGTGTTGGGACAACGAGCTGCCGGTCCACAAGAGTTGGCTCGACCCCTTCGCTCTGGCGAGCCGGCTGGTGACGGTTGGGGAGTATCTCGAATTCGTCGCAGACGGCGGCTACGAAAAGCCGTTACTCTGGCTCGCGAACGGCTGGAGCCAGGTCAAAGAGTTCGGTTGGGACGGGCCGCTCTACTGGCGGCGCGACCCGGATGAGCGGCACGGCTGGACCCAGTGGACGCTCGCCGGCGAGCGCCCGCTCGATTTGCGAGAGCCGGTCGCCCACGTCAGTTTCTACGAGGCCGACGCCTATGCGCGCTGGAAAGGGGAGGCCGAGGCCCATTGGCGCGGCGCGCGTCTGCCCACCGAGCGCGAGTGGGAGCACGGGGCGCGCCAAGGCGGATTCGATCCGGCCCGCGGCAATCATCTGGAGGACCGCGCGTTCCACCCGCTGCCCGCGCCCGCCGGGGAGGGCCTCACCCAGATGGCGGGCGATCTCTGGGAGTGGACGACCAGCCACTACGAGCCCTATCCGGGCTACGCGCCATTCGACGGCAACCTGATGGAGTACAACGGCAAGTTCATGGACAACCAGCGCATTCTGCGCGGTGGCTCGTGCGCCACCCCGCGCTCGCACGTCCGGCCCAGTTACCGCAACTTCTGGCCCGCCGACACGAGATTCCAGCTCACCGGGATTCGGCTGGCCAAGGGGGGGTGAGGATCACTTCGGAGCGGCTCTGATGAGCGCTCCGGCGTAGGCGACCGCTTCTCCCGCGAGCGAGAGGAAATGCCCCCCGAGCACGACGGGTAAGCCCGCGACGAACGTGCCGACCTCTGCGGACCGAACCGCGTCGCGGGCGATGAACAGGGTGATCCGCGCCATGCGCACGGGGAGCAGGGTGGCCAGCAAGAAGCGCAGGAGCGCCGCCTTGCGCGCTCCCAGCCAACCGACGCGCAGCTCGCCGTATCTGCGTCCGCGAACGAAGCGCTCGCGGACGAAGCTCCTAAGCGTCTGCTCGTGATGGTGGGCGACGATACCCGCGGGTTCGAACCAGAGCGTCCGCCCGTTGGCGAGCAGGTTCCTCGACAGCTCGACGTCGCCCATCAGAGCGTCCTCGACGTCGAGATCTCCGGCCGCGCGGAGCTGTTCGCGATCGATCAAGAGGTTCGCGGTAGGCGCCATGTCGACCGGCCGCGCAACCCCTCCCGGAAGCCACTTGCTGAACTTGCACAGATGCACCGCGCGATCCCACAGCCGATCGCCGTAGCAGGCGAGCGCACCGACCACCACTTCGCCGGTCGCCCGGTGGCGGGCGAGCAGGCGCTCCAGCCACTCCCGGTCGGCGTAACAGTCGGGATCGGTAAAGACGATCAGGGGGCTCGCCGCATGGCCGACTCCCAACCGGCGCGCGGCTTGGGGGAGCAGGCGGTTCGAGCTGCGCAGAAAGCGGACGCGCGGGAAGTGTTCGCGCACCAGCCGTTCCGACGTGCCGTCCGGTCCGCTGTCGACCACGATCGTCTCGAAATCGGTGAAGGTCTGCCGCTCCAACGAGGCGAGGCAGGCGAGAATCGTCGACTGCGAGTTGTAGGCCGGAATGACCACCGAAAGCGCCGGCCGGTGCCCCGAAGGCCGCACGCTCATGCCGGCCCTGGGTCGCGGTGCTCGTTCATCTCGAACCAGGTGAAGCGGGCCTCGGCGTCGCCGGGGCCGAGCAGCAGGCCGGCGGAGTGGCCGTACGCCGCGGCGACCGCCACCGCGGCGATTCGCGGCAGGCCGAAAAATGCCGTTCTAACCAGGTCCGGTCTGTGGCGTCGCAACCAGAACATCAAGCGGACCACCGAGTAGACCGGGATGATCGGAGTCGCGAAAAGATAGCCCCAACGGCGCGCCAAGGACCAGCCGAACGCCTGGGCCCGTTCATGGGCGTAGATCCGGTTCCATAGGTAGCGCCCACGGGATGCGCTCGCCAGATCGCTTTCGTTCAGGTGGGCGAGTTTCGCCGCCGGCTCGAGCAACAGGCGATGGCCGTCGGCGACGAGACGAAGGTGAAGGACGATCTCGGCGCGCAGGTAGGCCTCCAGCCGGTCGCCGTAGGCGAGCAGCACCTCCCGCTTCCACGAGCTGTTGTGGCCAGGCAACATGCCGCGCTCTCCCCGCGCCGCGCCGGGATAAAACATCTGGTAGTTCACGACATGGATCGACCGGCTGAACGGCACGGTCGAGTTGCCGTTGTGCACCTCCGGCCCGACCCCGGCATATGGCCCGCGGTGCGCGGCGATCAGCGCCGCAGCCCAACCGGGGAGCACGCGGCAGTGCTCTTCGACAAACGCCACGACGCCCGCCCGCGCTTCAAGGACGCCGCGCGCCTTGGCCACGGAAAACAGGGTTTCGGGGGGCAGGCGCCGCAGGATGACACTGGGGTGCCCGCTCCCCGGGATCGGCTCGGGAGCCCCGGGGGTGTCGGGAGCGAGGTCGTAGAGCAGGATCTCGATCCGCTCGATCCCCTCTTGGGCGAGCAGAGATTCGAGGCACACCGGCGCACGGTCGCGCCGCTCGCCCACGGCGAGGATCACGGAAAGCTCTGGCGTCATGGTGGCGGCGGACTCTAGCAGAGGGCGGGGTGGATTTCTGAAGATTTCGGGCTCGGTCGGCTGGCGCTCAAGCGGCCTCCGAACGCTGAGCGCAAGGGTACGGGCTTGGCGGGGGTCTCTTCTTTGCTGTGACCTTGGCTATCCCCTAGGCCAGGATGGACCCTGTTACGAGCCGGCCCCCACCAGGGCTTCGAAGCGAGCGTCGTCGAGGCCATCCGAACCGTCGCCGACCTGCCACAGCTCCCGGGCTCGCAGCATCTTTTCGGCCGCTTCTCCCAAGTCGCCGCAAGCGGAATCGACTTTCGCCAGGTGAGCGAGGGCATAGGCGATCAGGCGTGGGCGGGTCGTCTCGCCGGCCGAAACCTTTTCGGCGATCGTGAGGGCTTCCTCGGCCAGGTCCCGGGCCGCTTGCAGGTCGTCCGCCGTCGCCCGAAGGCTTTCCTCGCAGAGGCGCTCGCACAGGGCCCAATTGTGGAACGACTCGTATTCGAAGGCTTCGAGGCGGAGTCGATGGGGGAGCGGCAGGATGCGCCGCCATAACTCGGCGGCGAGGTCGCGCGCCTCGTGCGGGTCGAGGGGTGGATCGCCGACGGCGAAGGCGGTCTCGAACGCCGTCAGGGCCTTATAGATGTCCCGTTTGAGAGTCTCGGCGGCCTCGGCGGCGAGCTCGTCGAGATCCTCTTGCCCATCCGGTTCCGGAAGTTCGGCGGCATCGGCCTCGGCGGGGCGTTCGGTCTCGACTTCGGCACAGATGACCCGGTAGAGCGCGAGGAGCTGGTCGAGCCGTTCGGTGGCAACCCCCGTTCCCCGGGCCAAGCGTTCGAGCGTTTGCCGCCCAGGCCGAATCACTCCCAATTCGTACCGTGAAATGCGTTTCTGGTCGATCCCGGTCCGCTCGCCCAACTCCTGTTGGTAGCGGCCCGCGAGGTGGCGGAAGAAGACCACCGCGAGGCCCAAGGCGCGGCGCTCAAGAGCGTCACTCATTCGTTGCTCCCCCTTCGATGCCAGGTTCAGAACGCGATGGCAGCGAAGAGAAAAGGTAACCGAAGTAGAGGACTGCGGGAAAGAGAGGGTGTAAGGTACGCGCCTAGCGCAAAATTTTGCGCTGCACCGCCCCTGGCGCACCTGAACATCCAACCGAGGGGTGCCCGCACGGCCATGGGGGTCGCGCAGTCGGTTCCCCCTTCCGTGAAAGGAGCACCCGATGTCCGCTTCGATGCTTCGCCGTCTTGCCCCTGCTGTCCTGCTGTTCGCCCTCGCCTTCCCGAGCCACGCCGACGCGATGTCGTGGCCGTACGAAGAGCTGTTCGGAACGGTCCGTGGATTCATTTCGTCGCTCTGGGAGCCGCACGGCTGTGTGATTGATCCGGACGGCCGCTGCGGCGCCGCGCCGGCCCCCATATTCGGCGAGATCGGCTGTGTGATTGAACCCGAAGGCCGCTGCGGCGTCGCGCCGGCCCCCATATTCGGCGAGATCGGCTGCGAACTTGAACCGGACGGGCGCTGTAGAGGATAAGGTGAAGGGTACAAGGTCAAGCCGCTTCGGTGTCCCCCCCACCGGAGCGGCGCACCAGTTGGGCAAGGTGCTTCGCTACTTGGGCGGAGGCCTTTTCTTGGCGCGCCGCTTCCCAAAAAAGTTGGATCGAGGCCAATAGCTCAGCTGGGAAGGCCTGTGCAGCAAACACATAGGCCGAAGCGGTCGCCAGCCCTTTGACCTCCCGAGTGCGTGCCATTTCTAACTCCACGCTTGCGAACTCCAAGACGGCGAGCGCGGCGTCGAGCCAGAGCTGTCTCTCAGCCAAGGAATTCCAAACCTCATAGAGAAGGGTTGAAGCTTCCCTTAAGTTGCCCTTGGAAGTGGCGACCCTCGCCGCCAGCCAACGGAGCCGCACCAGGTCGAGACTCCGGCCCAGCTTGAGTGCAGCAATTCGTACTGCATCGAGCCGGGAAGCCGCTTCGTCGGCGTCGCCAGCTTCCCAGAGATAAGTGGCCTCGTTGAATGCGATCACCAAATCCATCCGGGGTTCAGCTGTACCTTTGGCGTGTTGCCGCGCTTCCACGAGTGCACGGAGGGCGCCACTAAAGTTGGCCTGTCGCTTAAGAATCGAAGCACGGTTGATCAGGATCCGGGTTCTCTGAAGGGCCGTGCGCGCGACGGCAAATGCTTGGCCTGCCTTTTGGAGCGCCAGATCGAGCTCTCCCCGGTACTTGAGGAGCACCGCGAACAGATGTAACGGGCGCGACCGATCCATCGGCTCGATCGGAGCCCCCGCTTGGAGTTTCGCGTCCGCTTCCATGAAAATCTGGTGAGCCACAAACAGATCACCCGCTGCCACTTTTGCGTTCGCTTCGAATGAAACGGCATAGCCAGCCAGCCAGGTTTGATACCCGACAGCGCCCCGTGTGTGCACCGCGGCAATACGGGCCAGCGCCGCGAGCAGGGCTGCCTCTTCCACGTCGTGCGACGCCGCTTTGGCGCTTTCCTCGCAGAGCCGTTCGACGACGGCCCAGGTTTGGAAGTTGGGGATGGCTTCGACCAGCGCCGGTCGATCCCCTGCGGGAGTCCTGCGCAGGCGCTTCCAGGCCGCGGTCGCCGCCGTGCGCTCGTTCTGCCACAGGCGTTTGCGGAAGTTCCGCCCGATCAGTCCCTCGGCGGAGGCCGAGACGTCGCGGCCCAACTGCTCGAGGATCTGCGATTGGCGCAAGTCGAGGTCGGCTGGTGAGCCGATCGACGCCGCGGGCGTGAAGTAGGGCTCCAGAGCGTTGATCAGCCCCTGAACCAGAAAGTCAGGATGCCCGAGGATCGCGGCGAGTTGGTCGAGCTGCCTCCGGTGGAGGCGCTCACCGCGCTCCAGCCTTGAGACGGCCCCTTGGCCCAGGCCCGCTTCCCGCTCCAGCTGGCCTTGGGTCCAATCGGCCATCTGGCGCAGCAGACTCAAGACCAGGCCGAGCAACCGCGGTGACTTCTGAGCCATAGGGTTCTCCTCACCGGCACCTGTTGTGTTGTCTCTGGAATATTAGGTGCTTTTGCCCGTCATTGCGAGACAGCACGCTAGAGAGTTTTTCCCGGGCGCAAGATTTTGCGTCGAGCACCCCTACGGTACGCCTCCCCCCGGGGCGAGAAGGCGCTTCCCAGCCTTCTCCTGATTGGCCTCGTGCAACATTTTGCGCCAGGACACCCCGCCACACGCCTTGGGCGGGAAGATTGGGTTGCGGCGCGGCTACCGTTCCTTTCATGGCGCAACTCGGAAGTAACGAGCGCTCCCGGCTCCGCCGGGCGGCCGAGGAACTCTTCGCCCGCGCCGAGCACGCGCGCGACCAGGTCGACCTCGAAGCGGCGGCGAGGCTGTTCGGGCGCGCCGCCGGAACCTGGCGCACCACCGGCGACGTGTTGGCAGCTGCGGACGCCTACCTCGAACTCGCGGCGGTCCTGCTGCGGCAGGGGAGGGGCCAAATCCTTCCGGACCTTGCCGCCCGGGTCTCGAATCTGGTGGAGGTCAACCCTCTCCCGGAAGGAGTCCATCTGAGGCTCCGGGTCTTCGCCGTCTTGATCGCGAAAGGCGCTACGGAGCGAGAAGCGGTGCTCGGCCTCGTCCTAGAAAGACAGCTTGCCAGATCCCGCGCCGACCAGGCGCAAGCCGAAGAACAGCCGGCAGGGGAAGCGTTCGGTAGCCGCCAAGGAGATGTTTTCTCATGAAACCAGAAGTCACCAAAGTCCGTCTGGTCCTCGATCTGGACGTGGTGAGAGGAAGACGTTGGCGCGAGCTGGCGCCCTTTCGCGAGGCCGTCCTCTTCCACTTCACCCCTTCCGCCCTGCGCGAGAAAGTCGTCGCGCTCGGCGAAGCCATAGCGGACCAAATCTTGGAAGAAGTGACCGAGGGCTCAGGGTCCGGCGAGCCGGAAGCACGAGCGCACCTGCGCGCAGTGATCGCCGACCTCGAGCATGGCGGAATGAGCCTGCGAGAAGTTGTCGCCTCGACCCCGGGCGAAACGGAGGAGCCGAAGGATCGGGAAGCTCTTCGCCGTGCGCACCGCCTGGCCAAATATCTCGAACGCGCGCTCGCGGACCTCAACGGCCTGATCGGCCCGGCTCCGCCGGCAGGGGGTGGAGTGGTCGACTCCGTTCCGTCCGAATGTCCTTGATCAGTCAGGAGGGATTGCGACCCTGGCGCTGTTCGCGATCCGAACCCTCGCCGTCGCCGCCCCTCGGGTGTGCTCGTCCTCTAACCGCCGGCGTCTCGCCGGCACACACGCCGAACGGACTTCAAGCGCTGAGCGCAAGGGTACGCTCGATGATCCGCGGTGACTTCTGGCTCTCTCATAGGGCCGCCCAGTCCTCCCAGCGGAGGCCGAGAACGCGAGAAAACTCTTTCCGATTGTGAGTCACGAGGGTGGCCCCCAAGCTTCGAGCGTGGCCCGCGATCTGGAGGTCGTAGGCCCCGATCGGTTGTCCTCGGTCGGCGAGTTCGGCGCGAATGGCACCCGAATGAACCGCGGCGGCCGAGGTCCACGGGAGGATCTCGACATTCTCCAAGAAGGCCCGAACGACGCGGCGAAGGGCCTCGGGGCGATCGCTACGCAGAATCCCGAACTCCAATTCGAAGACGGTTACGACTGAGACTTTCAGCTCGCGCACCGAAAAGCCCTTCACCCGCTCGACCAGCGAGGGCGAAAATCGCTTCATGATGTAGCTGGAGATGTCGGTGTCGAGCAGGTAGATCACAGCGGCGGGCGTTCTTGTGGAGGAAGGTCATCGCCGAGTTCGAAGTCGGTCGGTAGGACGAGCGTCGGGTCGGCAAAAAAGCGATCCCACCCGCCCAGCTCCACGGGGCGTAGGATCAATGACTCCCCTTGGCGCTCGATGGTGACCGCATCCGTATCGAAGCTGAGCTCGATGGGGATCCGGACCGCTTGGTTCCGGCCGTTGCGGAAGATGCGGGCGATCGTCTTGGGCATCGTTGGATTCCTCTTTCAGCCTATGGCAAAAGCATAGGCCGCTCGACGTGAGGCCGTCAAGGCGACCGCTATCCGGATTGGCAGGACTCTACTTGACTATGATCACGTGACCATGTCACCGTGGCCGAAGGCCGGCTCATTCCTCCGCAGCCGGGAAAAGGGTGGCTCCATGGAATCCGTGGTCAAGACAATCTCCGCCGGGGACTTCAAAGCCCGGTGTCTCGCGCTCTTGGACGAAGTGGCCGAGACGCGACTCCCCTTGATCGTAACCAAGCGCGGAAGAGCGGTCGCCCGGCTCATGCCGATGACCAACGAGCTGCCGACCGACCTGCTCGGGAGCGTGCGCTACGCTTCGGAGGAAGATCTTCTGTCACCCGTAGGCGAGGTTTGGGACGCCGAGCGATGATCGTCCTCGACACCCATGTCTGGATCTGGTGGGTGAGTGAACCGGAGAAGCTCTCCGCAGAGGCAAAGTCGGCCATCCAGTATGCCAAGAGCGCAGGGATCTGCCCGATCAGCTGCTGGGAGATTTCGACCAAGGTAGCCCAGGGGAAGCTCAAGTTGGACCGCGAGGTCGGTCTTTGGGTTCGGCACGCTCTGGCTCGACCGGCCCTCCAGCTCTTGGACCTCACCGCCGAAATCGCGGTCACCGCGGGACAACTTGGGTTGGCGGGGTTTCATGGCGACCCCGCCGATCGGCTCATCGTCGCGACCGCCATCCACCACGGCACGCAACTGGTTACGAAGGATGTTCCGATTCGGGACTTCCCCGGCGTTCGGACGATCTGGTGACGGGCGGCAGGATAGGTGCAGGTGCCGGCTGGATAGGTGGAACGCCCTCGTCCGGGACCCCAGAAAAAAAGGGGCGGCCCGCGACCGCGGACCGCCCCGAGACGGGAGAGACGAAGGTTAGGCGGCCATCGCAGGGGCGGCGGCAGCCTCAGCCGCCTTCTTGGCTTCCAGCTCCTTCTTCGTGCGCCGGCCCTTCCGGTTCGCGTTGTTCTCCGGGCTGATCCCGTAGGTGGCGAGAACCGGGTTGGTGAAGCCGATGTGGGCGGCGACCAGCGCCGACAGGCGCCGGTGGACCTGAACGCCTCGGATCGCGAGATTCCGACGCGCCTGAACCGCGACGCGCAGGTTGCCCCGCTGGGCCTCCACGGAGCCGTGAGCGGGCCGAAGGTTGGCGAGGAGCGTCTTCATCTCGTCGAAGATGTCGGCGATCCCGGGATACTTCGCGACATCCGGCTCCAAGTTGTCCACCGTCGTCTGGAACGCGTCGATCTTGTCGGAGTACGAGTTTGCCTTCATGGTTTGAATCCTCCACGTTAGGTGGCATGATTCCGGGCGCGATCGCGGTCGGCCCGGTGGTTTCATCACTTCCCTACCCGGCGGCAAGGTCGCGCGGTGGATTCGCCAAAATCCTCCGCGCAAGGTGCGTCAACGGCTCCGTATAGCCGCTATCGGTCTCGGATAGCGACGCAACGGACGCGGATAGCGGCTATCTGTCAGGGATAGCCGCTATACGCCCTGGATAGCCGCCATCTCGACGTGGATAGCGGCTATTGGCCCTGGATAGCCGCCATCTGCCGTGGATAGCGACCAACCGGCCGCGGATAGCCGCCATCCTTCTCGGATAGCCGCTATACGCCAGGGAATTCGCACTTCTCTTCCTGCATCTCGCCTCCCGCGCCGGTATCCCCAGAGCCGGCGCGGCAAGCCGTCCGTCGCCGGTCACGCCGCCATCGCGCCCGCCGATGGCGCCCAAGCAGACTCGGCAAGCGCTCGCGCCGCCGAGAGGTCGGCGGCCGACACGCCGCCGGCTCCGCCGAGGCGGACGACCACCAGGTTCTCGCGCACCGACATCTCGACGACCGAGCCCTCTTGCCGGCAGGTGGCGAGGACGAACGGCACGAACCGGTCGGTGGCGCCCTCCGCCGCCAGGTGGAAGAAGCACTCGACGCGCTGGCGCGGCGCAGCGAGGGCCCAGCCGGGCAGCGCGGCGAGGGCGAATTGAATCCGCTCGGCTTTGAGCTGCGTCGGCGGCTGCTCGGTGGTGCGGGGTGGAGGGGTGGGCTTCTTCGTGGCCATCTCGTGCATCTCCTTTTTCCGACGACCCCACGGCGGTATGCCGCGGTGACACCACCCTTGTACAGATTCAAATCCGGGA
>JANNIH010000119.1:0-16080 GCA_031404815.1 Holophagales bacterium | reverse complement strand
GCATCCGGCTCGTGCGGCGGGTAGTGCCCGTCCCCCATGAGCATCTCGCCCGCGCTCGGCGCCCAGAGGGTCACGAACGCGGACTGCACGCTGCGCGCGAGCGGCCCCGTCACCTGCACCATCGTGTCGCGCCACTCCTCGGGGTTGCTCGCGTTGCCCAGCCATTTGTCTCCGATGGCGGCGCCGCCGGTGAAGCCGACCTCCCCGTCGACGACGATCGCGCGGCGATGGTTGCGGCGGTGGAACCGCATCAACCCTCCTAGGCGCATGGGGCGGAACCGGCAGACGCGGCCCCCGGCCTCGGTGAGCCGCTTGATCTTGTCGCCCGGCGCGCGCAGGCCGCCCAGGCCATCGAGAAGCACCCTCACCTCGACACCGGCTCGGGCCCGCTCCGTCAGGACCTCGAAGAACTGGTCGCTCACCCGGCCCGGCTCCCAGATGTAGGCGCTGAAGTTGATCGTGCGCCGGGCGGCGCGAAACGCGGACAGCATGGCCGGGAAGATCTCGTCGCCGTTCTGGAAGTCCTCGACGCTGTTGCCATCGACCAGCGGTGGACCGAAGAGCGTACCCATGGTCAGGAGAAACTGCGGATCATCGATACTGTAGCGACCCGGCAACGGCTTGGTGACCTTCTTTTCTCCGGTCGACAAGTTGAGCAGGAGAATGATGACGAAGGCCACCGCAAGCGCCCCCGCAACAAAGGCGGTCCACATCCTCTTTCCTCGCAGTCTACGTGCGGTCATCTCGGAGGGAACCGTTTCGTTTGCGCACTTGAAGAGATCTCGTGGCTCTGACCTGCCGGACGGGTCCGCGGAGCCACCGCTTCAGGGCGGAGCGTCAAGCTCGGCCACTCGAACCAACTTTTTATTGACGAATTCCTGAATGCCGAGGCTCGAGAGTTCGCGTCCGTATCCGGAATGCTTGATCCCGCCGAACGGCAGATCGGCGGCGGTCCAGGTCGGGTGGTTGATGAAGACCATTCCGGTGTCGATCCGGTCGGCCAAACGTTTGCCGCGCGCAATATCTTCTGTGAAGATGGAGCCACCGAGTCCGAAACTCGAATCGTTGGCGAGCGCCACGGCCGCATCTTCGTCGGGAACGCGGAAGAAGAGCGCCACCGGCCCGAAGAATTCCTCGGTGTAGGCGGGGGTTCCGGGCTTGATATCGGTCAAGATCGTCGGCTGCATGAAGTTGCCGCTCCGAGCAGCCGCCTGACCTCCGATCACGATGCGCGCTCCCGCGGCGACCGAACGAGCCACCTGGTCCACCAGGTTCGAGAGCGCCTGTTTCGAAGAGAGCGGAGCGAGGGTCGTCGTCTCATCCATCGGGTCGCCCATCACGAGGCCGCCCATCGCCGCCGTGAACTGTTCGAGGAAACGGTCGGCCACCTCCTCCACGACGATGAAACGCTTCGACGCAACGCAGCATTGCCCGGCGTTGTTGATGCGCCCCCACAGCGCCCACTCGACTGTCCTGTCGAGGCTGGCGTCTTCGAGCACGATGAACGCGTCGCTACCTCCGAGCTCCATGGTCGACTTCTTGAGCGCGCCGCCGGCTTGTGCCGCCACGAGGGCGCCCGCCGCTTCGCTGCCGGTCAGTGCGACACCCTTGACTCTTTGGTCGTTGATCACGGCGGCGACCTGTTCCTTGGAGATCAGCAGATTGGTGTATGCCCCCTCCGGCGCGCCGGCTTCGAGAAAAAGGTTGGCGAAGGCGATCGCGCATTGCGGCACGTTGGAAGCGTGCTTGACCAACACGACGTTGCCCGCCATCAGGTTGGGCGCCACGAAGCGAGCGAGCTGGTAGTAGGGAAAGTTCCACGGCTCGACACCGAGCAGCACGCCGAGCGGGCTGCTCACAATGGCCGCCTCGCCCGAAGCGGGGTCCAACTGTTCCGGCGCCAGAAAGCGCTCAGCGTTCTGGGCGTAGTAGTCGAGGATGTCGGCACTGAGCGCCACCTCCCCGCGGCTCTCGACGATCAGCTTGCCCATCTCGAGCGTGATCGGTCGGGCAAACTCTTCGGTGCGCGAGCGCAGGATGGCGGCGGCGCGCTCTAAAACTGCGGCGCGCGTGGCGAAAGAGGAGTGCCGCCAGCTCTCGAAAGCTCGCGCGGCGCCGACGAGCGCGCTCTCGAGTTGCTCATCGGAGAACTCCTCGAACGTTGCGAGAACGTTTCCGTCGTAAGGATTCGTGCTTTGATACGCCATTTGAAACCTCTCCCCCACGGCCAACGAGGTGTCCATGGCCGCGAGCTTGTCCTGCATCTAGAACCCTAGCCCCCGAGGCCCCGATCCCAAAAGAGCACTTACTACCCGAGCACCGATCTCTGACCTAGGTAGAAACCACCCTTCGGGCCGACGCGTTCAGCGGTTCAGCTGCCAGATTGTGAAGTTCAACACCGCAGCAAAGCTCACCCAGGCGAGATAGGGCATCAGCAAGACGCCCGCGGCTCGTCTCACCCGCCAAAACGCCCAGACGGTCGCCAGCAGCGCCACCCAGAGCAGGCAGATCTCGGCGAAAGCGAGCCCCGGACGGTGCATCCCGAAGAACAACGGTGTCCAGAGCGCGTTGAGCAGCCATTGCACGAGAAATAGTCCCAGGGGCCGACCCTGGGCCTTAAAGCCCCCTTTGCGCCAGACCAGCCACGCCGCAATCGCCATCTGGATGTAGAGCAACGACCAGACGGGTCCGAAGATCCACGAAGGTGGATTCCATGATGGCTTGGCCAGGCCGGCAAACCAGTCATCTGTCGAAACCAGGCCTCCGGTGGCAGAGGCGACGAAACAGAGCGCCAGCCAGCCACCCAAGACCAGGGCTTGGTGGCCTTTTGATTTCTTTCCCGCGGCGATGGCCGTCATCTTTGAGGTCTCCTTAGTTCAGGCACAGGCCAAGAGTCACTCTGGCTACCGAAGCGCCCGGCATCCCCCAGTACGACCCGCACCCGATGCGCCTGCCCGTCTTCGACGAGCGGTATCGGTTTCGCTTCGGTGACCGGACCCGCGAGAGGCACTCCGTCCAGCTCGATCAGCGACACACCGCGGCAACGCCGCTCCGGGTTTTCGACCACGATCGTGTAGAGCGTGGTGCCGAAACGCCATTCGATGGTGCAGGTCGGCCACGACGACGGAATGCAGGGCGTTACGGTAAAGAACGTACCGTGGCGTTGCAGCCCAAAAATCCCTTCCAATCCGACCCGGTACATCCAGCCGGCCGCCCCGGTGTACCAGGTCCAGCCGCCGCGCCCACGGTGTGCCGGGTGATCGTAAACATCCCCTGCCATGGCATAGGGCTCGGTCATGTAGCGCTCGACCTCGGTCGCCGTGCGCGTGTGATTGATCGGATTGAGCATGTGGAAAAGCTCGACCGCTTCGTCGCCGCTGCCCAGCCGGGCGAGCGCCAGGACCACCCAGACGGCGGCGTGGGTGTACTGGCCGCCGTTCTCGCGAATGCCCGGGATGTAACCCTTGATATATCCCGGGTCGAGCGCCGTGCGGTCGAACGGTGGCGAAAGGAGCAGGATCACGCCTGAACCGCGCCGCACCAGGTGGGAGCGCACGGCATTCATGGCGCGTTCCGCCCGCTCGCGCGGCGCGGCACCGGAAAAAACCGCCCAGGTTTGAGCCACCGAGTCGATTTTCCCTTCGTCGTTCTGGGACGAGCCGAGCGGCGTGCCGTCATCGAAGTAGGCGCGCCGGTACCACTCGCCATCCCAACTCTGTTCGAGCAGGGTTCCCAAGCGGTCGCGCTCGGCACGGTAGCGCGCCGCGCGGGCAGGCTCATTGCGCTCCTCGCACAGGGGGACCAAAGTGCCCAATACCGCGTGGAGGAACCAACCGACGAAGACGCTTTCCCCTCGCCCCTCGGGGCCGACATTGCTCAAGCCGTCGTTCCAGTCGCAGCCACCGATCAGCGGCAGGCCGTGTGGGCCGGCGGTGATCGCCCGGTCGGCGGCCCGTAGGGCATGTTCGAACAGATTTCCCGTCTCGCCGGATAGAGAGGGAATCCCGTACGCCTCCGCCTGGCCCGCCGGGACCGGCGGGGCCGAAAGGAAAGGTATGACCTCATTGAGGACCGAGTGGTCTTTGGTGGCCTGGACATACTCCGCCACCGCGTAGGGAAGCCAGAGCAGATCGTCCGAGCAGCGCGTGCGAATGCCTTGGCCTCCCGGCGGCACCCACCAGTGCTGGACATCCCCTTCCACGAACTGCCGCCCGGCCGCCCGGAGGAGATGCTCGCGGGTGAGGTCCGGCCGGGTGAACAGGAGCGCCAACACGTCCTGGAGCTGATCGCGAAACCCGTACGCCCCCCCCGACTGGGAGTAGCCGGAACGCGCCCAGAGGCGGCAGGCCAGATTCTGATAGAGCAGCCACCGATTCATCAGGAGGTCGAAGGAGTCGTCGGGGGTGGTCACGCGCACCGCGCCCAGGGTGTCGTCCCAGAACGCTGCCACCGCCAAGAGTTCCGCCTCCGCGGCCGCCACCCCCTCCGGGCCGGCGAAGCGTCCCGTGAGCGCGCGGGCTTCGTCCAGGTCTCGCCCCTGGCCGAGCAGAAAAAGCACGCTCCGGGAGGCGCCGGGGGCGAGGTCGACCGCGATGTGTAGCGCCGCGCACGCATCGAGGCCAACCCCGAACCGGTTCGAGAGCCGTTCCCGACCGAACGCGGCGGCCCGGTTGAGCGCGCCGTTGCGGCCGAGAAACTCTTGCCGGTCGCCGGTGGCGGAAAGGAGCGGCTCGCTCGCGGCGGCAAACGCCACCCGCTCCCGCTCCGGGCCGTACAGATCGCGCGCCAGGAGCGCGCCGCTCAAGGCGTCGAGCTCGGTCGCGACGAACCTCGGCCCCCCGGCGATCGGCGCGCCGAGCAGCCACTCGTTGTAGAAAAACAAGGTGAGGCGCCGTGGCCGGTCGGAGCGGTTGGAGAGGGTGACCAGAGAGAGTTTCACCGGTTCGTCCCGGGCCACGAAGACCGCCAGCTCTTGGGCGATTCCGTGGGCGGCGCGGGAAAAGCGCGTCACCCCCGCCGCATGGCGCACCACCCAACGGGGAGATCGCGCCGTCCGTCGAATCGGCGCCGGGGTGGCGCCCCAGAGCGCGCCGCTCTCCTCGTCGCGCACGAAGATCGCCTCGGCGGTCGAGTCGGTGACCGAGTCGTTCGCAAATGGCGTCAGCCGGTTCTCGCGGCTGTTTTCGGACCAGGTGTGAGCGGCGCCCGAAGTGGTGACGATGCTGCCGAAGCGCGGGTTGGCGAGCACATTGATCCAAGGCAGGGGCGTTTCCCGATCGCCTTCGAGGACGACGACGTACTCCCTGCCGTCGGGCGTAAAACCGCCGAGACCGTTCCCGAAAAGCAGCGGCGGCTCGGATTCGGCGGAGGCCGCATCGACCGCATCGATCCCTTCGGGAGCCTCGTCTAGAGGGGCTGCGCGGAACGCCAGCGGAGACTCAGGCTCCGGGTGGTCGAGCTGCGCTTCCAGGGTACCGGAAACGCCGGAGAGCACCGCCTGGGCGACCGCATAGAAAAGGATCTCTTCGGACTCCAAGATGGAGTCGCCCTGGACCAGAAACACGCCACCGGGCTGCCCTTTCCAGGCGCTCCACGGGCCGGCGTCGACGAGCTGCTCGAGCTGCGCGTTCATCTCGTCGCGGTAACTTGCCGAATGCTGGGAGAAGATCACGATGTCGGCGCTCAGCCCTTTCTGCCGCCAATGTTCGTGGGCGGCGAGAACCTGGCGCACGAGATTCAGCTCTTCCGGCTCCTTCACCGCCACGAGGACGATCGGACGATCACCCGAGATGCCGAATCGCCAGAGGCCCCTCTGGTCGAGCGTGTTCTTCGCCAGGGTCTCCATAGGACCTCGCAGCGACTCGTCGGCGAAGAAGACGCGGGAGGCGAGCCGCTCGGAGAGCTGGGCCTCTCCGGCCGAGAGCCCCAAGTGGCGCAGCGACATCTGGGCCTGGGTGAACGCCAGGGCGAAGGCGCGGGCTGCGACGCCGTGGTCGTGGTACTTCTGCACACAGGCCCGGGCGCTCGGCTCGTCGATCGCAACGCCGGTCGTGAACGAAACCCGGGCGAACCCTCCGGGGGCCAGGCGCAGTCGGGTTCGCAAAGAGAGGATCGGGTCGAGCACCGCACCGGTGGTCCCCGACAGCGCACGGCCGTCCATCGCGATCGGGTGATCGGGCCCCCGCCCACGCCCGAGGAAGCGCATGCGGTCGGTCTCCCACTCGACTTGCGCCTGTGTGGCACCCTGGATCGACAGGACGTGGAATCCAACCAGGACCGGCTCGCCCTGGGCGCGCGGCCGACGCCGCGCCAGCAGAGCGGTGTCCTCGGCGAGCCATTCCGTTTCGATGAACAGCTTTCCGAACGCCGGGTTCGCGATGTCTTCGGCGATCGTACCCAGACCGAGTTCGACGTAGCTGGTCAGCTCGATCTCGCGCGGGCGGTCGCTCCGGTTGGTCAGCGAAACACGCCGGACTTCGGCATCGTCCCCAGGCGTGACGGCGATCTCCAAGCGGGTCGCGATGCCGTGGTCGAGCCGTTCGAAGGTCGCCTTCTCGCCGAGGAATTCGACCAGGTAGCTGTCGGGCTCGTGGGCCGTGGGCTGGTAGGTCGCCGACCAGACGGCCCCCGAGTGGACGTCGCGCAAGTAGATGAATTGGCTACCGGGATCACAGGTCCGGTCCTCCCGCCATCGGGTGACGGTGCGGCCGCGGCAGAAGCTCGTTCCGCCCCCACCGTTGGTGACGATCGAAACGTAGCTGCCGTTCGAAAGGATTTGCGCTCTGGGATACGGCGTGTGCGGCGAACGGAAACGGCGCGGCGCGCGAGCGAGCGCAGGCGGCTCGGAACGCGTCCCCTCGGCCGGGTGCGGCTCGGACACCGG
This sequence comes from Holophagales bacterium, assembly GCA_031404815.1. Taxonomy (GTDB): domain Bacteria; phylum Acidobacteriota; class Thermoanaerobaculia; order Multivoradales; family UBA5704; genus DASYKS01. The sequence goes on along the minus strand of JANNIH010000119.1, from coordinate 9,197 downwards.
CGCCGCGCGGGGAATCCGCTCCTGCAAGAGGAGCTCGGTCGCCTGAATACGCCCGTCGGCGTGGAACCGGTCGACCATGATGTCGCCCAACAGGACGTTCGCGATCGCAACCAGCGTCATCCCCTGGTGGTGCGCCATGAAGGTCTTGACCAAAACGCCTCGCCCATAGCGCGGCGCGCCCCGGTCGCCGCTCTCGTCCGGCCGCCGCTCCGTGTAGTCGATCGCTTCGTAGAATCCGAACTCGCCCAAGGCCCCCGCGTCGGCCAGGCGCCTAAGGTTCCGTACGGCCTCGGCCGGTTCCACCAGGGCGGCCAATGCGGTGGCGTAGGGCGCCACCACCAGCTCGTCGGCCAGGCCGCGCTTCAAGCCGAGGCCCGGGACACCGAACTCTTTGTACTGGTAGTTGCCGAGCCGGTCGACCAGATCGTAGGCGGATTCGGAGATTCCCCACGGCACGTGCTTCTCGCGCCCATAGCGGATCTGTCGGTGGACCGCCATGCGGCAACTCTGGTCGAGCAGCGTCCCCGGATACGTTCGCGTCAAGAGGAGAGGCATCAGATACTCGAACATCGTGGCGCTCCACGAGACGAGCGTCGGGGCGCCGGCCTCGCTCACCACCAGGCGCCCCAGGTGGAACCAGTGGCTTTGTGGCACGTCACCCTTGGCGATGGCAAAGAAGCTCGCCAGGCGCGACTCGGAAGCCAGGAGATCGTAGAAGGCCAGGTCCGCGCGCCCCGGACCGTCGGCGTCGGCCAGGCGATAGCCGATCGAGAAGAGCTGACGCTTGCGGTCGAAGAGGAATCCGAAATCCATGCCGTCCGCCAACGCCACCGCACGTCGAGCCAGGCAAGACAATCGGGACGGCAGATCCGTTCGCGACTCGGCTGAGTGGGCGCGGTCCGGTTCGAGCGCGGGGTCGCCGGTCGGGCCACAGGAGGGGCCACACGGTTCTGCGCTCAACCGGCGGCACCCTTCCGCCAGGGCGAGCAGTGCCCCGGCGAGGTTGCCGCTGTCGACGGTAGAAACGTAACGGGGCATGAGCGGCGCGAGGTTCCGGGTGTCGTACCAGTTGAGGAGATGCCCGAGGTGGCCTTCCAACTCTTCGATCGTGGCGAGCGCCCGCTCGAGCCTCTCCACCATCCCTTCCTCCGACAGCAGGCCCAGATCGTGTGCCGCGAGCGTCGCCAGCAGCCCCATGCCCATATTGGTCGGCGAGGTGCGGTGGGCCACCGCGGGCGTTCGGTCGCCCTGGAAGTTGTCGGGGGGGAGCCCGTGATCCTCGGCGCCTGCGAGCGTCTCGAAATAGGCCCAGGTCTTGCCGGCGACCGCCATTAGAAACTCGCGATCCGCGGGCTTGAGTTCACGCCGCCCCGAAACGATCGACCGGCTGAGCCAATAGGCACAAGCGGGTGCCGCCGCCCAAGCGACCAGGAACGGCAGGGCCGGCGGGAGCGCGCCGGGCCGGGCGGCAACGATCACGGCGAACAGCGCGAGAGCCACGATCGGGCTGGCGACCATCGCGACGAAGAACGAGCGCAGGCCCCCGCGCATCTGGCCGGCGGCCCGTGCCGTCTGGCTGGCGGCGGTCTCCCATTCGAGGAGGCGGCGCTGGGTGATCACCAGTCGGACCAGAGTCTGGACGATGGCATGCACCATCTCGTAGGCGTGGAACGGGAGGAAGACGAGCGTCAGGAGCGCCGCCCCGAAGGCGTTGCTCAGATCCTCCAGCAGGCCGCGCAGGTGGAGGCGCGCCGGCTCGTGCGCCGAATGCCGGGGCAGGAACTGAAAGAGATAGGCCACCAAGGGGAACGCCACGACCGCGAGACCGGCGAGGGTCCAGGCCAGCGGGCTCCCAGGCAAAACGGTCCACGCGGCGGCGAAGAAGGCGAGCAGGGAAGGCGCGACCAGACTGCGCCTTAGATTGTCCAGGATCTTCCATTGGCCGATCAGCGGCAGGCGGTTCTTCGCGAACCCCAGAGGTGTCGGAACGACGGGGAAGAGCCAGGCGAGGATCTGCCAGTCGCCGCGCACCCAGCGATGTTGCCGACGGGCGTGCGCCAGGACGTTGGCGGGATAGTCGTCCACCACTTCGACATCGGAAACCAGCGCGGTCCGGGCGTGCAGCCCTTCGAACAGATCGTGCGAGAGCAGCGCATTCTCGGGGACGCGCCAGCCGACGGTCGCCTGAAACGCATCGACGTCGTAGAGCCCTTTGCCGGTGAAGGTGCCCGCGCCGAACAGGTCCTGGTAGGTGTCCGAGACCGCCGTCGTGTACGGATCGACCCCCGTGTGCCCGGAGTAGATCCGCGCAAACAGCGACCCACCGGCGCTCGCCAGGTTCACGCTCACCCGCGGCTGCAAGATGCCGTACCCCTCGGTGACCCGCCGCAGGCGGGTGTCGACCACAGGGCGGTTGAGCGGGTGCGCGATGATCCCGATCAGGGTTCTCGCCACGTCCCTGGGGAGCCGGGTATCGGCATCCAGCGTGAGGACGTAGCGCACCGAAGGGAGGATCGAGAGGTCCCCGACCTCGGTCGAGAAACCGGTTGCCTTGGGGGAGCGCAAGCGGCGGTTCAGCTCTTCAAGCTTCCCTCGCTTGCGCTCCCAGCCCATGAAGACGTCCTCTTTCGGGTTCCACCGCCGACTCCTGTGGAACAGGAAGAAGCGATCGTTGCCGTCGGGCTGGTGGCGGCGATTGAGCGCTTCGATGCCGGCTCTCGCCGCGGCTAGAATCTCGTCGTCACCGGCGACCCAGAGCGTCCGCGCGTCTTTGAAGTCGGAGAGGATGGCAAAGTGGATCAAAGGGTCGAGATTGCCGAGCGCCTGCACTTCCAAGTGCGCCAAGAGCCGCTCGACCTCCTCGACATCCCCGAACAGGACCGGCACGACGACCAGGGTGCGGGCACCCTCCGGGATTGCGACGCTCGCGTCGAGGCGCGGCAAAAGGCGCGGTACGACCAGCGTGGCCACGACGCGCTGAACGAGCAGGATCGCCAGCTCGCTCGCAGGGAGCAGGGCGAGCAGCGCCGCGGTCGCCGCCATCCCGGTGGCCCCGCCGTCAGCTCCCCCCCCGGGGCCTCCCGCCAAGGTGGCGTAGACATAGGCGCCGAGCACACCGCAGACGGTCAACAGACCGATGCTGCCGAGATAGGCAGCTGTTGCGTGGGCAAAAGCCCAACGACTGAGCCGAGGGCCGAGTCGCGGGCGATACGCCGCTTCGGTTTCGAAGTCGGCGCGACCCGGTCCGATCAGGTGATGGCCGATGTGCGCCGATACTTCCTCGCCCCCATGCTTTTCGGCGCACCGCCGGGCGCTCTCGACAACACTCAGGGCCACTTTCACCTGCGCCTCCCCGGTCGGCTCGGCGAGCTCTTCGACGGCGTGGCGATAGCGGTCGCGGCTGGCGAAATCCATCCGGGGGTAAACCCCTGCGGGGTCGCGCCGCAGGATCTCCTCCATCCGGCTCACTCCCTCGACGAAGCGGCTCCAGTCGAGAGTCGAGCAAAACCGAAGGCTGGTCACCGTGTTGGCGGTCGAAACCTGAGCGGTCGCCTGGAGCTGGCTCTCGGAGCGAACCGCCTCCTCGGGGGTCGTACCGGACGCGGCCAAAGCCTGCTCCACCGCCGCTGCGAGCGGGGAGACCCGCGGGTCGTACTCGCGCATTCGCTGCCGCAACTGGGCCACGAAGGCGCATGGAAGCGGGTCCGGGAGGGCGACGCTACGATCACCTCGCTCCAGCCGGGCGAACGCCACATCCGCCTCCAGCCGTGCGGCGCGCCCGGAAAGGATGTCGTCGACCAGAATCCTGAGATTCTCCAGCAGTGCGAGCTTGAGCATGCTCGGCAACGCCCACAGCTCGCCGAGGGTCAACGGCGCGACGGTTTGAAACGCGAAGATGAAACGCCGGAGCCGTTCGAGGTCGAGCCGTCCGTCGCTGTGCCCGATCAACTCTTGCGCCAGGATGTGAATGCGGGCCCGCCCCGCTAGCTCGCGCGCCGCGAGCTTCGGCAAGGTCCGATAGTAGCGGACCGGGAGGTCGCGCCGTACCGCGCGCGCCTCCGCTGCGATGAGATGAAAGTTGTCGAGCAGCCATTCGGCGGCGGGCGCGATCGGACCGCCTTCGTGGACGTCGTCGGCGAGCGAGCGGTAGGCCGCTTCGAGGACCTGGATGTTGTCCTTCTGACGTGGCAAGACATCGTGCCGCCGCGACCGCGAAATCGGCAACAACGTCAGATCGGATGCCAGTGACTTCGCCCGCTCTTCGAGGCCTTCGAGGCTCAGCAGATCAGCCCGGATCGGCTCGGTTCTCGAAGTTTGGCGCCGTCCGATCGGCGACCTCATTCGGGCGCTCTCCGAGGGGATCGGAGAACGGTAACGACTGCATTCGGCATGGCAAGCGGCCCTTTCCGGAACTCGGGCGGAACTTACCCTGCCCCCCGAAAGTCGTGAAGCGCAGTTTCTACCCGGGGGCTGTGGCGCCCTAGGTAGGAAATACCCGAGCCGCGACCCGCGCGCCGACGAGGACCGCTTCGGCCGACTGCTGATGCCATCCGCCGCGCTCTTGATCGACGGCCGCTCGCCCGGTCATTCGGGAGATCCTGTTTTCTGGGGCCAGATCTCAAGGAGCACGGTAGTGACGGTCAACGCCACGGGACCCAAGATCAGCCCGGCCGGGCCAAACACCACCAGCCCGCCGACCAGAGAGAGGAACGCCAAGACGGTATGGAGCTTGAGCCGATTCCCGACCAAGATCGGACGCAGTAGGTTGTCGCTGGTGCTGACCACCAACACGCCCCAGAGAGCGAGAATCAGCGCCTTGCCCCAACTTCCATCCAGAGCCAGAAACAGGGCGGCCGGAACCCAAACGATGAACGCACCCAGAACCGGCACAGCCGCCACCAGCGCCATCACCAAACCCCAGAGAAAAGGCGCGGGAAGGCCGAGCCACCAGAACATCAGGCCACCGAGCAATCCCTGGAGCGTCGAGACGGTGATCGTGCCATAGACCGTGGCGTAGATCGTATCGCCGACCCGGCCGAGCAACCGGTCCATTTCGGACTCGGTGAGGGGCGAGAGGTCTCGCAGCGTCGCGAGCGCCGCCTTGCGGTCGCGCAGCAGGAAGAAGAGCAGGTAGAAGGTCAGAGCGAAGCTGATCACCTGGAGCAGCGAACCCTTGATGAACGATCCCGCGGCGGCGCTTAAGCCGGTGGCCAAAGTCGTCACGGTTCCCGGAAGATCGATCTGGCGCTCGATACCCTCGACGAGAGGCGCCAGCACCGGTTGCGCTTCGAGCGTTCGCCGCCACTGTCCGGACTTGACCAGAGTATCGATGAGCTCTGCGCCGGCGGCGGCCTGAACGATCAGCTGCTGCACCACGAACGCCACCGGGACGACCACGATCAGGCCGATCGCCAGAACCGAGACGACGGCGGCCAGGCCGGGACGCTTCAGCTTCGCTTCGAGCCACTCTTGCAACCGAGCGAATAAAACGGCGAGCGTGAGGGAGCCGGTGAGCGCGAGCGCAAACGGCGCGGCCATCCGATAGCAGAGATAGACCGAGAAGGCGGTCGCCACCGAGAGAACCAGCGTCCGGGCTCGGCGCCCATGCACCTCGAGGTGCACGGGCGGCTGCGGCTCAGCCGGCTTTTCGTCATCTTTTGCGTGCGCTTCCTCAGGTTGCCGCGAGGGTGTCGCCATCTCTTAGCTCCTTTGGACGAGAGCCCTCGCTCCAGGGTGTCGCCGGATCAGGCCGGCGACCGCTGCCGGAGCACCAAGCCGCCGAGCAAGAAGCCGGCGGCGGCGGCCATAAGCAGCGCCTTTCCGGGATTCTCGATCAGAAAATCGGTGGTCGCGGCCGCCGCCCTGGACAGATCGCTCCGCGCTCGATTGTAACCACGATCGACCGCCAGAGAAGCATCTTCCAAATGCCGGTGCGCGCCGAGCGCCGCGTTCAGAGCTCCATCTCGGACGTAGTCGCCCGCCCGGTGAGCCCGCTCGGCCACACCCTCCGCCGCCTTCTCCACACTCCGCTCGGCACGGTCGGTCGCACCGACGACGGCATCGCGGCCGCGGTCGATCAACGCGTCCATTCCCTCTTGGGTCCGTTCAATCGGGTTCGCCATAAGTCATCTCCTCTCGTACTTGGGTGGTACCGTTCGGCGGTTCCCGTCGACGGCTCGTGCCCTCCGCTGGACGGTCGGTCGCTGCCTACATCTCCGAGAGCTGCACCAGTTGTTTACCTTGATTCTTTCCTTGGAGCATTCCGATGAAGGCCTGCGGCGCGGCTTCGATCCCCTGGGCAACTTCCTCTCGATACTTGAGTTTGCCTTGCTGCAACCAGACGGCGAGCTGCTCCAATCCTTCGGCGAAACGCTCGGCATAGCCGGCCACCAGGAAGCCCTGGACCTTCGCCTGTTTGACCACCAACTGACCGAGCCAGCGCGGGCCTTGCTCAGGGTTTTCCAAATTGTACTGCGAGATTTGCCCGCATACGGCGATCCGCGCTTTGACGTTGATGAGGCGCAAAACCGCATCGGTGATGGCCCCCCCGACGTTGTCGAAATAGACGTCGATGCCGTCGGGGCAGAACTCGCGAAGCTTGCGGTCGAAATCGGGCTCGCTCTTGTAGTTGAAGGCCCCATCGAAGCCGAGTTCGTCCTGCATCCAAGCGATCTTGGCATCCGATCCTGCCGTCCCTACCACCCGACAACCCTTTATTTTGGCGATCTGACCGACCAGCATGCCGACCGCGCCGGCGGCGCCGGAGACCACGACGGTCTCCCCGCGCTTCGGGTCACAGATATCCAACAGGCCGAAGTAGGCGGTGAGCCCCGGCATACCCAGCACCCCGAGCGCGGTCGAGATCGGTCCGAGGGCGGGGTCGATCTTTCGGAGTTCCCGCCCCTGTGGGATGGCGTATTCCTGCCAACCCAACATCCCTTCGACCGCATCCCCCGGCCGAAACCGCGCGTTTTGGGACTCGACCACGAAACCGACCGCGCCGCCGGTCATCACCGCGCCGATTGCAACCGGCGCGGCATACGACGGGATATCGCTCATCCGCCCACGCATGTAGGGATCGAGCGACAGGTATACCGATCGCACCAACACCTCGCCAGCGGTAGGTTGCGGCAGCGGTGAGTACTCGAGTTGAAAGTCCGACACCTTGGGAAAACCGATCGGCCGGGAAGCGAGGGTGATCTGCCTGTTTACGGTTGTCATCGGATTCTAAAAACCCTTCCTCTGCGAACGGTTGGCCCTTCCGGCCGGGTGCTAGACGACGCGTCGTCCCGAGACGAGCCGAAGGATGAGGATCACCACCGCGACCACCAGCAGAATGTGGAGCAAGCCGCCCATGGTGTAGGACGTGACCATGCCGAGCAGCCAGAGCACGAGAAGAATGACCATAATTGTCCAGAGCATCGCTGTTCTCCTATCCCGCGGGGCGGGGGGTTAAGGCCTGATGTTTGCCGGTGGGCCTCACCCACGGCAGCTCTCAGAACACCGTCAATCTAGTGCGCCGATCCTCCTCCCGGAAGAGCAGTTTCTACCCGGAAGCAGGAGCGCGGCGTAGGTAGAAAGTCCTCTTACCCGGCAGGGCGACGAAGAAATAAGTTCGCGCTACGTTCAGGAAAGGACGGTATCTCATGAAACGACGATTCGTCGTAGTATTCGGAGTGTTTTGCGCCTTCGCTCTCACCTCCGCCGCACTCTTGGTGGCGCCGGCTGCGGCTGCCACCGGACCTTGTGAAGGGCATTGGGTGCGCATTTTGGGTGGCCCGCGCGCCGTCACCCGGCAGCCTCTCGGCGACCTCGCGAGCTTGCGCAGGCGCCTCCCCCAGCTCGAAGCCAGTATCAACATCGTGGTCACCAAAGATCCGAGCCTCGGCCCGGTCGTAGCCGCGGCGCTGATCGAGGAAATCAGGAGCGGTTCGGGCATCATTGAGCGCTCGATGAAGCGGGACGAGGCCATCCTCTGGATGGCGTATCAGCCCAAGCCGAATCGGTTCGACATCATCCCGCCCGCCTGTTTGCGTCTGGCGAGGAGCTATCCGGCGTTCGAGATCACGGTCGCGATTCCCGATCCCGAGCCGGTGGCCGAGCCGGCCAACTGCGCCGTCAGCGCTACGCGCAGTTGTACGCCCGAGCGCCCGACGTTGAACATCGACATCCGCGGCACGAGCCCGGATGCGCGGGTCACTTTCGCCGCAGGCGATCAACCGGCGGTTGAAGTCGGCGGCACGGGCGCGAGTCGGGTGGTGGCGGATCAGGAACCGTACGATCTCGATGCCGTCGTCACCGTGCGGGCGGAAGGTGCGCCCCGACCGGCGCGCACGGCGCGTGTCTTCCGCTTCTTGATCCCCAAGATCTGCGGCAACCTCGCCTACCTGGGTGAAGCGGCGAGCCGGACGATCGCTCCCGAAGGCGAGCCGTTGTCCTGCGAAAAGAGCGTCCGCGTGAGCCGCTGCGAACCGGTGGTCGCGCCGATTCCGCCACCGGTCGAAGAGCGCGAGCCTTTGCCGCCCGTTGCCGATCGCTGCCTAGACTGCTGGGTCGCCCGCGGGTTCCTCTTCGCTTCCTTCCCAACCGGCACCGAGCAGAGGCGCGACATCCTTCTGCCCGATGGCCCGGCGTGGGAGCGCTTCAAGCTCGGCAACGGCTTTGGGCTCGGCGGCTCGCTCGAGCGTAGGTTCGGCCCGGTGGTCGGTCTCGAAGGTGCGCTGCTGTTCGGCCGTGGCAAATCCGACTACCGCTTGAAGGACCTCAGGCTCACCCGCACCGACTCGCCCAAGGCGACCTTCTCCGCGCTCACCCTCGGGCCGAACTTCCACCTGCTCGGCACCGGCGGCGCCGACCTGTATGTCGGGCCGTTCTTGGGGTTCGGCGGCTATACGGATCTCGACTACCGGGTGGGCGATCGCAGGTTCAGGACCCAATTCGACCGTCGCTTCCTCTGGGGTGCTCAGATCGGACTCGACCTACTATTCAGCGCCAACGGTCCGTGGGGATTCCACGGCGGCCTGCGCTATATCGATCTGTCTCAGGATACCGACGTGGGTTCGATCAAGATCGATCCGCTGTTGACCGAAGTCGGTCTCTTCTACCGGTTCTAAACCGGTTACACCCTTCGGCCGATACCGGGCGTGAGTTGAGATCCGGATAGGCCCGTCGGGGGTTAAAAAAAAAACCCCCCCCCG
>JANNIH010000118.1:0-31267 GCA_031404815.1 Holophagales bacterium | reverse complement strand
CCTCGCCGCCAACCGCGTCACCGTCGTCAGCGGCCTTGCGCGCGGTGTCGATGCCGTGGCGCATCGCGCGGCCCTCGCCGCCGGCGGACGTACGGTGGCGGTGATGGCGTGCGGCCTCGACCGTGTACTGGTGTTCTGGCTCAGCTCAGTGGTGTTCTGGCTCAGATCACTGGTGTTCTGGTCCAGATCACTGGTGTTCTGGCTCAGATCACTGGTGTTCTGGGCCAGCTCAGTGGTGTTCTGGTCCAGATCACTGGTGTTCTGGCTCAGATCACTGGTGTTCTGGGCCAGATCACTGGTGTTCCGGACCTACCGCAACGTCCGCCACGCCCGGCCGCCGGTGGCGGTGGGGGCCTCTGGGGCGAGGCCCACGGCGACGAGGCTTTCGAGGAGCGGTTCGAGCGCTTCGGGTTTCGCGATGTCCGCTCCCAGGTCGAACATGTCGAAGCAGAAATAGAGGCGCTCTGCGGCTTGGCGTTCGAAACTCTTGGCAGCCATGGCAGCGATGATATCAGCTTGAGCCTGCGCCGCCGGGTTAGGGAGCGGATGCTTTGGTGCCCAGGCAACTCTCGACCAGGGCCAGAACGTCCTCGACGAATTCGATCGGCGCTCTTTCCACGAACGCCGCGCGGCGCTGCGCGTAGTCGACCGACTTCACCTGCTCGACCATCACGAAGCCGGTCGACGAGGATCCGCCGGGGAGCGCCAGGTGAAACGGGTACCCCCGATCCGTATTCGTGACCGGGAAGTGTGGTGGATGCCGCCCTACATCCCGCGCAAAGGCGACTTCCTGACGCTGTCGTTCGATCCGCAGACGGGGCATGAGCAGAAGGGCAGGGCGCAAAATGGACTCAGCAATTCCGATTTGGGCCGCAAAATGGACATCCTGCGCCGGTTTTTCCCCCTTCCTGAACAGAAGGAGATCCGGCTCGAGGGCTGGGCTCGCGACGCCGGCAGCTTCGCGCGTTTCCTCGAAGCCGTGAGCTTTTCACACGGTTCGATCCTCAACACCACCGAGGTGGCGCGGGAGTGCGAGGTGGAACGCCGCACCGTGGCGCGCTATCTGGAAGTGCTGGAGGATCTCCTGCTGGCATTTCACGTGCCGGTCTTCACCCGCCGTGCGCAGCGCCGGACCGCGAGTCATCCCAAGTTCTACCTTTTCGATGCGGGGGTTTACCGGGCGCTACGTCCGCGCGGCCCCCTCGACCGCGACGAAGAGATCGAAGGCGCCGCGTTCGAAGGGCTCGTGGCGCAACATCTGCGGGCTTGGATCGCCTATTCGGGCAGCGACTGCAAGCTCTTTTATTGGCGCACAAGGAAGGGCGTCGAGGTGGACTTCGTGGTCTACGGCGCAAGCGGCTTCTGGGCCGTCGAGGTCAAGAACACGACGCGCGTTCGGCCGCATGACCTGCGGGCGTTGCGGGCCTTCCGGGAGGATTATCCGGAAGCGGAGGCCTTGCTGGTCTATCGCGGTGCGGAGCGGCTGCGCATCGACGGCATCTGGTGCCTCCCGGGCGAGGCCTTTCTCCGCGCGCTGCGTCCGACTCAGGGGCTGGTGCCGTCGGTCCCAGCGAGCCCGACCTCGACCTCCTCCTGATCGCCGATCCGCTGCCCAACGGGCGGCGGGTCCAGCCATCGGGACCAACGGACCCGCCATAGGTAGAGACGCCCCAGTCCGCTACCACGATCCCTTCCGGGTGCTGGCCGTCGGGGCGTCTCCGCGGCGGCAACGCCCCCCAGCGACCACGACACGCCCCCCGGGGCCAAGAGGTAGGCCCCTGCGGATTGTGCGGCCCGACGGTGTCGCCCATTCGCCGACGCCGCAACCCGGGGCCAACAGGTAGGCCGCTGCGGATTGTGCGGCCGCGGAACCGCCAGGCCGATTGGGGGTGGTGGTGCCGCGCACGGAGACGCCCCGACGTTTTGCACCCGGTTCGGTCGTGGTAGCGGACTGAGGCGTCTCTACGGCACCACCGTGGATTGCCGAGGGCGCGGCGAGCTGGTAGATCAGCTGAACAGGAAACAAGAGCTGTCCTCTTCGACCCTATTCGGCCGGTTCGTCCTGCGCCAGCAGATCGATCCGCTGCTGAGGATTCTCCACTTCCACCACGAGTGTCGAGTAGGTCCACTCCCCACCGGACTTCTTGGCTTCCACTTGAATCGTGGCCTTACCCTTGGGCCCGGAGATCGGAATCGAGAGCGCGGCGTCACCGCCGGGACCGGTGGTGTTGACACTCCCGCTGGTGAAGAAACCGGTCTTGATCGGAGTGCCCAAGGCTTCCACGACCGCCGGGCTGGCTTGCGCCTGCGCAACGGCATCCTTATAGGCATCAGAAGACTTCATCGCACCGGCGGCGACAAAGAAAATCGAACCGACGAACGCCGCAAACAGGACGAGCAGGGACAGGCAGCCGACGGGAACAAACCACTTCCAATTCCGGCTCCACCAACTTCGGTTCTCAAGTTGAGTCATTTTACCCTCCGTATGCGGCGAGGCTATCACCGGAATGGCGCGGAGGATCGGCTCGTTCCGGCCGGGAACGTCTCGCGCAGGCACGCCAGGAGGAGGGGCGGTTTCCCCGCGCCGATCGCAACTCGAAGCGCCCCCTGTTTAGGGCGTACCATAGCGACTTCTACCGCACCTCCGACCGCTTCTCTTCCCAGAAAGGATGCTCTGATGGCACAGACCCGTCGTTCCCTCTCTACCCTTACCGCACTGTTGTTGGCCGCCTTCGCAGTCGTCGCCCCCTTGATCGCCACGGCCGACCCCGGCGGCGACTTCGCGGGCACCTACGCGGCGACGCTCCCCGAGCGGGCGGAGATTCTCAACCTGCACAGCGACGGCACGGCAGAGATCTCCCTATCGGACCAGGTCACCTCGGGCGCCGGGGGTTTCACGTTCAGCGACAGCTTCGGCTCGTGGAAGAAGACCGGGCCGCGACGTCTGGTCGCCCGCTTCGTCAATCTGAACTTCGACGTCACCGGCCCGGCCGCCACCTACTCCGGCATGGCGGTGGTCGACTATGTGTTCCAGTTCGCGCCGAACCTCAAGACCTTCGCCGCGAGCTGCCAGGGCAAGATCTTCCCGACCGGCCAGAACCCGTTCGATCCGGCCTCGAGCCCGGTGGCCACGTTCGATTGCGCCTACCTGGACGGCTTTCTGTACCAGCGGGTACCGCTGCCCTAGGCTTCGGCCTGGGTCGAATGGGGTCGGTCAACGGCCTGGGTCGGATGGGGTCGGCAGGGACCACGGCGCGCTCGACACCCGCCGTCCCAACCCAGGCCGTTGGCCTGGGCTAACGTAACGCGGCCCGTTGGGCCGCACAATGCAGCGCAGTCCGCAACGCTTTAGGCCTGAAAGGCCGTCTCACGTTAGCCCAGGTCAACGGCCTGGATCGGATGGGGTCGGTCAACGGCCTGGGTCGGATGGGGTCGGCAGGGATAGCGGCATTGGTATTCGGGGGTATTCGGGGTCCGTGGACTCGGGCGGCTTAATCCCAAACATACCGTTCATCAAACTCCACGCTGTGACGCTCTAGGATTCCACGCATCTCGTCCTGGAACGTCACCTCTCGGTGATGCTCCTCCTGGTTCTCTATATAGCGGATAACCACTTCCATCTGCGAGGGGCTGACCGAGAAGGCACCGTAGCCGGCTTGCCAATGAAATTCCGCAAGGCTCGGGCTCTGGAGCTTGAGCCATTTCGACGAGCTGGTCTTGATGATCTCCACGATTTTGGCGATCGCCAGCTTGCGCGACAGGCCGAAGAGGAGGTGGACATGATCCTCGACCCCACCGATCCGGATCGCAGGGCAATCGTGGTCGCGCAGAACCGTGCCGAGGTATTGGTGGACGGCTGGACGCACCGCAGGCGACAAAAGCGGCGCACGATATTTCGTGCTGAAGATGACGTGAACCAGGAGACGCGCCAAGGACTGAGGCATGTTGAGTAGCCGCGAGAATCGACCCTCCGGATCGTAAGATCGTAACTCGGCGGCGCCCGCAATACCACCCCCGCCAACCCAGCAATACCACACCCGCCAACCCAGGCCGTTGGCTTGGGCTAACGTAACGCGGCCCGTTGGGCCGCATAATGCAGCGCAGCGCTTTAGGCCTGAAAGGCCGTCTCACGTTAGCCCAGGTCAACGGCCTGGGTCGAATGGGGTCGGTCAACGGCCTGGGTCGGATGGGGTCGGCCGTGAACACGGCGCGCTCGACCCACCTGCCCCAACCCAGGCCGTTGGCCTGGGCTGACGTAACGCGGCCCGTTGGGCCGCACAATGCAGCGCAGTCCGCAGCGCTTTAGGCCTGAAAGGCCGTCTCACGTTAGCCCAGGCTAACGGCCTGCGTCGGGACCGGGTTGGCTGACCGAAACGCGGCGTGAAACAACCCGCTCGCCCCTCTCAGTGTAGGTGCGTGAGCACCAGGGCGATCGCAGCCGGCAGCGCCTGGACGTAGAGGATCTTCTTGCCCACGGTCGCGGCGCCATAGAGGCCGGCGATGAGGACGCAGGTGAGGAAGAAGATGCGGATCCAGATCCCCTCGGGGCCGAGGATCAGGCTCCAGATCAGGCCGGCGGCCAGGAATCCGTTGTAGAGGCCTTGGTTGGCCGCGAGGGCCTTGGTCATCTCGGCCTTCTCGGGGGTGAGGCGAAACACCTTCCGGCCGAGCGGCTTGGTCCAGAGGAACATCTCCAGCACCAGGAAATAGATGTGGAGCGCGGCGACCAGGCCGACGAAGAACAGGGTGAAAGCCAAGATCACGGGCGCATCTCCTCGTGCCAAAGGGTTCGCTCGAGTCTACGCCGAAACAAGAGAGCGCACCGAGGAAATTGTTCGAGAGAAGCGAACTGCGGGAGGAGATTTGGTCGGGGCGAGAGGATTTGAACCTCCGGCCTCACGGTCCCGAACCGTGCGCTCTACCAAGCTGAGCTACGCCCCGACGAACTGCGGCGTCCAGCGATTTCGCCACCGGGATGGGCGAATCCCCCCGCAACCGGCGAGCTCTACGTGCCGATGCCGGCCTCGTCGCGGGAGGGCGAGAAGATACCGCGAGGTCGCCCGGCGGTCAAGCGGCCTGCGATCGAGCCATGGGACCGGAAGGGAAGTCTCGATCCGCCGACCCATTCCGAGATCTGGTCCGATGCCCGCGCGAACGGCTGGGATACAATGATGCCGCACGCAAAGAATCGAGGAGGGGTCCCGCTATGTCGATCCGCACTCTGTCGGAGCTGTTCCTGCACGCCATCAACCTCGGCAAGCCCGATTGCTTGATGCACAAGGTGGAAGGGACGTACCGGCCGATCTCGTCCGCCCAGCTCGCCGACCAGGTCTTCCGGCTGGCCAAATCGTTCGAAGAACTCGGCGTCCGCCGCGGCGACCACGTCGCGCTGATGTCGGACAACGGCCCGCATTGGGCCGCGACCGACTTTGCGATCCTCAGCCTCGGCGCGGTCCTGGTTCCGATCTACCCGACGCTCACGGCCGATCAGTCGGCTTACATCGCGAACGACTGCGGGGCGCGGATCGTGATCGCCGAGACCCAAGCCCACCTCGCGGGCTTCCTCCAACATTCGGCCATGATGCCGAAGGTCGAGAAGATCGTGCTGATCAAGGGAACGTCCGACGATCCGCGCGTGCTCTCGTTCGCCGATCTGATCGAGAAAGGTGCCGGCTACGACCGGGCGAAGTTCGAGGCTTCGGCGCGCGCCTGCCAGCCGGAGGATCTCGCGACCTTCATCTACACCAGCGGCACGACCGGCCAGCCGAAGGGGGTCATGCTCACCCACGGCAACATCACCTCGAACCTGCTCGCCGCGGCGGAACTCTTCCCGCAGGTCGGCGCCCACACGACCGCGCTCTCGTTTCTGCCGCTGTCGCACTCATTCGAGCGGACGGTCGATTACTTCTACTATTACAGGGGCGTAACGATCGCCTACGCCGAATCGGTCAACACCGTGCCACAGAACCTGCAAGAGGTCCGGCCGCACATCTTCGTCGCAGTGCCGCGGGTCTACGAGAAGCTGATCGCCCGGGTGAACGAAGGGGTGGCCGCGGCTTCGCCGATCCGCCAGAAGCTGTTCCATTGGGCGGTCTCCCTGGGCAAACGGGCGATCGAATACCGCCTGAAGGGAACCCACCCCGGCGGCCTGCTCGGCTTCCAGCTGGCCATCGCCGACAAGCTGGTGTTCAGCAAGATCAAGGCGCGCTTGGGCGGCCGATTCGAACTCGCGATCTCCGGCGGCGCCCCCCTCGGCCGCGACATCGCCGAGTTCTTCTGGGGCGCCGGCATTTCGATCTTCGAGGGGTATGGCCTGTCGGAGACCTCACCGATGATCTCGGTCAACTCCCCCGGCTTCGCGAAACTCGGTACCGTCGGCCGCGCCGTGCGTGACGTGGTGGTGAAGATCGCCGAGGACGGCGAGATCCTGGCCAAGGGACCGAACATCATGCGCGGCTATTGGGGGCTCGACGAGGCGACCCAAGAGGCGATCGACGCCGACGGCTGGTTCCACACCGGCGACATCGGCGAGGTGGACGCCGAGGGATTCCTGCGCATCACCGATCGGAAGAAAGAGCTGATCGTGAACGCCAACGGCAAGAACATCGCCCCGGCGCCGATCGAGAACGCGCTCAAGTCGAGCGTCTACGTTTCTCAAGCGGTGGTGATCGGCGACCGCCGGAAGTTCCTCTCGGCGCTCCTGGTCCCCGACTACGACACCTTGAAAGGGTGGGCCGCCAAGCAAGGGCTGCCGACCGAACGCGCGGCGCTGTTCGCCCGGAGCGAAGTGCGCGCCCTGCTCGGCCAAGAGGTCTCTCTGGTCAACAAGAAGCTCGCGAAGTTCGAACAGCTGATCGCCTGGGAGATCCTCCCCGAGGAGTTCACCATCGAGACCGGCGAACTCACCCCCACGATGAAGGTCAAGCGGCGGGTGATCAACCAGAAGTACGGCGAAGTGATCGACCGGCTTTACGCCGAAGCCGATGCCAAGCGCGGCGACTAGGGAGACGGCTGAATGACTGAGGCGTTGCGCTTGGAACTGGGGGGCGAACGCCTCGCCACCCTGACGTTCAACCTGCCCGACAAGCGGGTCAATATCTTCCAGCCCTCGGTCTTCGCCGAGCTGGAAGCGCTGCTCGAACGACTTAGCACCCCCGAGGTGCGGCGCGAGATCGGCTGCCTGGTGCTCGCCTCGGGTAAGCCGGGCACCTTCATCGCGGGCGCCGACGTGCAGGCCATCGCCTCGGTCACCGACCCGACGCAAGTGGCCGCCGCGGTGCGCACCGGCCAGCGGCTGTTTGCGGCCTGGGAGGCGCTCCCCTTCCCCACCGTCGCCGCGATCTCGGGCGTCTGTTTGGGCGGCGGGCTCGAATGGTCGCTCGCCTCGACCTACCGCGTCGCGAGCGACCGCTCCGACTTGCGCATCGGCCTGCCCGAGACGCGGATCGGCATCCTGCCGGCCTGGGGGGGCTCGACCCGGCTGCCCCGTTTGGTCGGCCTCACCGCAGCACTCGACATCATCCTCGCCGGCAAGTCGGTCTCAGGAAGGAGCGCGTTCAGGATGGGCCTGGTCGATGCGCTCCTGCCGGACGCCGGTTTCTTCGACCGGGTCCGCGATTTTGCGCTCGCGGTGTGCGACCAGAAGGAACGGCCGGCGCGACGCTCGAGCCTCAAAGCCTCTCTGCTCAACGGCAACCCGCTCGGCCGGCGGATCGTCTACAGCCAGGCCAAGAAGCAGCTCGCGAAGACCACCAGGGGACAGTACCCCGCGCCCGAGCGCGCGCTCGAGGTGGTGCGCATCGGCCTCGAAGAGGGAGCCGCCGCGGGCTTCGAAGCGGAGGTGCGCGCCGCCGCCGAGTTGGCGGTCTCGCCCGTCGCCAAAAACCTCCTCCATCTGTTCTTCCTGACCGAAGAGGCGAAACGGGAGAGCGGCATCCCCGGGGTGGAACCGCGCGCGGTGCGCTCGACCGCCGTGGTCGGCGCGGGCGTGATGGGCGGCGGGATCGCTCAGCTGATCGCCGACCAGGCGGGGCTGGCGGTGCGAATGAAAGATGTGCGCGCCGAGGCCTTGGGGTTGGGGATGGCGCACGCGCGCAAGCTGTTCGACTGGAGCCTCAAGCGGCGGCGGATCACCAAGGCCGCGATGCAGAAGAAGCTCGCGCTGCTCGCGCCAACCCTCGACTACGTTGGCTTCGAGCGCGCCGACTTTGTGATCGAGGCGGTGATCGAGAAGCTGGCGATCAAGCAGGAGGTGTTCCGCGAGTTGGCCGCCCACGCCGCGCCGGGCGCGGTGCTCGCTTCGAACACCTCGTCGTTGCCGATCGCACAGATCCGCGCGCTGACGCCCCACCCGGAGCGGGTGGTCGGCATGCACTTCTTCAACCCGGTGCACAAGATGCCGCTGGTCGAAGTGATCGTCCCCGAAGGGTGCGATCCGGCGGCGGCGAACACCGTCTTCGAGCTAACCCGCCGACTCGGTAAAACGCCGGTGCTGGTCAAGGACACGCCCGGTTTTCTGGTCAACCGCCTGCTGATGTTCTACTCGACCGAGGCGCTCTGGCTGCTCGATGAAGGTCGGCGGATGGAAGACCTCGATCGGGCGATGACCGATTGGGGCATGCCGCTCGGTCCGATCGAGCTCACCGACGAAGTGGGCTTGGACGTCGCGATCAAAGTGGCCCACATCCTCCACGAGGCGTTCGCCGACCGTCTGCCGCTGCCGGAGTGGATCGATCGCCTATCGGGCGACGGCCGGCTCGGCGCCAAAAACCAGCGCGGCCTCTACCTGTACGAGAAGGGGCGCCGGACTACGCCCGACCCCGCCGTCTACAGCCTGCTCGGGCTCTCCCCGAAAGCCGACAACGTGCGGCTCGCCGACCTGGCGGAGCGGATGGTCCTGCCGATGGTGAACGAAGCCGCACGCTGCCTCGACGAGGGGGTGGTCGCCGACGCAGGGCACCTCGATCTGGCGCTGATCTTCGGCACCGGGTTCCCACCGTTCCGCGGCGGCCTCTGCCGCTGGGCCGACGGCGTGGGGCTTCCCCACCTGATCGAAAAGCTCGAAATCCTAGAGCGAGAGGTCGGCGAACGCCACGCCCCGAGCCGGGCGCTCCACCGCTATGCCGAAGCGGGCGGTTTCTATCCGGGGACAAAAGAAGGATAGGGCGTCACCGAGGGAGGACGTTCCGGCCCCAACGCTCGCGCGGCGCGGCCTGGCCTACCGATTGCTATCTCGCAAGTCTCAGACAGCCAAAGGAGACCCACCCATGCGTCGATTCCTCCCTCTTCTTTTCGTGCCGATCCTGGCGACCTCCACCCTCTCCGCGGAGGCCGCCGAGGCCCCCCCCTCGGCCCAGTTCGAAGGACGGGTAGATGTCCGCGAGGTCCTCTTGGACGTCCTGGTCACCGACCGCCAGGGCAACGTGATCGTCGGGCTCGGACCGAACGACTTCCGAGTGACCGAAGGCGGCAAGCCGGTCGATCTCGCCGGCCTCACGTTCTACAGCAACCGGCGCTTTCTCGGCTCGGCGGCAAACGCCGAGACGAGTGCCAACGCTGGTGAAACCACCCTGGAGAACCGTTACTTCGTTCTCCTGTTCGATGATGTCCGGTCGCTCTCCCTCGATGCCCCCGAGCTGGTCAGTCAACAAATGCAGGCCGCGCGCAAGGCCAAGGAGTGGGTGGGCAAGCTGCTGGCCAACGACTGGGTCGCGGTTCTGACCTACGACCGCAAGCTCAAGGTCCACTCCGACTTCACGCGCGACCAGCGGGCGCTCGCCGCCGCGATCCAGGACGCCGTCTCGGGCAAGGACCCGGAGAGCGAGTGGCCGTCGCGGATCGGCGACACCGCAAAGACCCCCTCTCTGCTCGCCCGGCTGCCCAAGGGCAAAGCGCTACGCGACAAGACGGAAAGTATCTACGACGCGCTCACCGTGCTCGCAGAGGCCGCTGCTCCGATCGTCGGGCGCAAGAACCTGCTCTTCTTCACGACCGGCTTCGGCCAGATCAACAGCTTCGGCCAGTACCTTCCCGATCCGCGCTATTACGCACCGACCCAACAGGCGCTGAACGATGCGAACATCGCCGCCTATACGATCGACCTGACGCCGGCCGGAACCGAGCACACGCTCTCCGGCGGGATGAATCAGCTCGCCGCGGATACCGGCGGCACCTACCTGTTCAACTTCGTCAGCTTCTCCACGCCGCTGGAGAAGATCTCTGCGGAGAACAACGGCTACTACCTGCTCGCCTATTCGAAGGAGCGACCGGCCGGCAAGGCCGGGTTCCAAGAGGTCGAGGTCAAGCTGACCAACCCGGAGTTCAAGGTCAAGGCGCGCCAGGGTTACCGCTACGGCAACTCTTGAGGCATGATCTCCTCCGAACCGCTCCGGCCCCCCCCGCCGACCCTCTCCTGCCGGCTCGGTCCACCGCGCGCGGCGAAGGTCGGCGAGCCGATCGAGATCTCGTTCGTGCTCACCAACGGCGGGTCGGCACCGGTCTGGGTCCTGCGCTGGGGAACCCCGCTCGAAGACTTCCGCGGCGACGCGCTCCGGATCATCGGCCCCGACGGCCGCGTGCTCGAATACCAGGGGCCGATGGTGAAGCGCGGCGATCCCGGGACGCAGGAGTACGTGCGGATCGAGGCGAACGCCTCGACCGAACGGGTGGTCGACGCCGCATCGGCGTACTCCTTCGCGGCGCCGGGCCGCTACAGCGTGTCGTTCGATCGAGGTCTCCTCGATACGCTGACCGGGCAAGGCGAAATCCCGCGACCCCGCGACCGACATCGACCGATCGACCTCACCTGCGGTCCGGTCGAATTCGAGGTCGGTGCGGGGTAGGGATAGGCCGACGGCCGTCCCGCTCAGAAGGCGAAGATCAACCCAACGGACGCCTCGCCCTGGTAGAGGGCGTCATCGACCGACGAGTCGCGGCGTCGGCGATCATCGCGGATGCGGGTGTTCAGGTCGGTCCAATAGCCGCGCCCTTCGAGCCGCAGCCCGAAGTTCTGGTTGAAGAAAATCTTCACGCCGCCGCCAAACGACGCGGAGGCGCGGTCTTCCACCTCGACGCCGCTGAACTTGGGATCGATCCGGGTGACGCCCCCGGTTGCCGCGATGAAAGGTACGACCTGGCCGCCCTGCCACTCGTAATAGATGCCGCCGTGGACGTAGGTGAGCTCGACGTCGCCGAGCGTTTCGGTCGGCTCGAACAGGCCGGGATCGATGGTGAGCGCGCTCTCCTGCCGGTTGGCCAGCAGCTCGAGACCGAAGCCGCTCCGGCCGAACGGGATATCGACGATCACGCCGAACACCGAACTCCGGTCGACCTCGACGTTTGCGTCGTCGAGGAAATCTCGATCCGCGGCACTGAGCGAACCGCTGGTGCGGTAGCCCGCGATCGGGGTGATCTGGATTTGGGCCTGAGCGAACGCCTGAGCCGAACCGAAAGCGCCCGCGAAGGCGAGGGATAGCAGGGTGAGGCGAAGGGAAGGGGACGTCTTGGGCATGGAAGGTTCTCCTGTCGTTGAATCCGCTCTAACATCACAGACACTTTTACCACAAGGCGATTACGCTCCGCTTCACCGCGATGTTTCGCCCCCCTGGTAGCATGCCGCTCATGCCGCCCACCCCGGAACCGACCCTCACCGAAGCCCGCCGCCTGCCCGAGACGAACGCTCTGCGCCTCACCTGGAGCGACGGCCATGTCGGGGAGTACCCGTACGACTACCTGCGCGGCTGGTGCCCCTGCGCGGCCTGCCAGGGACATTCCAACCTGAAAATCCGCTTTCGCCCCGCCGGGGTGCCGGTGACCGCGGGAAGTATCCAACCGGTCGGCAACTATGCGATCTCGATCGCCTGGTCCGACGGTCACGGCACCGGCATCTATCGCTACGGCTTCCTGCGCGACCTCTGCCCCTGCCCCGCCTGCGGCGGACCCGGGGAGGCGATCGATGTCTGAGGCGAGCGCCTGGCGAAAAGGCTCCCCGTGCAGGCGTCTGAGCCGATTCGGCCGTGTGGCCCGCTCGGGGCGGCGTATAATCTAAAGGCCATGTCGCGATCCCTCGCCGAACAAATCGAATTCGTCGCCACCCACCAAAGGCGCCAGGAGGCGGAAGTGCTCGCCGATGCGCTCCGGGCGGGTCTCGCTGAGATCTATCAGGACGCGCTGGTCCAGGCGTTCCTCGCGGGAGAGGTTCCACGCGCCTGGATGGTCGAGGAGATTGGAGCGGACCGTCTGCGGGAGATCGAGCGGCGAAGGGATGCTTTCGAGAAGGATCTCGCTTGGGGCCTGAAACGTGCCTGAGGCGATCGCCGACACGGGTCCTGTCCTTCATCTCCACGAAATCGGTTGTCTGTCATCCCTGAACATTTTCGAGCTCCTGCTCCTACCGGATCGGGTGGTGACGGAGCTTGGGATGCGGGGAATCGACCTCGCGGATCTCGAAGAGGTCGGGATCGCTTCGCAGACGATCGAGGTTGAGCCCACCGAGATCGAAAGCTTGAGATTTTCGGCTCCTGACCTACAGGAGACGGATCTCGCGGTGCTGTTCGTTGCCGAGAGTCGAAAGTCGGCGAGAATCCCGGCGCTGACTGATGACCTCGCATTGCGGTCGAGTCTCGAATCTCGCGGCCTTGTGGTGTCAGGCTCGTTTGGAATCCTGTTGAGGGCATACGCCGATGGGCGTTTTGACCGCCGGGACTTCGTGCAACACGTCGACCGGCTCCTCAACCATAGTTCGCTCCACGTCGGTCGGGGCTTTCGCGCCTTCGTCCACTCCTTGCTACAGCAGGTGCCGTAGCAGAACATCGCCGACTGTGTGATGTTCCGCGAGGCGATGGCCGCCGCGGCCGAAGCGCGCGGTTGGGCCGTCCACTGGTACGACGCGAAGAAGGTATTTGATGCGGCGAGCAAGGCGCTTGGCCTGGAGGACCCCGATGCCCACTTCCTTCAGCTAAGGAGGTCCATCGGGCTGCCCTGGGACAAGGATCACAAGATCGCGATGGCCGCGGCGATCGTCGCGGCCAGGGCGCGGTAGAGCCGGCGTCCGGTCCTCCGCCTTAGTTTAGTTTAGGAGAGGCCGGATACGCCGCGGCGATTTTTATGGCACCCTCGGTAGGGCTTCTGGAGCGCGCACAGTGCTTGCTGCAGCCTTCCTCGTAAGTAATACTTGGGTCGCAAAACTCGCCCCGGTAAGCGCAGAGGTTCCAAGGACGAGTGTCAGGATAAAGAGCAGGAGCACCCGCTGTTTGACCCATTGTCGTTCAGCACGACTCCAAAGCAGATCTTCTTTGTATGCCGCGCCCTCAAGAAGCGTCTGTGTGTCCACACCATGTTGCCTCCTTTTACTCTCCGCTTCCGGAAGCAAAGTGCGCCCACCAAGGATTCGGACCTCGATGGTCTTAGCTGGGCCGACCGCAACTCGCTTGATATAGACATGAGTACCTAGCAGACCGCTATATCGCAGGAAACAGAGCACGCACGCAATAGCCAACAACGCCACAGATCCAAGGAACCAATCAATTGAACCTGGGGCAGCAAAGTACCACTGCAACACCATACCGACACCACACAACAAGAGGACCAAGGCCTGCCCTGTACCGGGAAGATCCTCATCTGGGGGGCGCCACTTCCGCATTCTCCCCCCCCACAGGAGAAAGAGCGCGCCACCTGCAGCCATAATTGCTCCGGCATAACCCACAACCGGGGCGAAGGGACCGTAATCCGGCGTAATTGCTTGCATATCAGAACCTCATAAGCGACGGCTGATAGGTAGGTGGGATCGAGAAGACTCCGTTGTCCCGCCGCTTACGCGGAAGCATGGGTCCATCGCCAGCGAAAATGTAGCGGCCCGGAAGAACATAGCTAGTAACAGGTGAAGTTGGGCTGCCGAAGTAAGTCCACGTTACGAAATAGGCGGGGGAAATATGGATTCGGAGGCCAGGAGTCCGACAAGACACTTTAATCTGCAGGCCTCCACCGGGCGCAATTGGAGGGGAAACCGACGAATTCGCGCTCCTGCTCTGGTGACTTGAAGGAGAGTTCGGACCGCCTTCCGTTTCCCTGGCCCAATTAGTCCACTCCTTCATGCCGGCGAATCGAAAAGAAAGAAAAGAGAACAGGTTTCGCCCAACCGCACCCTCCGCGGCTTCGACACCTTCAAAGGTGATGTCTTCTCTTTCCTCCTTAGATAGCTCTTCCAACTGCTCGTACTGCGGCATGAGTACATAATCATAATACCCCGCCAAGTGGTACCAATCGGGACTGGACCAGTGCCCGCTGCCGCCGAACTGGTCCATGGAGAGAGGAGCCAGCTCGCCATCTTCTAGGCGCAAGCACGGGACTGCTCCTAAACCCCGGTGGCGCACCAACGAGAATTCGCCGGCCATTCGACCAAGGTTATGAAGCACGTCCTCTATTGGGACCCCCTCCGCTTGATCCCTATACCGGTGCTCGGTGAACAGTTCGCTCTCCCCTCGGCGCCTGAATCCTTCCTCCGAAAACTGTCGGAGGTCACGGAGAAGCTGAGCGGAGAGCCCCTCTGCGCGAGAAACTGAGTCTTGATCGGGTTCAAAGTCTGCCATGGAATTCCTCCTCCAATGTTTCTTGCGAACAACCGTACCGAGAATCCTCGGAGCCACGACTCCGCCACCTTATTCATACTCCCCGGAGAACCGTTCACCCATGGATATGCCCTCTCTCCTCTCATCTCGGCCCGAGTATGAATAAGGTGGGCTAAACCTCGGCCGCCGAGTTTACGGGCGGTCTTCCTTAAACTTCATTGCGACGCATCAACATATCTCTATGGTTTGAGCCTTTTGCTCTACCTTATTCTACGCCTGTTCTCCTTACTCGCGCGGATCTCGGGCTTCTTCTTGCTGGGAGCTATTTCCCCACAGGCGAGAAATGCATCGCCCTCTGTGGCAGGGGAGAAACACCCGTCGCCCGGGCCAACCGCCGCGCCAGATCCTCCGGCCAGTTGACGCTCGCGAACATCTCTTCCGGCGAACCGAGCGGCGCAAAAGCGCGAATCGCCTCCCGCGATCAGCCCACCGCTTCGGACGCCGCCGCCTCAGGCTTGGCCGGCTCCTTGGCGCTTCGGGCGCGGCGCCTGCGGTCCTCGGAGCGGACGCCGAAGGTCTCTAGCGCCGGATTGGCGAACCCCATGAGGGCGCGCGCGAGGGCAGAGAGCCGGCGGATCGCCTGTTCGGCTTCCAGGTCGAGCTGGCGGCGGCGGACGACGACCCCTTTCCTCTGCCCTTCCAACCGCTGGAGATCGGCCTGCGCCTCCCGCAACTCGGCGACCGTCTGCCGGGCGAGCGCGAAGGTCGGATCGACTCCGGGAAGGTCGTGGAGCACCGCGGGTTACCAGGAAGATTCCTGGGCATCTCCGGAGCAATCCCGGCTTTCCCAGGAGTCTTCCTGTGGTTCGGCGGACTCCTCCGGCGCCTGGGCGGACCGATCCGCCGGAGGGCCGGAGCGTTGTTTCGCGCCGCTTAAGTTCTGGCCGCGAGCGGGTCAGCCTCTCTCGCTTCGCGCCAACCAGCGGGCGAGATCTTCAGGGGTGTTGACGTTGGCGAAGATCTCCTCCGGGGGACCGAACGGCAGCAGATCCGCCGCGGAAAGCGTGGCGACGTTCATTCCAGGTCGCTCCGCGAGGTCGTAGAGGGCGAAGTTCCCCGCCGCCACCCGGCGATCGAGCGCGGCGAGCGCCTTCGGGCCGTAGAGCGCGGCAAGCGGCTCGGCGCCGCCCTCCCAGCGCGGCAGCACGAGGTCGAAGTCTCCCCCGGCCGCGATCGCCGCGATCTTTGCCAGCAGCCGGGCCGACACGGCGGGAAGGTCGCAGGCGAGAACCAGGAGGGCACGTGCCGGAAAGGCACGTGCGGCACCGAGAAGGCCGGCGGCCGGGCCCCGCCCCGGGCCGTCGGCGAGCGTGGAGATCCCGGCCAACAGGCCGCGCCCCCCGTCCGCCACCGCCACCTCTCCGCAGACCTCCGCGAGACGGCGTAAAGCCCACTCCGCCAAGGTTTCGACCCCGGTTTCGCCCTCCCCGCCTTCTCGGCTCCGGGCGATTTCAAGCGTTGCCTTGTCGCGTCCGAAGCGCCGGCTGGCCCCCCCTGCGAGCACGATTCCGACCGGCCCGGGCCGTTCCGAAGCGATCGAGCCAACCGCTGGCACCGTGCTAGCATCTTGCGCCTTCGACGATCCAAAAGGAGACATTTCGAATGACCCTCTCACATTACGTCCTAGCCTCGTTGGTCCTGATCGGCAGCACCGCGGCCTCCGCCGCTCCGGCGTCCAAACCGGCCCCCGCGCCGGCCAAGAATCCGCGCGTGGCGCTCGAAACCAGCAAGGGCAAGATCGTGATCGAACTCGAGGCCGCCAAGGCGCCCAAGAGCACCGAGAACTTCCTCGCCTACGTGCGCGCCGGCCACTACGATGGCACGATCTTCCACCGGGTGATCGACAATTTCATGGTCCAGGGCGGTGGCTTCACCGCCGACATGAAGCAGAAGCCGGGCAAGCCGCCGATTCAGAACGAGGCGGACAACGGCTTGAAGAACGACAAGTACACGGTCGCGATGGCGCGCACCAACGATCCGCACAGCGCCAGCTCGCAGTTCTTCATCAACACGGGCGACCAAAACGCGTTCTTGAACCACAAGGAAAAGAGCCTGCAAGGGTGGGGCTACGCGGTGTTCGGCAGGGTGGTCGAAGGCACCGCGGTGGTCGACGTGATCGGAAAAACGCCCACCACGACCAAGAGCGGGTTTCAGGATGTACCGGTCGAGGCGGTGATCCTCAAGAAGGCGACCATCCTCAAGTAGGAGCCTTCACCCTCACCCCCCAGGCGCCCACAACCCAGGCCTTCAGCCTGGGCTAACGGGAGACGGCCTTTCAGGCCTAGATACAAAAACCGCGGTGCGGTTGCGTGCGGCCTGAAGGGACGCGTCACGTCAGCCCAGGCTGAAGGCCTGGGTGGCTTGGGGCCTGCGATGGGTAGGCCTGGGTGGCCTCCTAATGTTCGCGCAGCACGTTCCTCGCCTGGTGCCCTTTCGGCCCTTCGATCAGCTCGAACGTCACCCGCTCCCCTTGAGTGAGCGTGCGATAGCCGTCGGCGACGATCGCGGTGTGATGCACGAAGACGTCGTTGCCCTGCTCTTCCGGCAGGATGAATCCAAATCCCTTGGCGTTGTTGAACCACTTGACCGTTCCTTGCTGCGGCATAACGAACCCGGCTCCTTTCTCGCGGGAGAAGTCGCCGGCCTCTAGAGCGCTCTAACGCTCGGCCGAAATTTCCGACTTCCCGCTATATTTGACCCGATCTTGGCATCGTGTGAATGCCGAAATCAAGAGTCACGCGAGAAGGCGCCCGGCGGGGGTGCGGGATCGGGACGGTTGAAGATCTCGCGCCAGGCTGAGCAGGCGGTTGGCGAGCCGGTCGAGCGCCACCGCTTCTTCCGCGGCGCCGAGCGCCATCGCCTCTTTCGGCATGCCGTAGATCACCGAAGTGGCTTCATCCTGGGCGAGCGTACGTGCGCCCGCCCGGCGCATGGCGAGCAGGCCGCGCGCACCGTCGGCGCCCATTCCGGTGAGCAGCACGCCGACCGCACCTTGGCCCGCGATCGCGGCCACCGAAGAGAACAAAACATCCACGCTCGGCCGGTGGTGGTTGACCTGCGGTTCGTCCGACAGCCGAACCGCGAGCTGATCCCCCTGGCGCACCAGGACGAGATGTTGATCGCCCGGCGCGATCAACGCTAGCCCGGGCGTCACCGGGCAGCCATCGGTCGCCTCGACGACCTCGATCGCGCACATCTGGTCGAGGCGGCGGGAGAACGCTCCGGTGAAGGCGCGCGGCATATGCTGCACCACCAAGAGCGGCGGCGAGTCGGCCGGGAGCGCACCGAGCAGCTCACGCAATGCTTCCGGCCCACCGGTCGAGGCGCCGATCGCGACGATCCGTGGCCAGAATGAGGGCGCCGCCCTGAACTCCGGCCGTTCGGGCCGCGGCTGCCGCCGCGGTTCGTCGGCCCGTGGGATCCTCGCCCGCTGCACCCGCTTCGCCAGCCGCGCCTGGCTCGCCCCGCGCAGCGTTTCGAGCAGGCTCTCCGCCGACTCTTCGAGGAACGCGCGCAACCCCGAGGCCGGTTTCGCGACCACCTCCACCGCCCCCTCGTCGAGCGCTGCCAAGGCAGCTGCGGTGCCGTGCTGCGCGTGGCTCGAACAGACGACGACCGGGATCGGATCGTCGCGCATCAGCTGGCGCAGAAACGCCAGGCCGTCCATCCTCGGCATTTCGAGATCGAGCAAGATGACGTCCGGCCGTTCGCGCTCGATCTTTGCGAGCGCGAGGATCGGATCGGCGGCGGTGGCAACCGACAGGTCCGCTTGCGACCCGAGCAGCGCGGTCATGAACTGGCGCATGACCGCCGAATCGTCGACCACCAGAACGCGGATCGGCCGCCCCGCGGGCACCCGGTGCGGGCCGAGGGTGGGGAAACGTCGCGCGGTCATCGGACCACCGGCGGGCGAAGCGCCGTCACGGGCTCACCCGGCGACGTGCGGCGATAGACGTTCGGCGCCTCCGGGCGAAAATCGGGACCGGCAGCACCGGCAAGATTCTCGGCGTGGCCGAGGAAAAGCAGCCCACCCGGTTTCAAGTGGTGCGCGAGGCGCGCGATCACGCCTTTCCTGGTGGGGGGATCGAAATAGATCAAGACGTTGCGGCAGAAAATCAGATCGAGGCCGGTCTCTACCGGATAGCTCACCGCGGCGAGGTTGATCCGCTCGAAGCGCACCAGAGCGGAAAGCTCCGGCGCCGCTTTGACCTTCCCTTCCTGAAGGTTTCGGCCGCGCAGGAGAAACCGCTTGCGGTAGCTCTCGGGGATCGCGGCGGCGCGCTCCGCCGGCCAGACCGCCTCGCGGGCGAGAGCCAGGATTCGGGTCGAAAGATCGGAGGCGAGGATCTCGATCCGCCACCCCTCCTCGGCCGGCAGGTTGGCGGCGAGCATCATCGCAAGCGAAAACGGCTCCTCGCCGGTCGAACAGGCGGCGCTCCAGGCGTTCACCCGCCGCAGCCGATCGCCCGCTTCCGCTTCGGCCTTCCAGGCGGGCAAGATCCTTGTGGCGAGCAGCTCGAATTGCTTGGCCTCGCGGAAGAAGGCGGTCTCGTGGGTGCAGAGGCAATCGATCATGACGATCGTTTCGGACTCGCCGAGTTCCCGGGCGCGCCGGTAGTAGGCCGCGAACGAATCGAGGCCGAGCTCGGCCACCCGGCGGCCGAGGCGGCGGATCAACAGGGTGCGTTTGGAATCGGGGAGAAAGATCCCCGACTCGCGCTCTATCCACGCCTGAAACCGGGCGAACTCGGCATCGCCGATCGTCCGCGGCGGCTCCGAGTCCCCGAACCTCGACGAAGCAGAGACTTCCGGCACTTTCGGCATCGGCGAACCCGCAGCCGGGGTCATCCTGCGACAGCCACCGCGGCCGCCAGATCGAGCACCGGGACGAAGCGATCGCCCACCCCCATCACCCCGAGCAGCAATTCGGAGGCGACCGCAGTACCCCAGCGCGGGGCGGCGCCCAGAGCGCCATCCGCCACCTCGACGAAACCGAGGACGCGCGACACCTGAACGCCCAGTCGACCGGACGAACCGGCCGGGTGGAAGACCAGGATCGCCGGCCGCTCTGTGAGTCCCTCCGGAGCGCCGAGACCGAGCTTGGCCGCCAGATCGATCACCGGCAGCGCCTGGCCGCGCAGGTTGAGCGCGCCGAGCAGCCAGGGAGGTGCCCCCGGCGCGCGGGTGATCGGCCCCGGCTCGACGATCTCCTCCAACCGGGAGAGCTCGAGCGCCAACTCCTCGGCCGCGAGCGCAAACAGGAGGTAGCGCCGTCCCGAACCGAGCAGCAACGCCGCCCCGGACTCATCCCAGGACTCCCCGTCCACGAACTCGTGGTCGTCGTCCATGCCGCTAGAACCGCTCGAAATCCGGATCGGGGCGGCCGGCCGGACCCGATGGAGAACGAGGTGCCGGTCGCGCCCCCGGGCGCCGGTGGAGCGACGCGACGGGTGATGCCGAGACCGAAGCCGGGCGGCTGAGGTACGGCGCGTCTCTCTCGTTCTCCCCTTCCGCCAGCTGGAAGTTATCCAACTCCTGGCGCAACGACTCGGACTGCGCCGCCATCTCCTGCGCCGTGCTCGCGAGCTGCTCCGCCGCCGAGGCGTTCCTCTGCGCGACATCGTCCACCTGGCCCATCGCGCGGTTGATCTGCTCGACCCCGGTCGCCTGTTCATCAGATGCCGCGGCGACCTCTTGGACCAGCTCGGCGGTCTTCTTGATCGCCGGCACCAGCTCGACCAGAAGACGGCCGGAGCGCTCCGCGACGCCGACGCTCGTCCCCGCCATCGAGCGGATCTCTTTGGCCGCCGCCTGGCTCCGTTCGGCGAGCCGGCGGATCTCCGCCGCGACCACCGAAAAACCGCGTCCGTGCTCTCCCGCGCGCGCCGCCTCGATCGCCGCGTTCAACGCCAAGAGGTTGGTCTGGTAGGCGATCTCCTCGACGATCGAGATCCGTTCGGCGATCGAGCGCATCGCGCCGAGCGTCTCGGCGACCGCCCCGGCACTCGCCTCGGCGTCTTCTGCGCCGCGCAGCGCCATCTTCTCCATCTGGCGCGAGCTGCTCGCATTCTGGGCGATCGACGCGGTCATCTCTTCGAGCGAAGAGGTGGCCTCTTCGACCGACGCCGCCTGGTCGCCCGTACCGTTCGACAGGCTCTGCGAGGTGGCTGCGACCTGGGAGGAGGCGGCGGAGAGGAGCCGAATCCCCGTGCGCACCTCGCGGATCGTGCGGCGCAGGTTTTCGCTCATCCGCTTGAACGCATTGCCGAGCGCATCCTGCTCCGAGCGCGGCACCACGTCCGCTCGCAGGTCGCCGTTCGAGATCCCGTCGGCGAGATCGGCGGTCGCGCGCAGGTAGGCGACCATGCGGCCGAGCGCGGTCTGCAATTGACCGATCTCATCGCCGGAGCTGGCGGCCACCTGCACCGTAAGGTCCCCTTCGGCCAGGCGATCGAACGCTTTCGCGGCGCTACGGATCGGCGTCACCACCGAGCGCACCAGGTACCAGGAAAGACCGACCATCAGAACCAGGCAGACGATCGAAACGATCGTAATGGCGACCAACACCCGTCCGGCGGTCTTCTGCCGGTCGCGCGCTTGCTCGAACGCCCCACCGATCCCCTGTTTCGCCTGTTTCATCGAAGCCGCCAAGCGCTCCTGGATGCCGACGTATCGTTGTCGCATCGCGTCGAGATCGCGGGCGATCGATTCCCCCGTCTCCGCTGCCATCAAGCGCACGGTCGCGGCACGAGCGAGGTTGTAATAGGCGGAGAAGGCGGCCTCCAAGCCGGCCAGCTCCTTCGGGTCGAGGTTCGGGATCTTCTTGCCCTCCCCCATCCGCGCGAGCAGCAGATCGACTTCGCGATCGGCTTCGCCCAGAAAGTCGTTGTCTTTGGCCGCCGCCGCGTCCTGGAGCTGGCGCTGAATCGAACCGAGCTTCTCGCCCAGGTCGCGATGGAACTCCCAGGTTGGAAAATAGCCGGTCTCAATCGCGGCGAAGACCTCGTCGTTTTTGATCACCGCACGCGGGATCGCGATCAGAATGATCAGGAACGCCGCCGCCGCAACCGCGGGCAGCAGCATCACTTTGTGTACGACCTGGAGACGCGCGGCGAAATCGGATCGCAGTTTCATCACAGCCCTCCACAGCGGTCGGAGGTTAGCCCCCGATCCGAATCACCTTGACGCCCGCCCCGAGGTCGGCCGCGGCCGAAACATAACCGATCGCGCCCGGGGTCTTGGCGACGAAGTCGAGCACCTCGCGGTCGGAATCGAGCTCGGCAGGCGGCGTCTCTCGCCCTGAGAACAGCTGCCGCTGCCAGTAGCTCTTGACCGCCGCGACATCTTTGGCGAGCACGCCCTTGGAAAACGCGACGCGCACCGCGGCCCCCGGATTGCGATCGACGACGACGATCTTCCCGCCGTCGCTCCAGCGCGCCTCTTTCTTGAGGAAATAGGCGGCGAGCTTTTCTTTCGAGAGCGCGCCGGTTGTATTGGCCGAGTTGATCACGACCTTGTAGGGCTCTTGGGCGCGCGCTGCGGGAAGTGCCGCGCCGAGGGCCAAGGCGCCGAGCAGAGCCGGGAGGAGGGAACGGAAGATTCGGCGAACGAGCATCGATCGTTCCTCCTAGAAGCTGAACTGCGCGCCGAACACGACGGCGGTTCCGGAGTCGTCGAGCGTGCCGTCGGCGAGCGCCTCGGCAACCTCTTCGTGAGGGTGGCTGAACAGATTGCCGCTGAGCGAATGGACGGAGAGCTTGAGCACGAAGTTCGAATCGAACCAGTAGCCAATCCCAGCCGCGATCTCGTCGTGATCGAGCAGCGAGTCTCCTCCGGAAGGGAGGTCCCGAACGAAGTTCGCCTGCGTGTGCTCACCGCGCAACGCCACCTGCCAACGCTCGCCCAACCGACGGGAAACCTCCAAATAGAGGGCGTCCGTGTCGAACTCGTCCTCGTGATGGCGGCCGGCTTCGGCGCGCGCGGTCCAGGCCCCGCGCTGAAATTCGGCGTGCACTCCCACCGAACGAAAGTCCCCCCAAGAAGGTTCGTCCGTACCGAAATCGCCCACCCCCTCGGGCTTGCCGGCGAACGCCGAGACTCCGAAACTCAAGCCCTCGATCGGCGTGCCGACGATCAGCCGGCCACCGATCAGGCTTTCGATGTCCGCCTCGGCCTCTTCTTCTTCTTCGCCCCCTCCGCCTGCCGGCTCCAACGCCTCCTCGAACGGTTCGTCGACGTCGAAATCGGTGCCGCCCGCGAACAGGTCGTAGCGCAGCTCCCAGTCTTTGGGCGCCGACGCGAGGCCGCCGATGCCGACTCCCAGGTACGCCTCGGAGACGAATCCGGTATGGCCATAGATCGCGTTGGGCAGGTGGTAGAACGGGCGCAGGGTACCCACATCGTAGATATCCGTATAAATGCCGAACGGGAGGCGATTGCGCCCGAATCGAATGCGCAAGCGCTCGGAAGCTTCCCACTCGGCGTAGGCGAGCTCCAGCTTGACCTTGTCCTCCGTTTCGTCCCCTTCGCGCTCGACCTCCCCTTCGGGCGCCACCACGATCAGCAGGTGGTCGGTCGGGCGGAACTGGAACAACAAGACCGCATCGAGGTTCTCGACCTCGACCTCCCCCTCGCCGCGGCCGGCCAAGTACGGGTAGGGATCGGAGGTTCCGGCCGCCCAGCCACCGTAGGCGTGAATCGAAACTTTGTCGGTCCAATCCGCAGCACCCGCCGACGCGGCGATCAGACCGATCCCCAAGGCGAGAGGTCCGACCAGCGTACGGGCCTTTTCGTTTCCAAACATCAAAGAATTCCCCCTCACAAGACGGCGGCGAAGCGGCCGGCCATCGAAATCAAAACTTCAGACTGACCGTCCGCCGCCACGCCCGGGCAGCGGGCGCAACAGCGAGGCCAGATCCAACACGAAGGCCACTTCCCCCGAGCCGAGGATGGTCGAGCCGGCGAGCCCCGGCAGCCCTTCGAAGAGCGGCGCGAGTGGCCGGATCACGACCTGCTCGCGACCGAGCAACGCATCGACGGCGAGCCCCACCCGCTCGCCGCTTCGCTCCGCCCTGGGCGACACCACCAGCAGCTGCTCACGCTCGGGCGCACTTCCAGGCACCCCGAGCAACGCGCGCAGCCGGACATGCGACAGGGCGGCACCGCGCAGCGCGACCGTTCCCCCCGACCGATCGGTGGCGCCGGAGAGATCGATCACCTCGTCGACCGCTTCGAGCGGCACGATGTAGGTTTCCGCGCCGACCGCCACCGCCAGGCCGTCGAGCAGGCCAAGCGAGAGCGGCAGACGGAGACGGATCGTGGTTCCCAGGTCATCGCGGCTCGACAGAGCGACCCGGCCGCGCAACGATTCGATCGTCCGCCGCACCACGTCCAAACCGACCCCGCGCCCCGAGGATTCATCCACCGTTTCCGCGGTCGAGAAGCCGGGCAGCAGGACCAGGCGGTCGATCTCTTCGAGGTCCGGGAATTCATCGAGCCGCAGCGCTCCACCCTCCGGCCTGTCCGGCACCAACCCGGCCGCTTGCGCCCGGGCGAGAATCTTGTCCCGATCGAGCCCGCCGCCATCGTCGGCCAGCTCGACCACCAAGGCGTTCCCGTCCCGAAACGCCGAAAGGTGGAGCGTGCCGATCGGCTCTTTGCCGCGCGCGCGGCGAACCGCCGGGGTCTCGATGCCGTGGTCTACGGCGTTCCTGACCATGTGCGCGAGCGGCGCCCGCAAATGCTCGGCGAGGCCGGCATCGACCTCGACCTCTTCGCCCGAGAAGCGGAGGCGGACCTCTTTGCTGCGCTGCGCCGCCAGGTCGCGCACGGTGCGCTCGAGGGTGCGGAAGACCGGTCCGATCGGCACCATGCGCAGCTCCAGCACCAGCTCTTGGAGCGCGGCATGCAATCGGTCGTGCTCACGGTGAAGCTCCAGAATTCCCGTTTTCGGGACCGTCGGATCGGTCAACAGGTTGGCGATCCGACCGCGCGCGATCCCAAGCTCGCCCACCCGATCGACCAACGCATCGAGGCGCTCGATCGCCACCCGCAGGGTCGGCCGTTGCGCGGTGGCGGCCGGCAGCGTCCCCCCATCGACGACCGGCCATTTGCCCGTAGCCTCCACTCCGGTCGCGACGCTTCGCGCCGAAGCCGGCGATGCCGCAGGCGGTGCGGCGAGCACGACGGCCAGGCGGCCGATCAGCGCCTCGTCGTCCGCGCGCTCCTCCTCGGTTCCGGCGGCGGCGCGGGCGAGCATCGCACGCAGGATGTCTACCGCTTCGAGCAGCAGAGTCGCGGCCGGAGCCGAGAGCCAACCCGCTCCTCCGCGTAGCGCTTCGAGGTGATCCTCCAACCGGTGGGCGTAGTGCGAAAGGAGCGGAAAGCCGAGCGAGGCGGCGTCTCCTTTGAGCGTGTGCGCCAAGCGGAAGACGTCATGCAGCAGGTCGCGATCGCCCGGCGCCTTTTCGAGCGCGAGCAGATCAGTCTCCATCAACTCCAGGTTGTCGCGCGCCTCGGCGAGAAACGTCTGGAGCAGGGCATCGAAATCGATCGGCATCGCTAAGTGGCCTAGAGCAGCTTCACCCAGGCGCTGCCGTCATCCGTATGGAAAATCAGCTTGCGCCCGCGCTCGCCGCCCACCGCTAGAGCGACGATCGGAATCGCACGCCGGGCGAGCGTCTGCTGCGCGATCTCGACGTTGCGGCCCCCCAAGTGCCCACCGGGCCGCCCCGCGCCGCCGCTGCCGGCAAACGCCGCCAGCACGCGCGCCCCGCCGAAGACTTTCGCGCGCAGACCCGACTCGCGCGCGCCGGACGCGACCACCGCGTCGATCAGCCCCTCGATCGCCGCATTGCCGTAGCGCCACGAGTCGCCACCCCCTTCCACCCAATGCGGCAAAAGGAAGTGGTTGAGCCCCCCCACCGAGCGCTCCGGGTCCCACAGGCAAACGGAGACACAGGAGCCCAAGATGGTCGAGATGGCGGTCGGCATCCGCGCGATCGAGAAGCCACCCGGCGGCACGTAGACCTTGGTGCGCAGCTCGACCACCGGCTCCGCTTCGAGCGTTCCGGTCGTACTGCTCTCCTCCAATTCCCGGCGGCTCAAGGTCGCTCTCCCCTTACCTAACGCTCGAACGTCGAACAATAGACCGCAGGTGCGGCCTGCGCCGCCAGAAGATCGAGGAGTTCGCTGTCGATCGGCGCGAAGCGCCCCCCCTTCTGGGGCAGCAGGCGGAAGATCGCGATCAGCCCGGCGACTTTGCCATCGAGCAGGAGCGGCACGCAGGCAGAGAGATGCCGCTCGTCGTCCCGCCGCTCGTCCTCGGGAGCCGAGCCGGCGAAATACGCGCGCCCGCTCTGGGCCGACCGGCCGATCCACCCTTCGCCTAAGGGAACCCGCAGAAAGCTGTCGTCCGCCAGGCCGAACGACGACACCCGTTCGAGTACCGTCGCTTCCGACCCAAGCTCGTAGATGCCGAACTCTTCGCAGCCGATCAGGTTGATCACGATCTCCTGGATCGCCTGGAGCACCTCTTCGCGATCGAGCGTCGAATGCAAGCGGTAGGTCGCGACGTACAGGTTCGCCAGATCGTTGTTGCGCTGCTCCAATTCGGTGAAGCGGTTCGAAAAACCGTGGTTCTCGCGCTCGATCTCCAGCAGCTGCAATTCGAGCCGCTCGCGCTCCTGGCGGAACGAGTCGAGTTCGCGTTCCAGGCCTGACGCCTGGTCGCGCCAACGCAGGGTCTCTTCCTCCAGGCGGCGCCGCTCGCCGTCGACCTCCGCGGTGAGGCGGCGCAACCGCTCGTTCTCGGCCAGCAGATCTTGGATGTAGCGCTGGGTGTCCTCGCGCACCTTTTGCACGTACTGCCCGGGATCGCCGCCGTTGCCGTTCTTGGGGTCGCTCATCGGGCCGCCAAGCCGACCGCCGGCACAATCCGATCGGCCGGAGCGAGGAGGTTTTCGATCTTGGCCAACAGTTCGAGGCCATTGATCGGCTTGGTCACATAGTCGTTGCAGCCCGCTTCGTAGCCGCGCTCGACGTTGTCTTCTTCGCCGCGCGTGGTGACCATGATGATCGGGGTCGTCCGCGTCGCCTCTTCCGCACGCAACGCCCGACAGACGGCGAAACCGTCCATCTTCGGCATAATCACATCGAGCAAGATCAGGTCGGGACGCTCGGCGCGCGCCTTCTCGATCGCGTCCTCGCCGTTGGTCGCCTTGACCACCTGGTAGCGCCCGTTCAAGATCATCTCTTCCATGAACAGAGTGGTCATGGAATCGTCGACCAACAAGACTTTCAAGTTTGGCATATCCCCTCCAGCACGGTTCTTATAAAGTCTCTACTCACTCGCTTGCCATCGACCAAACCCTGGAATTTGCGACAGCATAGCTCTGCTACAAGTTAATGCAAAATCGATCGCAACTCTCGGTTGCCGAACTGACTGCATGATCCGAGCCCAGCCTTGCCGGGAGCGGCGACCAGGGTTCTACGCCGCAAGGATTGTCCTTTTTTCACTCACCCCGGCGCCTCCGCAGACGTTGTTTCAAGCCCTTGACTACCGATACGCCGAGATAGCCTCGCACCGCCTCGGCGCGGAGAAGCGGACGGGCGGGCGCGTTTGGTCTAAAATCCGATCTGCCGGAGACCCGCCCCCTTGCCCCTCGACCCCGCCCCCCCCGACCCCACCCCATCGCCCGCGCCGCCCGCGGGACCGATCGCGGCTCCCGAGCTGACCGCTCCCTCCGGACCGGACCGGCTCGGTGCGCTGCTTACGGGCCGCTTCCGCCTGCCGTCGTTTCGCCCCTATCAGGAGCAGGTCTGCCGCTCGGTGGTCGCGGGCGATGACGTCCTTTTGATCATGCCCACCGGGGCGGGCAAATCGCTCTGCTACCAGCTGCCGGGGCTCGCGCGGGAGGGGGTGACGCTGGTCGTCTCGCCACTGATCGCGCTGATGGAAGATCAGGTGGGCAAGCTGCGCGAGTTGGGCTTTACCGCCGAACGGATCCACTCGGGGCGCGATCGGGCCGAATCGCGCCGGGTCTGCATCGATTACCTTCAGGGCAAGCTCGACTACCTGTTCATCGCGCCCGAACGGCTCGCGGTCCCCGGCTTCCCGGAGTTCCTGGCCAAGGTCAAGCCCGGTCTGGTGGCGGTGGACGAGGCGCACTGCATCTCGCAGTGGGGGCACGATTTCCGCCCCGAGTACCGGATGCTTGGGGCACGGCTGCCGCTGCTTCGCCCCGCGCCGGTGATCGCGCTCACGGCCACCGCGACACCCCGGGTCCAGGACGACATCGCGGCCCAGCTCGGCATGCCGGGGGCGCTCCGCTTCATCCACGGCTTCCGGCGCATCAACCTCGCGATCGAGGCGGTCGCCCTGCGCCCCACCGCCCGGCGCGACGCGGTGCGCGCGGCGCTCGCCGACCCCAGGGACCGCCCGGGAATCGTCTACGCGCCGACGAGGAAGGAAGCCGACGCCCTGGGCGCCGAGCTGTCGGTTGAAATGCCGGCGGCGGCCTACCACGCGGGGATGCCGGCGGCCGAGCGGGAGCGCGTGCAGAGCGCATTCCTCGACGGTCGGCTCGACGTGATCGTCGCCACGATCGCATTCGGCATGGGGATCGA
This sequence comes from Holophagales bacterium, assembly GCA_031404815.1. GTDB lineage: Bacteria > Acidobacteriota > Thermoanaerobaculia > Multivoradales > UBA5704 > DASYKS01. The sequence continues at coordinate 3,017 of JANNIH010000118.1, read as the reverse complement.
CAAGGCGAACGTGCGCACAGTGATCCACACCGCCCTGCCGGGCTCGCTCGAAGGGTACTACCAGGAAATCGGCAGAGCCGGCCGCGACGGTTTGCCCTCCCGCGCGATCTTGCTCTACTCCTACGCCGACCGCCGGACCCACGAGTTCTTCCACGGTCGCGACTACCCCGACATCGAGGTGCTCGACGCGATCGCCAAAGCACTCGTACCCGAACCGCGGCCCGCCGAGGAGTTGGCCAAGAAGCTGAAACTCGACGGCGAGCTGTTCGAACGGGCGCTCGAAAAGCTCTGGATTCACGGCGGCGTCAAGATCGACCCGGAGGGGCGCCTGTCGCGCGGCGAGCCGGGCTTCCGCCGTTCTTACCTCGAACAGAGCGGCCACAAGATCGGCCAACTCGACGACATCCTGCAATACGCCGAGGGGCACGGCTGCCGCATGCTCCACCTGATCCGCCACTTTGGCGACCAGGAGGACTCCGGCGCGCCGTGCGGCGTCTGCGACATCTGCGCCCCCGAGCGTCGCCTGCTGGGCAGCTCGCGCACCGCCACCGACGCCGAGCATGCGGTCCTGTCCGCCATCCTCGACGCGCTGCGCGAGCGCGACGGCCAGACCACCGGGCAGCTCTTCCGCGAGATCGGCGACGGCGAGCGTCTCCAGGCGGGTTTCGACCGCCGCGCCTTCGAGCAGCTGCTCGGTGCACTGGTCCGCGCCGGTCTGATCCGCCTCCAGGAAGACTCGTTCGAAAAGGACGGCCAAAAGATCCGCTTCCAACGCGCCGCGCTCACCGCCTCCGGCCACCGGATGGACGACTTAGGGCTAGCCGGGCTGATCCTCGCCGAAGCGCCACCCGATCGCGGACCGAAGAAACGCGACCGCACGAAGAGCGACCGCCTGGCCAAAGCGAAACACCCCGGCGCTCCCGGCGCCCCGGCCGTCGCGCCCCCCGCTCCCCTGGTCGAAGCGCTCCGCGCCTGGCGTCTCGCCGAAGCGAAAAAGCGCAAAGTCCCGGCCTTCCGCATCCTCACCGACCGCACCCTATTCGCCCTCGCGAGCGAACGCCCCAACAACGAAGCGGGGCTCCTGAACATCCCCGGCATCGGCCCCGGGATCGCCAACAAGTACGGCCAGGAGCTGCTGGGGTTGATCGCGGGGGGGTAGGGGGGTGGAGTACGGCCCTTCGAAAAGGCTCCCGACCTAGGCTGAAGACCCGCTCCATCGCGACTCGCTCAACCCCGCCCTCCTCACAAAGGAACTCGAGCACCACCGGAAATCGCGTAACCTGGTGCGATCTCTCGAACGACTGCCCTCGGCCGCTTCCGTAGGGCCGGCTGCCGAATGAACTACCACGACTTCACGCTCGAGTTCCTGCCCGGTCCCGACGGCGGTATCACCGTAAGAGTCGCGGATTCACCGGCACGGTGCCGCATGGTTCGCTCTCTCTCAAATTCCCGTGCGATTCGGTGATCGCCGTGTGCAGATGAGCCGTTCCGGCAGGGCGGTCGGAGGCTCAAACGGTCCCGGTGACCTTTGCCGGACCGATTTTTCTTGTCGCCGACGGAGTTTTTCCCTCCGCCGCTCGAATTTCTGCCGCCGCCTTCTCCACGGCGACTCCTTCCTGACACATTTCCGCCGTCGCCAGGCGCCGGTCAACCTTCGACGCGCCCGCTTCTGTGATCGCCTTGCACGCTTCGACGATCGTCTTGTGCGGGATGCTCGCGGCCTCGCGCGCTTTGGAGCGCTTCGGGATGGATTTCGATGCCGCCGCTCGCCTGTCGGTCAACGAACGATCCGCTGCGGTCGTCACCGTCCGAGATTCTGCGGCATCCGCAGCTCCGGCGGAGGCTGAAATCTGCGTGGCAGTGGCTGAAGCGTGCTCCCGCTGCCGCCTCCGCCACCACCTTCACCTGTTCGGGCAGCTCGCCGACGCTTACCGACCACCAAGCTCCATGGCTCCCTAGGGGACTGGGCACTCACGCGCTCTCGGTCCACGAAGCCTTCCCGACATGCCGTGCACCCTATGGCCATTGGCGCCCCTATCTGCGAGACCCGAAGGATGAAATGGTACTGGAGGTTGCTGTCGCAGGCGGGTGTACCGCAATCATTACTTTCAACAAGAGAGATTTTGCAGGCGCCGAGAGATTCCATCTTGTCATCAGGAGTCCCAAGGAATTCCTCGACGATTTAGGAGCGCTGACATGAGCACGATCAGTCTCAGGATTCCGGATTCGCTGCACCTACAGATCCGGAAATTGGCAGATCAGGATGGCATCTCGATCAACCAATTCATCAGCACCGCGGCGGCCGAGAAGCTGGCGGCTCTGATGACGGTTGACTATCTCGCGGAACGCGCGAAGCGCGGCAGCCGCGAGAAATTCGAGGCAGCCCTTGCCATGCTACCCGACGCCGAGCCGGAGGTTCACGACAAGCTTTGAGAGGCGCGCGACCGCGAGGAGCGAATTCCTTCCAGCTCCGCGCTGGCTTCCGGCTCCGTGAGGAGCGGCTTGGTCACCGGGAGGGCAAGCGCGCCAAGAGGTCTCGTCGCACTTCGGGCCAAGGAATTCCCTTGGAATCGCCCGCGAGCACTCGCCGGGCGCGGCGTTCGACCTCCTCGGCCCAGAGGCGTTCGACCTCGGCAGGATGCCGTCGACGAGGCCGACGTAGCCTTAGTAGCTGCCGGCTTGCACGGCGTTTACGGTGTTTCTGCCGACCAGCCCGGAATAGGTGCCAGCCTAACGCGACCGGCACCCTCCGTCGGCTGACTCTCCACTCTCCCCCTACGTCTCGATATTCCGCGGCCACTGGTTGATCTGCGGCGAGCCCGGCTGCCAGTCGCGGAGGAAGTCGATCAGCGCGGCGCGGTAGCCGATCAGGGCGCTATTGCGGGGCTCGGTCGGGCCGCCGGGGAAGAAGAGGTCGTCTTCGATCCCGTCGAGCGGCACGAAGGGGACATAAGGGACCGAGAAGGCGAACGTGAAGTAAAAGGTCACCATCTGGCCGATCGTTCCGGTCGTCGGCA
>JANNIH010000117.1:0-18212 GCA_031404815.1 Holophagales bacterium | reverse complement strand
CGGGTGGGATCGAGTAGTCGTTGCGGTCGAAGCGGACCCAGAGCGTCTTGGCGCTGCGCACCGGGGTCCGTTGACGGGTGTCGAGGGGATTCTGGGGCAAGGCCAGCAGGCGGGGTCTTTCTTCGGAGTCGAAGACTTCGGCGCAGCAGCGGGCTTTGTCGTCGGGCCAGGGGCGAGGACCGGCGACCTCGGCGGCCCAGCGCCCGACACTCGCATTCAGGGCTTCCAGGGTGGTAAAGCGGTGCACGGCAAAGAAAGAGTCGCGGAGATAACGGATGGAGCGCTCGACGTGCCCCTTCTCGTTGCCCCGAGCGACGTGGCAGGGGCGGGTTTGGAAGCAGTAGTGACCGGCCAGCTCGAGATAGCGCGGATGAAAACGGATCTGGTCGCCCCGGCGTTCGAGCACGACCGAGCGTAGGTTGTCGGTCTGGATGATCCTGGGCACGCCGCCGAAGTGCTCGAAGGCGTTGACGTGGCCGCGCAGGAAGCTGGCCAGGCATTGGTCGAAGAAAAACTCCACGTACAGCATCCGCGAATAGCTCAAGGTCAGGACGAAGGCGGAGAGTCGGCGCTCGGCGCGACCGAGAATGACCTTGCCGAAATCGGCCCAGTCGACCTGCCCCGCCTCGCCCGGTAGGGCCTGGAGGCGGGTAAAGACCTCGCGCCGACTCGGGCGGAGCTTGCGCACCACCCGACGCACCTGCACGACGCTGCCGGGAAAGCCCCGCTCCCGGAGCATCCGGTACAGCACCGTCGAGCACAGCCGGGGATAGCGCTCTAGCGTCTCTCGGAGCAGCGGAAGATAGGGGTCGGTGATCCGGGTGCGTGGCGGGGGTGGCGGGGGTGGCCCCGACGGGCGATTCAGCGCCCTCCTTACGGCATCCGGGTGCACGCCGAGCTGGGCTGCGAGGGTGCCAATCTTCCAGTGCTCGGCGTAGTACAGGCGACGAATCTCGGACACGACTTCGGCATCCAGCATGGCTCACCTGGCCCCCGCCATCAGGGTCCGTCCACTCGCTCGTGCCGCTGCACACCACACAGCGGCCGACCGTTGACTCTCGCTGTTCACAGGCCACCTCCCACGGCCGCTCGCCCGTCGCCTGCGACACGCAGGCCGGCAGCGGCTCCGCGCAAAGCGTTGCCCAGCTCTCGGCCTTCTCGGAAGATGGGACCCTTACGGGCACAAGCCCGGCGCGCCGCCGGGCGCGGTACTCGCGCTGATGACGAGCGTTATTGTCCCGGCCCTGGGGCGTCGCGAGATGGCGCTTCTTGGACGCGCGGCGCAACTCGCGGCGCGCGCTCTCGCTGCACGGTCGGGACCCGAACCAGTGCCCCCGGTCGCAGCGGCAACAGATCAAGAAAGGGCGCTCGCAGCCACGGCAGTGCCGCGCATGAAGGACAGGCACCTCATTCGACGGCATCGAAGCCTCCAGAGCCGGCGCCCTGGACAACCGCTTTCCGTCTGTGCGAGGCTGTCTACCTGCTTGGTGTTGCCTCGCCCCTCGACGGGCGGCGGAATACCACCTCAAGACCCCGGCGCCTACCGGGGTCGTTTTCTTGCTGCCGGCCCCTGCGAGAATACCCCGCCTCCCCCGGACCCCCTCCACCCCCCGCGCTGCGCGCGGGATGATGTTGTTTGAAAAACGAAGCTTGGAAACCTCGGTGGCCGCCCCCACCCAACCCCCAACCCCGCGCTACGCGCGGGATGATGATGCCGACCAATAGGTTCAGATTCCTACGGATTCTGGTGAGCGCCTACAGGCCTTACCCTTGGGGAGCGCAATTCGACGCTGGTCGAGCAAACTTCGTGGGTACCGGTATCGGCAGCGCCAGCACGGTTGGATGTTTTCCTGGTGGAGCCAGCCCCTTCGGATGCGAAGAGATGTGCGGTAACGTCTGGGAGTGGACGCGAAGCCTCTGGGGACGCAACTGGCAAGCACCCGATTTCGCTTATCCCTATCTCCCTGACGACGGGCGGGAGGATCTTGAGTCGTCTGGTGACATCCTGCGCATCTTGCGCGGCGGGTCCTACATCAACGAGATCCCAGAAATCCGCTGTTCTACAAGAACCAGTTTGCCACCCGAATCCCGGAATGACGGGGCCGGATTCCGGGTTGTCATAACCCCGGCCGAGAGAGCATAATCTTCGCTGTGAAGACTTCTGGAGACGTTTGACACATGGACTGCAAGGCCCTCGCCGAAGCACTGACCCAAATTCTGGCCCCGGCGCTCCCTCGCCTGATCACCAACAGCTTGGAGGGTTCCTCCGGGACAACGGTCGATATGGATCGGGCCAAGACGATTTGGTCCAGACTCTACGCCAGTGTAGAAGGAAGTCCAGCGACCACCGAGGCAGTTCGAGACCTTGCCAAAGACCCGGAAGATCTGGACGCCCAGGCTTTTCTCCGCATCCAGCTGCGGAAGCTCCTGGAACGAGACAAGGTGCTGACGGCGGAGATGGCTCGCCTCGTCGAATCCAATGGAGTAGCAGGGAACGTCATGTCGGGGGCCGCCGTGTACGGTTCCGGAGCCATCGCACAAAGCGGAAGAGCTGTAGCAGCTGGCGGAGGAGGGATCGCTATCGGCGGCAACGTTTGGGGAGGGATTCAAGTCGGCCCCCTCCATGCCAGGGACCGTGATTGAAGACAGCTTGTCATCCTCCGGAAAGACCCCGCCGCCCGAGCCCCCGGCTCCGGCGTTGATCCCGACCCGCTACCGCCAGCCGATCGGGCGCGACCTCTCGCACCCAATCGGCGCGGCGCAGCTGAGCGCGGCGCTCGCGGGGGTCCCCCAGTTCGACGCGCTCAGTGTGTCCTTCTCCGGGGTGCCGAGTCTCTGGAACGATACTCGGCCCGCCGGCCCGGAACAGGTCGAGAAAGATCCGCAACCCATCCTCTCCGCCTGGTTCACCCACCGCCGCCCCGGCGTCTCGAGCAACGCCAATCAGCTGGGCGGGGAGTTCGGCGAGCGCTGGGGCCTCACCGTCTACCCGGTGCCGAGCGGACTTAAAGCCACCGTCCGCGCCGCCCTCGACGCAGAAGGGTTGACCGTCGTGCAGGAGTGGCTCACGGCACCGCGGACCGATACCTGGCGGGTGGCGCTGCGGCATGAGATCGAGGTGTTGTATGACTTCGATGCTCGGGTGATGAGTTGGCGGGAGACGCTGTAAGGAGAACCGATGATCCGAACCTCGTTACTCACCCAGCAGGTGCCCAAGAGCCAACGCTGGTTCCACCACCCGGAGATGCAGGCGCGAGTGGCTCAAGCGGAAAGGGACTTCGCGGAAGGCCGGTCGACCCGAACCGAAACCCCGGACGAGGCCCAGGCTTTTCTCGACAGTTTGAAGCGGCGCACCGGCTGAGCGGTGTCGGCGAGGTCGGCCTTCGCGAGGAGCCGATCGTTAGAGCGCCGCGGAACCCAAAAACCTAATCCGCCAGGCCATAGCCGAGCCATGCGGGTAGGTTTTCGGCGCACCAGGCGCGGTACTCGGCCATCGTCTCGAAGGAGCGATACGGCTCGTCGTCGAGCACCGGCTTATAGGTGTGGATGAAGGCGTAGCGCAGTCCACTTCCGAGAGGAAAGCTGCTCGAAGACCTCCCCGCTGCTCTTCGTACCAATCAGCGCTTCGTTCGGTCTCGGGTTCGACGTGCCGCCCGAGAACTACTCTCACGATCGGCCGAGGAGGCGGGCCCGAGCCTCCTCCCACGGAACCACGTCTTCCGGATGCGCAAGAGCCTCTGCCCGCCTCTCTTCGAGGAGATCGCGCAGGTCATCCGACAAACGCAAATCCGGGGGAGGCGATGCCTGCTCCCAGATCTCCTGTGCCAGGTCGAGTTGTTCTTCGACGGGTAAAGCGAGCACGTGCTGCGTCAATTCGGCCTTGGTCATTCGGCGAGTCTATGGCCTGACGCCGCGAATTGGGAGTTCCTCGACTACGGCCCGGTCGGCCGAGACGGCGGATCTCAGGCGGCGAGCCGCTCCTCTTCCCAAGCGAACGAGAAAGGTTCCGCGGCGAGCTCGGAGTAGACCTCTCTCATCTCGGCGACGCGCCGGTCCCAGGTCCAGCGGGCTTCGATGTCCGTCCGGGCCTCCCGGCCCAGGCGGTGGCGCAGGTCCGCGTCTTGAACCAACCGGACGATCGCGCCGCCGAGCGCCCCGGGGTCGCGCGCCGGGACCAGCAGGGCGGTTCGACCGGATTCGAGAATTTCGGCCGGTCCGCCGACGGCGGTCGCAACCAGGGCGAGGCCGTAGAGCATCCCTTCGAGGACCACCATTCCGAATGGCTCGTAGCGGCTAGGAATCACCTGGACGTCGGCCACCGCGTACCAGCCGGCAACCTGATCGGGGGAGAGCCAGCCGGTGAACGTTACGTTTCGTCCGAGCGTTTCGATCTCCTCGGGGGATCCCTGGAGCCACTGCCGCGCCAGGACCTCGCCCGGGACGCCCGGCGGTCCGCCGACGATCACGAAGCGGGTGTCGGGCGCCTCGGCCAGAACGCGGGGGATCGCTTCGGTGAGCTCGCGGATTCCCTTGCGTTCCACCAGGCGCCCGCTGTAGAGCACGACGGCCGAACCGGCGCTCGAACGCCGCAGCGCCGCGTGGCGCGCGAGCGTCGAGTCGTCGATGCCGTTGCCGACGATGCGCACCCGCCCGCTCGCCTCCGGATAGTAGAGATCGAGCAGGTCGCGCTCGCTTTCCGAGATCGCGATCAGCCGGTCCGAGCCGCGGATCGCCTCTTCCTGCTCGGTGTGGACCAGCCAAGGGCTCGGCTCGGCGCCGACCTCGTATTCCGCCCGATCGACGGAATGGACGTGGTAGACGACCGGGGTCGCGGTTCGCTCGTGCAGTGTGCGGCCGAGGTACCAGAGCATTGAGGTATGAAGATGAAGGATGTCGGGGCGGAAGCGATCGATCAATCGCAGGCCGAGACCGATCGCTTCAGACCACCGGCAGCGGACGAAGCCAATTCCCTGCGGATCGACGAGGCCGCCCTCCTCGCGCCAGGCGGCGGAGCGGGCGGCGCCATAGCGCGAGGAATCGAGCATTAGGTCCCCTTCGACCAGCAACACCCCGACTTCCAACCCCGCGCGCGACGACGCCTTCACCCAGCCGCCTACGGCGGTGCCCAACCCACCGTAGATGACCGGCGGAAATTCGGTGGTCAAATGGAGGACTCGCATTCAAGGATCAGGGCCTCCGCAGGCGAATCGCCCGGTAGGACACCGCCCCTGTGTGGACTTGGATTCCAAGGAACCCCGGCGCCACGCCGCGGGCCGGATCGGCGTTGGCGAAGACCGAGGTGACGAAACTGTTCCAACGGAGGGTGGTTTGGCTCCCTACGACCTCGATCTCCAGGTCGTTCCACTCCCCGGGCTGAAGCGACGAGCCTCGATGGAAGAGCTGATGCCCGGGTCCGTTACCGATCGGCACGCCATAGATGGCGCCGGTGCGGTGGAGGTCCGCGCCGTCGGGCCGCGCCAGCTCGTCGATCTGCGCTTCGAAACCGGTGAGGGCCGCGATCCGCGCCGGATTTTCGACCACCGTGGGTCCCAAATCCGGCGCCGGCAGCCGCGGGTCGCGGCTGCGCACGAAAATCCCTGAGTTGTCGTCTTGGGCGTCGATCCGGACCTGCAGCCGGAGGACGAAATCGGCGAACGCCTCCGCGTCGTAGAGCAGGAGACCCCAATCGGAACCCGGCCGGGCGGTGAGCACGTTTTCCCCCGCCACCAGATCGAAGCGCCCCGGTCCGATCTGTTGCCAGGCGGCGAGGCTCGCCGCCGTGCCGTCGAACAGCGACTCGAATCCGGTTTCGAGCGCGGGCGGCGCTTTCGGCGCGACCAAGTGCTCGGCCATCCGGCGGGCGAGCGCCACGCCGGAGAGCATTGGGTTCGGCGAGCCGATCGTCGGCAGGAGCGCCGGTCCGATCGCATAGGCGTTGACCACGTGGTGGAACCGACCGTTCGGCGTGGTCACCGAGGCGCCTGGGTCGATGCCGAAACGCAACGTGCCCGCCTCGTGGTGCGTAGTACCCAGGCCGTCGCGCTGCTGCCCAGCGACCTCGGTGAAACCGCCGCCCAGGGCGAAGATGTCGCGCACTTTGCGGGCGGTCGCGTCCATCGCGTCCCACAGCTCGCGGTCTTTGGCCGTTTGCGGGCTTTCGCCCGGGGTCGGCGGCGCCTTGGGGTTGCCGAACCGGACGAAGGCCCGCGGCACGCCGAACTCGTCGCTCTCGCCACCGAGAATGATGCGGCTGGCCGGGTTCTCCGCCTGCATCTCGCCGATGCCGCGCAGGGTGATGACTACGCTGTCCTCGTCGGCCTGGCGGAAATCGGCGAGCGAGTCGACGTCGGGCATCTTTTGGAACAGCTCCGCCTCCGAGTTGGCGCCGATCCCCTTGATGCCGGCGGCGGTGATCTGAAGATGAAAGTAGCCCTTCGTGCCGTCGCCGAAGGTATGACGGCACTTGAGGAACAGGGCAGAGGCCTGAAGATCGCGGCTCGGATCGAGCCCGAGAGAGCTGCGCGGAATGCGGATCGTGTAGTTCGAGCGCAGGTGAGCAATCAGGTTGGTGCCGATCGCCGAGGCACCGGCCGAGGCGCCGAACGAGACCAGCGCGAGGCGGGTGCTCTCGATCGTGCCGGCGGCGAGCACCACGACGCCGCGCTCAGGGATAGGGATGACGCCCAGGTTGGTGTGAATGGCGCGCACGGTGCCGGTACCGCCCACCATGTCGGTTTCGAGCCAGTTCGCATGAGCGTTGGGCACGACCATCAGCCGCTTCTTTACGTCGTTCCCGCCCGACTCGTTCCACGCCTGCCGGGCCGCGCGAATCAACAGCGGCACAGAGCTGAACTTGTTGATCGCGAAGAACCCCGAGCGCGGCGGCCGGCCCTGGACGGCGAGCGGCGCTTCGAGCCGCAACATGCGGCTCTTGGTTTTGGAGATGCCGGGGGGCATGTCCAAGTGCAGGGGCAGATCCGCGAGGGGAATCGCCTCCGGGATCTCGGCGTGGTGATCGAACAGCCGCTGGCGCAAAGCTTCGTGCATCGCGCCGAAGACGAAGTCGTTGGTCTCGGTGACGCCGATCTGCTCGGCCGACTCGGCGAAGAAGCGGTCGTTGAGGTCGCGCACCACGGCCTCGGGCCACCGGTCGCGCGCCATCTCCGTGTCGGCCGGGGTGTCGAGCAGCCGGGGGGACCAGCCGCCCCAAAACAGCGAGCGCCCGCCGATGCAGTAGGCGAGGCCCGGGAATCCGGCGGCGACATCCGAGCGCCAGGGGAGCCCCCAAACCTCGGCGCGCGGCACTCCTGGATCGGTGGTCGTGGGCGGCGGTGGGTTCAGGCCGAGCGTGGGTAGGTTCTGAAAATGCTCCGCGAGCAGGAACGGACCGGCTTCGAGCACGAGCACCCGGTGGTTGCGGAACCGGTCGCCGTAGAGCACGTGCTGGGCGAGAGAGCCGCCAAACGAGCCGCCGCCGAGGACCACGATGTCGAAGGGTCGCCCCCCGGGGGCGGTGGTGCTCGCGAGCGCCTCGTCGAGGCTGTTGCAAACGTATCGGCCGAGAACGTCTTTGCTGAAGTCGGTGTACTGGGGCGTCGGGCTGGTGGCCATTGTAGAAACCTCCTTTTTCCACTTAGACAGGCGCAGAGCTGAATATTCCGTTAGCGATGTCGCAGTCGCACCGCAAGATGAGATACGACTCCATCGCGGACGTTGATTTCCGCCGAGCTTGGAGCCGCGCGAAAGGGCTCTACCTTCGGGTTTCGCCGCGGGCCGACGTTTTCTGACAAGAATGGGTGCAACTTTCGCAGGAAGCCTCCAGACACGGCCCCTGGCAGACCTTCCTGTTCCCTCCTGGTACCGGCTGCCAAAGCGCGTGGCTCAAGCGGCAAGGTGGCAGACGGGAAAGCCCTCCACCTCGACCCGCCGCGACCAGGCGCGGTTGAAATCGAGGATGCCGTCGGGCGCGAAGATGAGATCGAGGTCGAAGGGGCCATTCTTGAGCTGGATGAAGTCCTTGCCCCGGCGGATCTCGGCTTCCTTTTCGTCTGTCAGCTCGAAACCCAACTGGCCGAGCGCAGCGGCGGCGGCAAGGCCGGATCTCCTCGGCCTGGGTGTACTCAAACCGCCGGGCCATAGCCGCCCTGGCCGATCGACACCGAATCGCCACCCACGAACGCGCATCCGCGTGTAGACTTACAGCCTGAGACCGTTCGCGCCCAAGGAGAGGATCACGGACATGCCCCCGCTCACGACCTCCGGCACGAAGCTTCTCGGCTCTCTGCTCTCGCCCGACGCCAAACTCCAAGTTCTTATCGACGACTTGGCCGCCTGGAATCAACCGGTCGATGGCCAACCGTTCGGCCCGTTCCGCCGGGAGCTCTCGGCCAAGCCCGGTGCGATCCGAATCTACGACCAGGCTCTCACCCTCACCGCCGCCACCGAAGCGACCCTTGAGATCCACCCGCCGGAGCATCAGGCGGCGGCCTTCGACGGCCGGGCGGTCTCCCCTGCGGGGAGCTTCGCGGAGCTCGTCGTCAAGGGCAGGCTCGGCGCGAGCGGCCACTTCAATCGGAGTTTCAATCCGCTCACCCTGACCCTCGGGCTCGATGCCCAAACTTCGTTCGACTACCGGCACCTGCTCCCCGCGCTACCGGCGCAAACCCGGTTCGAGGCGCTGGCCGCGACGGTCTCCCGCGCCGATCTGCCCGAGGGCGTTGCGCGCGACCTCGCCGGATTGAAGCCTGGCGAGTACCACGAGATCACGGTGCTCGCCTCGCTCGACCTTGATGCGGAAGTGGCCGGTGGCGGCGAGGCCTCGGTGATCGCGCCACTGTTTCAAAACGCCGCCCTGCCGCTCAAGGTCCACGCCGAGTACACGATCCGCGCGGCGCTCCAGCTCTCGCTCTACGAGCGCTTTCGCTTCGCAATCGGCCGTCTCGGCACGATCGATCCCCGGTGGGTGCGCGTCCGGATCGAGCGGGAGCGCTCGCGCCGCCTGTCGCTCGGCGCCCGCTTCGCGCTCGAAGTCAGTTACGACCTGGCGAGCGGCCTCGAAGCGCTGCTCGACGAGATCCTGGAGCGCACTCCCGTGCAGCGCGCGTTCGGCCAGCTCGCCCGAATCCAGACGGCGGCCGGCGACCTGGCCACCGCCGATTGGGCCACGTTGCGCCAACGCCTCGCGGAGCGCGCGGGCGAGGCGGTGACCGAGCTGATCGACGACCGCGGCTGGCTGGATGCGGCGGTCGAATCGAAGGCGGTTCGCGACCTGGTCCAGTGGTCGGGCAAGGTGGTCCAGTTCTACGACGGGATCGACGAGCGCCTCGGCAGCCTCTGGGATCATTTCCTCGCGCGCACCGGGCTCGGCGAAGGAGGCAAGATCCTCCCCCTGCTCGATCGGTTGGCGGCGCTCCCCGACGATCCGCGCCGGCTGGTCGACCCGGATCTCCTGCCGTTGATCGAGGCGATCGAGATCCTCTCCGGACACACCCTCGAAGAGCTGCTGCTCGACCGCGGCGTGGCCAAAGAGGCGCTCGACGACGTGCGCCATCTCGCGGCGCGCGCCGCAGGCCTGTTGCGCAACGCGCCCGACGGATTCCTCGACTGGCTGCGGGGGTACGCCCAGAGGACGGGGGTGGCAGGGGCCGCGAAGTGGCTGGCGGCCAACGCGACGTCCGCTGCGGCGATCAAGACAGCGGCCGAAGGTTGGATCCAGGAGATCGCCGCCCGGGTCGCCGGCAAGGCGATCGACCGGATCGAGGAGATCACCAACGCCGACGCGGCCGAAATCCGGAAGTGGGCGCAGACCATCCAGCAGGCTGCGGCACAGCCGGAGCAGATCGTCGCCCGACTGCGCAAGGCGATCGGCCGCCTGCGCGGCAAAGCCGGCCTTTCGATCGCGCTCGAACTCGAGCGCACCACCCGCGAGGTGGCGCTCCTCGATATCGAGCTCGATCCGACCGCCGCCGCCAACCAGGAGGCGATCAGCGCCGGCCTCGCCCATCGGTCGATCCGCGATTTTTTGCGCGCCCTGCCGGTGGCCGACCCGAAGGGCGACCTCTCCGCCACGCCCGATTCTGCGCTTCCTTATCGCATCCGCGAATGCGCGTTCCTCTCCCGGCGCACGCGTACCGCCTCGCTCGGCTTGCTGCTCCCGCTGATCGGTTGGCAGCACACGAGCCGGCGCCAGGTGGAGGACTCCGCCTTGCGCATCCGCACCGGCGACGACGGCCGGGTGCGGCGCGAGCTGGTCGCCTCCGGAGGGGGCGCGCTCGCTTGGGAAGAGGGCAAGACCCTCCAGACGATCGGCGAAACGCGCACCGCGGCGATTTGGCTCGACGCGCGCGCCGCCGATGGCCAAACCGACCCGGACGCGCCCTTCGCCGCGGCGCCCGAATTCGAGCTTCGCCTGACCTTCAACCGGGACGACGCCAAGGCCGAGGCGGGAGAGCTGTTCGCGCTCGAAGCGCTGCTGCGCGATCTCGGCTTTGCCGGGCTCGAAACCTTTTCCCCCACCGCCGTTCCGGCCAAGTCGGCCACCCGCCTGGCGATCGAGATCCGCATTCCGGAGCGCGCCGGCCGCCTGGTCTCGAACTTCTTCGAGACCTTCTCCTTCCCGCTGAGCGAACAGAAACGCCGCTGGGCGGTCGATTACCTGAACGGCCTCTATCGCGCGTTCGACGAGCACCTGCTGGACGAAAACCAGGTGAACGCGGGCGGCAGATCGCTCCCCCGGGGCAAGGTCTTGTCGAGCGCCCTCAAGGCGCCGGAGGTCCAATCGAAATGGCTCGACGACGCCCTCGGCTTGGGCGAGTTCTTGGCGACCCATACGGTTCGGGTGGAGCACGGCGGCACCACCGAGGTTCAGATCGCCCGACGCGATCCGAACGGCCTCGTCAACTGGATGGGCTCGGACGCGATGTTTACCTCGCGTTTTCGTTACGGCAAAACGCTCGCCCCGCTCCAAAAGGCGCGCGCCACCTTCCGCAGCGTGGCGGGAGGTGGGGCCACCCCCGCGGCGCTCGGCGCGCTCGCAGCGGATGCCTCGCGCGCTCTGGCCGCCCTTCCCCCTTCGGCGGCGAACTGGGAAAACCCGATGCAGGGGATCTGGGCGGTCATCGCCCGCCTGTCGCGCCTCGCGGGAGCCGAGCTGGGTGAGGAGGCGTCGGGGATCGCCACCCTCCGCTGGCGCGATCCGCTGGGCGCGGTGAATGCTCCGGAAGCCGAGGCCGATTGGCCGATTGAGAACCTGCGCGCCTGGACGCTCGACCCGACGCGCCTGGTCCATCGCCCCGGCGATCCGATCTTCCCCCTTCGGGATTGAGCGCCCCACCCCGGGCGGCCGACGCGCTCCGGCCGCCTGGGATTGAAGGGCCGACTTGCAGCACCCCTAGTCGATCCCGAAATCCATCAGCCCGACCGGCAGCTGGCTCGCGGCGAATTCGATGTACTGAGCGCTCACGCCGGTCAGCTTGGTCGAGACCAGGGTGTTGGCGCGCGAGATCTCGAAGACGCCGCTGCCGGTGGTGACCAGCAAGTTCAGATTCGGCAGCTCGTAGACGCCTCGGTAGCCGCCCCCGGCGATCGGGTTGTAGACGGCGACCAGGGTGCCGGTCGAGGTCAGCTCGACGATGCCGTTTTGAGTGCCGCCGAAGTTGGCGACCAGAATGTTGCCGTTGGCCGCTTCGAAGAGCTGCTGCGGAAAGTTGTTGACCGAAGCGAAGACGTCGAGGAAAGCGCCGGTCGTTCGGTCGTAGCGCAGGATCTGATCGGTATTGATCGACGAAACCAGCACATCGGTGGCGCGGATCAGAATGTCGAACGGGCCGGCAAGCCCTCCGGCGCCGATCGCGATGAAATTGCCGACGTGGTTGCCGCCCGCGTCGAATGCGGCGACCGAATTGCCGTTCGCTCCCGACTGCACGCAGACCAAAAGGTTGCCATTGGGGTGAATCGTCATCCCGGTGGCGTTGTCGAGGATCGCGGTGTTGACCCCTCCGGCCGGCGCAAACACCCCGAGGTAGCCGCCCGCGCCGTAGCGCTGGACCGCGTCGTCGATCTGGTCGACAACCCAGACTTCGGCGCCCGATGGATTGGCGATCGCCGCTTTTGGTGTCGACAGATTCGTCGGATCGGCCGGGACAAAATTGGCATTGATCAGGTTGCCGGTCGCCGGATCGAACCCCATGATCCGATCCGCGGTCGAATCAGGGATCAACAAAACATTCTGGGTGACGCCGCGAAACGGCCCCGACGGCGGCGCCGAATCCGCCGGATCGGTCCGGCCGGCCGGCAGCTCGGAGGGACTCTCATGTCCCGCGGCCTCCGCGGTCTCCGCAGGGGTCGCTCTATCGCGCGGGGAAGGGTTGAGATCGGCGGCGCCGATCGGGAGCGCGAACGCGATCAGCACTGCGAACCAACGGCCGCGGCGCGTGAACCTGGAGCTATCGGACATGGCCTGCCTCCTTTGGGGAACAATACTGGAAGGATAGCTGACTTTCGAGGCCGCGTGTCACGCGTCGAGCCGTAGCCGTCCCCGACACGAACCTTCCGAGCGGCTGGAGCCCTCCGGCCGCTCGAAGGCGGGCACCTTGCCTTCTCGAGCACGGCGCCTTCCTCGGGCCGCCCTTCATGATTGACGCCCGTAAGACAAGAGCGTCATGATCTGGACCTGTGAAGGCGACTTCCCTGCTTCGCGAGCGGCGCCTTCTCTCACAAGGGCTGATTCAAACATGCGGACCGTAACGCTTGAAGTCGCTTCCCGGGAGAAGACCGATCGCCGCGTGCTGGCCGCTTTCGAGGGCAAGCCGCAGGGAGATTTCCTCAGCTTCGAGACACCGGCGTTGCTCTTCCAGGTACTGACCCCACCCCGATGGGAGTTGCTCTCGGCGCTTACCGGAGTGGGTCCGATCACTCCAGGTGAAGCCGCTGGGCGATCCGGACGGGACTCTAATGCGGTCCAAGACGATCTCTTGGCGCTGGTGGCCGCGGGAATTCTGGATCGAGCCGACGGGGGCCGGTTTGTCTTTCCGTACGACGCCGTCCATGTCGATTTTTTCTTGAAGGCCGCTTGATCCGGTCGATTCGAACAAAAACGCCGGCGAGGCCGCCGGCGGTCCCAGGAACGGCTTTGCAACCTTCGACTACTTGCCGACGAAGATCGTCTTGCTCTCGGTGTAGTAGCCGATCGCGTCACGCCCCAGCTCGCGGCCGAAGCCGCTCTGTTTGAAGCCGCCGAACGACGCGGCCGGGTCGTACCAGTTGTACTGGTTGATCCAGACCGTCCCCGACTGGATCTCGTGCGCCACCCGGTGGGCTCGGCCAATGTCGCGCGTCCAGACGCCGGCGGCGAGGCCGTAAATCGAGTCGTTCGCGAGTGCCACCGCTTGCTTTTCGTCCTCGAACGGAATCACCACCAGGACCGGGCCGAAGATCTCTTCTTGGGCGACGCGCATGGAGTTGGCGACCCCGTCGAGGATGGTCGGCTGCATGAACGCACCTTTGCCGTTCACACTCGCCGCTTCACCGCCGGTCGCGAGCCGGGCGCCCTCTTCCACACCGATCTTCACATAACCGAGCACGCTCTCGCGCTGCGCCATCGAGACCAGCGAGCCGAGCCGCGTTTTCGGATCGAGCGGATCGGCGGGTTGGAGCTTCTTCGTCCGCTCGACCAGCCGCTCAACCACCTCGGCGTGCACCGAGCGCTCGACGAACAGGCGCGAACCCGCCGCGCAGACCTCTCCCTTGCCGTAGAAGATGCCGGTGTAGGCGCCTTTGACCGCGGCGTCCAGATCTGCGTCGGCAAAGACGATGTTCGGCGACTTGCCGCCCAGTTCGAGCGTGAGCCGTTTGGTCATCGCCGCGGCACTTCTCATCAGATCGCGGCCGACTTCGGTCGAACCGGTGAAGGTGATCTTCGCCACGTCCGGATGGGAGACGAGCGCGTCGCCGATCGTCGCCCCGCCCCCCGGCACGACGTTCAGCACGCCCGGCGGCAGACCCACTTCCGCCGCCAGCTCGGCAAACTTGAGCGCGGTGAGCGGGGTGTTCGAGGCCGGCTTCAACACCACCGTGTTGCCGAAGGCGAGGGCCGGCGCGATCTTCCACATCGCTTGGATGATGGGGAAGTTCCAGGGCGTGATCGCGGCGATCACGCCCACCGGCTCGCGCAGGGTGTAGCCGAACGAGAACGGCCCCTGCACCTGAAGGGTGTCGCCGGTCACCTTGTCGGCCCACCCCGCGAAGTAGCGGAGCGCCTCGATCGCGGTCGGCAGATCGACGTAGCGCGACTCGAAGATCGGCTTGCCGTTGTCGAGCGTTTCGAGCAGGGCGAACTCATCGATCCGGCGTTCCAGCTCGTCCGCGATCTTCCAGAGCAGCAGGCCGCGCTGGCGCGCGGTGGTCTTCTTTCCCCAGACGGGCAGGGCGGCTTTGGCCGCCGCGACCGCCCGATCGACGTCACCGGCGCTGCCTGAGCCGATCGCGCAGATCGTCTCTTCGGTCGCCGGGTTGATGGTGGCGAAGGTCTTGCCCCCTTCGGGGTCGATCCAGGCGCCGCCAATGAACAACTGGGCGGGCGGCAGCTTCGGTTCGGCGGCGAGCGTTGCCGCGATATCGGCCACGTTAGGCCCCCTTGAACTGCGGCGCGCGCTTCTCGATGTAGGCCGCGAGCCCTTCCTTCGCGTCGTCACCCTGGAACAGCTGCTGCTGCAACTCGCGCTCGAGCGTCATGCCGCTCTCGAACGACATCTCGGCGCCCGACTGGACGGAGCGCTTGATCCGGCCGATCGCCCGCGCCGACTTGCCCGGCGGGCAGAACTGGGTGGCATATTTGTGGATCTGGCCCATGAAGTCGTCGCCGTCGAAGATCTCGGTGACGATGCCGTACTCCTTGGCCTCCTCGAACGAGATCAGCCGGCCGGTCGCCATCAGCTCGATCGCCCGCGCCTTGCCGACCATGCGCACGAGGCGCTGGGTGCCGCCGGTGCCGGGCAGAACGCCGAGCGTGACTTCCGGCAGCCCCGTTTTGCCGGAGCCTTTCTTCGCGATCCGCAGGTCCGCAGCCATCGCGATTTCGAGGCCGCCGCCGACCGTGTGCCCTTCGAGCGCGGCAATGACCAGCTTGGGCGTCTGCTCCAGGCGGGAGAGCGTCTCGTTGGCGTGGAGGCAGAAGTAGTACTTGAACGTCGGGTCAGACGCCTTCAACATGTTGATGTTGGCGCCCGCGCAGAAGAACTTCTCCCCCTGACCCGCGAGCACGATGACGTGGACGGAGGTATCGAACCGGGCCGTGACGATGCTCGCGTCGAGCTGCAGCATCATCTCGTGGGTGTAGGTGTTGGCCGGCGGATCGTCGAGCTTGATGTAGGCGACGCCGTCGCGGACTTCGTAGTGGACCAGCTTGCGCTCTGAAGTCTCAGAGGGATTGGACATCGTGGAGCCTCCCGGTTCGGGTTCTAGAGGAATACGGCTTTTTAAGAAGACGGTTCGAGGGCGGAGGCCCGCCCTCGCGGAAAAACTGCTCCCGCCTATTCTGGCACGGCCGGGCGCGACCGGGAAGAGCGGGGGCTTCGACTTCGCTCAGCCGGCAGGTTCGTGCGAACCCCGGTCCCTGAACCCCCCGGACGGGCCGATTTTCGCCCGTGGGTCCGAGGCGCGCGGCGCCCTCCACGGCTTCCCGCGGACCGCCGCGAGCCAGTTTGACGCCGCGGGGTCCGAGGTCCATACTTCGGTATGAAGATAGTAGGAGGACAATCATGCCCACCGCCGTGAAAGTTGCCATCAGCCTCCCCCCGAGAATCCTCGCCTCGGTGGAAAACGAGCGGCGCAAACGAGGCGAGAGCCGCAGTGAGTTCTTCCGCCAAGCCCTGCAAGCCTTCCTGCGTGATTTGCAGCAGCGCAAGGACGTGGAACGTTATATTCAGGGCTATACGGAGCACCCTGAGCAGGCCGACGAAGTCGACGCGACCCGCCTGGCAAGCTATGCGGCTCTGGCCGAGGAGCCCTGGGATTGAGACGCTGTGAGGTCTGGTGGGCGGCTTTTCCGCCACCGGTGGGCCGGCGCCCCGTGGTCCTGCTGTCGCGCGATGAAGCCTACGCCATCCGCACTCAGGTGACGGTTGCACCCGTCACAACTCGCATTCGCCGCATCCCTGTCGAGGTCGTTCTCGGTACTGAGGATGGTCTGCGCAAGCGTTGCGTCGTCAATCTTGACTCCTTGGTCACCGTCCCGAAATCAGACCTCGAGGAGTGCATCGCCCTCCTTCGCCCGGAGAAGATCCAGCAGATCGAAGCGGCGATTCGGTTCGCCTTGGGCATGAGCGAGTGACCGACCGCGAGCCGCAAGGCGCTATCTTCCTTTGGTGATTCCTACTCCGCTCGACACACCGCCTCCTCCGCACCCCGCCGCGGTCTACCGTCTGCCGGCGCTCCCCCATCTGCGCTTGCGGATCACGCTCCGCGCGCTTTCGGCCGCCCGGCTGGTGCCGTTCCAGGGCTCGATGCTGCGCGGCGCGTTCGGGCACGCCCTGAAGCGCGCGGTCTGCGCGCTGCCGCAGGAGCCGCTCTGTGCCGAATGCCGGTTGCGCCACGATTGTGCCTATGCCCAGATTTTCGAGACACCGATTGAACCGGACGACCGGCGCGACACGCCGCCGTTTTTGGCCGGGGTCGCGACCGCTCCGCACCCGTATCTGTTTGAACCGCGCAGCCAGGCGGCGGAGCTGCCCGCCGGGGGTGAGCTGTCGTTCGATCTGATCCTGTTCGGCCGGGCGATCGCCTACCAGGGGCGCGCGCTCGATGCGATCGCGGCGATGGCCAAAGCGGGTCTCGGCGCCGGCCGCACGAGCTTCGCGCTCGCGCGGGTCGAAGCGGAGGAGGAACCCGGGGCGTTTCGCACGCTGTTTCGGGACGGCGCTTGGGCGACGACCGATCCCGTGGCCGGCCGGCCGCTGCCGGCATTGCCGCTGCCAGGGCTGCCGGGAAACGGTCGATCGCTGCGCCTCACGGTGCTGACCCCGCTGCGCCTGCAAGAGCGCGGCAAGATCGTTCCGCCCCGCGATCCGCGCGCGCTCGCCTTCGCCGCGCTCCGCCGCCTGCTGGAGCTGGCCCATTTCCACGCCCCGGAGGCAGAGGTGGACTGGTCGTTTCGGCCCCTGCTCGACGCCGCCTCGACCCTCCGCTTCACCGGCCCCGCGCTCCGCTTCGTGGATCTCGCCCGCTACAGCCAACGCCAAGAGCGCCACGTCCAGCTCGGCGGCTACGTCGGCACGCTCACCCTCGAAGGCGATCTCGCCCCGCTCGCCCCGCTGCTCCGCGCCGCGGAGGTGATCCATCTCGGCAAGGGGTCGGTGTTCGGTTTGGGCCGGGTGGTGATTGGGGAGTGAGGCCGGCGATGCTGCACTTGTCCGGCTTGCCTTGCAGTAACATTCTTGTTGTAAGACGCCGCCAAAAGAGATCGAGCTCGCGCGGAATCGCATGAAGGAGGTCAAGAATGCGAACCCATGACCAACTGGTGTCCAAACTCATGCGCCGGCCGGGTGTCCGCAAGGAAGTCGAGAAGATCGAGAAAGAAGAGGGTGCGCTGCTCGATCTTCTCTTGAAGGCGCGGCACGAAGCCGGCCTCACCCAGGCCCAGGTGGCCGAGCGGATGGGGACTCAGCCGCCTGCGGTGGCCCGCCTGGAGCGCGCTCTCGCAACCGGCAAGCACTCGCCGTCACTGGCTACTCTCCGGAAGTACGCGGAAGCCTGCGGCAAAGAACTCGTGTTCCAGTTCGCGTAAGGATCGGGAGTCTCAAAGCTGTCACGCAACGCCGCGCTCTGGCGTAGCGATCGATCAGGTTCCGTCCCACGGCCAGTCCGAAGAACACGCGCGTCCCGCCAGGGACGCCGTATTCGAGCGAGGGATTTCAATCCCTCGCGGGGGTGCGGGGCTACGGGGCGTCGCGAACGCCGCATGAGGTTGAACAGAAAGGTTAAACGGAAAGGCGACGCGACCGGGCGCGGAGGGAAGAACACCATGGACGTCGCGACCGCGAGGGATTGAAATCCCTCGCTAGGTTACACCGTCCCTACGTGTTAGCGATCCTCCCCACCCGTAGGAATCTGGACGTTTAGGTCGCGCTCGACCTTGTGGCGCAGGTAGGCGATGTAGCCCGGGTCGTAGTGAGTCAGTAGGACCTCTTCATCGAGGAGTGGGACAAAGTAGGCAAGCG
>JANNIH010000116.1:0-35059 GCA_031404815.1 Holophagales bacterium | reverse complement strand
CCTCTGCCGGGAGATTGTCGGCGACTACCCCGACTGTCGGGCCGACCGCTCCGACAACATCCGACAGCCCCTGAACTTGAAGATGGGCCGGAACCACCTTTGGCACACGCCTTGCGATAGACGTTCTCAACAACCTTTACAACCACTAAGGAGAACGATCATGGCTGAAACCACCTATACCCCGGTCGCCTATACTTGGGAGCTGGGAGTCGATTGGAACGCGGTTCCGGGATCCGATGGAACGTATTATCTGAGCCAAGGTTTAGTCAACAATGGCGCGATGACCAGTCCGTGGGTGCTGAACGTCAGTGACACGATAACTTTCGTGGTTTTCGATGTGACCGCCGGAGCGGTAGTTAATCCTCAGCCCGTAATCAACACGATTGGGAACCTCACGGTCAACTCAAACCTCTCATGCTGCAACCAAACAGGAACACTGAATTCCCTGACACCGCCACCGGTAACCGGGCAGTCTTACCAGTTTACGCAGCTAACGCCCTTTAATAGCGTGGTTTTCGGCGCACTGGCACTCCGTGCCTGGTCGGCGGCACCGGTCACTGTAACTCTTGCAAGTACGCCGACGCCGCCGCCGCCGAACAAGACCTACCGCTTCCGTTTCCAGGTGACTTTTTCACTGTTGATTCCAACAGGTCTATCTTCCCCTTCCCCAACTAACCGCACCTACTTCCACGACCCCGAAATGGTCGTGGGGGCAAGCGGGTAGTTCAATCCCCCTTACGGAGCAGTCGAAGCTGGGGCCAGCCGGACCAGCAGCCGGTGATACCGCACATCGGCGCGCAGGGCGAGAAGCTCTGGATCTCCTTCCACATGGGTCAGTGGAAGGCCATTACGAAGAGCCCTTTCGAGAACCGCGAGCGCGGGTTCGCGGCGGCCGCAGACCTCACCGGCGACCACGAGCCGAAATTGGGCGGCGGCGTCTTTCTGCGCCAACCGCTCGATTTCTCCACTCGCCGCGAGGGCGTCGGCGCAGTCGCCGCGCTTGGCGAGAAACAGAGTCCGGCGGCTCAGGAGAGTGGCATCCCGCGGCGTTGCACGCAACGGGACTTCCAGCAGCTGGAGAGCCCGCGAGTAGGCCTCGCGGGCTCGGGCGGCTCCCTCGGGTTGAAAGCGACAGGCGTCGCCGAGATTGGCCCACAGGAGGTAGCTGTTGGCGCCTCCCGGCAACTCGAGCGCCTGTTCGAAGGCTTGCGCCGCCTCCTCATAGAGCCCCTGGGCGAATTGAAGGGTTCCCAGGTTCGAGTAGAGCGACGGCTCGGGATGGATCGCCAGCGCCTTCTGAAACTGCTCCGCGGCCTGCGCCAGATTGCCTTGGGAGTAGTAAGCCGAACCCAGGTTGCGGTAGCCCATGTATCCATCCGGCGCCAGGCGAATGCTGCTCTGGAAAGCTTCAATCGCTGGGGCATGGCGACCGGTCCGAAGATAGAGCGCACCCAAGTCATCGTAGAACTGGCGTTCGGGGCGCAGAGCGATCGCCTTTCGATAGGCGCCTTCCGCCGCTTCGAGCTGAGTCCGGGCGACGTACAGGCCAGCAAGGGCGAATTGGGCATCCGCGTTGCCCGACTCCAGCTGAATTGCCTTCTCAATCTCCCTCTGAGCTTCGTCCAGACGCCCGAGCGAGGTATAGACGAGGGCCAAGGTTACCCGTGCCGACGCCAGGTAGCCGTCGAGCGCCACGGCCCGCTCGGCGAGCGGCAGCGCCTGCATCAAAAACATTCGATCCTTACTCAGGTACAGGAACTTGAAGTAACAGGCGCGCGCCAGGCCGGCGTTCGCCGCCGCGTGGTCGGGCGACTGGCTGAGGATCTGCCGGAAGTCCGCGATCGCCGCGTCAAGGTTTCCGGGCTTGTCGTAGCGATGCAGCTCGGCCATGCCGCGTTCGTAGAGCTCGTAGGTACTGGCGGTTCGGTGCGGGAGGCCAAGGCGCCCGCTCCCCCAGGCGAAGGCAAGTGCCACGAGGAGCAGTCCGACGACGAGCAAACCGGCATAGCGCAGGAGGACCCGCTGGCGGCGTTCCGGTAGAGCGGCGCGGGCCGGCTCGGCGTCCGCGGCCCGCGACGGCCCCTCGAAAAGCGTGGTTTCGTCCGACGCCGGCCCCCAGGCGGCACCGGCGCGAACAGGTGGCGCGGCTTCCGCAGTCGAGCGCAGCGCCGACTGCCCGGCGGTGGCCTCTTCGAGGCGGGCCGCCACCTCGCCGGCATCCTTGGGGCGGGCGTTGGGCTCCTTCTCGAGCAGCCGCTCGACCAGCGAGGAGACTTCGACGGGGATCTCTGCGCGAAACTGCCGCGTCGGCAGGGGACGGAAACTGCACACGCGGGCGAGAGTAGCCGTCGGGGAGTCGGCTCGAAAAGGGCCTTCTCCGGTGAGCATCTCGTAGAGCAGCGAGCCGAGCGAAAAGAGGTCCGAGCGGGGATCGAGCGGCAGCCCCATGGCCTGCTCGGGCGACATGGCGTAGAACGTGCCCACCACCAACCCCGGCTGCGAAAGAGTCGTTTCATGCCCCAGGCCTTGGCCCGTCCCAGGGGGAGAGAGCGACCGCGCGATGCCGAAGTCGAGCACCTTGGCGCGGCCCGCCTCGGTGATCATCACGTTGGCGGCTTTCAGATCGCGATGCAGGATGCCCTGGGCATGGGCGGCGGCGAGCCCGCCGGCGATCTCGGCACCCCAGCGTACGGCTTTCGGTATGGCGAGCGGACCGGCGGAGAGGAGCTGGCGCAGCGTCTTGCCCACCACCAGCTCCATGACAATCCAGTCGCCCTCCGGCGATTCCACCAGATCGTAGATCTGGACCACCGCGGGATGGGTGAGCCGCGCCCCGGCCTCCGCCTCGCGGCGAAAGCGCTCGCGCGCCCCGGGGTGGTCCAAGATCTCCGGCAGAACGTGTTTGACCGCCACCGGCCGCTTCAGCCGTCCGTCCCAAGCGCGCCAGACCTCCCCCATGCCGCCGGCCGCGATCCGCTCGACGAGGCGGTAAGGGCCCAACGCTTCAGACGGCGTCCACTCCCGGCTCATGACGGTTTCGCGCCGGCCTGGAGGAGGGAGTGCAGGCCGACCTGCTTCATCCGGCGCCGGAGGCCCGACTCCGACACCTTGAGCAAGGCAGCCATCTCGGAAAGGCTTCCGCCGCAGTGCTCTCCCGCTTCGACGATCTCGTCGCGGGAGAGGTCCATCGCCTTCTTGGCGCTTGGGAAAGCGTCGAGCAGGAAGTAGAGCGACGGACGCGAGACGCCGAGCTGTTGGGCGGTCGCCCGCGGCTTCCAATGGTTGGCGGCGAGCGCCGCGAGCAGCTCACTTTCCGAGACGTCTTGGGGGCTGCGGAAGACCGCCCGCGCTGGTGCGGAGGCGGGGACGGGGGCGGCCGGCGGAGCCGGCGATTCAGACCGCGACCTGGACGACGACTTCGACTCGAGGGGCAACCCCTCTTCGCCCAGAAGCTCTTCGATCGCTTTGGGCAGCTGGGCCTCTGTGGCACCCTCCCCGGCTTCGCGGCTGTCGATCGCCAGAGCGCGGGCGACGTTGCGCAGCTGGCGGACGTTGCCGGGCCAGGGGGCCGCGGCGAAGCGGGCGATCCAGGCCGCGGGAGGCCAGGGCTGCACATCCGGACCGAGGTCGGTCAAACGATGCCCCTCTCCGACGCTCGCGAGCTCCTCGCGCAGGAAGTGAAAGAACAGCCGTCCGATGTCATCGCGCCGCTCGCGCAGAGCGGGAAGGCGGATCGCGTATCCCCCCAGGCGATGCAGGAGCGGGGCGCGGAAGCGTCCGGCGGCGGCCGCCTGCTCTAAATCCGCATCGGTGGCGGCGAGGATGCGCACATCGACGCGCGCCGGCTCTTCACTCCCGACCGGCTGGATCTCGCCGCTTTCGAGAGCGCGCAGCAGGAGCGGCTGCACCTCCTGGGGCGTCTCACCGATTTCATCGAGGAAGAGTGTGCCGCCGTGGGCGCGCCGGAAATAGCCCTGCCGCGCCTGCTCGGCACCGGTGTAGGCCCCCCGCTTCGCGCCGAACAGCTCGGCGGCGGCGAGCGACGGGCCTAGTGCGCCCATGTTGAGCGCCAGGAATGGCCGGTCGCGCCGGCTGCTTTCGCGATGGATCGCCGCGGCCACCAGCTCCTTGCCGGTTCCCGTTTCGCCGCGCAGCAGCACCGGCACTTCGAGGGGGGCGACCCGCGCGATCTGGCGGCAAAGATCGAGCACGGCATCGCTTAAGCCCACCAGGCCGTAGCGTGGCAAGCCGTCGGGAAAGACCGGGCGGAAGCGATGCAGCAAGAGGGCCACGCGGCCGGCGAGCAGCAGCACCACGCCGTGATCGACTTCGGCGGCCGAGAACGAGGCTTCGCCGTCGACCGGCACGCCGTTGGCGGCGAGCGACATCGGCGAGTCGCCTCGGAGTGAGCGGACGCCGCCGTCGGCGGTCGATTGGAAATGCCAGGGACGGCGGCTCAAATAGGGCACGGCGAGAGGCAGGAACGCCGATTCGCCCGGTGGCGAGAACAGCGGCTCACCGCGCGACAGACGCGATTCCCGTCCCGACGACAGATCGAGCAAAGCCGCCCGGTCACCGACCCGTTGGACCTGCGGGTGGCCGAGGATCGTCAAGCCGGGAACGCAAAGCGGGGGCCGAGTTTCACCCGTCGGCGCCGACCAAGTCTTGGTCTCCGGCCAGCTCTCGCACTTCTGTCCCATCCGGGGTGACCTCTCCCTAATTTCTTCTTCAGCGTGGCGGCAACTTTAGATCCTTCGCAGGCGGAGGTCAAAGGTCTGTGGTTTTCGGATCGGCGCGATTGAGACTCAACGCGAAATTTTTTCGCGTGTCTATCTGGAGGATCACCGAACCGTCTCGGATGCCGGCGTCGAGTCCAATCCGAGAGGTCTTCCGCTTTGTCTCTAGAGGATAGTTCAACCAGTTCAACCCTTCACCCACAGGAGTTCCCCATGCACCTTCGAATCCTCGGCACCCTCACCCTCTTCAGCGCCTTCGGGCTGCTTCTGCCGACCACGGCGAGCGCCCAGTTCCCCAGCATCACCGAGAGCACCGGAAGCTACAAAGACGCCTCGACCAAAGCCGCCGAATGCTACGGACGCGGCGCCCGCGCTCTCAAGAAGGCAAAAAAACAGACGGCGGCCGGCGAAACCGAAAAAGCGCGCGAAAACTATCAGCGGGCCAAGGAGGAGTTCTCCAAAGCGGTCGGCATGCAGGAGGGCTATTTCGACGCGCTCCTCGGGCTCGGCCAGTCGTACCTCGCGCTCGGCAATAGGGCGTCGGCGCTCGACGCCTGCGCCCACGCTCTGGCGGCGAAGCCGAAGAGTGAGGAAGCCCAGAGCTGCGCCGAAGCCGCCCGTGGGCCGGTTGCGGCCGGCTGAGGCTCGGCCCTCGGCGGACCTCGGTTGGGCCCGCGCCTTCGGGGCGCGGGTTTTTAGCGCACGAACACCGGCCGGGCGCTCCTTACCGCGACCTACCGTCCCCAGCGACCGACATGCGCATCATCCGCTCGATCTCGGTAGCCATCGCTTCCCCCGCGCAGCGGTGGCCGGCCACCGAGGGATGGAAGAGATCTCGGCCCAGGCGCTTGGCACCGGCGGCGCGGCAGGCGCGGAAGGCGGAGCGGAGGTCGAGGTGAGTGAAGTCCAACTCGGCGGCCAAGCTCTCGAGGTGCTCGTGAGCCGTAGCATAGGCGGGATCGTAGATCTGGGGCAAAACCGGGAAGACGGCGAGCAGAACTTTGAACCGGTTCAGGCGGGCGAGCCCGGCCAGCTCGCGCAGGGAGGCCTCGACCGTGTCGCCGTTCCCGGTCGCCCCTGGCCCAAGCCAGCCCGCATCTTTTGGGGCAAAGGCCGCATAGCGGAGGAACCGGTAGAGCGCGCTCTTGACCAACAGCCGTTGGGCGTGGAGTTCCGGTACCGCCGGTTTGCCTTGATGCGCCTCGCGTAGGGATTCCAACAGGCGCGGGTCCGGGGGCTCTCGGTCGTTGTGGCAATAGGCGACCAACACGATATCGGGGGCAAACGCCAGAGCCCGCGCGCGCAGCGTTTCGACCTCCTGCCCGGTGTTGTAGCCGGTGACCCCGAAGTTCAAGATCTCGACCGCCAGTCCGGCGCCGCGCAGGCGCTCGCCGAGAATCGCCGGGAACATTTCCTCGAATCGCTCGACCCCGTAACCGGCCGCGATGCTGTCGCCGAGCACCACGACGCGCAGAGTGCCGGCTTTCTTCTCCTCCGCGTGATTGCGATCGCGGTAGCCCAACCGATTGCCGGCGCCCAAATACTCCTCGAAGTCGGAGGTGGTCGAGGCCGCAAAGGCAGGGACCGGCTCGAACAGCAGGCGGGGATTCGCCGAGACCTGAAGCCGGCCGCGCCGGATCGGCCCCACCTCGGGCGCGCCGACGATGCGGAACAGCACCTCCCCGGCCAAGAGGGCGGCGAGCCCACTGACCAGAACTGCCACCGCCCGGGCCAACCAGGGCGAAATGCGGGAGGGTGCGATGGCCGACACGGGTCCTCCAAGGGAGCGCGACGCCGCGAATGCGGCAAACCGTATGGGTGAAGCGGTTGGGGGCGACGAGAGATCGGGAGTCTAACATTCTCCTCGCTACGCCCAACGCCCACCCGTCAGGCGCAAGAGGCCGCGCCACGCGAAGCGCAGTCCACCAACGCCTTAGGGGGGCGCAGGTCTCGATCTCGAAGCGGATCCAAACCGGCGAAACCCGCCGATCAACTCAAGGGATTCGAAATCCGGAGCTCGGAAATCCAATCGAAGTCGTCGCTGTTGGCAGTGACAAGCTCCAGGTCGTGGACCAGGGCCGTGGCTCCGATCGTCGATCTCGCTCGGTCAGCCGGTGGTAACCGAGAACCTCGACATAGCTGACCACGGATACGGCCGGAACGTGCTTTGCGATCAAGCGGCGCAGCGCGACGTGTTCCGGTTTGGCAGCGTAGTTGATGATGTTGCTGTCGATCAGCACGCTCAGTCCCTACCGGGCAAACGCCGGTCACGACGGGCTTCCCGCTGCCATGCGATCGGATCCTCGATGTCGGCGACGGCTTGGGACGACGCCAGGCTCTCCAAGGCGGCCGCCATTCTCTCCCCCGCATTCGCTGCGCGAGAGCCGCTGAATCTCTCGTTGTCGAGGATCGTGACGTCCACTGGAATTGCCAGCTCCCTGACGATTTCGGGAGGAGTCTCCCCTTGCCACTCTAAGCGGTCACCCCAAAGGACGGCGCGGTAGGTGTTGGTATGCATTGGGAAGTCTCGCCAGGTCGTGGATTCGGGGCCTTTCGGCAGTATACCAGCCCCCGCTCCGCGAAGCGCGCCCGCCGTGGCATGCGGTAATCTTGCCGAGATGAGCGAGATCCCCGATTGGGAGCGTCTGCTGGCGGCAGAACGTCATTTGCAAGCCCTTGTGCCTGAAGCTGTCCTCGTCGGCGGCACCGCCGCGGCGTTGCACGCCGGGCACCGCGTGAGCTTCGACGGCGATCACGTCGTGGCCGATCTGGTCGAGCGTTTCGACGAGGTTCTGGCGGACCTCGAATCCGTCGCCGGATGGAAGACGGCACGGGTTCGCCGCCCGGTCGTGATCCTCGGCAGCCTCGACGGCATCCTCACCGGGATCCGCCAGCTCCGCCGCGTCCGCCCGCTTGAGACCGAGGAGATCGCGGGCTTGCGGGTTCCAACACTCGCGGAGATGGCGCGGATCAAGGCCTGGCTGCTGGTAACGCGTTTGACCACCCGCGACTATCTCGACACCGTCGTGCTCTTCGAACGCCTCGGCGAAGAAGGAACGCGTCGCGCCCTCCACGATTTCGACGAGATCTATCCCCAACCGAACGGCGCCTCGGTCTTGGCCGAAGTCATCGAGCGCCTGGGCGCCGCCCATCCGGTCGACGCGGCACGGATCGAGCTCGCCGGATATCGCAATCTCGTCTCACCCTGGAACGATTGGCAACATCTGGCGGAGCGAGGGCGCGCCTGGGCACGGACGCTCTCGGAGATGTTCCTGCAGCCGGAGGGCGCCGAGACATGAGCTTCGACCTGTCGCGCTCGCAAGCGTTGTGGAACCGCGATCACCTCGATCTGAAAAGCGACGAGCAGCTGACGCAGCTCCTCGACCGGGGCGAGATCGAAGCGTGGCGCGAGATCTATCGCCTGGCCTCCGGTGCCGACGACTCGGCCGTCGCCTTGAGGCGCCGCATCGTCCATCTCTGCCGCACCGTTCCGATCTCGTTTCCCCACCTCTTCCTCGCCGCCATGGGCTCCCTCGGCGAGAAGCTGGAGCCCTATCCGGAAGTGCCCGCCCCGATGGATGATCTTGCGTGAGTTCGCCACCGTCCGCGAGCCCGGCGGCGCGCTCGATCGCTTCGATGACCTGCTTTACATGAGCAAGAATCTCCGGTTGGCGCAGCTGCCGCAGATCCTTGGTGAAGGTCTCGCGGAAACTGGTTTTCACTTCTCGAGGATCCGGAACACCTCGTCTCGGCTGACCAGCGGGCTCTGCTCTCCTTCACGGATCGCATGCAACATGCCGATGTCCTCCAGAGCTTCTTCCACCAGGCCCAGTACCAGGTCCCTGCGCTCTTCGAGCACTTCGATCATGGCCGATTGACCAGATCCTTGATCCTGCTGTCTTCGATGCCGACGTTGGCCATGGGACCTCCATCTGTAGGGTTACTCTACGCCATCCTGCCCCACAGAATCGCTCGGAGAAGGAAGGAGCTGCCGACCTCAACCGGCCGGCAGCTCGAAAACCTTCCAGGCTCTCCTACGGCGTATACACAACCGTCAACTGCGGCTTGTTGCCCGCCGTCGCATTCTCCCCGGCGTAGAAGCCGATGTAGTCGTAGCCTAAATCGTCGTTGTCATCCAGGGTAAAGGTCAACCGGAGCTGCGTGCTGCCGGTCTTGTTGATCGCGGCGAGGCCGGCGGCGTTCAGGGTTCCGGTCGAGGCGGAGCCGTTGGCCGTGGGGTTCGACATCGTGGCCACTCCGGTGGCGGTGGCCGCCGCCTGCCAGTCGGCGAAGGCGAAGGTGGTGGAGCCTCCGAAGCCGCCGGTGACGATGTCGGCCAGGCACGAGCCGTGGGTGGTGAACGGGCTGGTGCCGGACGAGGTGCCGCGCACCAGGCGGAGGGTCGCGGAGGTGATGGTCGCGGTGTCGGGGATCGACGAGGTGTCGAACGAGACGAGCGCCTTGTACTGCTCGTCGGCGTTGGTGTCCCCCACGCGGAGAGCCGCGGTGGTGTTGTCGGTTGAGTTGCCGCCGCCGCCCACGTTGGTGGTCTCCCCCACTTCCCAGATCCGGCCATCCTGCGCCGCCACCGAATTGAACGTCACGGTGACCGGGGTCGGCGGCGCCACCGCGGTGACGGTGACCGGGATCTCGTTCGAGATCAGCGTCGAGCCGCAGCCCGGCGTGCTGCGCGTCACCAGGAAGTAGCTGCCGGTGGCCGGGAAGTTCGCGCAGTTGAGGACGTAGCTCGTCCCCGTCTGGCCTGAGATATTGGTGATCGCGCCGCCCGAGACGGTGCGATAGCCCCACTGGTGGCTGCTGGTGCCGCCGCCGGTGGTGGTCACCGTCGCCGTCCCGCCCAGGCAGGGAGAGCCGATCGTGGTGCTGCCGACGGCCGCGATCGTTGTGTTTGAAAGGGGTGCGGCAATGCTGATCGTGGCGCTCCCCGCTGCCGGCTGATTGCACCCGGTGGAAGACACGCCGGTCACCGAATAGGTGGTGGCCACCGTGGGCGACACGGAGCGGGTCGCAGGTGTTGTGGTGACACCGCTCTGGACGACGCCGTCCGACCAGGTGATCGTCCACGGGCCGCTCCCGACCAGTGCGACGGACAGGTTGGTGGAGCTGCCCGAACAGACCGAGGTTGACCCTGAGACCTTCGCCGGGATCGCGCAACCGACATCGAGACGGCCGTAGCCATAGACGTTGTTGGGCACCGCGCCGGCCGCGCTGCCGCAGGTGGTGGCGGTCAACGTGATCGGTTTGGCCGAAGAGGTGAGGCGAGTCTCGATCGCGTTCACGTTACCCGCAAGGCTCGGAAACGCCGAAAGGAGGAGGGCGACGCCGCCGGCCACGTGCGGCCCGGCCATCGAGGTGCCCGAGAGCGAGGAGTAGGTCGTGTCGCTCGTGTTGTAGGCCGAGCGGGTGCTGGTGCCGGGCGCCATGATGTCGGGCTTGATCCGGCTGCTGCCATCGGCGGTGATCGGACCGCGGCTGCTGAAGCTGGCCACCGTGTCGGCGCCGGTGTTGAGCGCGCCGGTGGTGAACGACGGATCGTAGAAGCTCGGCGGATCGGAGATCGTGGAGCAGGCCGACCCCGAATTGCCGGCCGAGACTTCCATCACAATGCCGGCGGCGCGCGTGTTGGTCACCGCGGTGAGCAGAATGTTCGGCGTCGTGCACCCCTCGGCGGCGTTACAGCCCCACGAGTTGTTGGTCACGTGCGGCGCCTTGGTCGGATCGCCCTGGGCGGTGGTGCCGCCCACGGGATAGGGCGCCACGAAGAACTCCATGCACTCGATGTAGCTCGCGGGGGTGCCGGCACCCTGGTTCATGTTGCGGCAGCCGATCCATTTGGCGCCCGGCGCCATGCCCACCTGGTTCGCGCCATCAAGGCCGGCGACGGTGCCCATGGTGTGGGTGCCGTGCCCCTGGTCGTCGCAGGGCGCCGCGGCGTTCGCGCCGCAGGAGCCGCCGCCGGAGTGGATCGAGTCATGCCAGTTGTAGTCATGGCTCGCCGTCGTGCCGTTCCAGCCGCGGTAGTTGGGCTTGAGAGCGTTGTGGGTCCAGCGGTAGCCGGTGTCGGCGCCGCCGACTACGATCCCCTGTCCGGTGTAGCCCAAACTCCAGACCTGCGGCGCGCGCACATAGCTGATCCCCGGCTCGGCGGCGGTGATCGCCCGGTCCGTCCACTCCGGATTGAATTCGAGCGCCTCCGGCGCCTGCGGCTGCGGCAGGGTCTGGCGCATCTCGGGGTTGCCGTCGATCTGCTTGACGTCGGGGCGCGCCGCGAGCAGGGTCGCGAGCTTGCGGTCGCCCTTGATCAGGATCGCGTTCACCAGATAGAACGACTGGTACTCGACCCCGCGCGCGTCGAGTTCGGC
Source organism: Holophagales bacterium (assembly GCA_031404815.1). Classification (GTDB taxonomy): domain Bacteria; phylum Acidobacteriota; class Thermoanaerobaculia; order Multivoradales; family UBA5704; genus DASYKS01. Next base: position 23,940 of record JANNIH010000116.1, on the reverse strand, counting down.
GCGAATCGCCCTCTGTGACCGCTCCGCCGCTTGGAACAGCGTGCGGTAGACGAACTGTCCCTTGGCGACCTTGCCCCTAATCTGCTTGGCCGCGGAGAGGTCGGCCTGCTGCGCCATCACCGCGAAGAACTGAGTCTCTGCGCCGGCCCGGGTGTTCTCGATCACCCAGCGGTCGATCTTCTGCGCTCCGGCATCGACTCCATCAGGGCCCTGCGCCTGCACCCCGGACGCCCACAGCATCGCCCCGGCGACCATAGCCAAACCCACCCGCAACCCTCGCCCAACACCTCGGACACGCACCTGCCCCCACGAGCCTACACTCTTCATCGAATTCTCCTTGGACAAATTGGTTTGGGAACTCCCAATAGCCTAGGTGCAGGCTGAGGGGGTTGGGCGGGACAGGGAGCGGCGAGTTTCGAGGTCGGGGACGAAGTGCAACCAAAGGGTTCGAACACCCTCCTGGCCGGGTTCAAGGGTGGCAGAGGATCGAGGCACCCGAAAGTAGAATACGCAAGACCTCAAGGAGATCTCCATGAACCGTACGCACGCTCCAGAGCCCCGCCACAAAAGGCGTAGAACTCTCGCCTCGTTCGCCCTCTTTTGCGCTCTCGCACCCATCCTCGCCACCGGTCCGCTCGCGGCCGCCGCGTGGCGGTCGATCGGCCCGGGAGGCGGGTACATCAACTCGCCACCTCTCGTGGCCCCCTCAGACAACCAGGTGGCCTTCGTCATCGGAGATGACCGGGTGGGGACCTTCCGCACCGCGGACGGCGGCCGGAGCTGGAGCCACGTCGAGGTCCGATCCAACCTCCGCCCGCTGAGCCTGGTGGCGATCGATCCCAGAAATGCCCGCTCGCTGGCCGGCGTCGGCACCTTCGCGAACCGCTCCCACCTGATCGCGAGCCGCGACGGTGGCGCCCGCTGGCGCCTCGTTTCGGACGGCCTGCCGGTCGATTCCAACGGACACGTCGATCTCTACGGCGGATTCGCGTTCGATCCCGTCGACTCGTCGCACTGGCTCGCCGGGACCTCGCAAGGGCTTTTCGAAAGTCGCGACGGCGGCGCTCACTGGACTTCGGCCGGCTTTGCCGGCGCAACGGTGATCGCGATCGGCGCGGCCGCTCCGAACGAGATCTGGGCGGCGCTGTCGATCCCCGAGGGCGAGGGCGACCGGTTCGAAATCCGGCGCAGCCGCGACGGTGGCACCACCTGGACGCCGGTCGAACGGCCCACCGAGGTCAACCTCGGCAACGTCCGTTTCCGCTTCGACCCCCGCTCCCCCGGACGCCCCTATTTGATCGGTTCCACCGGGCTCCTCCTCCACCGCACCGCCGCCGGTTGGAGCCGCCTCCGACCGGCTCCTCAGACGTATGACCTCACGGTGCTCAAGGGGGGTACGTTGGTGGCCGCCACCGACCAGGGCGTGCGTACGAGCCGCGACGGCGGTCGCACCTGGAGCGGCGGCGGACGGCCCGCGCTGGTCTACCTTGCGACGGTCGGCCCGCGGGAGATCCTCGGGACCGGCGAATACGGTGTTTGGCGATCGACCGACGGCGGCCGGATCTTCCGCGCGTCGAGCCGTGGCCTCGACGCCCAGGGCATCAACACGTTCGCGGTCGCGGCCGACGGCGCGCTCTGGGCCGGCATGCATGGGCCGGGTCTGATGCGCACGATCGATCGCGGCGCCGACTGGACCCGCCAGCTGCAGGGGCTCGGGATCGACCCGCAGGAACGCCCACCGATTCCGGGTGATTTCGCCACCTCGCCGAGCCAGCCCGACACGCTCTACGTAGCCCTCGGCTTCTTTGGGGAGACCAAGCTCGCCCGCACCCGCGACGGCGGCACCACATGGGCCTATGCCACTCTCCCGTTTTCAACCCTCGAATATGGCATTGTCCGCCTCGCCATCGACGCGCAAGACCCGGAACGAATTCTGGTGGCCGCGGTATCGGCCTTTGGACCGCTCTCCTCGTTCGTCTGGCGCAGCGATGACGCCGGCCGGAGCTGGAGCGCGCCGTTCACCTTCCGGCAGCGCGCCTTCATCCTCGATTTCGTGCTCGACCCGGTCGATCCGCGCATCGCCTTCGCCCTCTCCACCGACGGTCTCTGGAAGAGCCGCGACGGCGGCCGGACGTTCTCCCGCGTCGCCCGCGACCTTCCCTTGCAGTTCACCAACGGTTTCACGCTCGCGATCGATCCGGAGCGGCACGACAATATCTATATCGCAGGGGCGATCGGAATCTTTGCGAGCCGCGACGGCGGGGAGACGTTTGAACGCCTCGGCGCCGAGCTCCCCGGCGCCGGCCAACGGGGGATCGGCACCGCCTCGGGAGGTCGCCTGTTGATCGCCTCGATCGAGCGCGGGGTCGAGCTCTGGCACCCGGAGAGCGGCTGCTTCGAACCCGCCGGGACCGGCCTGCCGCTCGAGGTGTTCAACGCGCGCATCCTGGTCGATCCGAGCGACCGCGGCACGGTCTACGCCGCGACCTTCGGCAGGAGCCTCTGGCGGTTGGATCTGGACGAGTAGCGGGCGGGCGCCTTCCGCACCCAGAGCTCCAACGGGCGGAAGCTCGAATATTAATAGGTGACGCTCACACTCTACGAGGGTCGGCGGTGTCTCTATTCGGTGGAGGAACCCCCGGTCGATGAAGTCGTGCGGGTCCAACGACGCGACCGGGTCAAGTTTGACCGCCCGCACGGCAGCTTGAAATATTTCTGTAATTCAATCATTGAGTCAAGAGGAGACGCAGATGCGAAGAATGACGCTGGGGACGGCGATTTTCCTGAACGTGGTCTGGCTTGGAAGCGCGGTATGGGCCGCCTCGGTCAAGCCGGTCTTTTACCACGAGGCGCAGAGCGCCTCGACTCGATTCGACGTCCCCCGCGCGTTGAAGCAGGTGCCGCCGCCGCCCCCTCGGCCCAGAGGCTGCACCGCACCCGGCAACGACGACTGCGCGAACGCAACCCCGATCTTGAGCGTGCCGTTCACCGACACGGTGAACACGGCCTGCGCGACCGACGAGGCCGGCGAGCCGCCGTCGAGCTGTACTTTCGCCGCGAACAGCGTCTGGTACACCTACGTCAATACGGCCACCAACCCCCAGGAGGTCACCGTCGACACGTTTCTCAGCGACTTCGATACGACGCTCCAGATCTTGACCGGACCGTGCGGCGGGCAGACTCCGATCGCCTGTAACGACGATATCGTCGGAAGCCTTCAGGCGATGGTGACTTTCGTCGCAGATCCCGGGGTCATCTACTCCATCCAGATCGCCGGCTTCGGCGGATCGACCGGGACCGTGGTGCTCAACGTCACCGCCTCGGAAGGCAAATGCTCGTTGTTCACCCTCGACGGTACGCTCGGCTCGGCCGCGAGCACGGGTCTCCAGACCGGTCGGCTGAACCGAAATGAAATCGCCAGCACCTGCGCCACTCCAAAGTCCTGCGACATCTTGAAGCCGGACGGAACGCGGCCATTCGATTCCTATTCGATCCCGAATCTCTCCGGAGCCGATCAGTGTCTGAGGGTCCACCTCGAAGTGCCGGACAATCAGGGGGGCACGGGCGCCTGCAACCTGCAATCGAACGCCTATCTCAATACCTACGATCCGGCCAACATCTGCACCAACTACCTTGCCGATCCGGGGTCTAGCACCGGAGGCGATCCCAACAACCCGACGGACTTCTCGTTCGTCCTGCCGGCAAACAACACCGCCGTGATCGTCGTGCACTCGATCGATCCGGACCTCAACACCGGCTGCAACTACTCCGTCACGGCCTTCAGCAGCGCCTGTGGCACCTCGGCGGCCGAGGTGTCGCTCGCCAAGACCTTGACGACGGCAGGCGCCATCCACGTCGGCGACAACATCAGCTTCGCCTTGGCGCTATCGAACAACGGGCCGGGGAGCGCCACCGGAGTGACGGTGACCGACACCTTGCCCGCGGGCCTGGCCTACGTTTCCAACGACTGCGGCGCCGTCTTCGCCAGCCCGACGCTCACCTGGACTCTCGGCGCCCTGGCGGTGAGCGCGTCGACCACCTGCAACTTGACCGCGACGGTCAACCAACCGGGCACGATCACCAACGTCGCCACCGCGACGGCCAACGAATCCGACCCGGTGTCGGCGAACAACTCCAGCACTTCCGCGGTCACCGCCCAACTGAGGGTCATCGAAGTTCCAGCCCTCGGGCCGGGTGGCCTTCTGGCCCTGCTCGTCCTCCTCGGAGGCGTGGGGCTCGCGGCGGTACGGCGTCGGGTCCCGAAGACCTAGGGTTCTCTCCCCCGAGGCACGAACGAACGGCCCGATCTAACGGGCCGTTCTCCCTTGCGGCCCCTTGCTCCCCGCCCGAAATCGCGCCAGGATCGGCCGAACGTTTGAGGAGATTCTCTATGCCCGCGCTCGCATCGGCCGTCCGTCAGCTGTTTCGCCGTCCGCCCCTCGGTGCCACCTTCGCGCTCGCCGCCGGGCTCGCCGGATCGCTCGTTTTGCTCGCGGTCGCGGATGCGATGTTGTTCCATCCGTTGCCGGGGGTCGAGCGGCCGGAGCGACTGTTTACGATCGCGCAACCCAATCTTTCCTTTCCTTCTCTCCGCGACCTTACCGTTGCGGCACAGGCTCCTGGAACTGGGATCGCCGGGATCGCCGGCTACTCCCACCGCCCGTTCGCCTTGGAAATCGACGGCGAACCGATCCGGTTGACCGGCGGGGCGGTGACGGGAAACTTCTTCTCGGTGCTCGGCGCCCGCGCCGGCCTCGGCCGCCTGCTCGCTCCGATCGACGATGTACCCGACGCCGCGCCCGCGGTCGTTCTCTCCCCCGATCTGTGGCGCAAGCGCTTCGGCGGTCGTTCCGACATCGTCGGCCGCGCGGTTCGATTGAACGGCGTGATGTTCGAGGTCGTGGGTGTCACCGCCCCGCCGTTTCGCGGCCTGGCGCGCGACCGCAATCCGGAACTCTGGGTCTCGGCCTCCGCCTGGCTGCGCTCCGCGCCCCTTTCGTTCGGACGGCTCGGGCTCGACAAGCGCAGTTGGAGTTGGCTGCGCGGGGTGGGGCGGCTCGCCGAGGATGGCTCGCTGCCGCGCGCCGCGGCGGTGCTCAACACCGAAGCGGCGCGGCAGGAGCGTGCCTACCCGAACGACACCCGGAAAGGCTTCCGGATCGAGCTGACCCCGACCGAGCGATTCGCCGCCGGCTTCCGCTCGGCGCGCACCGCGAACACCGCCGCCGGAGCGCTCGCCGCACTCGTCGCCCTGCTGGTCGCCCTCTCGATCGCGAGTGCCGCCCATCTGTTCCTCGCCCGCGGCGAGGCGCGTCGGCACGAGCTGTCGACCCGCATGGCGCTCGGCGCCGATCGGCGGGCGCTCGCCGGCCTCCTGCTCGCCGAGCCGATCGCGGCGGCGCTCGCCGCCGCAGGGCTCGCCCTCCTGGCGGCGCGCGGCCTGCTGGCCCTCTTGGCCGAACGGGTTCTCCCGGGCGGGGTCCGCTTGGGCGATCTCGGCCTCGCGGTCGATCTGCGGGTCGGCGCTGTCGGCCTCGCGCTCGCACTGGTCGCCGGCCTCGCCGCCGGTTGGCTCCCCGCCCGCCGGCTGCTGCGTACCGATCTCGCGCGCACCCTCGGTTCGCGTTCGCTCGGCGACCCGACGGCCACCCGTTCGCGGCGCGGCCTCGCGGCGGCGCAGGTGGCGGTCGCCCTCATCCTGGTCGCGGCGACCGCGCTCGCCGGCCGGGCGCTCTCGCGCGCCGCGGAGGTCGAGACCGGGTTCGACGGCGAAAAGCTGGGGTACGCGACGCTCGATCCCGGCCTCGCCCGGCTGCCGGCCGAGCAGGTCACGGCGCTCCGCTCCGAGACGCTCGCGGCGGTCCGCGCGCTGCCCGAAGTGGCGAGCGCGTCGCTCGTCGCCCAGCTGCCGCTTTCGTTGGATGCCAACAGTGAAACCCTTTCAATCGAAGGGTACGTCCCCGCTCCCAACGAACAGGTCGAAGCCGAGATTCAGCTGGTTGGTCCCGGGGCGTTGTCCACCCTCGGCACCCGGCTGATCGCCGGCCGCGAGCTCGACTATCGCGACCGCGCGGGAGCGGAGAGCACGGCCGTCGTCTCGCGCTCCTTTGCCGACCGGTATTTTGCCGCCACCCCCAAAGGACGGAGAGACCCGCTCGGCGCCCGGCTCGAGATGTTCTCCGGCACCGCCACGATCGTCGGCGTCGCCGAAGATGTGCGCGCCCACGAGCTGGGCGCCCTCCAGTCGCCGGCCGTCTACCTCCCGTTCGAGCAGCTCCCCGCCGACCAGGCGCCGGATTCCTTCTCGGTGATCTTCCGCGCCCGCAGCTCCGCCGCGCGCGCTCTGCCGGCAGTCCACGCAGCACTCCTTGCGGCGGCCCCCACCACACCGATCGCGCCTCAAGGGACGTTCGCCGACCTCTACGCCGCGACCGTGGCACCGGAGCGCCTGGCGGCGGCCCTGTTCGGACTGTTCGGCGCGATCGGCACCCTACTCGCCGCGAGCGGTCTCTACGGCCTCGTCGCTTTCGCCGCCGCGGCCCGCACGCGCGAGATCGGCCTGCGCATGGCGCTCGGCGCCAACCCCGCCGGCATCCTGCGCCTGGTCGCGGCCGACGCGATCCGCCCGGCGCTCATCGGCACGCTGGTCGGCACCGCGCTCGCCGTCCCGCTCACCCTCGCCGCCCGCGGCGTCGTCTTCGGCCTCGACGGCTTCGACCCGCTCGCCCTGGCGGTGGCGGCGGCGATTCTTCTCGCCGCCGCGGGCCTCGCGGTGATCCGGCCGGCGCTCATCGCATCGAAGGCCGACCCGACGGCGGCGCTGCGGGCGGAGTGAGGGGAGGCCTTGTGAGGCTTCGTGAGCTGCTGTGGCCGGAAGACCGCATTGACCACATCGCGCGCCACGGCGTCGAACCAGGAGAGGTCGAGGAGGCCTGCTTCGGCCGCGCTCTGGTTCAGCGCGGGAGATCTTCGGGGGAAAATCCGGTATATTACGTACTCGGCGTGACGGAAGCCGGTCGGCATCTCTTCTGCGTCGTAATCCAGTTTCCTGACGGTAAAGGGTTTCCGGTCACGGCTCGGCCGATGACGACCATCGAGAAACGGCGGTACTCAGAGTGGCAACGACTATGAAAACCTCTCGGCTCCCCCAAACGGACTCGATCGAAGAGCTGGCCCGCTTCTGGGACTCCCATGCGCTTACCGACTTTGAAGACGAGCTGGAGGAAGTCCGCGAGCCGGTCTTCTTACGCGACTCCGAAGCTGTGGCCGTCGTCCACCTGGCCCCCGAGAAACTGGCGGCGGTGAGACGGATTGCGAAGGCTCGCGGAATCGACGACGGCGAGCTCCTGCGCGAGTGGGTCCTCGAAGGGCTAGACCACGCGGTTGCCGGTGCCTGACCGACCCATCCCCATCGGCTCCTAGGGAGGGTCGCGGCTCCGGAGATGTCGCCCATGCGGCCGAAGGTTATGATTCCCGCATGAGATTCCTCCGCACCACCCTCCCCTTCCTCTCGGCCCTCTCCTTCGTCGCCCTCGGCTCGCCCCCTTTGCGGGCCGCCGAACGGATGACGGCGGGGGAGTGGCAGTTCGATATGACCACTTCGACCGGCTCCCATTCGAGCAAACAGTGCGTCGGCAAAGAGGCCGCCGACGGAGTCAACGGTTCGGTCGCCAGCGCTCGCGAGTACGCGGCCAAGACGGCCGCCAAGGGAAACTGCACGATCGGAACGTTCGAGGTTAAGGGCAACACCATCATGTACACAATGGCGTGCGGCAAGCTCTCGATCAAGAGTGAAGCCACCTACCACGGCACGTCCTCCGAGGCGGTCCTCACGACAACCACCGGCGGCAAAAGCTCGAAGACCGAGGTCAAGGCGCGCCGGCTGGGCCCCTGCCCTTAGCACCGCCGCGGCCTGAGCACTACGGGGCGCTCGAAACTATCCGGCGCTTGAAATAAATCTCCAAGTTGCCGCCCCTCACGTCGGACCAGGCGACGTAGAGAAAGCCCGCGGCGGCGGCGACCGTCGGGTGCATCGAATCGTCGAGCGGGTTGCCGTGTCCGAACGTCAACCGTTGATCCTGGCCCCAGGTGACGCCGCGATCTCGGGAACGTTTCGCGTAGACCTGCTGCTCGCCGTCGCGCCCTTCGGACCAGACGATCCACACCTCGTCGCCCGCCGTCGTCACCGAGGGGCGCAAACTGATTCCTGCCGCCCTGGTCAGCCGGACGGTCGGCCCGAACGTCGCGCCGAGATCGGTCGAACGGCGCGCATAGATCTCCCAGCCGTTCGACCACCTCCGGAGCAGGTCTTCGAATCCGCGGAGCCGGCTTTCGAGCGCCGCGGGGTCGCCGCCGGCCGCCACCCAGGCGGGAGCCGCCGCTTGGATCGCGTTCCGTTTCGCCATGAGCCGCGCCATGAACGGCGGGAGGTAGTAGACCCGCGGATCGCGCGGCGGAGGCGGCGGGAGATCGAGTCCGATGAACGCACCTGCCGCGTCGAGCGCGGCTTCGACGTCGCGATCCGAAACGCCGGCATCCCGGCGGTCGAACCAGACGTGGTGGACGTCGGAACCGCTGAACGCGACCGACCCCGCCCAGGAATCAGCGCCGTCGGCGGTCACGCGCAGCGGCGGACCCCAGGTGCGTCCGCCGTCGCGCGAGAGGCGCCGGTACTCCTCCTCGTTTGCGTCGCGGTAATCGGACCAGGCAACGAAGGCCACCGGGCCGGAGAGCTCGACGGTGGCGACCCACGACTCGAACGGCAGCGGCGAGAGGCGGAGCGCCGGGCTCCAGGTTGCACCACCGTCTTCGGAGCCGCGGGTGTAGACCTCCGACCGGCCGTCGTCGCGGCTGCTCCAGACCACGCGCACGCGTTCGCCCGAAGCGGCGATCGACGGGTGGGTCCCGGAGCGACCGGCGGAAGTGAGCGCCACCTCGGGATCCCAGGTCGTGCCCCCATCCTTCGATCGCCGCAGGCGGACGATCGACCGGCCGCCCTGCAGCTCGTGCCAAACGGCATAGACACGGGTTGCAGTGACCGCGATCGCCGGATACGTCGCCGTGGCGGAGCGGCTCAACCGGCGCGCCGGCTCCCAGGCGGCCCCGCCGTCGCGCGAGCGGAGGTAGTGCACCCGCGAGGCACCGCCCGACTCCTCGAACCAGACGAGGTGGACGTCGCCCGCTTCCCCCGTAGCCAGGCAGCGCGCGAAGTTGTAGGAGAGCCGCGACGCTCCGGGAGTCGTGGTCAAGCGCCGGTCCGCCGACCAGCCGCTCTGCGCGGCGGCCCCGGAGGGCATCGTCGCCGCCAACGCGAGCGCCAGGAGACGACCCGCCAGGGGGTTCACGGCGCGCTCCGCCGCAGCTCGCGGAGCTTGGCCTGTTGGGCCGGCGTGAGCTGGTTCTTGATTTCGACCAGCAGGCTGATCTGCGCCCGCTTGACCGTCGCTTCGAGCGCCAGGATGCGGTCGAGCTGGGCGAGCACGACTTTCTGATCGACCGGATTTGCCCGGAGCAGCTGGACCATCTTGCCGGTCTCGGCCGCCATGTCGAACTGCGCGTCGAGAAAGCGCCCCTGGGCCTTCTTGACCGCCTCTTTGATCGCCGTCCGCTGCGCATCGCCGAGGTCGATTTCGCGGCTGAACTTCATCGCCAGCTCGGGCGGGAACAGCTGCTCGGCGATCGGGTCGGAGCCCCCTTCTTCGGCCGGGAGCGGTTTGGCGGCGACGGCGAGGCAAAGCGTCGCGACAGCGAAGGCAAGGGACGGGAGGGAAGGTTTCATCGGGGCGTGCTCCTTTCGGCAGAGAGATCGTTGAGAATTGCCCCGAGCCTCGGCTGTCCGGCGAACAGCTCCCGATTCGAGGTGTCGAGCAGGAATTCGGTCGGCGACCGCCAATCGGCGAGCGCGGTAGCAGGCTCAACGCGGAAGGGCGCAAAGCGGCGATGCCACAAGCCGGCGACCAGCGCGAGCAGCAGCCCGGCCGCGAGCGCGCCGACCAGGCGCCACGGCCCGAAGGAGCCGGCTCGCCGGGGACGCCCGAACCGAACCGGCAGGAAGACGGGAACGGCGGTTCGTTCCTCCTCCCGCTGGCGCGCGAAACGGGCGCGCAGATCGGAGTCGTTCATCAAAGCCCTCCGAGCCGGGAGCGAAGATTTACCTTGCCGCGGTGGTAGTGGGTGCGCGCGCTGCCCACCGCCAGCCCAAGGACGCGCGCGGCGTCCGCCACGGTCAGCTCCTGATAGAAGACGAGGTGCAGCAGCTCTCGCTGGCGGCGCGGCAGGCCGAGCAGGGCGGTGCGCAGGGCGCGGTGCTCGGCGCTCACGGTGGCGAGGTGTTCGGGGGTGGCGACCGGTGGTGCGTCGGACCGGGCCGCAGCAAGGGCTTTTCGCCCACGGAACCAACGCCGCCGTCGCTCTTCGGACGCGGTGCGCCGGATGACCCCGAACAGCCAGGTGCGCAGCGCCGATCGACCGTCGAAGCGCGCCCGGCCGTCGAGGATCTTCAAGTAGCTGATCTGGAGCACGTCTTCGGCCTCCTCGCGGTCCCAGCCGCAGCAACAGAGCGCCCAACCGAACGCGTCGGGATGGAGCGGCTCCAGCTGGTCTCGCGGCACGGTCATCGGGGTTCGTCCTCGCCGTCGCCGGCTAGAGGCCCGGCGATTTCGTCCATTGAGTGGCGTGGCGGGCCTCACGATATGACCGCGGAAGGGAAAATCGTGGGAATGAATCCGGAAAGGCCGACGCCGGGCGGCGAGGCCGCTCCTATCGCTTGCGTTTCCGCTTGTCAAGAAACCGCGGCGCCCGGCAAAGACTCCAGATGTGAAGCCTTCGCAGAGTTCCCGACAGGGAAGAAAGCGACTGCCGAAGGCCCGCACGGAGGAGCCGATGGAAACGTCCAGCCGGACCGATTTTCGCAACCTGATGCGCTGTCTGGGAATGGCGGTCTGCCTGCCGGGATGTGCCGCCTCCTCACCTCAGACCGCCTCTGTAAGCACGCCGGTGACGCCCGGAGTCTTCGAGGGGGACCTGCGCAAGCTGCCGACCTTGGAATCCTGGAAGCCGGGTGATCCGGTCCGGGTCATCGAACAGAAGGAGACCGGCGGCGCGGAAGACGAGACGCCCGCCACGATCCAAGGCCCGGTCATGGGAACCGTCACTCCCTCCAAGAGCGGAGAGTCTGCGGAGGCGGTCCGCGACACCGGACCGGGCCTTTCGATCCGGATCGAAGGCGATGCCTTCACCGTGGCCGACCGGAAAGGAAGCCGCCTCGCAGGGCCGGCGCATTTCGGCTCCCTGTGGCGCCGTCCGGGCGGAGCCTGCGCCGCGCGCGAGGACGGCGCTCTGGCGGCCCGCTACGACCGGCGGGCGGGCCGTTGGCTGCTCGGTCGTTTTCTGCCTTCCGAAGGCCGCGCACCGGCCCGCCTCTGCCTCGCCGTGGCGCGGACGTCCGACCCGCTCACCGGCGGTTGGCACCTGTATGAACTCGAAACCCCGCGGACCCTCGACCTCGCCGGCCTCGCGGTGCGGTCTGACACCTACGTGATTCCGCCTCCGGGCGGGAGTCCGGCCGGCGTGTTCTCTCTCGCGCGCTCCCGCCTCCTCGCGGGAGAACCCGCGACCGGGAGTTGGGTCGCCGACGAATAGGCCGCCGGGCCCCTGGCGCAGACGCAGCAAAACCCGATGCATTCGAAAGGAGTACCTGCCATGAACACCCGTTCGTATCGTACGTTCCGCCAAGGATTCCTGGCTTCCTTGGTCGCCCTCCAGGGCCTCGCCCTTGCCGGAGGCTCCACTCCGGCGGGCGCCCAAGCCCAGCCCCGGGTCGGCGAGCCCGTGACTCCCCTGGTCCGCGACATCGACCTGCGGAGCGTCGTCGTCCGGGCCGAGGCCTGGGCGGCGGGAGAGCCCGTGCGGATCACCGAAGACCTGAAGGAGACGGAGTCTCCGCTGCCGCTCCTCGGTGCCGCGGAGTCCGGCTCGCCCGCAGGGACCGCACCTTCGCGAGCCACCCGCATCCGGGCGCTCGCGCCGACTCCGCTGGTCTCGGTCCCCGGCATCCCCGCCACCGGTTTCCTGCCTCCGGACCCGGTCGGCGACGTCGGCCCGAGACATTACATCCAGGCGGTCAACGTCGCGTTCTCGATCTACGACAAGTTGGGCAACGTGCTGGTCGGCCCGACCCCGATCAACTCGCTCTGGGCCGGCTTCGGCGGACCCTGCGACGTTCAGAACAACGGCGATCCGATGGTGCGCTACGACCCATTGGCCGACCGCTGGGTAATCAGCCAGTTCGCTCTACCGGGCCATCAATGCTTCGCCGTCTCCAGAACCTCCGATCCGGTCGCCGGGGGCTGGTACCTGTATGCGTTTCCGACCCCGGCCTTCCCCGACTACCCGAAGATCGGAGTCTGGCCGGACGGTTACTACATGGGGACCCAGAGGGGGTTCCCGGGAGGCGGGCTGGATGTGTACGCCTTCGAGCGCGCCAACATGCTCAACGGCCTGCCGGCGCTATCCGTCTCGATCTTCGTGCCCGCGCCGTCCCTCTTCCTGCTGCCGAGCGACCTGGACGGTCCGGCGCCGCCGATCGGCACGCCCAACTTCTTCTTGCGTCAGATCGACGGCAACGTCTTCGGCGGACTTGACCGCCTCGAAGTCTTCGCTTTCAAAGTCAACTGGGGGTCCCCGTTATTGTCGACGTTCACCGGGCCGGTCAGCCTGCCGACCGACCCCTTCGACTCCGTGCTCTGCGGCGGCGGGTTGATCGGGGCCTGCATCCCGCAACCGCCGCCCGGGCCGAAGCTCGAGTCGCTGACCGTGTGGGCGATGCAACCGCTCCACTACCGCAACTTCGGCAGCCACGAGACCTTGACCGTCAACCACACGGTCGATGTCGGCGGCGATCATGCCGGGGTCCGCTGGTACGAGCTGCGCAGACCCCCCGCGGGCGCCTGGTCGATCTTCCAACAGGGGACGCACGCTCCGGACGCCGAACACCGCTGGATGGGCAGTGTCGCGATGAACAAAGCCGGCGCTCTCGCCGTGGGCTACAGCGTCTCGAGCTCCACGGTCTTCCCGGGAATCCGCTACGCCGGCCGAGAAGCTTTCGACCTTCCGGGCACGCTGTCTCTGGGAGAGACCACCCTCGTCGCGGGGGGCGGGTCGCAGACCCATTTCAGCACCCGCTGGGGCAACTACAGCTCGATGGACGTGGACCCGGTAGACGATTGCACCTTCTGGTACACGGCGGAGTACTACACCGCCACTTCCGTGGCCGGCTGGGCAACCCAGATCGGCGCTTTCAAACTGGCCGACTGCGCCGCCCCCACCCCCCCAACCCTCGCCCCGAGTCACCAGGTCGGTCTGGCCGTGGGGGGCCTCCTGACCGACAACGCCCTGCCCTTGAATGCCGGGGGGGAGATCGGCTTCAGCTACCGCCGTGCGCGCTTCTTGCCGGATTGGAGCTGGGAATACGAGACCGGCATCGTCTTCACCGGCGACGGAATCGACGACGGTCTCCTGGCCGACCTCCAGTTCAACATCGTGCGCCATCTGAACGGCCCGCCGGCCAAGGTTCAGCCGTTCCTCCTGGCCGGGTTGGGACTGGCGCATTACGACAGTCTCAGCGTCTCGGACACCGCGCTACAAGCGGCGCTGGGAGTCGGCGTCGACTACCGGTGGACAACGACCGCCGGCTTCCGGCTCGACCTGCGGCTGATCGGATGGAACGACTTACTGGCTTCGGGCTGGACCACGAACGTCGAGGTTCTCTGGGGGCCGACGTTCTCCTTCTAGCGCCACGCTGTTGCGCCGTCTGGATCTCCGGGATCACCGAGGCTCGGGTGGTCCCGGAGAACCGGGCCAGAGGTATCATCCGACCTGAACGACACGACGCGGAGGCACTTCTGAGCGACATCCACCAAGCGGTCGAGTTTTTCGCCGGGCTCCAGTTCCTGGTTATCGGCCTGTCGCATCTCTTCCAGCCGATGGCGTGGGTCGAATTTTTCGTCCTGCTCCGCTCCAAGGGGCGTGTCGGCGTCTTCTTCGAGGGGTTCCTCCTGCTGGGCTTCGGGGGCCTCATCGTGGCGTTTCACAACGTCTGGTCCGGGCTCCCCGCCGTTCTCACCGTGGTCGGTTGGCTCCAGGTTCTCAAAGGTCTCGTCCGGTTCACGCTCCCCCAGCTCGGCCTAAAGCTCTACGGGCGCGTCCGACCCGAACGCGCATGGGAATTCCGTTGGGCCGGCGTTTTCAGCCTCGCGCTCGGCGCTTTCTTCACCTATCTGGCGTTCGCGCCGTAGGTCGAAATCGAAGCGCTCACGACTGAGCCTCAATCCCCTCGACCTTCTCATAGAGGACGAACAGGTCGGCCCGCGGTCCGACCGTGCCGACCAGCTCTCGGCCCAACCGCTCGCGAGTGACGACGCGGTAGCCGCCTGCCACGTCGCGCGACGGTGGCAGTTCATCCACCAGGCAGGCGAGCAAGCGCGCCGGGCCGGGCCAGGGGCGCACGAGGACTCGATCGAAATAGGCTTCGCCGGAGATCAGTCCCGCCGCGGCGAGCCGGTCGAGCGGCTCTTGCCCCACAAGATACGCCTGGACCTCCTGAACCGCGAGGAACCCCGCCCCATGCGCCAGGCGCATCGCCGTATCGACGGCAAAGACCGCGTCTTCTCTCAGAGCCTCGATCACTTCCTCGCGAGAGGCCAACATCTCCCGCGCGACGAGCTGGCCCTGCGCTTCAAAACTCAAGGGCAGCACGCGCACCATGCGGTGCCACACCGGGCCGGCCACCTCGCGGATCATCCGCTCCCGCCTCAGGATCTTCCGGTCGCGCTCCAGCTGCTTCAGGCGCTCGTCGGCGGTGAGGAACTTCCGAGGTTCAGGCATGGAGGCGCTCCAGGAGGGCGCTCAGGGTACGTACGGCTGTCTTTGGGTCGGTCACGCCTTGATTGTAGCGAGCTGGGCTGCCGGGTCCAACGCTTGACCGGCGGCAGCCGATGCCACAGCGGTCGACGTTCCCCGGGAAAAGGCGTTTGAACGCTCTACGCAGCTCGTTCGCCGACGATCACTTCAGCCAAGTCGCGATCGGAGGCGCCGAGGGCGAGCAGGGTTCGGATCAGGAGATCCAAGGAGACCGATTCGTCGGCGGCCTCCGCTTTCGCGATACGGCTCTGGCTGGACTGCGAAAGCCGTGATCAGAGCGCCAAGGTGACCCACACGGGTCGATGATCGCTGAGCCGCTTCATCACGAAGTCCGTCGAGCCGCCCGGGTCGTCGATCGCGACGTCGTGATCGTAAGCGATGATCGTGGGCCCGTCGGTAACGGCGATCGCCGGTGAAACCACAAAGTGATCGATCACTTTCTTGTCCATGTTTGTCGTCCATACCGCGGCGCCTGCGGGGACGACGGTCGGCGCGAGCACGCGCCACCCGTCCTGCGCTACGAGCGGTGCCTGCTCCGGCGAGCCTGCGAGCGAGTTGAGATCGCCGAACACGAACGCGGGCAGGTCGCGGAACTCCGGCAGCGGATCGGCCAGAAAGCCGACCACGGCCTCAAACGTCTGCGTGCGTTGCGCGATACCATCGGGATCAGAGAAAGCGCTGCTCTTGGGGTGCACGAGGATCGCAAGCACCTCCTTGCCCGTGGCTCGTTCCTTCAAGCGTGCGGCGATCGGACTGCGATTGCCGAAGTGGATTCGCGTCCAGCCGACGAGTTCGACCGTGTCGGTGTTCCACGCGAGCACGAGCTTCTGCGAACCCGGCTTGCTCGTCAGCGTAGCGTTCGCAGCATCTCGGAACGTCCACGTGGGGCCAACCTTGCCGAGCAGTACTTCGAAACGTGGCACGTCGACGATCTCGATGAAGCCAATCACGTCGGTGTTCATCGATTCGATCAGCGATGCGAGCCGTGCGTCGTCCGCGGGTGCATACTGGAACTTGCCCCCCTGCGTGTCGCCGAACCAGTAGATATTGAATGTTCCGACCTTCACTATAGGCCCCTTCTCTCTTATCTCGATAGCTTAAGAACTTTGACGCACAACGACCAAGTTCAGCGGCGACGAAACCGTCCGCTGGAACGCCTTGTTGGGCCAGTATGTGTTATGGTCGGTTATGCGGCAGAACAAAATTGTATCCTTGTGCTACATGAGACCCACCCGCAGCACAAGTACCTTTAGCAGGATAGCCATCGTAAAACATTGCTTGGCATTTGTTGCAGAATCTCCAATCGGTTTGTTTGGTTGGTGTGCCTGGAATATCGTGAGGGATGGCATAGTTATTGTCGGGATCAGTATCCGCTTTGTGGCCCCCGCCAGCCGCACAACGCCCTTTTTCCTGATATCCATTGAAAAACATTGCTTGGCACTTGATACAGCGGCGCCAATTCTTCTGCACGGTGGGAGTATCCGGAACACGGAGTGGAAAGAAAAAGTCGTGCCCTTGAGCGATGTGGGTTCCACCAGATGCACAGCTACCAGAGTCATGGCGCGTGTTAAACAGGACTTGGCACTTATTACAAAAGCGCCAACCAGAGCTTACTACGGTTAAACTCGCGCTTGCTCTACCAAATCCACTCATTACCCCTACAATGAAGAAACCACCGTATCTTAATGCCTGGCGTCTTGATAGCAGATTGCTCTTGTCGAAATCGGACACGACGAACTCCTTTTTCATGGTCCCGGTTGGGTAGCCCCAACCTTGCCACCAACCAGCAGTCTATCTTCCATATCGCCACCAGCGGCTGAACGCAGATAGCAACTGGATCCGTGGCGTCACCCTAGACACCATCTCCTTGAATTTCAATTCTATGAGGACGCTAAACCAGAAGCCCCTTGGGTGTCAAGGGCGGCGGAAAATCCCGAAGCCCTGTCGGTTAACGCGCCTGGCGGAGTGGAACTCGCCATTGCGAACGTCGGCTATATAAGCTGCCCTAGTCTAAAGAGCGTTCGCCCGCTTCGGCCGCCTCGATTGCCGAGCTGGTGCTCGGCGGTCCCGGGAAAAACTTCTGCACTTCTAGGGAATGAACCCGGGCGTTATCGGCGTGAGTTGGACTCGTTGACGAAACAAGGGTGTGGAACCCGTGGGCTCCACACCCCGACGACCGCCCTACCGACCCGAACCGCTCAAAGCCTGATCAACCGGCGCCGGCTCGGTCGCCTTCGAGCGGCGGCGGCGGCGAAGCGGAACGACCCGGAACTGGACCAGACGCTCGCTCTTGGTGCCGATCACGGCTTTGACGAGCCCGCGCAGACGGCGCGCGTTCTCGTTGCCCTGTTCGACAAGGACGGCCAGATCCTGAGTCGCCTCCTGACGGCTGGCGGTACAGGACGCCTGGTGAGTCCTCTTGGCGCGCAGCGCCGCGAGCGAGGCCTGGAGCGCCTCCTGCTGGGGTGCCGCCGAGGCGAGAACCTCGGCGTTGTCGTTGACCGCCTCCAGCAGCTCCTCCCAATCGCGGACCACGTCGGCAAAACTACGGATGCTCTTCATGTCGCTACCCTCTTTCTTTTCGTCGGCCCGGAAGCGGCGAAATCGCCGTCCGGCCACGCCGTTTAGAGCGCGACCCTCCTTGTATGTCATGACCCTCCGAGAAAACGACTGTTTTTGGGGCCCAAGTCAAAAAAGTCGAAAAAAACTTTGGCTCGGGCAACGGACGGACCGCGCCCGCGGCCTTCGGAAGAGATCTCCGGGCCGACCGAAGAGATCTTCCGACCGACCGAAGAGACTTCCCGGCTCGTCCGGAGATCTTCACGGCCGGCCGGGAATGTTCACCGGGCTTGGCGGTAGCCCCCGCGGTCTCCGGAAGAGCTCTTCCGAGGAGCCGAAGAGCGCTCCGTACCGCCCGAAGGGAACTCCCGATCATCCGGAGAGGCTCACGGCCGTTCCGAAGTCCGCTACGGATGGACGGAAGAGGATTCCGGGACACCCGTGACCCTTCCGGACGGTCCGGAGTTCTCTTCGGTCGGCCCGGAGATGTCTTCGGTCGGTCCGAAGAAGACTTCGCAACCAGCGGAGATGGCTTCGGTCGGGCGCGCAGGGCAACCGCTTGGCCGTTCCGGCGATCCCGGCCGCCTCGATGCCGAGCTGGAACTCGGCGCGCCCAGGGTAAAAGCGCACAACCCCAACACCGGTTCCGCGTCGGCCGGCATTTCCCGCCGTGGGCCGATGCCGCAGGTATCGGGGGCCCGCAGTTTGCCGGATTCTCTGGCGCCCGGCTGCGAATACCTCGCGCCCGGCGTGAAAAACCTTGAGCCCAACGTCGCATACCCCGAGCCCAACGCGAGATACCTCGACCCCAACGCTTAAATACCCAGGCCCAGCGCCGTATACCTCGACCCCGCTGCTTAAATACCCATGCCCGGCGGAGAATACCTCGACCCCAACGCTTAAATACTCGTGCCCAGCGCGGTATACCTCGACCCCAACGCTAAAAGACTCGATCCCGGCGGAGATTCTTCTTGGGTATTTCGTCTCGGGCGCGCGCCTTTCGCCTTCGGGAGGGCGACTTTCGGCGCTGCGCTTCTCCCCTACCGCGCCAGGACCGAACGATCGACCGCCGTCTTCGAGCCCGAACCGGCCCTCAAGCCGCGGCCGACCGCACGATCAGCTCTTCCAGCACCCCGAGGTCCACGTCCGCCAGGCGCTTGATATAGAGGCACAGGCCCGCGCTTCGCTTGTGCTTGCCGAGGCGGGCGAGGAGGTCGTCGTCGAGGCTGCTTAGGTAGAGGGTGAGATCGGATTTCCGCGGCGAGAAGGCGACCACGGGCCAGTCGTTCTCCTTGCCGTTGGCGTATTTCATCCGGTAAGAGCCGAAGCCGACGATCGCCGTCCCCCACATCGTCGCCGGCTTGCCGGTTACCTTTTGAAACAGCCGCACCAGGACGCGGCAGTCGTCGCGGCGCGCCTCCGGGGTGATGCGATCGACGAACGCATCGACGCTCTCGCCGGTCGGCTTGGTCTTGGGTTCGGCCATGGTCTTCTCCCCTCCTTTTTCATTCAGCGATCGCGATCCGGTTCTGCCACAAGAGCAGGACCGGAGCGCCGAGAACCTCGATCGCTGCAAAGAACAGAAACGGCCAGGGCGGCAGGCCGACGAAGGCGATCGACAGCAAACGGCCCAGGCCGCCGAGGAAGATCATGCCCCACGCCGCGCGAAAGAGCACCGTCTGCCGCTCGATCTGCGGCAAGAGCCAGAGGACCGCGAGGCCCAAGCCCAACCACAGCCCGCTCATGAAGCGCAGGTTGGTGTCGAGCAGAGCGTTCGCGGGGAGATCCACCGTGGCGTAGATCGGGTTGTGGATGCCCAAAAGCCCCAGGAGGCCCGTGGTGATCGGGACGGAAGCGAGAACTGCCATCGAAACCTGCAAGAGTCGCCTGGACACGCTGTCCCCTTTTAAAGTTCCCGGCCCGTGCACCTTTGGACTTCCACTCCATCGTACCAAGGTTCGAACGCCCGCGGCTCGCCCCGGGGGTGCTGCGGCACCCTATTGCATGAAGGCCCACACTCAACCCTCGAGAGGAGATCACAATGCGAAGGAGCTCGGTCTGTGCTTGGCTGCTGGTCGGATTCGTCCTTGCTGGTGCCGCAGCAGCGGCGGAACCGGATTTTCTGAAGCCGGCTTGCGGTGCCGCGAGCAGCTCGCTTTCGGCGGAGGCGTCCTTGGGTACCCCGACGCCGATCTCATTGGCCGCCCGCTGCGGGGATTGCAGCGACAGCCAATGCGCCGGGGCTTTCCGGGGTAACTTCTGCTCCGGTCCCTGGAATGGCGGAGGCGGCTACAGCTGCCAGATCGTTTACGGCAACACCTGCACCAACGGCAACTTCGAGTGCTTCTGCTGGAAAGGTCCCCTGCCCTGAATCCGTGACGACTCGCCCGTCGCGGCGGAAGATGCCTCTCGCGACGGGCACTCCCTCTCCCTTCGGGAGCGGGGCCGGGGGTGAGGGCTGCCAAGGCACGACTTTGACGGGCTCCTGTGACTAAACAGACAGCGCAGCGCTTGACCGGCGGCCCTCGCTGCCATAGCGTCCAGAAACTTCTTTTTTGCCAGCGGTTTGAGGATGCGCATCGACCGGCTGGACCCGAGCGGGCGGACGACTTTGTTGGCGAGGATGCGGCGCTTATGACCGACGAGACCATTCCGGTACCTCCTCTGTTCCCAGGGGTGATGATCTCCAGCACGTTCATCGATCTCAAGGAGCATCGTGCTGTTCTGATGAAGGCTCTCGGGAAAGAGAAGTTGCTCGTCATTGGGATGGAAAACTACGTCCCGGTTCCTGACCATGACGAGATCTCCTCATCTCTTCAGATGATTCGCCTTTCGACGGCGTACATCGGGTTGATCGGTCATCGATATGGCCAGGTCATCACGTCGCCGCAGAATCCTCTGGACTTCTCGGTTTCTAGGGTGGAATTCGAACAGGCACAGCGACGCGGCCTGCCAACTCTCGTCTTCGTCATGAGCGACGAGCACGACGTAAAGAGAACCGCTGTCGAAACCGACCCGCAGAAGGCCAAGAAACTGGCGGAGTATCGAGAGCGCGCGAAGGCGGGCCGCATCTACGTGGAATTCGACAACCTCGAAGACTTCACCGAGAAGGCGATCCACGCCGTCGCCAACCTGCGGCACTACCTGGCGCAGAAGGCTTCTCCTCCCGGTCTCAACCAGCAGACTCCCACCCCGACCGACCCCATCCCCAAACCCCCGGCCCTCTACGCCGAGCCCCCCTACATCGGCTCGCACAAGTTCGTCGGGCGCCGTTTCGAGCTGGAGACGCTGAGCGATTGGGCGTCGCCTTCGGAGCCGCATCCGATTCTCTTGTTCGAAGCGATCGGCGGCACGGGCAAGAGCATGCTGACCTGGGAGTGGACGACGAACCACGCCCGGAAGATCCGCGGCGATTGGGCCGGAATCTTCTGGTACTCGTTCTACGAGAAGGGAGCGGTCCTCGCCGACTTCTGCCGCCGCGGGCTCGCCTACATCACCGGCCAACCGGTCGAGACCTTCCGCCAGCAGAAGACCGCGGAGTTGGGGCGCCTCCTCCTGCACCATCTCCAGGCGCGCCCCTGGCTGTTCATCCTCGACGGCTTGGAACGCGTGCTGGTCGCCTACCACCGAATCGACGCCGCCCAGCTGGCCGACGAGGAAGCCGGAACGACCGATGCGATCGGGCAGCAGCGCGATCCCTGCTCCGCCATCCGCCCGGAGGATGACGATCTTCTCCGCTCCTTGGCGGCGGCGACACCGTCGAAGCTCCTGATCACTTCCCGCCTGATGCCCCGGGTTCTGCTCAATTCGGCGCGCCAACCGCTGCCCGACGTGCTGCACGTTCCGCTCCGCGGGCTGCGCCCGGCGGACGCCGAGGCGCTGTTCCGGGCCGGCGGCGTTCGCGGCAACTCAGAGGCGATCCAGAGCTACCTCCAGAAACATTGCGACTGCCACCCGCTGGTCACCGGAGTCCTCGCCGGCCTGGTCAACGAACACCTGCCCGATCGGGGAAACTTCGACGCCTGGGCCGCCGATCCCGAGGGGGGCGGCCGATTGAACCTCGCGGATCTCAACCTCGCCCAGAAGCGCAACGACATTCTGGGGGCCGCGCTGGCCGCCCTGCCTGAGAAGAGCCGCGAGCTCCTCTCGATCCTCGCTCTGCTGTCAGAAGCTGTGGACTACGAGACGCTCTCCGCGCTCAATTCCGCTCTGGCACCCAAGGAACTCAAGGAAGCCATCCGCGACCTTGAACAGCGTGGCCTGCTCCAGTACAACCAACAGGCCCAACGTTACGACCTCCACCCCGTGGTCCGCGGGGTCGCGAGCGGCGGGCTTCGCAGCGAAGAAACGGAGCGCTACGGCCAACGCGTCGTCGACCACTTCTCCCAACGGGCGCACAACCCCTACGAGCAAGCCGAGACGCTCGAAGACCTCGGTGCCGGTCTCCACGTCGTGCGCAGCCTGCTTCGAATGGGTCGTTTCAAAGAGGCCTGCTCGGCCTATCGCGGCGATCTCGCCAACGCACTCGGCTTCAACTTGGAGGCCCATGCCGAGGTCTTGGCGCTGCTGCGGCCGTTCTTTCCTGAAGGCTGGGACAAGTTGCCCGAGGGGGTGGGGGCGGACGACCAGGGCTATCTGGCAAACGATGCGGCCATGGCCTTGCAAGACTCGGGCGACCTCAACGGAGCCCTCGCAGCTTACGGTGCCGCCTTGGGCGCCAACTTGCGCCAAAGGTCTTGGCCCGCTCTCCGTGCGGGGCTCTCCAATATCGGATCTCTCCTCTCTAAGCAGAACCGGCTGGCCCGTTCGGAGCGCCTCTTCGCTCTCGCACTGGACCTCGCCGCGCTGATCGACGTTCGGCAAGCCCTTTTCCATGCCCGACTGAACCACTTCACGGCCCTTGCCAAGCGAGGCGAATGGGCCGCGACCGAAGCCTTGTGGCAGCTTCTCGACCCCATGGGGCGCGCTTGGTCGCGGGCCGTCTACCGGCCCGGACATGCAGAGTCTTGGTACGCCCAGGCGATGTTCTGGCAACGTACGCTACGGGAAGAGCCGCTCGCTCTGGCCGAGCGCCTCGCCCGGGAGGGGAACAATCGAGCCGTCGTTCGTTGGCTCCACTGGCTGCGCGGGGAGTGGCGCTTCGAGCAGGGCGCTTGGGCGCTCGCGGCCGACAGCTACGAGGAAGCCGTACGCATGGCCCGGGAGGTCGGGCAGGTTGATTCCGAATCGGAAACCCGGCTCGCCCTGGCGAAGTTCCACCTCGGGCAGCACGCGGAGCCGCGGCAGGAGGCCGAACGGCTGGCTGGGTTGAAGAATCCCGCCCGTCGCGCCCTCGCCGAGCTGTGGCTCGCGATCGGCGCTGTGGAGCGGGCCAAGGCGCAGGCCCTCGAGGCGTATGAGTGGGCCTGGGCGGACGGCGAGCCGTATGTTCGGCGCTACGAGCTGGACAGGTCCCGCGAGCTGCTTGAACAGCTCGGTGTGGAGGTCCCGGCCCTGCCGCCGTACGACCCGGAGCGTGACGAGAAGTTGCCGTGGGAGGACGAGGTGGTGGCGGCGATCGAGGGGCTGCGGGCGGAAAAGGAGAATAAGGAGAGGGAGGAGCGGGAGAACATGGAGAGGCGAGAAGCCCGAGACTGAAGGTGGCTCGGGCCGGTGACTCCCTTTCTCTTCCGTGCACCCGGGCAGCTGCTCGGCCGTTTCGGCGCCCTCGGCCGCGCCGGTGCCGAGCTGGTGCTCGGCGCTCCCGGGGTGGCTCTTCTCAGTTCGCGATCGCGAGCTCGGCGTTGACGTAGATCGGCGGCCCGTCGTCTTGGTTGCCGCTGGTGTTCTGCGGCACGGTGAAGCGGTCGACGGCCCCTTTCTGGAACACCACGGCCAGGCTCGATCCGCCGTAGCTGAAGCGGCCGAGCTCTTGACCTTTGGTCACCGGATCGCCTTTCTTCACATTGAAGGTGACCGAGGAGATCTCGGTGATGCCGATCGGGATCACGCAGACCATGCCGATCACCGGATCGCGGAAGACTGTTTCGCGAGTTTGGACTGGTCGTGGCAAGCTCAGTAGCAATCTCCGCATTTGTTTCATTGACGCTGACCCCGATGATGAGCTCAAGGCTTCTCAAACGCAGGGATCAGCAACCTTGGTTGTATCGTGTTACGGAGCCATTCTTCCAGTGGCTCACAAAACAATATGCTTCTTCGCTAGAATCGTTTATGAGCCATCGGTGGCTCGCTTTTGTCATTGTCCTGTTTTCAGCTGCAGTTATCGTCTTTTTGGGAAGAACACTTCCATCAGAACTGGCGCCTTTGGAAGATCGGAGTGAATTCCGTCTTATGGCCCAGGGGGCTGAAGGTGCCACGTTTGAATACATGGATGGCTATATAGTGGACATCACTAATTTTCTACAAAGTGAAGTGCCAGAGCATTCCGGTTTGGTCAGCGTTACTGCCCCTGGGTTTGGAACG
>JANNIH010000115.1:0-83426 GCA_031404815.1 Holophagales bacterium | reverse complement strand
GGGCATCGGCCTTCGGCCTCAGCCCTGGGCTGGGCTCTCCCGGCCCGTTGGGCCGATCTCAGACGCCGCCGGATGACAGGCGATGCTGGCCTTGATCTTCTCCACGCTTTGGATCAGCCGGCGACTTTGACGGGGCCTTGCGGGAGGCTAACACGCATCGCGTGAACACCCAGAGTGGGCGATAGAATCCCCGGTCGGCGTTGTGGCAAACACGAGTCGTGCTCTTGGAGTTGGAAACGATGAACGACACCTTACCGGCGGACCTCAAAGACTGGCAGAACCAGCTGGAAGCGGTGGAACGCGACGCGGAGGCGCTCGTGGCCGGCTTGTCCGAGGCCCAGGGCACCGCGCGGATCGAAGCCGGTTCCTGGAGTGTCGCCGAATGCTTGGACCACCTGGCGACCGCCAATCGCGTCTATCTTCAAGCCATGCAGGAGTCCGCGAACCGTGCGCAGACGCAGGGCCGACTCCGACGGCGTCCGGCGAGACCCGGATGGGCGGGTCGGCTGTTCGTGGGCTCGCTCGAACCGCCCCCGAAGTGGTGGTCCAAGTTGAGGGCGCCGCGGAAGATTCGGCCACGCCCGTCGCCGCCGCTCGCCAAGTCGTTCACCGACTTCATGGCTTCGCTCGCCGACGCCCGCACGTTCCTGCACGCAGAGGCCCATCTGGACCTGGCCGGCACACGGTTTCCCAACCCCTTCATCCCAGGAGTCTCCTTCAGCCTCGCGACCGGCCTCCAGGTGATCACCGCCCACGCCCGCCGCCACCTCTGGCAGGGCTGGCGGGTACGGCGTACGCTGGAGGGTGGAGACGGCGCCCGATAAGACGTGGTCTCCGGAGGTCGGGAAGTGCGGTCGGGAAGTGCGGGCGGGACGCCCGCGCACTCGGGTTCGGTCCTTCCCCGCGCCCCCTTCCGCCCCCGCATCCACTTTCGAGGGTGCCCCAGGGGCTCGACCCATTTCGGCCTTCGGGCGGAGTGTGAACGCATCGCAATGCTCGCTGGCGCTGGCCGGCGGGAGCGGAAACGTCGGGTTTCGTTGGCTGGGTAGGGAGGATTCCTTGCCTCTGGCGAAGGCGACCACGACGACCAGGAGCCGCCCACTCCCCCCTTCCAAGGGCTCCCCTTGGTATCATCTCAGAGACTCGTCAAAGTTTGGTTAGATCTCGCAAAGAGTTCTCGTTGGTGAATGCGGCATCCGGGCGTTTCCGCTGCCCATCACGTCGACCGCAAGTCCCTCCGCAAGATCACGGGCAGGACGGCCGACTTCCACGAGCTGGCCCAAGACTGCGTCTGCTTCGCGAACGGCGCAGGCGGCGAGTTGCTCGTCGGCCTCGAGGACGGAGAGGCGCACCCACCCCCGGCACAGCGCGTTGACCGCGCCCTGCTCGACCAGATCCGCAAGCGCGTCGCCGAGCTGACCGTCAACGTCGAGGTCTTGCCGGAGATCCGACTGGACGGCGTCAAGATCGGCAAGCACGTTTGGGATGACCAGGTCCTCTCGCCGATCGAGCTGATCGACACCGTATGGACCGAAGTGCCAGACTTCCGCGAGAGCTACGAGCTGCCCGCGGGCATGTTCCGAACGACGGTTCCAGCGTTCGACCAAGAAGTCGTCCGCGAGTTGCTCGTCAACGCTCTCGTCCATCGGCCGTACACCCAGCGTGGCGATATCTTTTTGAACCTCCATCCCGATCGGCTCGAAATCGTCAACCCCGGGCGGCTGCCGCGCAGCCGAGCTCGCCGCGCGGCTGGAGCTCGACGACTGGGCGCGACTTCGTAGCTGGATCGGGCGCCTCATTGACCTCGATGTCGTCACGCAGACGGGTCGAACGAAGGCGACGAGATACTTTGTCCCGCCCAAGCTCCTACTCTCAGCAGGGCTCGACCGGCGCACCACGCTCACCCGCATGGAGCCCCACCGGCTCCGAGCGCTGATCCTCGAGGATTTAGAGCGGTACCCAGAGTCCGGGAGAGTGGACATCCATCGGCGAATCGGGCCAGAGATCCATCCCAAAACCTTGATGCGCACGTTAGACACACTGGCCGCTGCGGGCGCAGTCGTCGGGACCGGTGTGCCTCGCTGGCGCAAGTACCGTCTGGCCGAGTCTCATGGACATGAGTCATGACCGGTAATGACACCGCAGGTCGAAGCAAGGCTAAAAGTCTGATAGCGCGCCATTTATCTCAAGGACAGGGCCGGCCAATGTCCAATAGAGCGCGAATTGTGTCCATGAGCTGGGCCGAGCCCAGAACGTCCCTTAGACGTGGGCCGCCGCTGGGTGCAGGCAAACCTTCAACAGAAACAGCGCCTTCAGTGGGCGCTTTCCCGCGCGGACGCATCCCGGACGGCTCAGCAGTTCGAACCGCAGAAGCTCCGTGGAATCAACGGGTTACGGCTCTCTTTGAAGGAAAAAGGACCTGGTATCCCCAACGGGACTCGAACCCGTGTTACCGCCTTGAAAGGGCGATGTCCTAACCTCTAGACGATGGGGACTGAAAAGCCGGCTGGTGGAACGGCGCCGCCAGCGGCTGGAGGATAATACCACAGGGCCGGAGCTTGGTGTCCCCGTTGGTCGAACCCCCTTGTTCTCGTTCTACAGATACCCCAACGACTTGAGCAGCGCGCGCGTCTCGTCGTCCATCTCGCGGCCGGCCTGGTCGGCGCAGGTGGCGGGGATCTGGGTGTCGGTCTCCGCGTTGAAACGGGGGGCGCGGTTCCAGGCCCAGAGCTCGCGGGTGAGGCGTTCCAGGTCTTCGGGGAATTGGTCGGCGACGTTTTTCGTCTCGCCGGGGTCGTTTGGAAGGTCGTAGAGGGTGAAGCGGACGCCTTCGCCGCCGATCCAGCGCTGCTCGGGGCGGGTCTGGGCGAAGATCAGCTTGAAGCGCCGATCGCGCACCACCTTCTGCCATTTGTTGTCGGTCTCCCAGCCCGATTCGGCGAACGCGAGGCCGGGGGGCCGGCGCCACGGGTCGCCCTCTTTGGCCACGGTCGGAGCGGGCAGCGCGATCCCGCGCAGGCGCGGCGTGAGGGAATGCCCTTGGAGAGGTACGCCGGCCGGTGGCACCCCGCTCGCCGCTTCGAGCAGGGTGGGGGCCAGATCGATCAGCTCGACCGGATCGGAATCGACGCGCGGCGCGATCACCCCGGGGTAGTGGATGATCAGCGGCACGCGCAGGCAGGTCTGGAAGCTGAACCGGCCGTGGTCGAAGTAGTAGTTGTGCTCGCCGAGCGATTCGCCATGGTCGGAGGTGAGCACCGTGAGGGTCTTGGCCAACATCTGGCGCCGCTTCATCTCGTCGAGCAGTCGACCGATCTGGGCGTCGTTGTAGGCGATCTCGGCGTCGTAGCGGGCGCGGTAGAACGCGAGTTCCGTGCGCCCCTCCAGCACCTGCTTCTGGCCGATGCCGGTCATCTGCTGGTTCGGCTTGGCCACCACGTCGATCTTCTGGGTGGGATCGAAATGCTCGTCGCCCTGGAACGTGTTGGCGTAGTCACCGGGCGGGGCGTACGGCGCGTGCGGATCGAGGTAGTGCACCCAGAGGAACCAGGGCTTGCCCCCTTTGGCCGCCAGTTCGAGCTGCGCGAGCAACCCTTCGGCCAGTTTGGTCACCGCCTCCGCCCCGTTCGGATCGTGCAGCGGGTCGGCTTCCATCCCGTGCGCGAGCTTCCAGGTCTCGATGTAGACATCGAACCCCTGGTCGAAATGAAACTCGCTGCCCAACGCGCCGTTGGCCACCACCGCCGCGGTCGAGTAGCCTTGGCGCTGGAGATTTTCGGCGAGGGTGGTGAACTTGCACGAGAGCGGCACGCCCACCCGCCGCACCATGCCGTTGTCCTTGGCGTAGGTCGAGGTGAACATCGAGGCGAACGAAGGCGTCGTCTTCGGCCACTGGACGCTCGCCTGGTCGAAGCGAACCCCCTCGGCCGCGAGCCGGTCGATCGTGGGCGACGTCTTCCGCTCGTAACCCCAGGCGGAGAGATGATCGGCGCGCAGCGTGTCGACCGTGATCAAGAGGATGTTGCTCTGAGCCGGTAGCGGCTCGACTTTCGGCGGCTCGGGCCGACAACCGGAGGCCAGAACACAAGCCAGCAGCGCCCAACCCAAGAGGGCGGGCGAGGTGGAGCGCGAGGGAACTTGGCAAGAGCGATCGGTCATGTCGAATCAGGTGGGGGTCGAGAAGACCTTCTCGCCCAGCCAGTGCTCGAGCGTGCGCAGCGCTTCCGGTCGAATCTCGTGCGCCATCGGAAATTCACGGTACTGCAACCGGACGCCGAAGGGTCGCAGGCGCTCGCGGCTTTCCCGGGCGCGCTCGACTTCGATCATCCGGTCCTCGGTGCCGTGGAGCATCAGCACCGAGAGCTGCTCGTGCTCCGGCGTCTTCGGCAGATCGTCGGCGAGAATATCCGGCAGCCAGGTCGAGAGCGCCGCGATGCCGCGGTAGCGGGCAGGATCGCGCAACCCGAGCTCGAACGCCATCAGCCCCCCTTGGCTGAAGCCGCCGACCGCGAGCCGGGTCGGATCGACCGGGTAGCGCTCGATCGCCTCGTCGACCCAAAGGTGCAGCTCGGCCGAGCGCTCGCGAAACTCCTCGGCGTTCGGTGGCTGGCCGGGCACCAGGTTGAACCAGCCGTAGCCGAAGGCTCCCGGGCCAACCGGCATTTTCACCTGCCCTTGCGGGCAGAGCACGAGGGCTTTTCCACCGTAAATGTGAGGTGCCAAACCGAGCAGGTCGTGGCCGCTAGCTCCCCAGCCGTGGCAGAGAACGAGGGTGGGAAACGGGCCGTCGCCCTCGGGGACGTGTGCGGTGTGGAGCAGCTTCATAGGCGCGGAGGATACCGCAGGGCCGGCCCCGCGTGGCCGTCCGCGGATGGAAAGGCTGGAGACGACGTCCTTCTACGGCACCGGAAACGCGGGCGCGAGCGGTGCCAAGTCGGGCTCCCCCTCATAGGTCACCCGCTCGAGAAAGAGACCCGAAGGCGGGGCCGTCCAGGCGGCGGTGTTGGCGGCGCCGGGGATCGGGCGGGCGGCGAGAAGCGCCGCGAAATCGCGTTCGGACAGCTCGCCGGTGCCGACTTTGACCAGCGTGCCGACGACCCGGCGGACCATCTTCCAGACGAAATGCGACGCTTCGATCCGGAACAGGATCAGCGAGCCGGCGGCCACGATCTCGGCGCGATGGACCACCACCTGGGTGCTGGTCTGGTCGTCCGGCCGCTCGCAGAACAGGCGAAAATCGTGCCCCCCCGGCAGCAGGGCGGCCGCGCGGGCGATGGCCTTCCGATCGAGCGGGTGCTTGACCCACCAGACGAAACGTTTGGCGAGCGCCGTCCGCCGGGTCGAGATCTGGTAGAGATAGACGCGAGACGCCGCATGGTGGCGGGAGTGGAAGCGATCGGCCGCGAGGATGCAGGAGACCAGATGGATGTCGGACGGCAGTCGGTCGTTGACCGCCCACTGGAATTCTTCGATCTCGACCGGCCGCGCGAGTTTGAGGTGCGCGACTTGAGCCAGGGCATGGACCCCGGCGTCGGTGCGCCCTGCACCACCCAGCTCACGGACCTCCCCCACCGTCTCTTCGATCGCGCGGCGCAGCTCGCCCATGACGGTGCGGGCGTTTTTCTGTTCTTGCCAGCCACTGTAGCGGGTTCCTTCGTACTCGAGAGTCAGGCGATAGGTAGGCACGGCGGCGGATTATGATGGAAAAGACCGACGGAAACGACCGACGGAAAAACGAGTCCCGCTCCGGTTCCTTGGCGACACTGGTCCTCTCGGACATGACTGCATCGACCGAACCTCCTCACCCAGCCGTCACCCCTGCCGAAGCCGCACCCGTCGGCCGCGCCCGGCGCCACCGGGCGCAGAGCCTGCCGCGGGAAGACCACGGCTGCGGTTGGATCGAGACCCTCGCTCCCCCACCGCCGGCACGGGTGTTTGGCGCGCCCACCGGCAGCGCACCCCGCTTTGACGCGGTGGTGATCGGCGCCGGATTCACCGGCCTCGCCATCGCCCGCCGCCTCGCCGAACAGCGGTCGGACTGGCGCGTGGCTCTGCTCGACGCCCAGCGGGCCGGATTCGGCGCCTCCGGACGGAGTTCCGGCTTCGTCGTCGACCTCGCCCATTTCATCGCCCGGATGGAACCGGCGACCGGCCGACGTTTCGTTGCGCTCTCGCGATCGGGGATCGCCGACCTACGCTCTCTGGCCCTCGAACAGGCCATCGCCTGTGATTGGGATGACCGGGGGTGGATTCACGTGGCGGCGGGCTCCGCGGGAATGAAGTCGTTGCCGTTTCTGGCCACCTGGCTCGACGCATTGGGTGAGCGGTACGAGGCGCTCGACGCGGCGGCCCTCGAAGCGATCACCGGCAGTACCTTCTATCGCGGCGGGCTGCGCCTTCCCGGCAGCGTTCTGGTTCAACCGGCGGCGCTCCTGCGCGGCCTGGTTGCTGCGTTGCCCCCTGCCGTCGAACTCTACGAGGCGTCTCCCGTGCACGAGATTCGCCGGGAGGGTGCGAGCTTCTCCCTCAAGGTGGCCCAAGGCGCGCTCCAAGCGCCCCTGGTGTTCGTGGCCGCCAATGGTTACGCGCCGTCGCTCGGTGCGTTTCCGCGCCAGCTGTTTCCGCTCTACACCTTCGGCAGCTTGACCCGTCCGCTCACTCCCGAAGAGCAGGAGATCCTCGGCGGCGAGCGCGAATGGGGTGTGCTCGCCGAGGACGCGATGGGATCGACCGTGCGGCGTACCCGAGATCAGCGGATCTTGATTCGCAACAGCGCCCGCTTCACCCGCAACCACGGCCGGCCGGCCCAGCCGCCGGAACGCATTCAGGCGCTCCACCGCCAGGCGTTCGCCAAGCGCTTTCCCAAGCTCGGCCACGTCCCGTTCGCCTACAGTTGGAGCGGCCCCTTGGGGGTCACGCCGGATCGTTCGGTCGCCTTCGGCGAGATCGAGCCCAACCTGTTCGCGGCCGGCGGCTACACCGGCGCCGGCATCGCGATGGGCACCTCGGCCGGTCGCCTGCTCGCCGATTTCGCCCTCCGCCAAGATTCCGATCTGCTCTCCGCAATGCTCTCGCTGCCGCAGCCGAAGAAGCTGCCGCCGCAGCCGTTTCTCGACTGGGGGATTCGTTTGCAGGTGCGGCGGATGAACGCCTCGGCGGGCGAGACGTTGTAGACGAAGAGGACTTTACGTCCTTGCGGCCGTCACCGCCCTCACGGTAAGGTCCTCCGCTCCTTATGGCCCGCACCCGACTCTCCTGCTCGATCCACAAATTCGGCGGCGCGGCACTCGCCGATGCGGGATCGATCCGCTCTGCGGTCGAGGTCTTCCGTGCTCAGGCCGGCGCAAAAGTGGCCGTGGTATCGGCGCTGGCCGGCGTGACCGACGCGCTGCTCGAAGTGGGCTCCCGCGCGCTCGCGGGCGATGAACTCGAAGCGCTCGCGATCGTCGAGCGGCTGCGCGCCCGGCACCTCGAAACCGCGCAGGCGCTCGCCCGGAGCGGCCGCGAGCGCGAGGCACTGCTCGAAGAGATCGCCGCCTCGTTTGCCGAGCTCGCGGCACTCGGCAGAGGGCTCGCGATCTTGCGGGAGCTCTCTGCCCGCACTTCGGATGCGATCGTCGCCCGCGGCGAGCTGCTCTCGGCCCGGCTGTTCGCGGCGGCGCTCGCGGCGGCCGGCGAACGGGCGCGCTGGGTCGAGCCGGGGACGGTGATCGTCACCGACGGCCGCTACGGCAACGCCTCCCCCGATCTGGCCGCCACCGATCGCGCCGCCAAACGCGTCCTCACTCCCCTGCTCGCCCGCGGCCTCTCCCCGGTGGTCGCCGGTTTTCTCGGATCGAGCCCCGAAGGGCGGCTCGCGACCCTCGGGCGCGGCGGCACCGATCTTTCCGCCACCCTGCTCGGCCGCGCGCTCGGGGCGTCGCGCATCGTGCTCTGGAAGGATGTGCCTGGCCTGCTCACCGCCGATCCACGCATTGTGCCCACCGCGCGCGTGCTGCCGAAGCTCGACCTGCGCGAGGCGGCCGAACTCGCCTACTACGGCGCCAAGGTGCTGCACCCGCGGGCGCTGATCCCCCTCTCCACCCCGACCGGGGTTCCGGGCGCCGAACCGCGCGGCGCGCCGCCACCCGCCCGCGTGATCATCAAGCCGTTCGCCGACCCAGGAGCGCCGGGAACGGAGATCGCGGCGCTCGCCCGACCGAAACGCTCGCAGCCGGTGCGCGCGCTCTCCGCCGTCCGCGGCCAGGCGTTGGTCACCGTCGCCGGCAGCGGCATGCTCGGCGTGCCCGGCATAGCGGCGCGGACGTTTTCCGCCCTGCATCAGGAAGGGATTTCGGTCTCGCTGATCTCGCAGGCGTCGTCCGAGCACTCGATCTGCTTTGCCGTGCCACGCACCGACGCGGAGCGGGCGCGGGTGGCGCTCGGCGAAGCGTTCCGTGACGAGATCGCGCGGCGCGAGATCGACGGCATCGAGGTCCGGCCCGGGGTGGCCACCCTCGCTGTCGTCGGCCTCGGCATGCCGGGGACGCCGGGCATCGCGGCGCGCACCTTTCGCGCGCTCGCGGAAGCCGAGATCAATGTGGTCGCGATCGCGCAGGGCTCCTCCGAGCTGAACCTCTCGCTGGTGGTCGACGATCGCGACGCCGAAGAGGCGCTGCGCCGCATCCACGGCGCGTTCCAGCTCGACAAGATCGGCGGCGGCGTGGCCAACTCGTCACCGGGCGCCGCGCGCGCCGATGTCGTGCTGCTCGGCTTCGGTGCGGTCGGCCGCGAGCTCGCCCTCCTGCTCGCCAAGCTCAAAGCGGCGCCCCTACGCGTGGTCGCGGTGATCGACCGTTCGGGCTACCTGTTCCGACCGAACGGCATCCCGAACGCTACTCTTTCCGCGCTGGTCGCCGCCAAGGCCGGCGGCGCGGCGCTCGCGACACAGTCCGGCGCGCGTTCAGCGACTCCGGAAGCGGCGCTCACCGAGATCTGCCGCCACGCCCTCTCCCGGCCGATCCTCGCCGACCTCTCCGCCGACGACACTGCGCCCCTACTCGCCTTCGCGCTCGAATCGGGCCTGCGACTGGCGCTCGCGAACAAACGGCCGCTCGCCGGGCCGCGGCGCGAAGCCGCCGAGCTGCTGGCACTCGCCCGCGCGCTCGGCCGCGGTCTTCGCTTCGAGGCGACCGTAGGCGCCGGGTTGCCGGTGATGGACACCTACCGGAAGCTGCTCGAATCGGGCGACCGGATCGAGCGGATCGAAGGGTGTTTCTCGGGCACGCTCGGATTCCTGCTCACCGAAGTCTCGCGCGGTCGACGCTTCTCCGAGGCGCTGCGCGCAGCGATGGCTGCCGGCTTCACCGAGCCCGATCCGCGCGACGACCTTTCCGGCATGGACGTGGCGCGCAAAGCGCTGATCCTTGGCCGTCTGCTCGGCTTCGAAGGCGAGGTCGCAGATGTCGCGGTCGAGCCGCTCGTCCCGGCGTGGGCGCGCGATCTGTCGCGCGATGAGTTCCTCGCCCGCTTGAGCGAATTGGACGCCGCCTGGAAGCGCCGCGGCGACGAGGCGCGGGCCAAGGGTGAGGCGCTCCGCTACGTCGCGACCGTCACGCGGAGAAAGCTCTCGGTCGAACTGACTTTCGTTCCGGCCACCTCGTCGTTCGCGGCGCTCCACGGCACCGCCAACCAGGTGGTGTTCACAACCGCCCGCTACAAGGCGAACCCGCTGGTGATCACCGGCCCGGGCGCCGGCCTCGACGTCACCGCGGCCGGCGTGCTCAACGATCTCTATGAACTGGCGGGCGAGCCGTGAGTGCCCCGCTGCGAACGTTTGCGCGCGCCTTCGCCCCGGGCTCGATCGGTAACCTCGGTCCCGGCTTCGATAGTCTGGGCCTGGCGGTCGCCGGAGCCGGTGACACCGTCACGGCGTGGCGGATCGACGCGAAGACGGGCGCGAGCGGCGTCACCATCCGCTCCTCCGGCCACCCCGACCTGCCGCTCGATCCCGATCTCAACTCGGCGGGGATCGCGGCGCGCGACGTGCTCCGCCGCGCCGGTTCCGAGATCTCCGTGGCGCTTACGATCGAAAAGGGTCTGCCGCTCTCGGCCGGACTGGGCGGCAGCGCGGCTTCCGCGGTCGCGGCGGCCGTGGCGACGAACCTCCTGCTCGGCGCGCCGCTCGATATTCAGGGGCTGCTCGCCGCGAGCCTCGCGGGCGAAGCTGCGGTCGCCGGCTGCCACTTGGACAACGTCGCCCCTTCTCTGCTCGGCGGTGCCGTACTGGTCCGCTCGATCGACCCGATCGACGCCATCCGATTGCCGGTGCCTGTTGGGCTACTCGCAGTGCTCGCCCTACCGGCGCAAGAGCTGCGCACCGCCGAGGCGCGCCGCGTGTTGCCACGGGAGGTGACGCGCGCGATCGCCGTCCATCAGCTCGCCCACACGGCAGCTCTGGTCGCCGGGCTCTGCCTCGGCGACCTGGCGCTGATCGGCCGCGCGATCGACGACCGGATCGCCGAGCCGGTCCGCGCCCCCCTGCTGCCCGGCTTCGCCGAAGCGAAAGCCGCGGCGCTCGCCGCCGGCGCCCTCGGCGCCTCGATCTCGGGCTCCGGGCCGACCGCTTTCGCGCTCGCTCCCGACCGCGCGACGGCGGAGCGGATCGCCATCGCCATGCGCGACGCCTACACCGCCCGCGGCATCGCCTGCACGGTGCGGATCGCCGAGATCGACCGCCAGGGCGCCCGAGAGACGAGAGGAGACGACGCATGATCTTCACCCCCGGTACCCTGACGATTCAACGTTGCGCCGCCTGCGGCACCGAGCTCTCCGCGCTCGACGCCCGCTCCCGCTGCGCCTGCGGCGGCTTGCTGGAGGTGCGCCAACCGGCACCTACCCTCCGCGGCGCGGAGCTGCGCGCTCTCTTTGCGCAACGCCGCGCGTCCGGCCGTGGGGTCATCGGTTCCGGCGTCTGGCGCTACCGCGAGCTGGTGGCACCCGGCGCGTCGGATGACGAAATCGTGAGCCATCCGGAGGGGAACACCCCGCTCCTCTGCCGCGGCGCGGTCGCCCGCTTTGCCGGGGTCGCCGACCTCACGATGAAGCACGAGGGGCACAACCCGACCGGCTCATTCAAGGATCGCGGCATGACCGCGGGGGTCACCCAGGCACGCAGGGTCGGCGCCACCGCGGTCGCTTGCGCATCGACCGGCAACACCTCCGCCGCACTCGCCGCCTACGCCGCGCAAGCGGGCATCCCCGCGCTCGTGGTCGTGCCGGCCGGTAACATCGCGCTCGGCAAGCTGGCACAGTCGCTCGCCTATGGCGCCAAGACCCTCTTGGTGCGCGGCGACTTCGACGACTGCCTGCGCCTGATCGAGCAGGCGAGCCGCGAGCTCGATGTCTACCTGCTCAACTCGATCAACCCGTTCCGGCTCGAAGGGCAAAAGACGATCGTGCTCGAGATCCTAGAGCAGCTCGGCTGGCAGGTACCCGATTGGATCGCCCTGCCCGCGGGCAACCTGGGCAACACCTCGGCGTTCGGCAAAGCGCTGGTCGAAGCGCGCGAGCTGGGATTGATCGACCGCCTGCCGCGCCTCGCGGCGATCCAAGCCGCCGGGGCCTCGCCGTTCGCCCAAGGGTTCGCCGAGGGATTCACCGAGCGGCGAACGATGAAAGCCGACACGGTCGCCACCGCGATTAAAATCGGCGATCCCGCCTCCTGGGACCGCGCGGTGCGTGCGCTCGCCGACACGAACGGAGTGGCCGCGTCCGTCACCGATGCGGAGATCCTCGAAGCCAAAGCGGTGATCGACGCCTCCGGAGTCGGCTGCGAGCCCGGGAGCGCCGCGAGTGTGGCGGGGGTCAAAAAGCTCGTCGGCCAAGGAACCATCCGCCCCGACGAACGGGTCGTCGCCGTCTTGACCGGCCACCTGCTCAAAGATCCCGGCATCCTCATCTCCTACCACCGCGACATGGACCCACCCCCGCCGGGAGCGAACCGCCCGATCGAGATCGATGTCGATCTACGAGCGGTGGCGAGGGCGTTGCGGGGGTAGGGAGCTGCGGTAGACTTCCGAGTGCAGCCTTTCGTTCTGGGAGACTCCACACGATGAGATATCCGGTTTTTGGTGCCGATCTCGCGATCTACAACGGCCTCGGCGAGATCGCGGCGCTTGTGGAAGTCAAAGGCATCCGCGACACCAAGCCCAACTGGGCCACCGAAGTTCGGGCACGGATGTCAGGCAAGTTGCCGAAGACGGCTTCTTCCCCGGGCGCGCTTGTGGAGGCGATCGCTTCGGTCGGCAAGCGCCAGCCAGAAACCGGTGTCAGCGATCACCATGCTTTTGGCTCCAACCTTCTTGGAGGTAGCGTTTGTACTCGGAGGAGAGGTCTCCTGGACCTTCCCCCGAACCGATGAACCCGGTTGCCGCGAAAATCTCGGCGGCACGGGAGCGACCTTGAGAAATCTCTTCGTAGTAGCGATCGATCGCCCGCTTGACCACCTCGCTCACACTTTCTTGGGTTTCGCGCTGAAGGAACTCGAGTCGCTCCGATTGTTCCTCATCGAGACGAGCGCTGATTCGCATCGGTCCTCCTCCACGCCCTGTCCGTCAGACGGGGCGTCAGACACTCTACTCAAGAGTACAAGCCCTGTCGAGATGGGTCCTCCCTGACCTTTCCTTGACTTTCTACTCCGACGCGAAGTACACCGTGAAAATCGCCCGCCGCGCGCGGTCGACCGAGGTGTTCTCGAACGCCGCGGTGAAAGCCGTTCCGGTTGGTCCTTTGCGGATCCCCGGATCGAGCGGGAAGCGGCAGGCGCCGACCGGACAATCCGCGCCGGTCCGACAGTCGCGTGAAGCGCCGCCGTCTTCCACCTCGTAGCGGTAGCCGGTGAAGCGCGCCTCGGGAGGCAGAACGATACGCAGCAGGCGGCAGCTCGAAGGCAAACCCGCTTCGGCCTTCTCCGGATCGCGCTCGCGCAGCCGCGCGTCGAGCCCCTCGCCGCACGGCGCGCTCCCCGCCGGAACGGCGATCTCGACCGACAGCGCCTCCTCCCCCGGCTTGCACTCGAGGCACGAACGTTCGGCATAGGAGCGGCGCTCCGCCTTGGGCTCGGGGAGAGCCGAGGCGGGGACCGCGGGAGCCGCCGGAGCGGGAGCTGCGACCGGAGCCTGAGCCGGAGGCGCCGGAGCGGGGGTTGGCGGCGGAACCGGCGAAGCCGAGACGGGCGGCGCCGGAGGGGCGGGTGGGGCGCTTGGGATCGGCCGGGCGACCGCCTGCGGCTCCGGAGCGACCGTGGGCGGAGGGAGTGGCGTCGGCCGAGTCGCGACCACCGGTGGAACGACGACCGGGTTCGGAGCCGGAGGCGCGACAGGAGCCGGTGCCGGTGCCGCCGCCACCGGAGCGGCCGGCTTCGTCACCTGCGGCCCGCCCGAGGGTTCCCCTGCCGTTCGTCCTACCCGCGGCCGACCGATTCGCACCCGCAGCGTTTGCGACGCCCCGGGCGTGTTCTCCTGGAAGGTAGAAAGCACGGCGGGCTTCTTCTCGCCCGAAAGCACAAATTCGGAGTGGATGGTGAGCGCGCCGTCCTTCCTCACCTCGAGCGCCCACCATCCCTCGGCGAGCGAGAAGAAAAACGCCTCGCCATCCCCGTCGGTGGTCACGACACTCGGCCCGGTCTTCGGCTCGATCGCCTGATAGAGCAGACGAACCTTCGCCCCTTCCACCGCCTTGCCCGCGGCGTCTTCGACCCTCACCTCCAGCGAAGACGGACCGCGCCAGACCTCCGCCGCCCGAAGCGGCACGGCGAGCATAACGACGACAACGAACGAGACCCAGAGCGAGAGAGCTTTGCCGCGCATCCCAGAACCTCCCCGAAAGCACCGATCGAAACGAACTCTATTGTAGACCTCCAGCTCGATCCCGTCCCCAGCTCTCCGCGCTCAATAGGGGACTTCGGCCGCATCGTCCGTTCCGAAAAGAAGAGCGAGGCCAGCCAGAACCTCACGTACCCTCAAAGGACCGAGAGCTCCCACACGATCCACCAGTCGGCCTCGGTCGACTGTACGAAGCTGAGATACGTTCACGACGCTGGGATGCAACAACCCACCTTCACTGCGCCGAAGCCTTACGTTCCCGGGATGGGACGCCAAGCGAATATTCGAGGTAATCGCCGCAACGACGATCGTCGAGATCGCACTCCGGTTGAATCGATCGTGTTGAACAACGAGAGCCGGTCGCCGACCTGCCGGCTCCGAGCCCTCCGGCGAGCCGAAATGCAACCAGTAGACTTCGCCCTGGCGGATCACCAGCGCTCGCCGCCCCATTCGCTTCCGACGGCATCCCACTCGTCGGCCACCCGAGCCTGCTCCCTGGCGAAGTCCGAATCGGAGAAAAGTACGTTCAAACGCTCAGTCACCTCGGCATCGCGACGCGCACGGACCGCCTCTTCCAGCACGCGGGTCACGAACCGATTCCTCGATTCGCTGCGCGATTTGGCCGCGTCATCCACCGCGCCGAGAAGATCTTCGGAAATTGCGATCGCCGTCTTGCGTAGGGCCATAGGTACTCCCTTCGGTAGCAACGGCCAGAATACCAGAAATCGTAGTCCGCCCCCTCCCCCCTCCCCGTGATACAAAACCCGCCCATGCCTGGAATGCTCCGCACGCTCTACGAAAAGCTCCTGGCCGATCCGCTCGGGTTTTCGGCTCCTCCTGTGCTGCCGCCTCGGGTTTCAGCTTCGGTCGTGCCCTGGCGCGTCGGGAATGCGGGGGAGATCGAGGTCTACTGGGTGCGCCGCGCCGCGGAGCTGGCGTTCATGGGTGGCTGGCACGCGTTCCCCGGGGGTGGCCTGTCGAAGGGGGACGCCGCGTTGCCGGTGCGCGGAGTGCCGATCGGCATGGCTGAGGGCACGACCGTGGCGTTGCCCCCCGAAGCGTTTCGACTCGGCGATACCGACCCGGACCTGGTACCCGGGCTGGTCGCCTGCGCGCTGCGCGAGCTGTTCGAGGAGGTTGCGCTGCTGGTCGCGACCGGGCTGCCGGCCGGGTTCGACCTTGCGGCCGCCCATCGCGCCCATCTGGCCGATGGCCGACAGCTGAGCGCGACGCTCGCCGGGAGCGGCGCCCTGCTCGA
Source organism: Holophagales bacterium (assembly GCA_031404815.1). Lineage (GTDB taxonomy): Bacteria > Acidobacteriota > Thermoanaerobaculia > Multivoradales > UBA5704 > DASYKS01. The sequence continues at coordinate 68,306 of JANNIH010000115.1, read as the reverse complement.
CGCGTCGCGGTTGGTCTATGCCGGCCGCTGGCTCACGCCGCCGTTTGCGCCGATGCGCTTCGACAACCGCTTCTTCCTGCTCCAATGGCCGGCCGCCCTCAGGGTTCAGCCGGAGGTGATCCCGGGCGAGCTCGCTTCGGGTGAGTGGATTCCGGCCGCCGCGGCCTATCAACGTTTCGTTCGCGCCGAGGTGCTCGCGGCACCGCCGATCCTGCACATCCTCCGCGTCTTGGCCGAGGACGGCCCGGAGCGCGGGCTCCCCCGTCTGCTGATTCCCGCGGAGGCGGACTGGGGGCCGATGCGCAAAATCGAATTGCGCGACGGCATCGCGATGCTGCCGGTCCGGACGCGCACCCTCCCGCCCGCCGCCACCACCAACGCCTACCTGCTCGGCCGCGGCGAAGCCGTATTGGTCGATCCCGGCTCCGACCTGCCCGAAGAGATCGACCGGCTCGAAGCAGCACTCGAAGCCGCCCGCGAGCGGGACGGCCGGCGGGTCAAAGAGATCTGGCTCACCCACCACCACCCGGACCACGTCGCAGGTGCGGCCGAAATACAGCGCCGGCTCGGCGTGCCAATCGCCGCGCACCGGCTGACCGTGCAACGGCTGGGCAAGCGGCTCCAAGTCGCCCGCGAACTCAAGCCCGACCAGCGCATCGAGCTCGCCGGCCAGACGCCCGAGGACGCCATGACCTTCCGCGTGCTTCACACGCCGGGGCACGCGCGCGGCCACCTCTGCTTTTTGGAGGAAGCCCAAGGCTCGCTGATCTGCGGCGACCTGGTCGCCGGGATCGGCACGATCGTGATCGACCCGCCGGAAGGGGAGATGACCGAATACCTGGGCTCGCTCGAAAGGATGATCGCTCTGGCACCGCGGACGCTCTTTCCCGCCCACGGCCCGGCGATCGAAAATGCGTCGGCCAAGCTCTCCGAGTACATCGCCCACCGCCTCCGGCGCGAAGAGAAAGTCCTCGCGGCCTGGGGCGACGGTCTGCATTCGGCGGCCAGAATGGTTGAACGGGTCTACGACGACGCGCCGCAAGCGGCGCGCCTGCTCGCCGAGCGCCAGATCGAGGCGCACCTCGTCCGCCTGCGCGCGCTCGGGCGAATCTAAGCGGAGCCCGCCGGATGGAAGCCCTCGACCTGGTGCAGGCCAACCTGCTCTCTCCGATGGTCCTTGCGTTCGCGCTCGGCATTACCGCAACGCTGCTCAAAAGCGATCTCCGTCTGCCCGAATCGCTCTACACCGCGCTCTCGACCTACCTGCTGCTCGCGATCGGCCTCAAAGGGGGGGTCGCGATCGCGAAAACCCAGCTCTCCGATCTGCTCCTGCCGGCCATTGCCACGATCGCGCTCGGCATCGCGATCCCGATCTGGTGCTTCGCTCTGCTGCGCAAGGTAGGCAAGTTCTCGATTCCCGACGCGGCGGCGATCGCCGCGCACTACGGCTCGGTCTCCGCGGTCACGTTCACCGCGAGCCAGGCCTATCTCGATCGCCTTGGCGTTTCTTACGAGGGGTTCCTCCCCGCCCTCGTCGCTCTGCTCGAGATCCCCGGGATCGTCGTCGCGATCTACCTCGCGCAACGTTCGGGGCGCAAAGCCAAGAGCTGGCGCGAGGTGCTGCACGAAGTGGTGACCGGCAAGAGCGTCCTCCTGCTCTTGGGGGGTGTCGCGATCGGCGCTCTCGCCGGGCCGCGCGGTGTCGAGCAGGTGGCTCCGTTCTTCATCGCACCGTTCACCGGGGTGCTCACCCTCTTCCTCCTCGACCTGGGCGTCGTCGCGGGCGGCCACCTGCGCGATCTCCGCCGGGCCGGCGCATTCCTGATCGGCTTCGGGATCGTCATGCCGATCGCCCACGGCGCGCTCGGTGTGACCCTCGGCCATTGGGCCGGGCTCTCCCATGGCGGCTCGATGGTGTTCGGTACGATCGCGGCTTCGGCGTCGTACATCGCGGCCCCCGCCGCGGTCCGGATGGCGCTCCCGGAAGCGAACCCTGGGTACTACCTGACCGCCGCGCTCGCGATCACCTTCCCATTCAACCTGATCCTCGGCCTGCCGATCTACGAAGCGCTCGCACGCGTGCTCGCGAACTGAGCTGAATTCAATGCGATGAATCAGATGGCGACAACCCGCGGGACGGAATCTACCCACCCCCGGATTCGGTTGAAAACGGTAGGAGGACCCACACATGTTCCACCGCATACTGATCCCCTTAGCCTTCAGCGACGAGAACGAGGCCGCGGTTCGGGTCGCGGCCGACCTCGCGGCGCGCGACAGCTCCGAGGTTTTGCTGCTCCACGTGGTCGAGACCATCCGCGGCATCCCGTTCGAAGAGATGCGCGATTTTTACGAGCGCCTGGAGCGCCGCGCGCAGACCGAGCTGGGCAAAGTGGCCGAGCGCTTCCGCTCGCTCCAAGTCCCCGCCAAAAGCGATGTCGTCTTCGGCGCCCGCGCCGAGCAGATCGTGACCTACGCCCAAGAGCGCGGTGCCGACCTGATCGTCCTCTCCTCGCACCCGGCGAGCCCCGACCAACCGGCAAGCCTCGGCACGATCAGCCACCGGGTCGCCCTGTTTGCCAGCTGCCCCGTGCTGCTGGTGAAATAGGGCGCGAAAGGGGACCCGGCGGGCGATCCCGCATGCCCAGCTACCGGCCCCTTCCGCTAGACTCCCACTATGAAGACGACCCGCGCGGTGTTCTGGGCTGGGCTGATGCTGGGCCTGCTGTTCGCAGGCCGGGAGGGGTACGCTTTGGATGGAAAGTGGACGCCGGAGCAGGTGCTTCAAATCGACGCGGAATGGTTGCGTGGACAGGGTTTGACCCTCCCGCCAAGCGCGCTTTGGAGCGCACAGGGTGGCGGGTTGCTCGAAGCGGCGGTCGGGATTGAAGGGTGCTCTTCCGGGTTCGTCTCGCCCGAGGGGCTGCTGGTTACCAATCACCATTGCGTGTTCTCGATCCTCCAGCAGCATTCGACTCCGGAGCGCGACCTGATCTCGCACGGCTTTCTGGCCAAAAACAGAGCGGACGAGCTGCCGGGGGGCGGGGTGCGCGCCGCGATCCCCCATCGCGAGACCGACGTCACCGCGGCGGTCGAAGCCTCGGTACCGGCCGGCGCCGACGATCTCGCGCGCTTTCTCGCCATCGAGCGGAAAGGCAAGGAGCTGGTCGCCGAATGCGAGCGCCGACCGAGCCGCCGCTGCCGGTTCGCCGCCTTCGACGGCGGGGTCAAGTACCTGTTGATCGAAACGATCGAATACCCGGACGTCCGGCTCGTTTACGCGCCACCGCGCGCGGTGGGCGAATACGGCGGCGAGATCGACAACTGGAGCTGGCCGCGCCATACCGGCGACTTCGCGCTGCTGCGCCTCTGGGCTGCGGCGGACGGTTCACCCGCAGCCAAGGGCGCAGGCACCCAGCCGTTCCGGCCGAAGCACTGGTACCCGGTCGCCGCCCAAGGGGTGAAGCCGGGCGATTTCGTGATGATCGCCGGCTACCCCGGAACCACCTACCGCTCGCTGATCGCGCCCGAGATGCGCGAACGGGCCGAGCTGTTTTTCCCCCGCCGCGCCGAGCTCTACCGCGCCTGGATCGACATCATGGATGCGGCGTCGAAACAGGGTGACGCGCCAAGATTGGCACTTTCGGACCGGATGAAATCGCTCGCCAATCGGGAAAAGAGCGCCCGTGGCCAGGTCGAGGGGCTCGCCCGCGGCAAGGTGTTGGCGAAGAAAGAGGCGGAGGAGCAGGAAATCCTCGCCTGGGTCGCCGGCCGCCCGGCCTACGCCACGGCCGCCGCGGCCCATGCGGAGCTGGGCGAGCGGATCGCCGAGCAGGTGAAAACCTGGGACCGCGATTTCCTGCTCTCTCAGGCGCGTGGCGGATCGAAGCCGCTCGATCTCGCACTCACCCTCGTCCGCTGGTCCGGCGAACGCGCCAAACCCGACCTCGAACGCGAACCGGACTACATGGAGCGCAATACCGAGCGGATCGCCGAGCGGTTGCGGCTCGACCAGAACAAGATGGAGCGCCAGACCGAGGAACTCCTGCTCGCCGACTGGCTCGGACGGCTCGTCGCCCTCCCGGCGGGCGCTCGCTCGGCGGCGGTCGAGAATCTTCTCGACGGCGTCCGCGGAATCCGCGATGTGCGCGACGTGGCGCGAAATCGCGAAGCGATTCGCTCCCGGGCGGCCACCCTTCTTTCCGGGTCCAAAGTCGCCGACGCCGCAGTGCGCGCCAAGATGGCGACCGAGACCGAGGCGGAGCTGATCGCCCGCCACGATCCCCTGCTCGATTTCGCGTTTGCGCTCGACCGCGAGCTGCGCGATCTCAAAGCGCGTGGCGACCGCCACGAGGGAGCGGTCTCGCGCCTCCGCCCGGCCTGGCGCAAGGGAGTCGCCGCCTGGGCCGGCAAGCCGATCGCACCGGACGCCAACGGCACGCTGCGCGTCAGCTTTGCCCATGTCCAAGGCTACCGACCGCGCGACGGGGTCCGCATGGAGCCACAGACTACGCTCGCGGGGATGATCGAAAAGCACACCGGCCGGGAACCGTTCGACGTCCCGGCTGCGCTGCTCGCTGCGGCTCCGGGCGCTTCCGGCAGCCGCTTCGCCGACCGCCAACTGCACGACGTACCGGTCGGCTTTCTCGCCGATGGCGACACAACCGGCGGCAACTCGGGAAGCCCGGTACTGAACGGCAACGGCGAGCTGGTCGGGGTCAATTTCGACCGGGTCTGGGAGAACGTGGCGAACGATTTCGGCTTCAATCCCGAGATTGCCAGGAACGTCGCGGTCGATGTCCGTTACCTGCTCTGGATGCTCGACCGCATCGAGGGCGAAGCGGCCCAACCGCTGCTTCGCGAGCTGGGGGTGCCGGCCGCGCCCCTCGAGCCGTGAGGCACGGCGGCCTAGGCCTCACGCCACCGTTTCGTCCGGGTCCGCCGCTTCGAAGGCGAGCAGGACGACGGTGACGTTGTCTGTGCCGCCCCGGGCGTTGGCATCGGCGACCAGGGCTCGGCAGGTCTCGTGGAGCGACCTGCCGCCGCTCAGCCGATCACGGATCTCGCGATCCGAGAGCATCGTGGTGAGGCCGTCCGAACAGAGCAGAAACAGGTCGCCCGGGACCATCTCCAGCTCGCGGACATCGACCAGGATCTCGGACTCACCACCGAGCGCGCGGGTGACCACGTTCTTGAGCGGATGGGAGCGCGCCTGCTCTTTGGTTAAGAAGCCCGCGACCACCTGCTCGTGGACCCAGGTGTGGTCCTGGGTCAGCTGTTCGAGCAACCCGTTGCGCAGCCGATAGGCCCGACTGTCGCCGACGTGGGCGACCGCGCCGGATTCGCCCTCGAACAGAAAGCCGACAACCGTCGTGCCCATGCCGACGAGCGAGTCGTCCTGATCGATCGCCCGCAGCACTTTGTGGTGCGCGACGCGCAACGCCGATTTGAGCCGGCGCGCGCCATGACCGAGAGCGCCGTCCGGTCCCAAGGGGGCACCCTCCGCGGCGCTCTTCTCGATGTAGTCGCGGATCGCCCTCACCGCGACCTGCGCCGCCACCTCACCATGGTTGTGACCGCCCATACCGTCGGCGACCACGTAAAGGCGGTGCTCCGGATCGATCTCGAAGTAGTCCTCGTTGTGCAGCCGGGTCAGACCGACATCGGAAAGCCCGCAGGCTTTGACTTTCAGCATTGGAATCTCAGCATTTTGAATCTCAACATTGAAACCTCAACAATCGATGCCAAAACAGCCGGCTCTAAAACATCTGACCCAAAAAAAGACATCAGGCACTCCGTCCGAAGAAGCCGCGTCGCCGCGCCGGGGCCAAAGACTCCAAAGCCGAGGCGACCTGCGGATCGTCCCCACCCCAGGTGAGCGCCTCACGGTAGTAGCGTTCGGCCTTTTCCGCGTCACCGGTCTCGGCGGCGAGCCGCCCGGCAAGCTTCAGATACCCCGGATTCATCGTCGTCAGCTGGCAGGCGCGCTCGATCGCGATCAGCGCCCGCGCTTGCTGCCCCGGGACCTGCGCGCAGGCGAGCGCCAGGTGGTGCCAGGCTTGAGCGTTGCTCCGGTCCTCTTGCACCGCACCGTCGAAGCTCTCGATCGCGACGTCGAACTTTCGCTCACGGTAGGCCTTGATCCCGCGTTGGAGGTAGGCCCGGCCGAGCTGTCGCGCATCGACCACCTGCGCCGACTCGCTCGGCCGCGCGAGCTCATGGTCGTGGTCGCGACGCTGGGAGGCATCGGACAGGACGTTCCACGCTTGGGTGATGACTTGGAATTCGCGCTCCGCCCGCACCTTTTCCGCACCTTGGAAACGATCGGGATGGCGCTCCCGCGCCAGCTCGCGAAAACGAGCCCGAACCTGCTCCTCGGTGGCGTTCCGGGGCAGCGCGAGAACCGCATAGAAGTCTTTGGCCATGGCCCAGCGTCTATTTCAGCTTGATTCTATACAAACGGAGCGCCGTCGAGCGCACCACTTCGGGAATATTTCGGTCGCGCCCCATATCGCGCAGATCGCGCACCGACAATCGAGGCACCAAGCGCATCGAGTAGACCACCGGCGTGCGCGGGTTCTGCAGCAGCGCTTTGATGATCGGGTACTTGGCGACCCACTCGCGGCGGTTCGCGATCTCTGCGAGGACCTCCTCGCACACCGCCCGATTGCGCGCGATCTGCTCGGCCTCGGTATCCGGCACGCCGTTGTTGGTGAGCACGCCCACCGCGATCAACGCGACTGGATCGCGAATTAGAATATTGCGCAGCGATTTGGACGCTCCGCGAGTCAAACGCATCCGCGCCGGCACCGGCAGGAGGCGGATTTGCCCCTCCGACAGGCCGGTCAGGTCGTCGTATTCGCCGGCCACCGGCTCCGCTTTGACCGCCTCGATCGCAGCCGCAAACGCCTGGTCCGAGATCTCCGGGATCGCCGAAACGGCGGCCGCGGCGCGCGGCAGCAGATGTTGGCGATACTCTTGGATTCGGCGTTGGGTGTAGATCGCGAGCTGCGGGTTCTCTTCCAGCGCGTCGAGGATCGCCGGCTCTAGGACGATCGCGTCTTGGCGCAGGATCAGGATCTCCTGCAGGTCGGCCGGCAGCCAGCGCGCCATGCCGATCAAGACTTGACGCGACACGTCGCGCCGCCGCAGGATCGCTTCGAGCACCACCGGATGGCGCAATCGCTCGGCGAAGAATTCGAGCACCGAACGGTCGCCGGAATCGTTGACCAGCTGGGCGACCAAGCGAGGATCGAGCGCACACAGCGCGCGGTCGGCGAGCGCCGAGATCTCCCCGTCGTTCGAGCGCGCCAGCTCGACCTGCAACGGGACCAGCTCTTCAGGGGGAAGCGGCAGCAGGCCGGTGGCGGCGAGACGTCGAAGCTCTGCGTTGCCCCCGGTTCGAATCTGTTCGATCAGGGCGTTGCCCCGGTCGGCCACGCTCAGCGCGACTCCTTCTGGCTTTGCAACTGGCGCAGAGTGTCGAGATCGATCGTTCGTCGAACGACTTCTCCCTGGCGCCGCGGCAGAGGGAGAGGCAAGCCATTCAGCCGCGCCTCGACCGCGCCGGAGCTACCGAGCGTGAGTTCGATGGTGCGGTCGGCATCGAGCTGCACACTCTCGCCTTGAACCCGCTTTTCGCTCACCCGCTTTTGACCATCCATCAATGCGTCGATCCAACAATCCGCGGTGAAGTCGAGGGTCAAGCGGAGGGCGCGCGCGGGCACCGCCGCCGCGGGTTCGGTCTCGACCGCCGCGGGGAGCGACGATGGAACGGGTGCAGGATCCAAAGCAACCGGCGGCGCGAGTGCGGCGGCGGGGATTGCCGGCGGTTGTGCCCGCCGCTGATCGGCGAGCCAGGCGGCGAACGCCACGACGCCGAGCAGCGCGGCGGTCGCCAGGCCGAGAAACAACCAGCGCTTCCAAGCTCCGGATTGCGCCGACCGCGGCGTCGCGAGGCTCGGAGAGAAAATCGGACCGGACGAGGCCGGGCGGTTGACAGCAGGGCCGCTCGACCCGCCTGTACCGCCATCTCTTCCGTCCGACCCTTGAGCGGCGAGGAAGTGATTGATCACCTCGTCGGGGTTCAAACCGACATAACGGGCGTACTCACGCAAGAAACCGCGGGCGAAGACCGGCGCCGGCAGCAACGCGAAGCGGTTCTCTTCCATCGCTTCGAGATAGCGCAGGCTGATCTTGGTGCGCTCGGCGATCTCGCGCAGGCTCACCTCGCGCGCTTCGCGTTGGCGCCGCAGCCAGATGCCGAACGAAGCCGGATCGGCGTCCGCCGGGCGCTCCATTGCCGGAGGCGCCGTCGACGCGCGTTCGCCTTCAGGATTCGACTTGGCACCGCGAGATCGCGGCTCGACCGGAGGAGGCAATTCGGTTTCGACTCCGCGCTGAGGAATTCGACGTCGTTTGAAGGATGGATCTGCCACTCGATCGCCAACTCTACGCGCCCGCCGGTCTCGGGTCAAATTCCGAGATGCGCCGAACCGTTTCGCGTCTGGTTCAGCTCGCCCGGCCGGAGAGCAGTTCGGCCCGGCGGCGCACCGGCGGAGCGAGCCGAGAGTCGCCCGCGAGGCCGCGCAGCTCATCCTTCCTGAGCGCGGGCAGCAGCGGCAGGGCCGTCTCGACCGGGGTGCGCGGATTGCGGCAGATCAACAGTCGGAGCGTGTGGCGCGCGCCCCAGCGCGGGTTTGCGGCAACCGCCTGGAGCAGCGCCGGAAACGCCCGGTCGCTCGCGAGCGCCGGGCCGAGCAGCCCTTCGGTCAACCGCGGGTTCTCGAGCAGCGCGGAGATCACCCGCGGGGTCGGGTCGTTGCGCAAAAAAGCGATGACGGCGGCCCCACCCCGCCGGGCGAGCGCGATCTTCTCTCCGACCGCCAGGCGCGGCAGTCGGGTGAGTAGCGCCAGCTCAGCCGCCCGGCGCACGGTCGGACGGACCCGTACTTCGAGGCTCACCGCCAGCAGATCGACCCAGTAGAGGCCAACCACCAGATCGAGCGCCACCACCTCCGGAGCGCGCGGCGAACGGGCGAGCGAGCGCCGCACCTCATAGGCCGAGACCAAATCGGGGCGCGCCGCGATTGTCTGCGCCGCTTCGTTCGACAGAAAGGGGTTGCGCAACGCTTCGACCGCCTCCGCCGCGCCGATCTCCTCGCTCCGTAGGGTGAGCAGCCTGAGCAACTCTTCGGCGCCCGCTTCGCGCAGCCTACGGGACAACTCCGAGGTGGGTTCGGGCGAGGGTTCGAAAGCGCCCGGCTCCGGCTCTTCGAACGGTTCGTCGAGGGGTGGTTCGGGCTCCACGGGGGAAGCTTATCGCCCTTCTGTACCCGGAGCACCCGATTTCTGCTATCGTTCCGGGTCCCCTATGTCGATCTCCAGAAACACCCAGACCCAACTCTCCAAGGGCGACTTCTCCTCGATCGAAACCGATTGGCTGGCGAAGAGCGCCGAATCCCCCGAAGATCTCGATTATTTCGTCGGTGTGGCCCGCGCCCTGGTCGGCAACGGCGAGGATTCGCGCGCCGCGACCCTGCTCGACATGCTCGACGACGAGCTCAAAGCAAAAGAACTCTGGCGCGCCCGGCTGAAGCTGCTGTCCCGCGCCGGCGCGATCTATGTCGCCGATGAGAAGCTCCACGCCGCGATCATGGCGACGCTAAAACGGCTGCACGGCTCCCGTCCGAGCTTTGCCGGGCTCGCCGAAGCGGCGGGCTTGAACCGCGCGACCCACGACCTGCCGAAGACCTGGGAAAAGGTCGAGCGCTTCGAGAGCCTGCTCGCGTTCGACATCGGGTCGGTGGTCATGATGGAAGGCAAAGGGGTCGGCCGAGTGGTCGAGGTCAACCTCGGTCTCGAGAGCTTCAAGGTCGATTTCGAGCGCATCCGCGGCATGAACGTCGGCTTCAAGGCCGCCGCCAAGCTGCTCCGCCCGCTCGAGCCCGGCCATATTCTACGCCGCAAGCTCGAAGAGCCCGACACCTTGAAATCGTTGGTCAAGAACCTTCCCTCCGAGCTGCTGCACGGCGTGCTGTCGAGCTTCGGTCGGCCGCTCAACGCGACCGAGATTCGCGAAGCGTTGGCAGGGATCGTCTCCGAGTCGCAATGGACCGGGTTCTGGAACGCCGCACGCAAGCACCAGCAGGTGGTCGCGACCGGCACCGGCAAGCAGACCTACCGCTGGGCCGAAACCAGCGCCGGTGCGCTGGACGACGTCTGGCGCTCCTATACCAAGGCCGATCCGCGGCGAAAGATCGAACTGTTCCGGCGCGACGCCGGACGCGATGCCGCGCTCGCGCGCCGGATGGCGGACGACCTCGGCCGCCTGGCCGAGATCGCGCAGGCGACCGAGCCGGGGCTCGCCTGGGAGATCTGGTTCAACCTGGAGCGGGTGGTCGGCGCGCCCGAGGGTGTCGTCTGGGCGCCCGATTCGTTGCTCGAAGATGCGGAGCCGCGCCACTTGGCGATCGGCATCGAGGATCGGCTGCTGCGCGAACGCGCCTACGCGATGTGGCGCGATAGGAACCCGCGCTGGCCCGAGATCTTCCGCGACCTGTTCGGCATCGAGCAGGATCCTCGAGCCCTCGATCTGCTCGCGGACGGCCTCTCCTTCGCCGCACCCAAGGACTACGAGCGGATCCTCGACGGGCTGCTCGCCCAGCCGCACCGCCAACCGGCCGCCTTCGCCTGGCTCGCGGAGCGGGCGGCGACCGACGAGTCGTTGCGCGCCCGGAACCCTTTGCGCCTGATGCAACAGATTTTTACCGCGATTACGCGCGACGAGTTCCTCCCCGTCCGTTTGCGTCTGCTCGCCCTGGTCGAATCGGGCAGCACGGTGCCCCGCCTGCTCTCGCTCCTCACCGAGACCCAGGCGCCGCAGGCGTTCGACGCGGTCGAACGTGCGGCGTCGCTCGAGCCGTACCAGAGAAAGCAGCTCGCGAACGCCCTGGAGCTTCGCTTCGCGTCGCTGCGTCGCGAGGACGAGGAACAGCCGCTCTACGCGCTGCGCGACTCGATCGAAGTGAAGCGTCTCGAGCTGCACCACCTGCTCCAAGTCGAGATCCCGGCGAATCGCAAAGCGATCGAAGAGGCGCGCGCCCACGGCGATCTGCGCGAGAATTTCGAGTACAAAGCAGCGCGCCAGCGCCACGAGTACCTCAACTCGCGCGCCGCTTCGCTCAACGGCGATCTCACCCGGGTGCGGCCGATCGACGAGCTTGCCGATCTCTCCGAGATCCGTATCGGCGCCCGCGCCCAACTGGTCGGAGGCCGGACGCTCACCCTGCTCGGTCCATGGGAGAGCAAGCCGGAAGAGGACGTGATCTCCTACGAGTCGGAGCTCGGCAAGTCAATCCTCGGCCTCCGACCGGGTGGCGAGATCCTGCTCGACGGCATCAAGTACCGGATCGGTCGAATCGAATCGGCGGCCGTTCCGGTTTCGACCTAGCTGCCGCTCCAGAGTTCCAGCGTGTCGCGGCGGTCGCGGAGCAGCACCCGACCGCCCCCTCTGATCAAATAGCCGAGGTCGTGGTAGCGCGCGAGCAGCTGTTTGCCTGCCGGGCTCGACGCGAGAACCGTTCGGCGCGGCGACGCCTCCTTAACCCCCTCTTCTACCCATAGGTCCTCGTTCCAAACGAACGTTCGGCCGGCCGCCCTGCTGGTGGTTTGCGGCAGGAACAGGAACCCCTGCTCCGATACGGTCACCACCTCCCGAGGCGGCTTGAGCGCGAACGCGCGGTCGCGAGCGGTCGCGAAGTCGTGCGCGATACCGACGCCAAGCGCCAGCACCAGGGCGGAACCGAGCGCCGCCAACCCGCCCCAGCCGCTGGTCAGACGGGCACCGAAAGAACGACGGCGCTCCGGCTCTCGGCGCTCGCCGAGCACGCCCCAGCGCACCCGCTCGGCCAGAGCGGCAGGCGGATTCGAACGCGGCAGCGCGGCGAGTCGCCCGAGCGTGCCGCGCAGGTGATCTACGCTCTGCCGACAGGCGGTGCACGATTGGAGATGAAGATCGAGCCGCCGCCGTTCGGCAAGCGGAAGCTCGCGATCGAGATACGCCGAGACCAGCTCGGCCGTAAGATGCGAAGTGCGATTCATGATTCCTTCTCCAGCAGATCGCGCAGACGTTCCCGTCCGCGCGCGATCCGCGAGCGCACGGTGCCGATCGGCACCCCGAGCACCGCGGAGATTTCGTCGTAGGCGAGCCCTTCGAGATCGCGCAGCACCACGGCGGCACGGAACTCGAGGGGCAATAGGGCGAGGGCTTGGGTGACCCGACGGCCGTCATCGGAGGCGACCGCCTGTTCTTCCGGGTCGCGGGAGAGATCGGGCAAAGGCTCGACGCTTTCCTCCCCTTCCTCGAACAGGCGGCGGAACGACCAACGGCCCACCCCTTCGAGCCGACCCCGGCAGTGGTTCAAGGCGATCCGGTAGATCCAGGTGCGCAGGGTGGAGCGCCCGCGGAAGCCGCCGAGATGGCGATAGACGCGGAGGAAAATCTCCTGCGATAGGTCGGCGGCGCGGTCTGGGTCGCCGCACAGGCGGAGCGCTACGTTCCAGACCATCTCGGCAAACTGGGAGTAGACCTCGTCGAACGCCGAGCGGTCACCGGCCCGATGCCGTTGGATCAGATCGAACTCGGCATCTCGAACCGTGGTCGTGGTGGTGGCGATCAAGGCGATACTCAACCGACCCTCCCCGGCCCCGAGCGTCCACCGTCTCGGGGTCTTCCTCCGCTTAGACCGATCTTGCCAGATTTTAGTTCCCAGGGGGTGCCCTGCGCCCGTTCCTACCGCCGACCGAGCCTTTGGGTCAACTCGCGCACCTGGGGCACGCCGAAAAGAAACGCCGCGATCAGGTAGACGAACCCGAAGACACCGAACGCGAGACCGGCTGACGCGACCGACCCCACGCGCCCCGCCGGAGCGAGGTGAGCGATCGCCGGGCGAAGCGCGAAGGCGAAGGCTCCGGCGAGCAGCGCCGCGCCCCAGAGGCGGAGCCGAAGCGGTGCCGGCAGGTCAACCCGGCCGATTCGTACGCCGAGCCTTTGCCGCAGCAGGAGAAGCTCGACCCAAGCGGCAAGTCCCGACGAGACACTCAGGCCAACCGCGCCGAGCGCGAGAGCGCCCCCCTCGACTCCGGGGATGGGCAAGCCCGCCGCTCGGATCGCCGCTACGAACAGCGGGCGGAGCGGAAACGCGAACAGCGCACCGAGGGCCACCGAGAGCGCCACGCGGACGGCCGCGATCCGGAACGGGGTTCGGGAGTCGCCCAGGGCGTAGAACGTCGAGGCGTAGAGCCGGCCGAGGCAGGCGGCGAGCAGCCCGACGCTCGAACCGGCGAGCAGGTAGGAAACGAACTGGGTGTCCGCCGCCGAGAACTTGCCCGACTGAAAGAGCGCCGCGACCAGCAGATCGCCAAGCAGCAGGAACGCCACGACCGTAGGCACGACGAAGAACGCGACCCGGCCGAGACCGGTCGCGAGCTTGGCGCGCAACGTCGCCGCGATCTGCGAGGCCCCCGCGGTGCCGCCGGTAACGCCTGCCATGCTCGGCAGCTCGGCCGCCGCGATCGACATGCCGAACAGGCTGATCGGCAGCAGATAGAGGGTCTGAGCAAAACCGATCCCGGCGACCGCCGCAGTGCCCAAGAAGCTCGCGAGCATGCTATCCACGTACGCCGACAGCTGAACCACGCCGCGCCCGGCGACCACCGGCCAGAAGTTCTTGAACACGGTCCGCACGGGCGCGAGGCCCGTATTCAGGGCGAAACGGATCTCCGCATTGTTCCGGAACACGAACGGCAGTTGGAGCGCGAGCTGAAGCAAGGCCCCGACGACCATCCCCCAAGCGAGCAGAACGGCGAGATCGCCGGACGAGCGCCGGCCGCCGAAGATCAATAGGGTGGCGATCATCGCCAGGTTCCAGACCACCGGCGCGACGTAGGAGAGAAAAAATTGGCGGTGGCTGTTGAGGATGCCCAAGCACCAGGCGGAGAGCACGAGCAACCCCGTACCGGGGAAAAGAATCCGCACGATGTCGATGGTGAGCACCCGCGCCGGACCGGTGAAACCCGGAGCGACCAGATCGACCAGCCAGGGGGTGGCGATCGCCCCGAGGGTGGAAAGCACTCCCACCAGCAGAGCGAGCAGCGCCCCGACCACCCCGGCGACCCGCCCCGCCAGCTCCGTCTTCCCTTCGGCTTGGAGCCGCGCATAGACCGGGATGAACGAAGCCGAAAGAACCCCCTCGCCGAGCAGGTTCTGGAGCAGGTTCGGAATCCGCAGCGCCGCTCTAAACGCCCCCGCCGCCATCGAGGTCCCCAAGAAATGGGCGAACACCTGCTCGCGCACCAACCCGGCGATCCGCGACAGCAGAATGCCCGAGGCGACGAGCAGCGAGTGAAATCCGGTGGATCGGGAGCGGGTCACGGGGAGAGGGTATCGTGGAGAGGTGCCGGAAGCTTAGCAAAAGGGAGGGTCGGGCACATTCCGCCAACATCATCTGCAGACCAGCCATTGGACCGGCCCGAAGATAGACGGACGCCCTCCTCCGGTTACCGCGCGGAAGGCGCGGGCCGGAAGAGGGCGGGATCTCGATTTCTAAAAAGTTCGTCCGCTGCTAGTGGACCGCCATCGGCAACAGCTCGAGAACCGGTGAGGTGGGCAACGGGAACGCGAACGCCTCGCGAGCGGCGGGCAGGGCCCGCAGGCCGCCTGGAAGCGAGGTGGGCGAACCCTGGACGAGCAAGCCGACTTGGCGCATCTCGCCGAGCAGGTTGCCCCAGACGCCTGGGCCGGCGGGGTCCCAGCGCAGCCGCTCGTAGGCGGAGTGCGACAGGTGGCCGTAGCGGGCGTTGGGATCGAAGCTGACTCCGAGCGGGCAGGGTTCGAACCGCGGCTGAACCCAGGTCATCTCGTGGAACGCTTCGAGCGGGTTCAACACCATGTCTTTCATCGCGGCAAAGAACCGGTGCAGCTCGCGCAGTTGCCCTTCGTTCGACAGGCCGAAGACGGGCCACTCGGTCGGCCGATTTTCGAGCAGGTCGCGCACCCGGCGGGTGCCTCCGAGTTCGTCGTACGGATCGCTCGCCTCGATCAGAACGTCGCGGAATCGGGTGTCCACGGCGGCCAACCCCACGGCGCAGCACATCTGGAAGTCGTGGGCGGTCACCGCGTTCATGCCGCCCGAGGGCCAGAGTCTCCGCACGGCCACGAACTTCTCGTCGTAGGTCGGATCGGCCACTTCGATAACCGGCCCCGAGAAATCGTCGAACCGGGTCCGCGTGATCATCTCGTGCAGCACCATGATCTCGTAGCGGCTCAAGGGCAACCCGTCGCCCATCAGCTTGGCCCGCAGATCTCCCAGCTCCTCGAAGCTCCGCCGCCCCGCCGCCAGCTCCCAGCACTGCTGGTGGTACTTCTGATTCAAGAGCAGATACCCAAGCGCACCCCAGAGTCCTTTCATGACGACCTCCTGAAGATCCCGGCCGGCTCGATCACCGTCGGTCTAAAAGGAGTGACGGGGGTGGATTAATTTTTCCGGAGACAGCGAGCAAAAGCGTGAAATCCGTTCGACGGTTGGAAGCTCACTTCCTCGTGGAGCACTGTTTCTGGAGCTCTTTCGCCTCATTCAAGATCGTCCACGGTGTGTAGAAGTCGTTGACGATCAACCCTCGCCTGCTGACCACTAGGTCGAGATAGGCCAGTGCGTCGTCGCAACGGTCTCTACCGATTTGGACCCGAGCCATCGAGAGAGCGTTCTGGGGGTCGTCGCGCACCGATCGCGCCAACTCGAGTAACTCGACCGCTTTCTCAGAGTCCCCCATTCGAGAAGCAAGCTCGCCTCGAAGCTCGAAGTCGAAGCTTTGGCTTAGGTCGGTCGAGTACTCCTTTTCGAGCAGGCTCACCACTGTCGCCAACCGCTCAACAAGCGATATGTCTCCCGCTTCTAGTCCCACAAGCGCCGCGTTGCGGAAAAGTTTTAGGTTGGTCGGAATCTGCTCCTGATCAAAGATCGAGCTGAGTACATGAGACGCCTCCCGGGGATTACCGGTGCGCACGTAGCATTCAGCCAGAAGAATCGAACGAATGGCTTGGTTGCGGTCGAATTTCTCGCGTGTATCCATACTCGCAGAATCGAGCAAGACCCTCTTGGCTTCATCGAACTTTGATTGAAACATGAGCGCCTGAGCCCAAAGCAGTCGACCGTTGCTCGCATCACCGGGGTCATCAGGCTGTGTCACCATCGCCTTGAATTCCTTCTCTGCGCCCATTGCATCACCTGCCGCTATCATGACCGTTCCGGCAACCCAGTGTAGCAACTCGCTTTCGGGGAATCTTTCACGCAGTGCGTCAAGTGCCTTCATGGCCTTTGGATAGTGATCTGCTGCCGAGAGAGTCGATGCAAAGAGGCTGGCTGCGCCGATTTCCTCGGCGTTCGCGAGGGCCTCGGCATCTTGGACCGCAAGCTCAGGATGCCCAAGGTTGACTTGCGCCAGGATAATTTGTCGACGAATCTCGTCGTCTGGCCCGATCTTCTCTGCTTCCGTGAAACTGCGAAGGGCTTGGTTGTAGTCGAGTCGGAGAAGTGCAGACCACGCCCGTACCATGTGGCAATTCCACGACCTGGATTCTTGACAAAGCGGAACGCCTTCGCGACTGGCTTCGAGTGCGCCGACATAGTTTCCATCAGCAGACCTACAGGACATCAAACGCCAGTAGATGTCGGGCAGCTCTGGGGAACGGCGTTTCGCCTCCTCAAGCTCGCTTACAGCAAGCTGAAATTGGGAGGAATCATGAAATCGATCCGCATACTTCAAGTTTACCCAAGTTGCGATTTGATCTCGCTCGACGAAAGCGAAGATTCCTCCAGCAATAACCAACCCAGCCGCGATCGCCGCGGAACTCTTCTGAATCCTTCTCCTCCGTCCCAATCTCTCCCCCAAAAACTTCCCCAGCTCCCGCTCCAGCCCCACCACCCCACCCACCACCCTCTTTTCCGGATCGCGATCGAGCGCCCGTTCGACCGCGGCGACGAAGGTCCCGGGCAGGTCTTTCCGCAGCTCTTTGAGCCACCGGCGCTTCCTATCTCGATGAGCAGCTCGCAACTCTTCGAACGAGCTGCCGGTGACCGGAAACTCTCCGGTTGCGAGGTAAAAGAGCAGCACGCCCAGGGCGTAGAGGTCGGTGGCCGGCGACGGGGGTTTGCCTTCGAACAGCTCCGGGGCGAGATAGAGAGGGGTTCCGGAGAGCGAGGGCTCGTCGCCGGGTTCGGGGGTCGCGTCGCGGCCGACTCCGAAATCGGTGAGGACGATGCGGCCGTCGTTTTCGCGCACCACGTTCTGGGCCTTGACGTCGCGGTGGATGATCCCCTGGGCGTGGACCGCGGCGAGGGCGCGACACAGGGCGATGCCGACTTCGGCGGCGGCCCGGGGTTCGAAGCACCCCTGCTCCGCGAGGATCTCGGCGAGGTTCTTGCCCTCCAAGAACTCCATCCAGAATCCCACCCGGCCGTCCGCTCCGGCCGCGCCGTGGACCGTCGCCACATTCGGGTGGCGGACCTTGGCGAGCAAGCGCCCTTCGCGCAGCGTCTCGGCCTCCCGCTCCGGCGTCTTGGCCGAGGCGCGGATCAGCTTGAGGGCCACGATCCGGTCGAGCCGTGGCTCGCGCGCCTTGTAGACGTCTCCGAACGAACCGCGGCCGACGCGTTCGAGGATTTCGAGCTCGCCCCAGTGCGTGGGCACCTCTTCGTCCAGCGCCTCCTCCTCGTCGAGATCACCGGTGATGCCGCCAAGCGCGAGCCAGGTCCGATGAAACGTCGCGACCGTAGAGATCGCGGCGAGCGCGCGAACCTGCTCGCGCTCTTGCTCGCTTCCCGCCTCCGACTCCGCGCGTTGCCAGTCGATCGGGTCGCCCCCGGCCAGAGCTTGGACCAGAGCGGCCAGTTGAGCGTTTGGCTCCGTCGGCTCGCCGTCGCCTTCGTCGGCTGAGTCGTCGCGAGGCTCGCTCAAGAGGCCATCTTCGCGACCAGTCGCTTCACCGCGCGCTCGACCGCCATGCGCGCCGCGTCCGGACTCGTCTTGCCGAACAGAAGAGCGACATCGCTCCAGTGGAGATCGAGATCGAGCCGGGCATGGAGCAGCGCCTGGTCCTCGTCGCTCAACTTGGCTCGCGCCGTCATCACCCGCTCGAGCTTCTCCTTCTCGATCGCCTCTTCCATTGGAGAGAGCCCCTCCGCCACCAAGCTCGTCGCCGTTTCCGCCGCCGTGGGCTGGCGGCTCGCGCGGCGATGCTGGTCGATCAGGCACCTCTTCATGGTGACGAAGAGGGCGACGCCGAAGGCACCGCTGTGCTTCGGGTCGAACAGGTCGATGCTGCGGAACGTCTGGGCCAGGGCGTCTTGCACTACGTCTTCGGTCTCGACCATCCCCCGTAGGCGTTTCGGGAGCCGGCCATGGGCGAAGCGGCAGAGGCGCTCGCGCAGTCTCTTCCACAGCTTCTCGCGCGCTTCCAGGTCACCGTTCCTGGCCCGGAAGAACAGACCCCGAGTCGAATCCATGGGCGTAGACATAACCGTCTGGCTCCCGTTCGTGCGCTCGCGTCAGTACAGAGGGCAGATGATAGTCCGCGACGCAAGTCTGAACAATCGATGGTTCCGCATATCCAACTAACATTTCGGCGCCGAGCCTGTGGGTAAAGTGGTGCGTCCCCTCAGGAAATCCCATCCCACCCTGGGGGGTTTACGAGAACTCATCTTTTTTGTTCGAGCTCTGTTCGGTTTTCCTCTCGCCGACGTTGATCCCTAGTGAACGCCCGGAGAGGAGCCTGCCGGGCATTCAACCGCGGGGAACTTCACCCCGGGAGGGATGCGAAGATGGCGAGCGAGACTTCTGTCGGCAGCGGACGCGCTCAGTTCGAGGAGCACTACGAGCTGATCCACAAAACCATCTACGGGGTCGCTCGACGCAAACGACTCGACGCGGAGAGCGTCGAGGAGTTCTCCGGCTTTGCGTTCGTCAAGATGCTCGACGACGATGCGGCCGTGCTGCGCAACTTCGAGGGGCGGAGCACGCTCAAGACCTACCTGGTGACCGTGGTCCAGCGGCTCTATCTGGATTTCCAGATCCATCGTTACGGCAAGTGGCGCCCCTCCCGCCGCGCCCTGCGGCTCGGACCGCTCGCGATCGACCTCGACCGTCTGCTCCATCGCGACGGTCGAACGCTTAGAGAAGCGGCGGACTGGCTGCGCGAACGCGGTTTCGGCGAGCACTCCCACGACGAGCTCGCGACCCTCGCCCGGTCGTTTCCGAACCAGCGCCGCCGGCCGAGATTGGAACAGCTGGAACGGGCCGAGGAAGTGGCCTGCGACGGCGGGGTCGAAGAGCGTCTGTTCGCGCGCGATCGAACCCGGGCGGCCACCCGGATCGGAACGGCACTCTCCCGGGCGCTGGCTTCCCTCTCGGCCGAGGATCGCCTGCTGCTTCGCTTGCGCTTCGAGCAAGAGCTGAGCGTCCGGGCGATCGCCACCCACATGGGGACCGAGGCGCGCCAGCTCTACAGCCGGTTCGACCGCCTGACCGCGATTCTTCGCCGGGCGCTCGAACGGGAAGGGATCGGAAAAGACGCCGCCGCTCCGCTGTTCGAGAACTGGGGACCCGATCTCGGCCTCGCGCTCGGGTAGGGCCTCCAGGAGGAGCCCAGGGTTGTGCGAGGACGGCGCGAAACTGTTTGAGCCCGAAGGGCGAGTTTTGAGCGCCGCCCGCAGCACAACCCTGGGCTCCTCCTGGAACTGCGCGGGGGTTAAGATCGCCGCTCGATGCCCAACCTGCCGATCGTCGTCGTGGGTGCCGGGGCCGCCGGCCTGGTGGCTGCGATCTTTGCGGTGCGCACGGCGGGGGGTCCCGTCCTGCTGCTCGAAGGAACGCCGGACGGCGGCCGGAAGATCCTGGTCTCGGGCGGCGGCCGGTGCAATGTGCTCCCTTCTGAACTCGCGCCCGAGCGGTTCGTCACCGACTCCTCCCCCAATACGCTGCGAAAGATGCTGCGTTCCTGGCCGCTCCCCGAGCAGCGGACCTTCTTCGAGCGCGAGGTGGGCGTGCCGCTCGCGCTCGAGCCCGAGAGCGGCAAGCTGTTCCCCGCTTCGAACCGCGCCCGCGACGTGCGCGATGGGCTGGTGGCGCTCGCTCGAAGAAGCGGCGTCGAGCTCCGGCCGAACATGCGGGTGGTCGATCTCGAACCGGGCGACGCCGGAACTTGGAGAATCCTGTTCGAGGCTGCCCCCCACCTCGACGCCGCGACCGTCGTGCTCGCGACCGGCGGGCTCTCCCTGCCAGGGACCGGTAGCGATGGCACCGGCCTTCGAATCGCCGAGAAGCTCGGCTTGCGGACGATTCCGACCTACCCGGCGCTCACTCCTCTCACCGGAGAGGGACATGGCGCGCTCGCGGGGATCTCGCTCGTTGTGCGGATCGACGCGCCAGGCACCGGACGCTCTGCGCAGGGGGGCTTTCTGTTCACCCACCGCGGGTGGAGCGGCCCGGCGGTGCTCGATCTTTCGGATCTGGTGGCGAGGACGGAAAGGACGGCAGGAACTGCAAAGACCGATACGGCGGAGAGGTCGCTTTGGGTGCGGTGGTGCCCGCTCGACGATCGGGGTTGGGAAGTGGCGCTCCGCTCCGGCCCGGGAACTCCCCTCGGGGCCTTGCGCCGCCATCTGCCGGAACGATTGGCCGAACAACTGCTCGCCGAATCGGCAGTCGATCCGGGGATCTCGCTCGCCCAGCTGCCGCGGGAGGGGCGAAAGCGACTGATCACCTCCCTCGTCCGCTATCCCCTCCCGGCGACCGGCGACGAGGGGTATCGCAAGGCGGAGGTCACCGGCGGAGGTGTCGAGCTGGGCGAAGTCGATCCGCGCACGATGGAGTGCCGGCGCCTCCCCCGCCTGTTCCTCTGCGGCGAGATCCTCGACGCCTTCGGCCCGATCGGCGGCCACAACTTCGCCTGGGCCTGGGCGACTGGGAGGGCGGCAGGGCTCGGTTCCTCGAAATTCGGAGCGTAGTCGGTCGATCCACGCCAAGCGTCGGCGAAGATCGTGTGAGGACGGCGCGCAGCTGTCTGAGCCCGAAGGGTGAGTTCTGCGCGCCGCCCGCAACACGATCTTCGCCGACGCGCTATCCGAGGCGGCAAGCGCTATCCTCTCCGACCAGCGATTCGCTCTTCCGGGAGGATTCAGAAATGCTCCGCCGTGCTGTCCTCGTCGTCACCCCTCTCTTCGCGCTGGCGTTCGTGCACTCCACCGTCGTGCCGGCCCAGGCGCGAACGCAAAAACCACCGCTCCATGCCGCCCATTGGCTCGCGATCACCGGGAAACCCTTGGCCGCGACGGCCGGTTCGATGATGTTCCAAAAAGGGGGCAACGCCGTCGATGCCGCCGCGGCGATGCTCGCCGCGACCTGCACGATGTGGGACACCCTCGGCTGGGGGGGCGAGACCCAGGCGCTGATCTACAACCCGAAGACCGGCAAGGTGATCGCACTGAACGCGTTGGGCGTCGCCCCCTCGGGCGCCTCGCCTGATTTCTTCCGCGAGCAGAAGCTTCGCTATCCCCCGGAGTACGGCCCGCTCGCCGCGGTCACCCCCGGCACTCCCGGCGGGCTAATCACCATGCTCGCCGAGTGGGGCCGCCTGTCGCTCGCCGAGGTGCTCGCCCCGGCGATCGAGCTGGCCGACGGATTCCCGATCGAAGCGCAGCTCGCCGACACGATCGCGCGCCACCAGGAGCGACTGGCCGGCTGGCCGTTTTCAAAGCAGGTCTTCCTTCCCCACGCCGACCGGGCGCGGCAGGCGCCGGACGCGGGCGAGATGTTCCGCCAGCCCGACCTCGCCCGCACGTTGCGCCGCTTGGTGGCCGCCGAGGCGCAGGCCAAGGCTGCGGGCAAGAACCGGCACGACGCGATCCTGGCCGCCTACGAACTGTTCTATCGCGGCGCCATTGCCAAAGAGCTGGTGGCCGCCGCGCGAACCCAAGGGGCACTGTGGACCGAGCCCGATCTGGCCACCTGGCAGGTGAAGATTGAAAAGCCGGTCTCGGTCGATTACAAAGGGATCGAGGTCTACAAGCTCGATACCTGGACCCAAGGGCCGGCGCTCCTTCAGGCGCTCAACCTGCTCGAAGGGTCGGACCTCAAAGCGATGGGCTACAACAGCGCCCGGTACATCCACACCGTGACCCAGGCGATGCAGATGGCGTTCGCCGATCGCGATTTCTATTACGGCGATCCGGCGTTCGCCCCCCAAGAACCGATCGCAGGACTTCTCTCCAAGGCGTACGCCAAGGAGCGCCTGCGCCAACTCGATCCGACCAAAAACCGGACCGACCTCGGCCCCGGCGATCCGTATCCGTTCCAAGGAGGGACGAACCCGTTCCCCGATCTCTTGAAGACGTGGAACGCGGGAGCGGCGGCGGGCGCGAACCAACCCGGTTGGCAGGTCTCGTCACTGTCGCCGGACGAGGCGTTCCATGCCGGCACGACCTCGATCCTCGCCTCCGATGCGGAGGGGTGGGTGGTCTCCGCCACCCCGTCGGGCGCCTGGGTGCCCGCAGTGATCGCCGGGACCACCGGGATCGGCCTGTCGCAACGGATGCAGAGTTTCGTCACCGCGCCGGAGGACGGCCCCTTCAATGTGGTTGAACCGGGCAAGCGCCCGCGCGTGACGCTCACCCCCACCCTCGCGACGAAAGGTGGCAAACCGTTCCTCGCGTTCGCCGTTCAGGGGGGCGACAGCCAGGACCAGAATCTGCTTCAGTTTTTCTTGAACGTCGTCGAGTACGGCATGACCGTCCAGGAGGCGACCGAAGCGGCGAACTGGAACACCTACCAGATGCGCAGCTCGTTCGGCGACCACAAGATCGAGCCCGGCCGGTTGACGCTCGCCGACTCAGTGTCTCCTTGGGTGCGCGACGAGCTGCGGCGGATGGGCTACAAGCTCGATTTCGAAGAGCGGACCTCCGGCCCGATCAATGCGATCCAGCTCGACACCGCCCACGGCACGATGTGGGGCGGCTCGTCGAACCATGGCGAGGACTACGGCATCGCTTGGTGAGCCCCCGACGTTTCTCCTCGCGCCTACGTATCCAAAGGCAGACGAACAAAACGGCGAGGCGCGCATGGAACCCCACGAGACCGTACCGGCTCAACTTGTTCCCTATCGTTTCGCGGCGCCCTCGTGGTGCCGCATCTCCCTCTCCTGCGGTGCCATCGTACTTTGGGTGGCGGCGCTCGTGTTCAATCCGGCAGCCTACGCGGCCACCAACCGCTGGACCCCATTCGGCCCGGGCGACGGCCGGTTGCTGTCGCTGGTCGCCACGTCGCGCGGCGAACTCTATGTGACTTCGAGCTTCACTGCGGGGAGCTCGAGCTTCCCTGCAGGCGAGATCTGGCAGCGTCCCTCGGCCGGCGCCCCCTGGCGCTGGCGCGGCCTGGGGCTCGAGACTCCAAAGGTTACGGCGCTCGCCGTCCACCCCAAGAACCCCAACGCGCTCTGGGCGGCCTCGACCGGACCGGGGGGGACCCAAAGCATCTTCCGCTCAGGCGACGGCGGCGCCTCCTGGCGCAAGGTCTACACCGGTGACTTCGATTTCCAGATCGCGCGCTTGACCGTGGCCACGACACGCACCTCGGTCGTCTTGCTCGCCGAGACCGGCGGCAGCGGGGCGAAGCGGCTGTTGCGCAGCGCGGATGTCGGCGCTTCCTGGGTCGAGATTCAAGGGGTCAGAGGCCCGGTGGCGGCACCGCCCGACGAACCGGGGACGGTCTATGCGCTCTCCACCCTCGGAACCGTCGTGATGAAGAGCACCGACAACGGCCGGACCTTCCGGCCGACGACGGGGGCCCTTCCCGTTGCAGCGGGTGACGAGGTGCGCACTCTTCACGCCACCTACGGCCAGCCGGCCGCCCTGTTTGTTTCGCTGCGCGTCGGGGGCCTGTTCCGCAGCGGCAACGGAGGCGGCAGCTTTCACTTGGTCGGTTTCAGGCACGATGGACCTTCAGCGCTCGCCTCCGAGCCCGGCAACCCGAGAAAGGTCTATGCCGGCAAAGCGAGAGGTATCTACCAGAGCGACTTCGGTGGCATGGGCGGCTCGTTTCGTCCCATCGCGGTCGTCTCCCTGAACCAGATCCCCGAGCCTGCGGCGCTCGCCGCAGCGCCCGGAGGACCCTACTTTCTTTCCGGCACCGACCTCTACCGAGTTGGTCCGGACCCCACCCCTCTCCCGGTCGACCGGAAAGGCATTGAGGCGTTTGGGCTGGCCGAGCTCCGCATCTCGCCGACCGATCCGTCGTTCATCGCCCTGCGCCGCTACACGGGATGCAGCCCCAATTTCGGCGAAGTGCTCTGCGACTTCCGGTTACTCTTGTCGACGGACGGCGGCGCCACGTTCAACCGCGTCGGCACGCCGCTCTCCCCCCGCTCCTTCGCCGAAGCCGCCGATCTGGCGTTCGACCCGGCAGATCCGCGCCGTCGGCTGATCGCGTTGGCCGGGGGGATCATTCTTCTCCATGAGCCCGAAGAGACCGGTCTCGGCCGGGTCGTCCACTCCGGTCCGGAATCGACGGTCGAAATCGCCGTGGACGGCATCTTCTTGGCGGGTGGCTCGAACGGAATCTTGATCAGCGAGGACGGTGGTACGACCTGGACCACCGCGCTCGAGAAGCTGATTCCGCCCGACCTCTTCCATCCTTTCGGCGGCACCCGGCGGATCGTCGATCTCCTGACCAACCCCTACGCCCTCGACCGGGTGATCGCCCGTTCGCTCGAGTTCCTCACGGGCTTGCCCCACGATCCGGGCCGGATCGTTCTCTACAAGAGCGCGAACGCCGGCCGGAGCTGGAGCCCATTGCGCGACGGCGAAGCGGACGTTGAATTCGTCCCCGGCGAGCCGGACCGCCTCTTCCTCCTCTTCGCAAGCCCCGCGGGCACGGAGCTCCGCCGGAGCGATGACTTCGGCGCGACCTCTCACCCGATTCATACGTTTGCGCTCTCCGACGAGGCGAGAGATGTCGCGACCGACCCGAACGCGCCGGGCGACCTCTACGCCGCAACCCGCCTCGGTGTCCTGCGCAGTCGGGATGGCGGCGCAACCTGGGAGGCGACCGCCGGAGGGTTCGCGCCGTTCGGTTCCTACCGGCGCGCGCTCCGCCGGGTTCAGGTGGCTCCCGACGGCCGCCTGATCGCGAGTCCAAACTTTGGCGGGCTGTTCGAGAACCGGTTGTCGGATTGACGGAGGAGACGCGGATGAAATTCCACCTACCTGGTGTATCGCACGGCTTCGAGTTCGGCGCTCATAGCGAATACCACGTGGCACGCGCCTTTCCGTGCTGTCGCACGCGCCCGTCCATGACCAGTTCGCGCAGACGAACTTTTAGCGTGTTCCGATTTGCCCCTGTCATCAATGCAAGCTGCGCGATCGTCAGGCGCTCTTGCGCACGCAGGGCTTTGAGAACCTGGAGCGCCAGCGCCGGCAAATCGGCTTCGCCGCCCTCTGCGATCCGTTCGCGGTTCAATCGTGCCGCAAGGCTATCCTTCTGCTTCTTGAGGCAGCGCAGGAAAAAACCAACCCAAGGCTCCCAATCCGGCGCTTCGTTCTTGAGTGTCGTCTGCGTACGCCGGAGCGCCCTGTAGTAAAGGTCTTTGTTTTCCTCGATCACGCGCTCCAGCGAAGCATACGGCACATAGGCGTAGCCCGCTCGCAGCAAGAGAAGCGTGGTGAGCACACGCGAAAGCCTCCCGTTTCCATCTTGGAAAGGATGGATCGCGAGAATCGTCACGATCGAGACGGCGATGATGAGGAGCGGGTGCAGCGCTTCCTCATCCAGTCATCGCCGAAGTCGATCAGTCCAAGGGGAGGTGGGAGGCCCTGAAAACACTCTCGCCGGACCGGCTCCTTGCACTCCGCAAGGTGGCGAACATCGAGAGCGTCGGCTCTTCTACGCGCATCGAGGGGGCGAAGCTATCGGACGCCGAGGTCGAGGATCTGCTCTCGCGGGCGATCTCCATCAAGTCTTGGAAGACGCGAGATGAGCAGGAAGTGACCGCGGCGATTCCATACCCAATAATACCCGATTAGACCCGATTAGACCCGATTTTCCATCTCGTTTCTGAGAGCCGAGACCATCAGGGCGAGCACCTGGTCGATTCCTAGCCCGGTGGCGTCGATCCGGATATAGCTGTCGTCGCAGGTGAGCGGCGAATCGGCGCGGTCCCGGTCGCGCCGGTCGCGCTCGGCCAGGTCCGCTTCGACCTCGGCGCGCCGGACCTCGCGCCCCGACTCCGCGAGCTGGGCCTGGCGCCGCTCGGCGCGGACTCCCGAGTCGGCATCGAGGAAAAACTTGTACGGCGCATCGGGGAAGACCCGGGTGCCGATGTCGCGCCCCTCCAACACGCCGCCGAGCCGCTCCGCGGTCGCCCGCTGGAGCGCCACCATCCCCGACCGGACGCCCGGGTGGGCGGAGACCGCGGAAGAGGCGCGTCCGACCTCCGGGGTGCGAATCCGCCCCTCTACCGGCACGCCGTCGAGCAGAACCTGGTAGCTGCCATCCCCCGCCGCTTCGAGGCGGATATCCGCCGCAGCCGCGAGCGCCTCGACCTTCACACGATCCTCAGGATCGAGGCCGCGTTCGAGCGCCGCCAATGCGAGCGCCCGGTACATCGCGCCGGTGTCGAGATACGGCACTCCGAGCCTGCTTGCGAGCCGCCGCGCGATCGTGCTCTTGCCCGCCCCGGAAGGGCCGTCGATCGCTACGATCAGCGGGGCGACCGGAGAGTCGCCGACGCTCACCGGCTGCTCCGGCCTCCCGGTTTACCACCCGGACGACCCGGAGGACGGCCGGACGGACGACCGGAAGCGGGGCGACCTGAGGTGGGACGCCCGGACGCGGGGCGACCGGATGACGGACGGCCCGACGGCGGGCGACCCGATTCCGGACGGCCCGGCCGGCCGGAGGTCGGGCGACCCGACGGCTTGGCGCCGCGGCGTTCCGAAGGTGGACGAACCGGTCGATCCGACGGCCGGCCCGCCGGACGCTCGGTGCGGCGCGCGGGTGCCGATCCCGAGCCGGCATGTTCCGTCGGTCGGCCGGTTGACCGTCCGGTTGGCCGCGCTCCCGCTCCGCCGCTCGGCGGCCGCCCGGAGGGGCGGGCGGTCGGACGAGTGGTCGGGCGAGCGGTCGGGCGAGCGGCGGCGCGGGGTACCGGCTTGCCCCGCTCTTCCCAATCCGTCCCCGGCGGCGGATACGGCCCGCTCCGCGGCCGGGGCGCTCCGGGGATCGCACCGATCGATCGAGGTGGGCGCGGCGAGGTCGAGGAGCGCGGCGGTCCGCCCGTCGAACGCGGCGCGCTCGACGGCCGCGGGCGCGCCGCGGGGCCGGAGGGCCGTTCCCGATCGAACGCCGGGCGGGGAGCAGGGGCATCGGGTACACGGGGAACGCTGCGTGGCGGTCGCGGCGCCGGCCGGCCGCCGCGCTCTTCACCCGCGACGTGAGTCGCCGTTCCCGCCCGGCGCGGCGGAGGGGACGTTTCGCTCTCCTCCACCCGTCGCGGCAGGAGCGATGGTTGCGGTCGGGGAGGGGGTTCCGGCATCGCCCTCGGCCGGGTCGGCGGCGAGCCCTGCGTTCTCCCCTCGGCTCCTTCCGGTCGAGCCGCCCTCGGTGCCCGAGGTGCCCGCGGTGCGTCGGCCGCCATCTCCTCCCCCTTTTCGCGCCAGCGGCGGATCTCCGGGAAGCGTTCGGACGAACCCGCCATCTTGCGAACTCGGCCGCTTCCGGCGCTCGGCAGCGGATCGCTCGAACGGCTGCCGTGGCGGAGCATCTCGACCTCGCGCGGGGTCAACTCGCGGATCGAGCCGAGCGGCAGGGCCGGATCGGTCAGCCCGCCGATCGCGACCCGGCGGAGCTTGCTCACCGGATGGCCGATGCGCTGGAACATCTCGCGGATCTGTCGCGTGCGCCCTTGGGAAAGCTCGACGTTCCACCAGCTGTTGTCGCTGTCCACCCCTTTGGGCCGCGTCACCGTCCGCTGCTCGATCCGGCAGGGCGCCGTGCGCACGCCTTCGAGCACCAACCCCTCGCGCAGGCGGTCGAGATCGCGCTCGGCCGGCCGGCCCGAGACCTTCACCTCGTAGGTCTTCCGGCAGCCGTAGCGCGGATGAGCGACCCGGTTGGCGAAATCGCCGTCGTCGGTGAGCAGGATCAGCCCTTCGGTCAAGAAGTCGAGCCTGCCGACCGGCACCAGGGCCTTCCTGAGCGCGGGCGGCACCAGATCGATCACGGTCGGCCGGCCGGCCGGATCGGCGACCGTGGTCATCACGCCGCGCGGCTTATTCAGCAGCAGGTAGCGGTGCTCTTTGGGGAGCAAGATCCGCTTGCCGTCGAGCTTGATCGAATCGTGCTCCGGGTCGGCTTTCTGGCCGAGCTCGGCGAGCTGGCCGTTGACCGTCACCCGCCCCTCCACGATCAGGGTCTCGGCCTCGCGGCGCGAGCTGATTCCGGCCCGGGCAAGGATTTTCTGGATGCGGTCTCCGCGCGGCTTCTCGTCGTTCATCGGTGGCTCCCGGCCTCATCCGACTCGGAGGCCTCCTGGCGCGCTTCGATCTCCTCGGCCTGGGCCAGAAGCTCGCGCTCGCGCGATTCGTCGGCGGCCGAGAGGTCGGCGACGTGTACGGCGTGTAGAGCGGTATTGCTCGTCCGGTCCTCGAACGATTCGGCGCCCGAATCGGCCACCGAATCGTCGGTTGCGGCAAGGTCGACGATTCCCGGATCGCTCCCGAACGTCTCCTCGAACTCTTCGAGCGGCGGCAGGTCGGCGAGGCTGTTCAAGCCAAAGTGGACCAAAAACTCGCGCGTCGTCCCGTACAGGAACGGCTTGCCCACCACTTCTTTCCGTCCGGTGATCCGCACCAGGCGGCGCTCCAAAAGGGTCTTCAAGGTGCCGGAGGCGCTGACGTTGCGCAGCTCTTGGATCTCGGGCCCGGTGATCGGCTGGCGATAGGCGATGATCGCGAGGGTTTCGAGCGCGGCCATCGAAAGCTTGTTGCCGACCGCGACTTCGAAAAACCGGCGCAACCAGCCAACCAGCTCCGGCCGGGTCGCCAGGCGTACGCCGCCCGCCACCTCTTCGGCCATGAAGCCGCGCCCGACCTCGGGACCGAACCGTTCGAGCACCGCATCGATCGCACACTCGGCCTCCGCCCGGTCCTCCTCGTCGAACAGCTCGGCAAGCTTCGCCCTGGGCACCGGCTCGGACGAGACGAACAGGATCGCCTCGATCGCGATCTCCATCTCCGCGCGGTCGGTCGGCCGGCGTTCGCGCGCCCGCTTGCGCAGTGGCGCCTCGGATGCGGCGGGCTCGAGAGTTTCGGTGGGCCCGGTGGGCTCTATCGTTTCGTCATTCATCCGAGATCGGTCTCCAATTCTTGATCTCCCAGCTGGCGGGTCGTGCGGTACAACAGCAGCTCGCCACCTCCGGTCTGATGGATGCGCACCAGGTTCAACCGCGCGAGTTCCAAGACGGCGAGAAAGCAGGCGATCGCTTCCGAGCGGCACGACAGGTTTTTGAGATCCTCCAGCAGGTCGTAAGGCCGCGCCGCGTTGAGCACCCCGATCAGCCGATCGAACTGGCTACGCACCGAAAAGGTCTCGCCGGCCAACTGGAGCGCCGGCGGGTGCTCTTTGTCGTACCGCTCCATCGCCTTTTTGAACGCGCCGAGTAGATCGAACAGCGAGACCTCGCCGAGATCGATCGTCGCCTCTTCCGGCTCGGGCTCGGGACCGAGATCGACCTTTTGCGGTTTGCGCGGCCAGACCCCGGCGCGCATGCGATCCACCTCGGCGAGCGACTGCGCCGCATCCTTCAACCGCCGATAGTCGAGCAGACGCGCCACCAGATCCTGGCGCGGATCTTCATCGATGACCAACCCTTCGAGCGTCTTCGGACGCGGCAGCAGCAGCCGCGACTTCAGATGGATCAACAGCGCCGCCTCGTAGATGTACTCGGCCGCGATGTCTAGGTTCATGATCTCCATCAGCGCCAGGTATTCGTGGAACTGATCGCAAATCGTGGCGACGGGGATGTCCGAGATCTCGACCTTGTTCACCTTGATCAGCTGCAACAGCAGATCGAGTGGTCCGTCGAAGACCGGCAGATGCACCCGCCACGAGGCCGGCAGCAGCCCGGGCGTCGGTACGTCGGTGCGAATCTCTCGGCTCAAACCGAACCCTTCGTGACCACCGGCTCCGACGATTCGAGGTCCGACGATTGGAACTCCGACGATTGGAACTCCGAATAATCAAGCTTCATCGCCCGGCGCGCGAGTTCCATGGTCTCTTGCGCCACGTCGCGCGCGCGGCGTGAACCTTCGATCAAAATGTCCATCAACGCGCCGCGGTCGCCGACCAGCTCGGCGCGCCGCTGCCGCATCGGATCCAAAAACCCGATGATCTGATCGGCGAGCAGCTTTTTGTCGTCGACGCAGCCGATCTCACAGGCCAGGCACTGGCGTTCGACCTCGGCCGCGAGTTCAGGGGACGACATCAACCGGTGAAACTGGAACAGGTTGCAGACGCTCGGCCGTCCCGGATCTTTCCGCCGCAGGCGCTCCGGGTCGGTAAACATATCCATGCACTTCTTGCGGATCTCGTCGGGGGTGTCCGAAAGATGGATCGCGTTGCCGTACGACTTGGACATCTTGCGGCCATCGATCCCCGGCACTTTCGGGCTGGGGGTGAACAGAGCGCGCGGCTCGGGGAACACCTCGCCGTAAAGATAATTGAACCGACGGCCGATCTCGCGGCTGATCTCGATATGGCTCGCCTGGTCCTCGCCCACCGGCACGAAGTGGGCGCGGTAGATCAGGATATCCACGGTCTGTAAGACCGGATAGCCAAGGAAACCGTAGGTCGCAAGATCTCGGTTCTCGATCTGGGTCATCTGCTCTTTGTAAGTCGGCACCCGTTCGAGCCAACCGAGCGGTGTGATCATCGAAAACAGCAGGTGGAGTTCGGCATGCTCGGGCACCATCGACTGGATGAAGATGACCGACTTGGCAGGATCGAGCCCCGCCGCGATCCAATCCGCCACCATCTCCAGCGTGTTGTCGCGCACCGCGGACGGATCGGCATAATCGCTGGTGAGCGCATGCCAATCGGCCGCCATATAGAAACAGGTGAAGCGGTCTTGCAGCTCGACCCAATTCTTGAGCGCGCCAAAGTAGTTCCCGAGATGGATACGGCCGGTCGGGCGCATGCCCGAAAGGACGATCTGTGGTTGGCTCAAACGGTGCCTCCGGTCAATTTTCGAGAGATCTGTTGCGGGCCGCAAATCCGAAGCCGGAAGGAGCCGGCCTACAGTTGGACGACCAGGTTCAAGACGACCAAGAACGGGATCAGCGCGATCCAGAACAGGGGCGTCACGGCAAACGCCGAGCCGATCAGGTAACCGTACGGGCGTAGCGCCGCCAAACGCGCGGCCCAGCTCGCTGGAACGAGCTGGAGCAGGATCATGCCGCCGTCGAGCGGCGGGATCGGCAAGAGGTGAAACATGGTGATAAACGCGCTGATCACCGAGGCCTGGACGAGCGTGAAGACGACGGCAAAGCCGTGCAGTGCGAACGCGGGCGAATTCGGATCGACCAGGCCGCCACCGATCATCGACATCCGGGCCGCCTGCTTCGCCTCGGGACCGAGGGTGTGGACGACGACGCTCAACGCCACCAGCGCCATCAGGGAAAACGCGGCGTTCGCCACCGGACCCGCAGCGCTCACCAAGAGCGAATGCCAACCCGGACGGCGCAGGTTGCCCGCGACGATCGGCACCGGGCGCGACCAGCCGAACGGAATCGGCACGCCGAAGGCGACCAACGCGGCGGGCAGGATCACGGTGCCGAACAGGTCGAGGTGCGCAAGCGGGTTGAGCGACACCCGTCCAAGCGCCCGTGGCGTCGGGTCACCGAACCGGTCGGCGGCCCAGGCGTGCGCCGCTTCGTGAAGGGTGGCCAAAAACAGGATCAGCAGCAGCTGGATCGTCCCGGTGAAAAGCAGATTCGCGGTCATTGCGCCCCACCCCCTGCCGGCGGCCCCGCAGTAAAGCTTGGCGGCGCCGGCAGCGGATCGAACAGACCGCGCCAGAGGCCGCGCGCTTTCGCTCGCACTGAGCGCGCGTTGCCGCGCGGCCCCTCGCGCAGCAGGGCGACCGGCAGGGCGACCAAGTTCGCGGCCACGAAGATTGCGTGCGCGAGCCAACCACCGTAGCGGCGGACGAAGATCGCGTTGCCGCGCCCGGTGTGGAAGGTCTTGACGGGGGTATAGCCCCCACCGGTCGAAGCCGCCACCTTGTGCCAGATCCGGCTCGCGGGCTCATAGCGCAGTCGATAGCCGGCCGCTGCGGCACGGCGGCACCAGTCCGCGTCATCGACGTTGATGAAGTAGACCGGATCGAGCGGACCGACGCGGAGCATCGCATCGCGCGGCACCAGCAGGCAGCAGGTGGTGAGGTAGGTGACCTCGGCGGCGTGCGCAAAGCGCGGCCCCTCCGGCTGGCGGTTGCCCCACTCTTCGGTCACCGTCTCGCGCCAGCGGAGTTTGCCGCCGGCCGCCCAGATCAGATCGCGCCGCTCGAAATAGAAGATCAGCGGCCCGGCGGCGCCGACTTGGCGGTCGGCG
This sequence comes from Holophagales bacterium, assembly GCA_031404815.1. GTDB lineage: Bacteria > Acidobacteriota > Thermoanaerobaculia > Multivoradales > UBA5704 > DASYKS01. The sequence continues at coordinate 35,594 of JANNIH010000115.1, read as the reverse complement.
CAGGCCGCGAGCAATGGCGCCAGGAACCCGGGATCGACCTCGACATCGGTGTTGAGCAGCAGAATCCAGTGGATCTCCGGATCTTCGAGCGCACGCCGAATGCCCACCTCGTTGCCGCCGGCAAACCCGAGATTGGCACCGGTCTCGATCAGCTCTACCCCTGGCCGCTCCACGCGCAGCCGGGCGACCGAGCCGTCGGTCGAGCCGTTGTCGACAACGAGGCAGCGCAGCTGCGCCGCCTGGTCGCTTCGGTCGAGCGACGCCAACGTCGCGAGCGTGTCGGACGCACCGTTCCAGTTGATCAAAATGACGGCGACCCGGCCGTCGAGCGCGCGCTGCCCGGTCATGGCGGGCTGCCGATTCGCGCGTCGAGCGCGCGAATCCGCCGCTCGGTCTCGGCGAGCGCCGGCCGCGCGGCCACCAGCGCCACGGCTTGCAGCGCCAAGGCGACGAAGAAGATGACGTTGTGGGCGATGCGCGGCGCGCTCACGTCGTCGCGAACCATCGACAGCGCCCCCGACAGGAACGCGGCGAGGACGGCAATTCCGGCGACCAGAAGCCAGGGGAGCGCCCGGCGGACGAAGCGACGGCGGTTAACGTCCTCGGCGGCGTCCCAACCGTGCTCGGCGACACTTTTCGCAATCAGCCGGGCGGTGCCGACCAGGTAGATCGAGATCCACGAGTGGGCAAATAGCAGAATGAGCGACGCGATCAGGGCGAGCAGAATATGCAGCCGCTGATCGCCGAACCAACGGTACCCGGCGCCTGCCACCGCGACCAGGCCGAGGCCGACGATGGCGATCACGACGAGCAGACCGCGCCCCATGTAACCCCGTTTCGAGGCGTTCGCTCGTTCGTTCATGGCGTTTGGGTTCCCTCGATGCCCTTTCCGCAGCGCCTCCCGGCGCGGCTCGATTCCATCCGTCTCACGTCAATTCTTGGCGCCGTGCCAGCACGATCTTTTGCCAGAGCCCGGCCACCACTTCCGGCCGATAGCGCTCGGCCACCCGCCGCCGGCCCGCCTCGCCCCGCCTTTTCGCTTCGCCAGGATCGGCTTCGATCTCGGCGAGCACCCGGCAGAGCGCCACAGGATCTTCGGCCGGCACCAGCCAACCGGTCTCGCCGTCCACGACCACTTCGGGTATCCCGCTCACCCGGCTCGCGACCACCGGCAACCCGGCGGCCATCGCTTCGAGCACCACGAGCGGCATCCCCTCGTAGGTCGAAGGGACGACCAGAGCACGAGCCCCGGCGAGCAGGCCGGCCACCCGGGACGAACCGCAGCGGCCGAGGAAGGATACCGCACCCGACGCCAACAAGCCCAACTCCCCCGCTTTCGCCACCAAAGCGGCTCGGTGCTCGCCGTCGCCCGCGATCAAAAGCCGCGCATCGGCAAGCGACCGAAGCGCGTCGAAAAGAACCTCTACCCCCTTGCGAATCCGCAGCCGGCCGACGAACAGCAAATACCCCTCGCCGTCCTCCGCCAACCGCTCCGGCGGTCTCAAAGGAGCCAGCCCCCCGGTCGCATTCGGCAAGACCTCCACCCGCTGCGCGCCGTAGTCGCGCACCAGCTCCGCCGCCGTCGCCGCGCTCGGAGCGAGCACCAGATCCGCCCGCCGAGCCGTCCACCGGCCGAAAAAGATCTGGATCGGAGCCTTCAACCACCGAAACCGCTTCTCGACGCCCCCCGGCCACCCGATCTCCCGCCCAGCCGCCACCAGAGACCGAACCGCCTTCTTCTCCTCGACGTAGCTCACCTGGAGGAGAGCCGCGAGCAAAGGACGCGGCCGATCCGGCGTTCCCCTCCCCTGCATCCCCCGCGCCCAAAGCACCGCCGACGCCGCGAGCGCCCCGTCCGACTCGTGGACTTGTACGACATCGGGTCGAAATCGGCGCAGGGCACGCAGGGTCGCGGGCACGATCGTGAGCGGAAAGAGGATCTTCGGCCCCGGCGCCCCGTCGCGCCCGGCGCCCTTGCGCCCCAAGATCTCGACCTCGCAACCCAGGGAGGTGAGCCCCGCCGCGAGCTGGAGGACTTGCTCCCCTACGCCGGAGAGGTCACGGGGGGGGAGGGTGTTGGCGATGAGGAGGATGCGCATGGGGGGTGGGTAAGAGAGAAGCTTACCGTACGGACCTGGAATGGAAAGGGTCCGCACAGTGCCGCACGATGCTTCACTAACAGCATGCCTGACATCTACGAAGCGTTCGAGCGCTGTCGCTTGCGAAGGGTCCTGAGGTGCTCAAATCTGTTGCTCGTGGTACTTCTGAACCCATGCGTCATAATACTCTCGCAAGATTACGGCCCGGCCTTCGAACAGCTCAAACTCCTCACGAAGGGTCTGGGCCATGGCACGCCCACTTCGGAACTGGATGCCCACCAGCAGTCCATCTTCTCGATATCTAGGATAGATCGCCACGGCATCATCCCCCTTAAGCAACAAACCAAAGTGACTTCCGTCGCTCGTCATCCTTCGTCTCGTCTCGATATCGACAGCGAGAATGTGAGCCTCGTATCTACCGCTTGTCTGATAGGTAGAAACCTCATTTACTGCTTTCATCTGGGCTTCCAGGATCTTTGGAAACCACATATCCGTGGCAAGGTCATCCTCGTTCACGGCAAAAATTCTCCGAATTATAGCGCCACGAAGTGCCGCCACCTTCGTTATGGCCACGAATCGGCCGTTGATGCCCACATTCTGGGGCCACCAAAACTGTGGAACGGTCACCGTCAAATATTCATCCCCTGGTTCCAGGAAATTTACATATTGGGTCAGGGCGGCAACCAGCTCATCGTGCTCTCCGGCAAGGTCGTAGACGCCCTGAGTCAAGTCCGCAAGAAGCGCGGACACTTCCCGGAGTTGAAATCCGGCCATCCATTTAAACAGCGGCCGTGAAGAAGCGTCTAGCCGCCCCGCTGCATCAGCGAGGCCGCTCGCATCTTCGAGTAGACCTCGCGCCGTCGGCGGTTCGGTAAATGCGTCCAAATCCTCAAGTAGGCTCTGTGCATTGCGCGTTCGGCCAATGTTGCCATACCGCAGGCAGCGCGCGATGATGTCAACGACACCGCAGTTCGCGGTATATAGATCCGGGTTACATTGTTGCAAGCATCTGGATATTTCGGCTTTCAAACCGTCATTGTCCCTGGACGACGCGATAGGGTCCTTGCCAGTGGCCAGGAAGAACAGCACTCCGCCCGCCGAGTAGATATCCCCTCCAACTGAGCGTACACTCTCCGGAGCTTGATAGCGAGTATTGCGCCCAGGAATTTGCGAAGGGTCCGTGACCGCCTCCCTAAACAGGGCCTGACCGAAGTCGATAAGTATTGGCACCCCATCGGACGTAACGAGGATATTCTCGGGCCAGATATCACCATGAATTACCAGGCGCCGGTGGATGTCGCGAAGAGCCAGGGCCAAGTTCCTCGCCATGGTGAAAAAGATAGCCGGATCAGGAATGCCACTAAATTCATCGGAATTCTTTAGCGAAGAAGCCCACCGACTGAGCGGATAACCATCAATGAACTGTTGCACAAGGAAGATGGGACAGACCTGCTGCCCCCTGTGTATATAGCTGTGATTTCCGCTATCGAGCAACTGTGCGACGCACTGAGCGCCGGCGAGACGTCCAAGAGTAGCCTCCTCTATAGTGAAGAGGTAATTGAGTCGGGCCAGGCGCTCTGTGATCTCGCTCGCGGTCAGAGAGCCGTGAATACGAGGATATTTGACGATGACACTTATCCCGTCATGAAGCTCCCGTGATGGATTACCGCAATCGACAGTCGCCGCTAAGTAGGTCTCACCGGCTTGACCGCCGCTGATGTACTTATTGATTCTATATTTAGCTTTCTTTCCAACAAGAAGCGTGTCAGGTTGAAGCTGCGGTTTCAAGGTGAAAAGGTCCATTTTCTCCCCCGATAAAAACAGGTCCATAGGTCTGTCGACAACCGAGCCTGCGAATCAGTGCCAGCGTTATTGAATCTTACCACAAGGTGGCGCGTGGGCAATAGGTGCCCGCGATAGGGTAGAGTCGGCGGCGGGCGCGGTGGCTGTAGGTCGAGGGAGTCGCTGTTACCGGCGGCTTTCGCCTTGATGCCGGTGCCTCAGTCTCGGCCGTAGTTCGGGGCGGGAATAGGTGCGGCGAATACGAAGGTCAGACAGCTGCCCCGGCCGGAATCTTCGGCGGCAGAGCGAGTTGCAGCCGGTGTTTCGGCGGGAATCACTTCGAAATCCGAGCGCGAGGGTCTTCAGAGCGACGAGCCAAGGCGTCGAGCATCGATCCAAGGCCGGCGGAGCAGCTGGATGGAACTTTGGGTTCCTTCGGACTGGCTGGCCGGCGCTACCTACGTCGGCGGGCTGATCACCAACCAGCCCGCTCGAACAAACGGCAGACCGGGAGGAAAACTCCGCCGGGGGAACCGAGCCAGCCGATCGCCGGCCCGCAGGTACTCCGCCGCCTCTCGGAAGGCTCTGGCGAACCAAGCATAGGCGATCTTCATCTCGGTCCGAACCCGTTTGCTCGAGGCGGGGACGAGCGGCGCGGGGGACTTCTTCGTCTTCGCCGGCTGAGAAAACGGCTGCTGCCGGAGGATCGCGGTGGCACCGAGGGGCTCGATTCCTGTCGCCGCTCGCCGCGCGGCGGCTTGGGCGATGATCTCCTCGATCATCCCGGCGACCCGCTCGCGGTACTGCTCCCCCGCCAGGTGCTGCCAGCAAGGCAAGGGGGCCAGGTTCACGGTTTCGGTTTCCGCGAAATGCCGGGCGCCGACCTCCTCGCCGCGCAGCCGCGCTTCCCACTCCCGTGTCCGATCGAACCAGGTCCCTTCGATCGGCTCGCCGGTGAGAAGCGCGTTCACGCAGTGAACCCCCGGCCAATCCTGGGGCCGGGCGACCAGGTTCTCCTTGCAGCCGTGAGAGAGGACGTAGACCAGGCGCCCCACCTGGGCTTCTTCTTCGTCGCTCACCAGAATCGCCTGGTAGCGGCGCGCAATCTTTTGCGGGGGCCGGGTTGCGCAGGTTAGGGTGGCACCTATTTGCAGGCGACAATCCCCGAGGCCAGGCGGTCGTAACTTTCAGAAGACTTTCGGGTTTGAGCGCCCAGCCTGGCCTTTCTGGCCGGGTTGATCGCCAACCAGCCTACTCGGACGAACGGCAGACCGAGAGGAAAACTCCCCCTCGGAAACCGAGCCAGCCGGTCACCGACCCTCAGGTACTCGGCCGCCTCTTCAAATGCCCTGGCGAACCAAGGCGTAGGCGACGATGTCAAAACCGGCGGTTTGGACCATCAGATCGAGCTTCGGGACTCCGTGCGTCGAGATCCGGCAGTGCGCTGCACCGCTCAGAGATGCCGAGCAGCGCCGCAGCTAGCGCTGCTCTCCTCGGCTCGAACCCCGTTCACCCGCAACCCGCAAGCAGCCTCGCTGCCCAGAGGTTCGCGTAGCACCTTTGGCAGGCACCTGTGGCAGCACCTGTGGCAGGGGGCACCTGGATCCGACCCCATGACGAAGGCTGAATTCCGCGCGTTGCTCGAACCTCTCGTAGAGCGAAGTTTGCCAGCCTCGATCGCCTACAATATGATCCTGAGCATGGAGCTGGCTATGAAGCTGGCTTCATGTTTTCACGATAGGAGTCGATCCCCATGCAGAAGATCATCGGTGTCACCGACCTTCAGCGTCGGCTCAAAGCGGTGCTCGACGAGGTGGCCGAGGAGCATGTGCCGTATGTCCTGATCCGGGGAAGCCAGCCGCGGGCGGCTCTGGTTCCCTATGAGGCATTCCTCCGCTTCCAAGAGCTCGAGGAAGGCGAGGTTTTGCGGCGCTTCGGGCGCCTCCGGTCGCGGATGGCCGAGGCCAGCGCCGATATCAGTGAGGGCGAAGTGGCTCGCGAGGTCGCGGCGGCACGGGCGGAGCTGGAAGCTTGATCCGAGCGGTCGTTGATACTTCGATCGTGGTACGGGCGGTGCTCAAGCCTCTTGGCACAGTCGGTCCGGTTCTCGATTTTCTCGCGGAGGTACGCCAGCGCTGCGAGGATGTCTTCATGCTCAAGATCCTCGTAGTCCATCTGGATCTCCTCCACGGTCATCCCCGAGCTAAGCAACTCAAGTACCATCTCCACCGTGTAGCGAAGACCGCGGAGGGTCGGTCTGCCGTGGCAGATCTTCGGGTCGATGGTGATGCGTTCAAGAAGTTCCATAGTCTTGCCTCGCCTCAATCCTAGTACGAACCGAGCGGTCCGCGGAAACGGGTGCGATTAATTTACGGAACCGAATTGATCGCCGACCATTGCCGAACGCGGCTCGGCCTGACCGAGGACTCGATCGTCTTGCTCCATCGGGCGGGCGGAGCGCTCTGCGGAGTCGGCAGGAAGGCGGTCGAGATCATCAAGGGTCAGGCGGAGATGGAACTTCGGTGGGGCTTCCCTCGGACTGGCTGGCCGCCGCTGCCTACGTCGCCGGGCTGATCACCAACCGACCCGCTCGGACAAACGGCAGACCAGGGGGAGAACTCCCCCGCGGAAACCGAGCCGGTCGACAGGGTTCACGTGGCACCTGTTGAACCTGGCAGATTAGATTACAGAGAAGACCCTTCCCGGACCGGCCCATCCCGCCGGGGGGCGCGTGGTCTCGGCCTTCAGCGTCCGGCGCGGTGACTCGTGGCATTCACTCACGCACGTCGTCCGTGTGACGTACGGTGGCGACTGGCATTACCCATCATTACCGTGGCGGTCACATTGGGTTTCGCCTGGCACGAGGTCAGGGTCTACGCTCCAGCACCAGCCGGTGAGCGCGGAGCGCTCGGCCTCTCTCGGGAGGCCGGGGGACCTTGGCGCGGGGCGCGAAAGAAGTCTTCAGGCCTTCGGAATCAGAACCACGCAGGGCAGCGAGCGAAAGTCTCCATCCAGGGTCAGAAGGGGGCAGTTCTCTGTCGTGGCCAGGGCGTAGGCGAAACAGTCGCCGAGGTTCAGCGGATAGAGGAGCCGAGCTTCAGCCGCGATGCGCGCTTGTTTGACATCCGGAGCCACGAAGCGGATGCCGCTCGCGAGGAGGCGCTCTTCGAGCTCGGCAGCCTGCTCGGGTTGCCGGTCGCGGAGACGAATGAGCACTTCTGTCAGGTTGACCGTGCTCATTCGAAGTTCTCCGGCATGTTCGGCCAAGCGATCGGCGGCCCAAACCGCGAGCGGCTCGTCGAAATAGATGGCGAGGAGGACGGATGAATCGACGATCACGCTCTCAATCGCCCCAGAGGTCGTCGTCCGAACGGAAGCGTGGCTGCGGGTTGAGCGGCGCCTTGCACGCGAGACCGATCCACGAGTGAAAGTCGGTGGCAGGAGTTCCGCTCTCGAGCGAGCGCTCAAGGGTCTCCTCCACCGCGATCCGCACCGCTTCGGACTTGGTCTTGATCTGTCGGACTCGCATCAGGCGCGAGAGGCGGTGCTCGAACTCCTGGGTTAAGTGGATGTTGAGCTGGCTCATGGCGTGAGTATAGCGCTGGTTACAGGTTCGATACAGAGCGGCCGCTTCCTCCCCGCCCCCGGCGAACCGGGCCACCTCGTCAGTCGCCAGTTCCTGGAAGCCCTAACTAAGGAAACAATCGATTCCCATCGTCGTGCCCAACTTGGTGCTCGCCGAGGTGGCTGGAGCGATCGGCCGACTGACACGGCTCGCCAACCTCCTGCCGGTCTGTACTCCGGCCGTGGCTCTGGCAGCACTGCCACCTCAAGCCTAGTAGTTAAAGCTCGAAGGCGAACCACAAGCGACGGTGAAGTTGCGCAAGCGCGCCTCCCTTTCTCGCGTGCGATCGAACCAGGTCCCCGCGATCGCCTCGCCGGTGGGAAGAGTCGGTGACGCAGCAGGCTTCGCGCGCTTCGGAAGTCGAAATCCTGATCGGAAGACGGTCGGCCGGTCTTGCGCCGACTCGCTCTTCGTGATGTACTTCGCGCACGAACATGACACGCGACGAATACGAAGAACGCAAGCGGCGCATTGAGGCACAGCATCGCGCCGGGGTCGAGCTGCTGGAAGCGGCCTGCCGCCAGCAGCTCCGAGCCCTCGATCTGGTCTGGATGACCACCGCCGAGGGGGATTTCGCCTTCCCGTCGATGGCGGCGGAGCCGCCCATCTCCCTTCCGGACCCGGCAGCGCAAGCCATGCCGGCCGCCCCTAATCCCGCACCTCCCGAGGCCAAGCCAACCGCGACCCGACCGCCACGTCGGCCCGCCGGGCAACTCTTGGAGGGCGTCGAGAAAGCACTCGCCGACGTTCCCGAGGTCTTCGACCGCAACGACGTCTGCGCAGCGCTCGGCTACGAGCCGGATCGCGGCTCCCTCTACCGGATTCTCCAACAGCTGACCGGCGAAGGCGTCCTCGCCTTAGAAGATCGCGGCGTCGGCAAGCAGCCTTCGCGCTTCCGCAAGCTCGCTCCCTTCGCCTCCCCTCCCGGCGCCTGACGCCACGCAACGGCCGGCCATCCCTCGGATCGGCTCACGAGCGACGCGGGAACCGTCCTCTACGACCGGCATGCCGAAATGGAGCGCCACTCTCCCGGAATGCACCACAGCCAGCAACTCTTGAGTCACAGCCAGCTCGTTGGCGGCCATTCCCGAAAGCTTCAGCAACACGACGAGCCTCTTCCGCACCACTCGCAGCTTCCTATGCATCACCAAGAGCCGCACCGCGAACATTCCCAGCCGTTCAGGCATCACAGCGAAGCACTCGGGCATCATTCCCATCCGGTTCCGCATCATTCCGAGCTGCTTCCGCATCATTCCGATCCTTTGACGCATCACTCAGATCTGGCTCGAGACACTTCCCATGAGTCAACGTGTAGCGCAGAACGCGCTCGCTGTGATGTATCGCTGGCTCGCTGTGAGTCAGAACCCGCTCGCAGTGATGGCGAATTGGATCGGAGTGTTCCATATCCAGCTTTCCGTGATGGCGATCTCGATCCCTGCGCTGGAGAACAAGCACGCTGTGATGCGCATCCAGCTCGCCGTGATGCGGAGCTCGATCGGAGTGATGCGGAACTCGATCGGGGTGATGTAGATCCGGATCGTAGCGATGCAGAAGCCGACCGCAACGTCCCAAACATTGATCGTAGTGATGTCCGCTCCGGTGGCGAGCGATGCGACAAAGGTCGCAGTACGGTCCACCACGAAGCCCACTCCGCCGGCCGAACGACGAGCGAGGTAGATCCTCGGCGCGAAGGCACCCGCCGCGGGGGCGGCTAGGCAGATTCACTGAAGCGCGCTGCGTACCGGGCTCGGGGAGCCTCAGACCGCGAACGGATCCAGGGGCGCCATCGGGTCTTCACGGAATCGGATCTGAGAGAGCCGAGGGTGGATTTGCAGAGGATCCACAGCCGGAGGCAACGGGCGAAGCTCTGCGACCGGTTTGCCGTTGCGGCAGATCAATCTGAACTTCCTTCAGCCGGTCGATCTCAGCGGAGACATCACTGGAAGGCTGAGATTCGGAAATACCGGCGCAAAGTCGGATGGGTTGCGCGTCAGAAGACCTTGAAAGCGGGTCGCGAAAGCGCCGATCAGGATGTCCGCCAGAGGCCGCTTTGGAAGCTGCCCGGCCCGCCTTCGTCGTACGTGGTCACCCCAGGCTTGATGCGCTCGGACCGTATCTTCCCAGCCCCAGTCCTGCCGAGAATCGATGCCGACACCGGCCAGGAATTCATCTTGCAAAGCCCGCTGCCCTTGAAACGCCGGAGCCAGTTCCGCATAGGAAATGGGGCAGACCACCAAGCCCTCTGCCCCATATGCGTCCAGGGCCTCCGCGGAAGAAACCCCGAACTGAGGATCGTGCTCCAAGACATCAATGAGGAGGCAGGTGTCGACCACCCAGGCCATCAGTCCTCCCCTTCTCGGAGTTCCTTCATCCAATCCTCCGTCGTACGGGTGGCTCTGAAACCCCGGGCGAAGCCGAGCATGGCCATCGCGCCCTTCGGCTCCGCATCGGGGAGGACAACCACGCGAATCTCGTGCTCGCCTGACTGCTCCCAGAACAGCCGCCGGCCTTTTTCGAGGCCGAGATCTTTCCGGAGTTGAGCCGGAATCGAGACCTGGCCTCGCTCGGTGACCACGGAAACGCTCGGTAGAGTTGCCATCAATCTAGCCTATCATGCAGGCGTATCATGTGAAGCGAGTGGGAGCGAGTTCCCCTGGCCGACCCCGCCGGCCACCGGATTCAGAGGCATGCGATGCTGCTCGACGGCCGCGTTCGGCTGGGCCTTCCGGAAGAGACCTTCGAGGCGATCCGGCAAGCCGAGGAGCGCTGGGCGCGCTGATCGGAAATTCCCCCGAAGTTCCCGGCCGGGTTACACTCACGCCCTCTTTAAGAGGAGCCCTCCATGCGCCGCGCCTTCGCCGTCGTCGCCCTCGTAGCCTTCGCTTGCCTTGCCGGTGCCGGCGCGCTGTCCGCCGCGGAGATCCCTTCGCCCGAGGCCTTCTTGGGCCATCGGGTCGGGGAGGATAAGAAGCTCGCGCCCTGGCCCAAGGTGATCGAGTACCTGCGCGCGGTGGATGCCGCCTCGGACCGGGTGTCGATCGAATCGGCCGGCACTTCAACGCTCGGCAACGACATCCCCGTCGTCGTCCTCACGTCGGAAGAGAACCAGAAGAAACTCGACCGCTATCGCGAGATCGCCCGGCGGTTGGCGTTCCCGGACGGTCTCTCGGAGGCGGAGGCCAAGGCGCTGATCGCGGAGGGCAAGACGATCGCGTTGGTCACCTGCACGATTCATTCGACCGAGGTCGGCTCGACCCAGATGGCGATGGAGTTCGTGCACGACGTGGCGACCACAAAAGACCCGCGGATGCTCTCTTGGCTCTCCGACACGATCTTGCTGGTCATGCCGTCGATCAATCCGGACGGCCAGGTGATGGTGGTCGATTGGTACAACAAGTACCTGGGAACGAAGTTCGAAGGAGGGGCCATGCCCTGGCTTTACCACATCTATGTCGGGCACGACGACAACCGCGACTACTACATGCTGACCCAAAAGGAGACCCAGGCGGTCAACGGTGTGCTCTACCACCGGTGGTTTCCGCAGGTCTTCGTGGACGAGCACCAGATGGGGACGACCGGCCCGCGCATGTTCGTGCCGCCGCAGGCCGACCCGCTCGCGCCGGAGGTCCATTCGCTGATCTTCCGCCAGGCGGATTTGCTGGGAACCAACATGAGCCTGCGCCCGGAAGAAGGGGGCAAGCTCGGCGTCGGCAGCAACATGATCTTCGACAGCTACTGGCCCGGCGGCACCCGCAACACCGCCTGGTGGAAAAACGTCACCGGCCTGTTGACCGAGGTGGCGAGCGCCAACATTGCGACCCCGATCCGGATCGAGTCGGGCGAGCTGCGCGGCGGCGTCAAAGGCCTGGTGGATTACCAGCGCACCTCCAACTTCCCGTCCCCCTGGCCGGGTGGTTGGTGGCGCCTGCGCGACATCATCGACTACGAGCTGATCGCCACCAAGAGCTTCCTCGAATCAGCCGCGGTTCATCGCGAGGGGCTACTCACCAACTTCTGGCAGATGGCCCGCGAGGCGACCGAGCGGGGACGCACCGAGAGCCCGAGCGCCTGGGTGATCTCGTCCGACCAGCACGATCCGTCGATGGCGCCGTTCCTCGCCGATCTGCTGATCCAACACGGGGTCCGCCTCGAGCGGGCCGGCGCGCCGGTGGTCGCCGGCCGGCAGATCTTCCCCGCGGGCAGCTACGTGATTCCCGCGGCGCAGCCGTACCGCCAGTTCCTGCTCACCATGCTCCGGCCGCAGCGCTACCCAAAAGTCACTGCCGCCCAAGGGAGCGAGATCCTCGCGCCGTACGACGTGACCTCCTGGTCGCTGCCCCTCTCCTTAGGACTCGACGTCGTGGAAATCGACGGAGCATTCCGCGCGATGGACGGCGGCGCGCCGGTGATCGCAGGCGTCGCCGCGGTTGGCGATTCCCTCTGGCCCGGCGGCGACGTGGCCCTGAGCCCCGGCGGCTGGTGGATCTCGCACCGCGCCGACCCGGCGCCCGCGGCGGTGAACCGGCTGCTCGCAGGCAAGCACGAAGTCCGCTGGCTTAAAAGTCCGATACCCGGCCTCGGCGCCGCGAGCGGGCCGGGCGACTTTTACCTCCCGGCGAACTCCGCGACACCGGAGGAGCTCTCCCGCCTCTCCCGCGAGGCCCGCGTCGCGATTCTCCCCCTCGCCGAGGCGCCTTCGGGGCCGTCTTGGAAGATGCGCACCGCCCGGATCGGCCTCTTTAAACCGTGGGTGGCGAGCATGGATGAAGGGTGGACCCGCTTCCTCTTGGAGAAATACGGCTTTCCGTTCGAGAACCTCGACAACGCCGCGATCAAGCAGGGAACCTTCAGCGGCAAGGTAGACACGATCCTGCTGCCGGCGGTCGATGCCGGAATTATCGAGAAGGGAGAGCCCGCCTCCGAGGAGGCCCGTCGCTACTTCACTCCGCTGCCACCCCCTTACGCCGGGGGGATCGAAAAGGAGGGGGGCGAGAAGATCAAAAAATGGGTCGAGGAGGGCGGAACCCTCGTGGCGCTCGATGAATCGTGCGAATACGCCATCCGCCTGCTCGACCTGCCGGTCAAGAACGTCCTCGACAAGGTCGCGCAGAAAGACTTCCATGCCCCCGGCTCGATGCTGCGCATCCGCCTCGACCCGGAAAACCCGTTGAGCCACGGCCTGCGCACCGAAGAGGCCGCCTATTTTGCCGACTCGCCCGCTTTCGCAACGACTCCCCCCGACGCCCGCTTCACCCGCGCCGTGGTGGCCTCGTACCCGGAAGATCCGGAAGACATCCTGATCAGCGGTTACTTGAAAGGCGCCGAGCGGCTGAAGAAACGCGCCGCCATGGTCGAAGTCCGCGTGGGCAAAGGGCGCGTCGTCCTGATCGGCTTCCGCGCCCAGCATCGCGCCCAGCCGCACCGGACGTTCAAGCTGCTGTGGAACGCTCTGTACCTGGCGGGGTTGAGTTAGCGGGAAGTTCCTTTCCGTCTAGCGCTCGAGCGCCCGAACGCTACGCCGGCTCGCCCTGCGGTCGGCGAAGGTCGCCCTGTCAGATCTTCGCGCCGCTTCGCGAAGACCCTGGACACCGGCCAGGGAATCGACCTTCGCCGACGGATGCGCACAAAGGGATCAGCCATGCCAACAGCGATGCCAAAGACCACCAAGATTCAAGTCACCGCCACCGACAATGAGCTTTACCTTCTCGCGTCGACTGCCGCGGGCTCCTCGGAGATCTGCCACATCAAGTCCGGATACAACAATCCTGTGAGCTACACCGTCGTCCCCCAGTCGATCCTACCCGCCGGGGCCTACACCCTGATCATGGTCGGAATCAACTGGGGAGGCCCGCAAGCGTTCAAGGTCACTCTCACGACCGGAGGCGTCAACACGGATCACACAGCACCGTCGAATTCGGCGGTCGGGGCGAACTGGACCGTGGCCGTACCGATCACCGTTTGAAGGTTGGTTCCGGGCCCGACGTGTCGGCCTACGATCGGGCCCGGAAAGGGGTTGCGCGGCACCCTCCTCCGGCTGACTCTCCACGTCCCCTCTACCTCTCGATATTCCACGGCCACTGGTTCACCTGCAGCGAGCCGGGCTGCCAATCGCGAAGGAAGGCGATCGAACCGCGAGAATCCCCTCCCAGCGATCGCAGAGAGACGTTCGATTCAGCGTAACTTACCGAAAATGCTGAGGAAAAAGAGGGCGCTCAAGCCTGCCCCGAGTACGACGGTTGCCCAATAGAACACGTCAGTACCTTGAATTGTTCGAAGCTTTTTTCGGTTCAACAAATACACGGGATAGGCGACGATAAACAGAAATGCCATCGAGATTCCCCACGCCATCGGGGACATGTTTAGGAATGAATTTCTGTCGGTATGCTTATAGATCCCAGAGCACCAAGCGTCCGCGAAGGTTACACCTCCGAGTGCAATCAAAAGCGCCGCTTGGATCAGGCTCCCGAGGGGTAGTGCGAGTAGCCCAACCCAGAATACCAAGCCGACAACTTGACGACGGAGAACATGCGGATTCGCTTGGGGAGCGGGAACGACCGCACCTGGACTGGTCGATGGCTGTTCCATCTCGAACTCCTCGCCGGCTAATCCTTGCCGATCGGACAGTATCGCCCGAAACTCAATTCCAAAAGACTGGACGCATCTGAACGTCAAGTCTAGCACGGAGGCAGAGGGATCTTGGGCGGAGCCAAGCTCCGCCCCTACCCTAGGTCGTCGCCGGATTCACCGGCTGGTATTGGAAACTCGGACCGGTGATGATCGCCGGGTTGGGAATGCCGGCGGCCATCGCCTTGGCCTGCCCTTTAAGCGACATCATCAGGCCGATGGCGCGGTTGAATCGGTCCTCTGAGACATCGCCATTGAACAGGGCGTGGAGCGCGAACAGCAGGTTGGTGTAGGTGTAGTTGAAGTTGTCGTTGGCGAAGGCTTGCGCCGAACCGGCGGGATACGGCGCCAGGGCCGGGTTGGTCGGCAGGGCGTAGACGCCGGATGGATCGAAGGGTAGCGGTGATCCGTGGTATGCCCACGGGGGGGTGGCGCCGGGAGCCGGCACCAGCAGCGCGCCCTTCTGGATCTGCATGAAGCGGTAGTAATGCGCGTAGCCGCCGCCGACCACCTCCTCCGGCGAGGTCAAGGTGCCCTCGCCTTGTTCGATGATTGTATTGATCGCCTGCTGCGCGGTGGCGACATTTACCACCACCACCGACTCCGGCATCAGATCCGGCCCGACCTGATGGCGCGGCGGATTCACGAAGGCGCCGTCGCCGAGCATCGCGATCGCTTGGGAAATCGCCGTGTAGAACTGGCCGATCGTGATCGGGCCGCTCGCAGCGGCGAGCGCTTTGATGTCGAGAGGGTCTTCCGGCTGCTCGATCTGGAGGAAGGTCTGCAGCTGCGTCATCGAGAACGGCGCGAGGTTGACGGTGAGATCGCTCTCAACGCCGCCGGGCAGCGGTCCGGGATAGTCCGGGACGAAATCGGGCTGGTCGATCGACGGCGCTCCGCCCAGCGCATTGAGCACGTTGGCCGCCAGCGTCATGTGCAGCATCTCCTCGACGACCACCGACTCGATGATGGCGGCGATTTCGGCGTTCTTGCCGGCATCGAGCGAGTAGAGCGCATACAGGTAGACCGGAATGGTGGCGTGTTCCAGCTCGATCGCGCTCTGCAGCGCGGCGCAGACGGCTTGCGGCGTCACCGCCGGGCCGGTGAGGTCCGTGATCATCGAACGTTCTAGGCGGATCAATGGCGGCTCCTTTATTTGGACTGCAGAACGAGTCGGCGGGCGGCGGCGGCGGCTTTGCCGCCGCGCGGTGCGGCAGCGCTCGGGGCCATGGCGTCGGCTGCCGCGGCGGCTGTGGCCGCCTGGGGCGCCGCCGTGACGGCGGGTGCGACGACGGGTGGCGTCACCGCCAGGCCGGGCAGCGGATTCTGCAGCCAGGTCAGGATGGCGTTGCGCTTGGCGGGAGACAGATCGCGTGTCACGGGCATCGCATTGGGGTCGGCCGGATTGAGCGCGAACGCCAGTTGCAGCAGGTGCGCGTTGGCAACCACCGAGTCGTAGTCGCCCAGATTGAGGAAACGGTTCATCACCGGATAGAGGTTGGCGTACTGCTGGAAGATCGGCTGCAAATCGTCCCAGGTCGGCGGAGTCGCCGTCGCAAAGCCGCTCCACAGGAGCAGGCTGATGAAGTTCCACTGGTTCACCGGCCCGCCGAACGTCGCGGAATCGGCGAAGCCCGGGCGGATGCCGTAGACCTGGCCGTCGATGCTGCGATTGGCGATCGACGTGGGGGGATTGGTCGGCGGGAAGGCCCGCGGAATGCCGGGGTCGCTGAGTGTGAGCGTCAGCAGCGCGATGCCGTTGTGGTCGGTGATCGCGCCGGCGTTGAAGCTCAGGGCCTCGGTCGGCTCCGCCACCGGCGGGCTCGGCGCGACATAGGGAAAGCCGCTCCCGGGCTGCAGCTGCGAGGGATCGAGCGGGAACACGATCTCAGCGCCGACCAGCGGCTGTCCCCACTGCATCGCGTACACCGGAATTTCGACCGTGTCGCCGGGGCTCAGGCGGTACACGTAGCGGTCGGCGCGGACGAAGGCGCCGCCGCTGGGTTCGGCGATGAAGACGCCGGCCGTCGCGCCCGACAGCACCAGCGCCGAGTTCTGCACCATCGGCAGCAGGGTGGCGCTGATCGGCAATACCACGATGCCCGCCGTGCCCGCGTACCAGGTGGGATCCGAGGCGTAGCCGCCGCCACCCGTCGCCGGAATCGTGCCGATCGGCATCATGCCGCCGGCCGGGTTGGGTGGCGACAGGAGCGGGTCGTAGACGCTGAGGGTGAGATCGCCCTGGCTGTTGATGGCGCCGCCGGCTCCGGTGGCGAGCGCGTTGCCGAGATCGAGATAGATGCAGCTCGCCACCGGATCGACAACGCCGACGCAGAAGTTGATGCCGCCCGCCGGGCTGAAGAAATTCCCTGGCTGCGCGGAACTCGTCGCCATGAACTGTCGGCCGAAGACCAGATGCTGCGGCTCGTCGAGCGTCGCCGGGCCGATGGTGCCGACGATGCGCCCGGTCATGAAGTCGGGCGACGTGAAGTCGAGATTGAAGCTGTCGACGTTGAATTTGATCGACAACACACCGTCAATGGCCGCCTGCTGCAGCGCGGTCAGGAAGGCCGAGGCCGAGACGTCGCTCCATTGCAGATTGCGGAGCACCGACTGGTACATCGCCCCGGCGATCGTGTCGCCGCCGCTGGATGCGGTGGAACGGTCCCAGATGTCGATGAACGCGGCCGGCTCGAAATCGGCGAGCAGCAGGGTGGTGCCGTCAGCCGTGGCGATCCGCACTTGGAGGCCCCAGATTTCCGAGACCAGCTGCTGTTCGCTGTCGAGATCGACCAGCTTGGCGGGCGCCTGCCGGTCGGAGTCGGCGACGATGTAGCCGAGCACCGGATCGCCGCTGCCGACTGGTCCGGCGGGCGTCCACGCCGAGGTTACCGTGCAGCCGAGAAAACGCCACGCCGCATCGCCCTGCGGATTGAACCAGCCGTTGGGTGGCCTCATGTGCGGCCCCTCCATGTCCTGGTAGCTGGACTTGAAGGCGGCGTTGTCGAAATGGGCCGGATCGTTGTTGACTGTCGAGACGTTGGCCTGGAACCGGCCGGCGAAGTGAAGTCGCGTGGAGTTGAGGTAACTCATGTCGTTCTCTCCTGGGTTGACGCGGCCTGCGCAGGCGTTCCGGCTCAGCGCTCGGCGCGCGCGAGCCAGTAGCCCGGCCTTCGGCGCTGATGTGCGATCGCCAAGATCCGGATTGCCTCGGCAGTCTCAAAATAGACCACGTAGTAGGGAACTCGCTTGACCGGAACGCGACGGATCTCAAGATCCGGCGGTGTGTGGGGAAAAGGAGCGCCAGAGCGAGGAGCGGTTTGATCACCGGGAGGTCAAGCGCGCCAAAAGGTCTCGCCGTACTTCGGACCAGGAAGTTCCCTCGGACTCGCCCGCGAGCACTCGCCGGGCGCGGCGTTCGACCTCCTCGGCCCAGAGGCGTTCGACCTCGGCGGGATCGTCGGCTTCGGCCTCGTCGAGACTCGACAACAGTTCGGCCGCAACGTCGGCGCGCTCTTTGGCCGGCAGCTTCAGGGCTTCTTCTAGAACCGATTGGGCGTGTGCCATGACGTTGGTAGTCTACAGCGACAGCCCCTCAGGCAAAAGCTCATGTCGTGGCCGGCGGTAGGGGGGTATTCGGCAAAAGCGCCGCCGATTGCCAGCGCGCTCCATGCCGGCCTCCAGGCCGCCCTCCGTCTCCGAAGGGAACAGCGTCCACCATTCAATTAACCTCGCGATCCATCCGCTGCCCCCCTACCCCCGGTTCTTCTCGTAGATCAGCTTCAAGCCCACCAGGGTGAGCATCGGATCCACCTTCTGGATGTAGCGCGAGCCGGAGGCGATCATTTCGGCTTGGCCGCCGGTCGCGACGACGTTTTTTAGGCCGGGGAACTCGGCGATCAGGCGCTCGAGGATGCCGTCGACCAAGCCGACGTAGCCGTAGTAGATGCCGGCTTGCATGGCGTTCACGGTGTTGCGGCCGACCAGCTGTTCGGGCTTCTTTACGTCCACCCGGTAGAGGCGGGAGGCGTGGGCGAACAGCGCTTCGGCGGAGATGGTGATGCCGGGGCAGATGATGCCGCCGACGTATTCGCCTTTGGCGTTCACCACGTCGAACGTCGTCGCGGTACCGAAATCGACCACCACGACCGGGGCGCCATACAGCTCGCGGGCGGCGACCGAGTTGACGATCCGGTCGGCTCCCACTTCGGCCGGGTTGTCGTAGCGGATCGGCATGCCGGTTTTGACCCCCGGTTCGATGAACAGCGGCCGCTTGCCGAAATAGCGCTCGGCGAGCTGGTCGAGGGTGAAATGGAGCGGCGGCACGACCGATGAGATCACCACCGCTTCGGAGGCCGTGGGGTCGATCCCCGCCCGGTCGAACAGCGGCAGGAGGAGCGCGCCGTATTCGTCGGCGGTCCGTTCGCTGTCGGTCGAGAGGCGGAAACTCTCGATCAGCTCGTCCCCTCGGTAGATGCCGAAGACGGTGTTGGTGTTGCCGACGTCGACCAGGACCAGGAGGCCATCGGTGACGCGGTCCGTGGCTTTGCCGCTGCGGGTCATGCGATCACCTCACCGGCCGAGATCGTGATTTCTTCGAGCGGCAGCGCTCCCTGCGGCACGCCGCCGGGCTGTGACACCGTCGCCAGGCGCAAGCTCCCTCCGTCGTCAAAGCCGAGAAACGTACCGCCGACCATTCGCCCACCGATCCGGCAGACCAGGCGATCGCCCACCGTGTGCGCCGACAGCTCGCGATAGGCGGCGACCGCGTAGGCCGCCTCTCCCAGATGCTCAAGCTCCTTCAGAAGCGCCGAGGCGAGACTCACGGCCAGCTCTGGCAACGAGGCGCTTCCCCCTTCGATCGCGAGCGAGGTCGCCGCTTGAATCGGCAGGTCCTCCGGGCGGTGCGAATGGTTGACGCCGAAGCCGAGCATCACGACCGCCCCGTCGTCCGAGCGCGACACCGCTTCGATCAGGATGCCGCCGATCTTCCGCCCGCCGACCTGTAGATCATTCGGCCACTTGAGACGCGGCGGGCGCACCGCCCCCCCTTCGGGCAGCAGCGGCGCGAGACCGCGGCAGAGGGCCACCCCGGCGAGCAGCGGCAGGGTGGCGAGCAGCGCCGGCTCGGCGATCCAGGTGAGGAGTGTCGCATAGACCCCTTTGCCCGCCGGGCTCGCCCATTGACGGGTTTCCCGGCCGCGTCCGGCCGACTGGGTCCAGGCGAACAGGAGGGCGCGCGGCAGGTTCTGGCGCTCGTCCTCGTATTCGGCGGCGATCCTGCGCGCCAGGCGATTCGTCGAATCGGTCTGGCTGAGCACGATGACGTTCTCGTCGCCGTGCGGATGCCAGCGCGACAGCTCGGCGGCGTAGGTCGAAAAATCCACCGGTGATTCCCCTCGGAAGAGCGTTCCAGTCCTTTAGCCCACCAGGCTCGAACGGAGGCTCGAACGCCGGTCTTCCATCTGGGCGAGTGCGGCGCGGCGCTTCTCGACCACTGGGCCGGGCGCCTTGGCGAGGAAGCTCTCGTCGGCGAGCTGGGCCAGCGTGCGCTCGATCTCGGCATCGAGCTTCTCGATCTCCTTGAGGAGCTTCTGCCGCTCGGCCGCCTCGTCCCCGCCCCGCTTGGCACCCAAGATCTTGATCCCGATCCCCAGCACCAGATCTTCCGGGCCGCCGTCGCCGGTCGGCCAAGCGCGCGAGCTGATCTCCAGCACTTCAAGGCGGCAGAGGGTCGCGAACAGCGCCTGCTGCTGGCCGAGGAACGCTTCGAGCACAGGGGATGCCGTCCACAGGCCGACCTTCCGCTCGCGGCCGGTCTCGGCGAGCAGGGCACGGACGCGGGTGACCGTCTCGAACAGCGCGGCCATCTGCCCCTCCACCCCCTCGTCGATCCAAGCGAGATCGGCTTGCGGATAGGGCGCCAGGCAGATCGTGTCGGCGTGGATCGCTTCGCGCCCGGGCAGGCGCTGCCAGACCTCCTCGGTCAGGAACGGCATCACCGGGTGGAGCATCCGGAGCGCGCGGTCGAGAACGGTCAAGAGCACGTCGCCGATCCGCGGCCGGAGCTTGCGATCGGCATCCGTGCCGAGCAGCGCCGGCTTGGCCAGCTCGATGTACCCGTCGCACAGCTCGCCCCAGAAGAAGTGGTAGAGCCGGTTGCACGCCTCGTCGAAACGGAAACTCTCGAACTTCGCGTTCACCTCGGCGGCGGTGGCCGAGAGGCGCGAGAGGATCCAGCGCTCCGGCGCGGCGAGATCAGCGCCTCGGAAGTCATCGAGGCTCACGCGGACCTGCGCCCCTTCAGGGATGCGGGCGAGCGCGAAGCGGGTGGCGTTCCAGATCTTGTTGCCGAACGCGCGGTAGCCGGCGATCTGCTCGGGGTTGAGCGGAATGTCGCGCCCGGGGCTGTCGAGCGAGGCCAGGGTGAAGCGCACCGCGTCCGCGCCGTACTCGGTGATCAGATCGGCGGGGTCGAGCACGTTCCCTTTGGTTTTGGACATCTTGACGCCATCGGCGTCGCGCACCAGGCCGGTCAGGTGGACGGCGGAAAACGGTACCTCGCCGGTGAAATGTAGGCCGGCCATCACCATCCGGGCGACCCAGAAGAACAAGATGTCGTGGGCGGTGATCAAGACGGACGTGGGATAAAACGTTCTCAGATCAGCCGTCTGCTCAGGCCAGCCGAGGGTCGAAAACGGCCAGAGCGCGGAAGAAAACCAAGTATCGAGGACATCCGGGTCGCGGGTGAGCTCCTCTGCGCCCGCCACCCCGGCGAGGCGTACGGCCTCCTCCTCGTCGAGCGCCACGATCGTTCTGCCGTCGGCGGTGTACCAGGCGGGGATCTGATGCCCCCACCAGAGTTGGCGCGAGATGCACCAGGGCCGAATGCTGCCGAGCCAATGCTCCCAGGTCTTGTCCCACGTGTCGGGCACCAGGCGGAGCCGGCCGTCCTGGACCGCCGCGAGCGCCTGGCCCGCCATGCCGGAGACGTCGCAGAACCATTGGGTGGAGACCAACGGTTCGATCGCCTCGCCGCCGCGCTGGCTGTGGCCGACGTTGTGGGTATGCTCCTCGACCTTCACCAGATGCCCGAGGGCACGCAGCCGTTCGACCACTTTCGTGCGCGCGTCTTCGCGCGTGAGCCCGGCGAAATCGGCGCCCGCTTCAGCGGTCATCCTGCCGGTCTTGTCGATCACCGAGATGCCGGCCAAGCCGTGACGTTTGGCGACCTCGAAATCGTTCGGGTCATGGAACGGCGTGATTTTGACCAGGCCGGTGCCGAACTCGCGATCGACCATCTCGTCGGGCACGAACGGCAGGCGCCGGCCGATCAGCGGCAAGATCGCCGCCTTCCCCAACAGGTGGGCGTAGCGCTCGTCTTCCGGATGGAACGCAACGGCCATGTCGCCGAGCATCGTCTCCGGCCGGGTGGTGGCGACGGTGATCCGCTCGCCCCCCTCGGCCGGCTCCCCTTCGATCAGGTAGGAGACGTGGTAGAGCTTCCCCTGCACCGTCTTGGTCTCGACTTCGAGGTCCGACACGGCGGTTTCGAGCACCGGCGACCAGTTCACCATGTACTCGCCGCGGGTGATCAGCCCTTCGCGGTAGAGCCGGACGAACGCTTCGCGCACCGCCTGCGACAGCCCCTCGTCCAGGGTGAAGCGCTCGCGGGTCCAGTCGCACGAGGCGCCGAGCAGATCGAGCTGAGTCCGGATGTTGCCGTGATACTCCCGCTT
Source organism: Holophagales bacterium (assembly GCA_031404815.1). GTDB lineage: Bacteria > Acidobacteriota > Thermoanaerobaculia > Multivoradales > UBA5704 > DASYKS01. Next base: position 13,725 of record JANNIH010000115.1, on the reverse strand, counting down.
CCACTCCCAGGTCCGTTCGAGGAACGCGGCGCGGCCGATCGCCTTCCTCGACGTTCCCTCCTTCTCCAGCTGGCGCTCGACCATCAACTGGGTCGCGATGCCGGCGTGATCGGTGCCGGGGAGCCAGAGCGCGTTCTCCCCGCGCATCCGGTGCCAGCGGACCAGGAGATCCTGAAGCGTCGACTGAAGGGCATGCCCAATGTGGAGCTTCCCCGTCACGTTCGGCGGCGGGATCATGATGCAGAAGCTCGGGCGGTCGGCCGCAGCCTCGACGGCGAACACGCCCGCAGCCGCCCAACGCCGCTGCCAGACCTGTTCGTAGGTCGAAGGATCGAACCGCTTGTCCATTTCGGACTGGAGCGTCAAGAGGGCGGGATCGTCTCCTGGATTCGTCGGCTCGGTCGGGCTCATGCGTCGACCGCGGCCTCGAGCTCGCGGATCCGGTCGCGGATCACGACTTCGGCGAGATCCGGGATGACTTCCCAAGCGACCTCCCGAACCGGGCGATCCCCGATCAACTCGATCACCCGTCGGGCGATCCGATCGATATCGGTGTCGCTCAAGGAATAATCGGCGGGCGGCGCGACCGGTTCCGGTTCCGCCACCTGCGGAAAGAGGGGCATTGCCTCCTCGGCGTCGAGGTCGAAGGTCGGTTCCGGCTCGATGCGCAGACCGAGATCCGCCTCGTCGAGCGGTGGCAGCACGACACTTTCCGACTCGATCTCGAAGGTCGACCAGACCGGCTCGGCCGGCGGCAGGTAGGCGGGCTCGACCCCCGGCGGCGGATCATCGGCGAACGAAAAAGCCTCCTCGATCGGCGGCGGCGGCGCGGGCGCGGCGAAGGAATCCGCGAGGCCGGGGAACGGATCGGCCGGTGCGGAAGGCGAAAGGGAGAAGCCGGCGAACGGATCGGCAGCCGCAGGCGTTGCGGCGGGAGCCACGGGGACCAGCGCACCGAAGGCCGCCAACCCGGGGAACGGGTCGTTCGCAAGCGTCGGCGGCGCGGCGGCCAGGAGCGCCGGGCCTCCGCCCGAAGCGATCAGATCGTCAACGACCTGCAACAGCTCTTGGGAGTCGAACGGCTTCTTGAGGTGTCGGTCCGCTCCGCAGGCGCGCGCCTCGGCCTCGTCGAACGGCTCGAAGGTGCCCACCAGCAGGAGGACCGGCCGATCCCGGCGGAGCGCTTTGGCGCGCCGGGCGACCTCGTAGCCGTTGGACGCTCCCGGCATGTGGACGTCGGTGATCACCACGTCCGGATCGACCGACGCGAGCAGCGCGATCGCGTCGTCGCCACTGCCGACGGCCCGAACTTCGTAGTCACCGTCCATGAAGGTGAGCTCAATGACCTTCTGGATCGTCACACTGTCGTCGGCGAGCAGGATGCGTCGGCTCATGGTTTCATCTCCGGAAATCTCCAAAAAAGCGGCCCTCGACCTTCTGCCGCTCGATGCCAAGCTCGGGCGTTCTTACCTCGGTTTCGGCTTCGGGCCGTCCTCAGGCCGCCTCTAAGCGCTGCTTCAGATAGTCAACGATGTCGCGGGTCGCCGTGCCCGGCAAAAAGATCGCGTCGACACCCGCCAATTTCAGACTCGCAATATCGGCCGCCGGAATGATCCCGCCGGCAAAGACCAACACGTCGGCCGCCCCCTGGTCGCGCAGCAGGCGCGTCACCTCGGGCAGCAGGCTGTTGTGCGCGCCGGAGAGGATCGACAGGCCGACGGCGTCCACATCCTCTTGGACCGCGGCGGCGGCGATCTGCTGCGGGGTCTGGCGCAGACCGGTATAGATGACCTCGTACCCGGCGTCGCGCAGCGCTCGCGCAACCACCTTCGCCCCTCGATCATGGCCGTCCAAACCCGGCTTCGCGATCAGGACCCGTACCCTTCGATTCGTCATAGCGGTGAAGTTTACCAGACGCCCCAGGTTTCCGCGCGAAGCGCGCCTCGGCCTGTTAAGATCGCGGCTACCCGGCCGGATGGCCGAGAGCGCATTCACAGGACCTTAAAGTCCCAGCTCAGGCCTTTCAGGCCACATTTCAGGCCGACCACCCCGGCCAGAAATCAGGATCTTATCCGATGATTGATCTCACCCGCTGTGCCGCTGCCTTACGCACTTCGACCCGCATCACCCTCCTCGCTTTCGCCCTGCCCGCGGCGCTCGTTGCCCAGCAACCGTTGCTGCCGGCCGCCAAAAGCGGCTTCCCGATCTCGATTTCCCATCCACCCCCCGCAAACCCCGCAAACCACGGTAACTCCGTGTTCAGCCAGCCGGTCGCTGCCGATTTGGGGCTCTCCCCCGGTTTCAAGTCGATCGTCTTCGGTCTGCGCAACGGCAGGCTCTATGTCATCTACCGCAACCCCGCCAATGGCGTCTGGGGCGTTGCCCCCGGCTGGCCGGTCCAACTGCCGAGCCACATCGCGGCGAGCCCGGCGGTCGGCGATGTCACCGGCGACGGAGTCGCCGAGATCGCGATCGGCTACGGTTCGACGGTCCAGGGCGCGCCGCCCAACAGCGCGCCCGGCGGCTTTCGGGTCTATCGCGCGAACGGCACATTGCTCTGGCAGAAAATCACCGAGGACCGCGTGGAGGGGGTGGATGGTCAACCCGATCCGGTGGTCGGCTCGGCGATCGGAGATGTCGATGGCGACGGTGACAACGACGTGGTCTTCGCCGGGTTCGACTACAACCTCTATCTGGTCGATGGGCCGACCGGCAACAACCTGCCCGGCTGGCCGAAGTTCATGCGCGACACGGTGTTCTCGACCCCGGCGCTCCACGACATCGACGGCGACGGCAAGAAGGACGTGATCTTAGGGGTGGATGCGCACCAGGAGGGCTCGCCGTTCTTCACTCCGGACGGCGGCTGCCTGCGCGTCTTCCGCTTCGACGCGACGGGAACCGGCCAGTCGAGCATGACCATGCTCGGCTCGGCGATCAGCGAGATTGCGGGCTTCCCCAAGTGCGTGGACCAGGTGGTCATCAGCTCGCCCGCGGTCGGCGACATCGACGGCGACGGCCGGCCGGAGATCATCCACGGCACCGGTTCGTTCTGGCCCGGTCGGCAGCAGAAGATCTACGGCTGGCACTGCGACGGCACGCCGGTCTGGGGGACGGCGCAAAACCCCGGACTCGCGGTGTCGGGTCAGGTGATCACCAACCCCGCGCTCGCCGACCTCACGGGCGACGGAATTCTCGATGTCGTGTTCACGACCGATCGAACTTCGCCATCGACCGATTTCAGACTCCATGCGGTGCGTGCGAACGGCACCGACATCTTCGCCCCCGTGGCACCGCGCGATTTTTTCGGCTCGAACCCCGCGCTCTCGGCGGGCGACCCGATCGTCGCCGACGTGCTCGGCGACACGGCGCTCGAAATCCTGGTGCCGACCAACACCGAGATCGCCGTGTTCACGATCGCCGGCGTTCAGCTGACTGAGACGACACCGCATCCGAATACGATCGTCAAGCCGAGCTTCCACACCGCCAACAGCGTCTCCGGCGTGATCGTCACCGACCTCGAAACGAACGGCGCCGGCAACCAGTCCGAGGTGATCGTGGTCTCAGCGACCCCGTTCCCCGACCAAACCAGTACCCAGGTAAACGTCTGGAACCCGATTCCCCGCGTCGGCGCGATGCCCTGGCCGATGTTCCATCAGAATCCTCAGCGCACGGGGATAGTCCCGGGTACGGCCGCCTGCGCCATCCACGGCCCGTGCACGATCTCCGGTGTCGCGCGTCAGTTCTTCACCCTCGCCCCCTGCCGGATCCTCGACACCAGGAACGCCAACGGCCCGCTCGGCGGCCCGGCGCTGTCGTCGGGGCCGTTGCGCGACTTCTCGGTGTTCGGTGTCTGTGGCATTCCCAGCTCGGCGCGCGCCCTGTCGACGAACGTCACGGTGGTGGGACCGACCAACATCGGCTTCCTTCGCTTTTCGCCCGGCTGCGAAGCACCGGGCGCCACGACGGTCAACTTCTCGGCCAATCAGGTCCGCGGCAACAACGCGATCCTGTCGATCAGCGATACCGGGGTCTTGACCGCCAACGCGTTCGTCAGCGGCAACGGTACGGTGCAGATCATCGTGGACGTGAACGGGTACTACCAGTAGAGGGCCTACGCTCGCCGGGCGAGCGCGAGCAGCTGATAGCCGAGCAGCGTCGGCATCAGCCGCGTGAGCCCGGCGAGCAGCGTCTCGGCCGGGGCCAGGAGCCAGCCCGGCCAGCCGCGGAGCGCGAGGCGCAGCGGCATCGTCGAGGCCGCCCGCCGCTCGATCCGGAATCCCGCCGCCACCAACCGGCGTTCCAGCGCACGGCGGGTCAGGAACACCCGATGCGTCCGGTCGAGAATCCCCCGATCCGCGTACTCGAATCGGCCGAACAGGAGCGCCAGGCGAATGGTGAGATTCGCCACGTTCGGTACCGACACGAACAGTGGCGCGCCGGCCGGGAGTGCGGCGGCGAGCTGACGCAGCGTCCGATCCGGATCGACCAGGTGTTCGAGCACGTCGGCGGCGAGCGCGGCGCCGAAACCCGAGGGCATCTTCCCGAGTGTCTCCACATCGACGATCGCCCCCCCGGCGAAACGTTCGGCCAGCGGCCCCAGCCCTTCGAGGCTCCCCTCGAGCCCGAACCAGGCGAGATCGGCGCGCACGGCCAACCGCGCCACTTGCCCCGACCCCGGCCCCAGCTCCAGCAGGCGGGTCCCGACGGGCAGCTCGCGCACCCAAGCCGCGAGCCGGCGATGGCTCGAGCCGCGAAAGTCTTTGAGGACGTAGGTTGCTGCGCTTGGAATCATTCTTCTGACGATCTCGCGTCGACCCGATCGAGCACACCGGTCGCCGCGAGCGGCGCGAGCCCGATCGCCTCGGCCGCGGTGAGCAAAGGGTAACGCAAGAGCTTCTTCTTGTGCAGCTTGTAGCGCACCAGGACGCCGAGGATCGAAAAGCCGTACTGGACGCTCTGCCAGAAACCGATCTGCGACGCCTCGTCGAAATAGCGGGTGGCGATCGGGATCTCGCGAATCCGCAAGCCCCGCCAGACCCCCTGGGCGATGATCTCGGTGTCGAACACGAAGTTGTCGGAGCTCGCTTCCAGGGCCACCCCCTCCAGATACCTTCGGCTATACGCGCGAAGCCCCGAGTGGTACTCGGACAAGAAGACGTAGAACGTGGCGTTGGCCAGAGCGGTGAGCCCGAGGTTTGCCAGATACTTCCACTTCGGCATTCCTCCTTCGAGCGGCCGGCCGCCGAGCATCCGGCTGCCGAACACCGCGTCGCATTCGCCGGCCAGCAGCGGCTCGACCAGCTGCGGAATCGCTTTCGGATCGTATTGATGGTCGGGATGGACCATCACCACGATGTCCGCCGCGCGCGCGAGCGCCTCGCGGTAGCAGGTCTTCTGGTTGCCGCCGTAGCCGCGGTTCTGCGCATGGACGACGGTGTGAATCGAGAGTTCGCGCGCGATCGCCACCGTCCGATCTCGACTGCCGTCATCGACCAGGACGACATCGTCGACCCAACTCGCAGGCAGGTCGCGAAACGTCCGTTCGAGCGTCAGCTCGGCGTTGTAAGCCGGCATGACGACACAGATTTTCCGCTCGCGACGGGCGCTGGTACCGGTTTCCACGGCAGCGGAGTCTAGGGGTAAGGGCGCCAGGAATCCAGCTCAGCGCATCCTTCCTTCGATTCGAGGCGGTTCCGGGGCGGGACCGGCTGGCCAAGACATCGCGATCTCCGGATATACTCCGGTCCCTTTTCGAGGATTTGATGCCTTCCGTAGAGACTGCCGAAGCAAGACCCTCGCCTCCTGCCGCCGGCTTGGTTTTCGAGGTCGCGCTCACCGACGCGGAGCGCTTCGGCCGCCTGGAGGCCGAAGCGTTCGACGCCGACCTGCGCCTAATCGAGCGCCGCGAGCGCGAGAACCAGCTCGGCCGCACCGCGCTCGCCGATCGCGGCTCGGACACGCCCGCCCAAGAGGAGGCGCCGCCGGTGACCCACACGGAAGTGCTGCGCCTCCGCCGCGAGATCGACCGGCTCGCCGAGTTTCACCGGACCCTCCTCCATTCCCGGTCGTGGCGCCTGCTCCAGGCGCTGCGTCGACCGTTCGGGCGCGCCTGGTAGGCGCGGGCGACCTCGCTCGATGACGAATGACGCCATGAACGGCCTCGAAGCCACCCTGCGGATCGCCCGCTTGGAAGCGCGGGTGGCCACCCTCGAAGCGGTGCTGCTCCGGCGTTCGAACGAACTGCGCGAACTCCAAAAGCTGCTGCCGAGCCGCGAGCTGTTGAATTTTTCGCGCCTGGCCGACGGCCTCCCGCCCCTCCCCTTTGGCAGCTACGATTTGGCGATCTGGCGCGAGACCACGGCGCTCACCGCCGCGAACGTCCCCGAGACGCTCCGCGACCTGTGGCAGAGCCTGACCCCTAAGTCGGCCGCCTCCCGATGACGGCGATCGAACCGATCTGCCCCCCTCCCCGCGAGACGGCGCGGAAGGCCACGCTGCTGGTGCTCGCCTGGAATCGATGGGACCTCACCGAGCGCTGCTTGGAGACCCTGCTCGCCACCGACTTGGGCAACACCGAGGTGCTGGTGGTCGACAACGGCTCGACCGACGAGACGCCGGAACGGCTGGCCGAGATCGCGGGGATTCGCGTCTTGCGCCTGCCCAAGAACCTCGGCTTTGTCCGAGGCAACAACGCCGGCATCGAGACCGCCGATCCCGACTCCGACATCGTCCTCTTGAACAACGACCTGGTCTTCACCCAGGCCGATTGGCTCTTTCGGCTGCGTGCGGCCGCGGCGTCCGATCCGAAGATCGGCGTGGTCGGCTGCCGCCTTCGGCTGCCCGACGGCCGACTCCTCCACGCCGGCACTTACATCCTCCCCGACACCTTCTGGGGGCAGCAGATCGGCGCACTCGAGCAGGACCTCGGCCAGTACACCGCCGAGGTGCGCGAGGTCGAAGGAATCGTCTTTGCCTGCGCCTTCATCCGACGCGAGCTGCTGGCGGAGATCGGCGGCTTGGCGCTCGATTTCGAGTCGTATTTCGAGGACACCGACTATTGCCTGCGCGCCCGCAAAGCGGGTTGGAAAACCGTGGTCTGCGGCGGCGTCACGCTGGTCCACAACGAGCATGGCTCGACCCAGAACGACCCGGATTCGCTCGGTCGCCTGTTCCAAACCAGCCGCGCCGTCTTTCGCGCGAAATGGGGGCCAGAGCTCTCGTCTCGCTACCGGCATCGCCTGCTCTGGCAGTCGATCATGAACTTCCCGACCGGCTACGCGATGAGCTGCCGCGAGATCCTGCGCGCGCTCGATACGGAGGGGGTCGAGGTCGCCTACCGCTACGTCTATGGGCCGCGCACGGTCTTCCCCCCAAGCGAGCCGGATAACAGTGAAGACTACCGGTTGAACGTGCTGCGCAGCCGCCCCGTCTCCTGGCGGCCGAAAGCCGCGGTGGTCTACGGTCAGGGCGATGTGTTCGGCAGCAATCGCGGCCGGATCAAAATCGGCTACACGATGCTCGAGGTCGATGGCTTCCCGCGCGACTGGGTCCGGGCGGCCCAGAAGATGGACGAGGTTTGGGTGCCGAGCGAGTTCAACCGCCAGGGCTTCCTGGCTTCCGGCCTCAAACGCCCGGTCGAGATCATCCCGCTCGGCGTCGACACCAACTATTTCCACCCCGGTCTCCAGGCGTTTCCCAACCTGCAAGGAGAGTTCGTCTTCTTCTCCGCTTTCGAATGGGGCGAGCGCAAAGAGCCCGGACTGCTGCTCAAGATCTTCAATGACGAGTTCGGCTGCGACGAGCCGGTGCGCCTGCTCTGCAAGGTGATCAATCGCGACCCGGGGCTCAAGCTCAAAGAGGAGATCCGCGCGCTGCGCCTGCGCGACTCCGGAGGGCGGATCTCGTTCCTGTTCAACCAGGAGTTCCCCCACTATCAGCTCGGCTCGCTCTATTCTTCGACCGACTGTTTCGTCTCGGTCTCACGCGGCGAAGGGTGGAACATGCCGCTGATGGAGGCGATGGCCTGTGGCCTGCCCGCGATCGCAACGGATTGGGGGGCTCACCGCGAGTTCATCGACGAGGGGAACTCCTATCCGTTGCGCGTTCGCGGCACCATCCCCGCGGTCGCAAAGTGCCCCTACTACACCGGCTTTCGCTGGGCCGACCCCGACCCCGACCACCTCCGCCACCTGCTCCGTCAGGTAGTCGAGAAGCGCGACGAAGCGCGGGCCAAGGGGGCGGCGGCCGCTCGCGAGATCGCCGCTCACTGGACCTGGCGACACACCGCCAAGAAGATCATCGCGCGCCTGGAAGCCTTGGGAGTTTGAGCGGTTGCAAGCGCGCGAGCTTGACCCGGGCCGGATGCAGAGAGTACAAACGAACCGATCGATTCAAAGGAGTCCCGGAGGTTCGTCGATGAAATACCCATTTCGGCCGCTCGCGCGCTCTCTTCAACCTGTTTTCTTCGCGTTCTCCCTCTGCTGCCTGCCCGCCGCTCCGGCTTCCCCCGCGGGCGGGTGGGCCTTCACCGATGTCACCGCGACCGCCGGCCTCGGCTCGGCCCAGCACGGGCTCGAATTCGGCTTCTTCGGCGAGCCGGACATGATGTCGGGGGGAACCGCCGCTGCGGACATCGACGGCGACGGCGACCAGGATCTCCTGGTGGTGCGCGGCGACCTCCATCCGGTCGCGCTCTATCGCAACCGGAGTGACGGCACGTTCGAAGAGGCGGCTGCGGAACTCGGCCTCGCCATTGTCGGTGGCATTCCGAGTGGAGCGGCGTTCGCCGACCTCGACGGCAACGGCGCCCCCGACCTGCTTTTAGGCGGTGTCAACAAGACCGAGCCGCGCCTCTACATGAACGACGGCACGGGGCACTTCACCAACGCGACCGGCACCTCGGGGCTCGGAGCGGACGGGCGCGACACGTTCTCCGCCGCGTTTGCCGATATCGATCACGATGGCGACCTCGACATCTTCCTCACCCATTGGTGGCGCGGCGGTGGGGGCAAAGGGCACCTCTGGAAGAACCTCGGCAACGGCGCCTTCCAAGACATCGGGCTCACCGCGGGCTTTGCCGAAGCGCTGCGCAACGTGGATTACTCGTTCACGCCGAACTTCGCCGATATCGACTCGGACGGCTGGCCGGACCTGCTGCTCGCCGCCGATTTCAACACCAGCCGCACCTTTCGCAACCAGCAGGACGGAACGTTCGCCGAGACGACGGACGAGGCGGTCTTGACCGACCAGAACGGCATGGGCGCCGCGGTCGGCGACTATGACAACGACGGCGATCTCGACTGGTTCATCTCGAGCATCTGGGACCCGAACGGTGTATCCGAAGGGAACTGGGGGACGACCGGCAACCGGCTCTACAAGAACCGCGGCGACGGCAGTTTCGAGGATGTCACGGAGGCCTCAGGGGTACGGATCGGCTATTGGGGCTGGGGCAGCTGCATGACCGATCTCGACAACGACGGCCATCTCGACATTTTTCACGTCAACGGCTTCTGGCCGCTCCCGGCGGCCGAGTTCTACCACGACCCGGCGCGCCTGTTCGTCAGCAACGGCAACGGCACGTTCACCGAGCGGGCGGCCGAGCTCGGCCTCGATTCGACCGAGCAGGGGCGCGGCATCGCCTGCTTCGACTACGACCGCGACGGCGACATCGATCTGTTCATCCAGAACAACACCGGGTTCGGCCGGCTGTTCCGCAACGACCTGGCGACCGGCGCCCACCACCTCACGGTTCGGCTGCGCCAGCCGGGGGCCAATTCCGCCGCGGTCGGCGCCCGCGTCTATGTGACCACCGCGGCGGGCACCCAGATGCGCGAGCTGGCCGCCGGCAACAACTTCCTGTCGAGCAACCCGATCGAGGCCCATTTCGGGCTCGGGGCGGCGACCGCGATCACCGAGCTCAAAATCGCTTGGCCGGACGGCGAAGTGGAGACCCGAACCGGCGTCGCCATCGATCAAGCGCTGACGATCGTCCGCGGTCAAGGACCTCCCCCTCCCCCGCCGCCGGGACCGGCGGTGATCGAAGTCCCGGCGCTCGGCCCGGCGGGTCTGGGGCTCTTGGCGCTCGGGCTCGCCGCCCTCGCCGCACGGCGGCTCGCCGCGCGGCGCGGGTAGGGCATCGGACAGGTCAATCGATCGCTTCGCCCTTTTCGAGCCGGGCCAGCACGGCCTCGACGTTCTTCCGGCTCGCCTCGTCCGGCGCCTGCGTGAGTGCGGTCTTGAAGTGGCGAATCGCATCGGCTTTCTTGCCGGCTGCTGAGCTCGCCCGGCCGAGGCTCATTTCGGTCGGCCAGACACCGGGGAAACGCCTGCCGTTGGTCTCCAGGACTTTGATCCCGAGGGCGGTCTTCTTCTGAGCCAACAGCTGGCGGCCGACGGCGTGAATCTCCGTCGCGCTCGCGGACGGATGGTTGATCGCAAGCTCGAACGTCTTGGCGGATTCCGCGGCTTGGCCGTTGGCTTCTTGGAGCGCGGAGAGGGTGGACAGGGTGGTGAAGTTCGCCTGACCGCCGAACGGCCCGTTCACCGCGGCCTCCGCCCAGGTGAGCCCTTCCGCCAGGTTGATCTTGCGGCTCAAGCAGAAGTTTGCCGCCGCATCCCAGTTCTGCCAAGTAAAACCTTGGAAATTCTGCAGCTCGCGGCGAATGTTGTCGACATAGAGCTGATCGGCGTTCGGCACCTCGATCGTCCAGGGGAGTGCCAAGTTCTCCCACTCCAGCTCGACCGTCGCCTTGGCCGGTTGGCGATCGACGAACTCGTAGGTCAGGAATTCAGCGTAGGCGCCCGCCACGGGCTTGGCCGTCACCCGCAAGGCGTCCTCTTTGGCGTCGTAGAAGTAGCTCCCCCAGGCGGTCGAGTTGTTGGAGAAGATGATCGTCCACTCCTCTTTGCCTGGAATGAAATGGAGCCCGTACGTACCGGCCGGCAGCGGCTTGCCCTGCACCATCACGTCGTGATCGACCGCAAACGTCGTGTTCTGGTTTGCGCCGCCCCGCCACGGGCACCGGTCGCCGCACGACCCGAACCCCAGGTTCACCAGACCGTAAGGGACCAGCTCGCCCCAGATTTTGCCCTTGCGGTCGGTGCCGTCGGGAGCCTGGACGTTCGGGCTGTTGTAGCTGATCTCGACCGTGACCCGGCCGATCTGCTGCGACACTTCGGAGTGCTGGTTGTCGCCGCTCGGCGGCAGGGTGAGGCTCTGTGAGATCGCGGGCGAGGCGAGAGCGAGGAGAGTAAGGCAGGGCGTCAAGAAACGCTTCATCGGTGTTTCCTCCCGGAAGGCGTGGATGTCCTCTCGATAGACTTGGGAAGGAGCTACGCAAGGAAACGCCGAAGGTTGCCCGTTTCGTTTACGATTCCCCGGCCATGCGCCGCCTGCCGCTCCTTCTCTTGCTCCTGGTGTCTCCGCTTTTCCCCCGGGTCGCCCGGGCCGAGGCTCCCGCCTTCGACGCCCAAGCCGCCGCGCGCTTCGCCGATTTGGCCCTCGCCTGCGTCGGCAAGGAGTATCCGAACAAGATCGCCCACGTGATGGCTTCTGACGCCGACGCAAAGCCCCCGCGGCAGCTCTACCCCGCGTTCTTCGGCTGTTACGACTGGCACTCGGCGGTCCACGGCCATTGGCTGCTCGCCCGGCTCGCCCGCACCTACCCGCAAGCGCCGTTCGCGGCTCGGGCGAAGGCGGCACTCGCCGCGAGCCTCACGCTCCAGAAGATCGCCGCCGAGGTGCGTAACCTCGACGGACCGGGGCGGGTCTCGTTCGAGCGCCCGTACGGTCTCGCCTGGCTGCTCCAGCTCGGCGCCGAGCTGCGCGGCTGGGACGACCCCCAAGCGAGAGACTGGTCCGCAACACTCGAACCGTTGGAGCGGGCGGCGGCGAAACGGATCGCCCTCTGGCTGCCGAAACTGTCGCGGCCGATCCGGATCGGCGAGCACGACCAGACCGCGTTCGCCTTCGGCTTGATCCTCGATTGGGCGCGCATCGCGAAAGACGCTCCCCTCGAAGCGCTGATCGTCTCGCGGAGCGAAGCGTTCTACCTCGCCGATCGCGCCTGCCCGCTCGCCTACGAGCCCTCGGGGCAGGATTTCCTCTCCCCCTGCCTCGGCGAAGCCGACCTGATGCGGCGCATTCTCCCCGCACCACGGTTCGCCGCCTGGCTCGCCGACTTCCTGCCGCAGATCCCCCGCTCAGCCGAGGCCCCGGGCTCGCCCTCTTGGCTCGATCCGGCGATCGTCACCGATCCGACCGATCCCAAGCTCGCGCACCTGGACGGCCTGAACCTGTCGCGCGCCTGGATGCTCGAAGGGATCGCCGCCGCCCTGCCGGAGGGCGACCCGCGCCTCCCCGCCCTGCACGCCACCGCGCTCCGGCATCGAGCGGCGGGCTTGGCCGCGGTGACCGGAGCCCACTACGAAGGGGGGCACTGGCTCGGCAGCTTCGCCACCTACCTCGCGACCGGGCGGGGGCTCGGGCGGTAGGATTGGGGCCGGGGAGTCATGATGGAGACTTTAGAGGCACGGGTGCTGCGGATCGGCGAGGTGCTCGGCAACGCCCGCCTGTTCGACTGGAAGCGGGAGGTGCACGTGGACGAAACGACGATTCGGGCCAAAGTCGAGCAGCTGTTCTCCCTGCTCGCCGAGCGGCAGGCCGACTATCTACTGGTCGGAGGCATCGCGCTCCTCTCCTACGTCGCAGGGCGCAACACCGAGGATATCGACCTTCTTCTCGCACCCGAGACACTCGGACGACTCCCCGAGTTGGAGGTGAAGAAGCGAGACGCCGATTTCGCCGCGGCGACATTCTCCGGTCTCGATGTCGATCTGCTGCTCACCACCAACCTCTTTTTCGATCATGTCCGGCTCCACCACGCGACGGTGCGCCCATTCGCCGAGCAGAAGATCCCCTGCGCCACACCGGAAGGGCTCTTCCTGCTCAAGCTGTACGCGCTCCCCTCCCTCTACCGCCAGGGGCGCCTGCCGCGCGCGGCGCTCTACGAGGCCGACCTGCTCGCTCTGCTGGTCGCGTTTCCGCTGCCGAAAGAAGCATTGCTCGCGGAGCTATCGCCGTTCGTCTCCGCCACCGATCTCGTCGAACTGACCCAACTGGTCGGCGAGATTGGAGCGCGGATCGCGGGGCACCGATTCGGTTCTACTTCGAGAGTCGGTACCTGATACATTCCAGAAGTCGATTCGAGATTCCAACCAGGTACCCACAGCAGCCAGAGAGGAAGTTCATGATCCGAAAGTTCCGCAATCCGGTCGGGCTCGCGTTCCTTCTCGGAGCCGCGCTCGCGATCTCCGCAGAGGCCCAGACGGTGCAGAGTCACGACGCCGGCCCGCTCGGGCGCTTGGCAACCCTCAAACAGGCGTTCTCCCCACCCCCATCGGTCGGTCTGATCGACGACGCCTCAAGCGGCATCGCACCGAGTGTCGCCGACGCGTGGAGCCGCTTCCAAACGGACGCCGGTGGCACTTGGGTGGGCTACATCGACAAGCGCAGCGGCTACCTCGAATTCGCGGAGGGCTCCGGCCGGCCTTGGATTCCGGGCGCCGGCAACAGCCTGTCCGACCGGGATATCGCACCGTTTCTCGGCGCCTCCGGCAAGGTCGACCTCGCCGCCATGGACCGGATCGCGCGCGCCTTTCTCCCCCAGGTCGCCCCGCTGCTCGGCGCCAAGGTGCAGGATCTGAAGCTCTCGGAGGGCCGTTCGG
>JANNIH010000114.1:0-64091 GCA_031404815.1 Holophagales bacterium | reverse complement strand
CGTGCGTCTCGGGTGCCGAGAACCTGTTCTCCGGGACCGTGCACCGATCTTCATACGCCGGAACGCACAATTCTGACATTTTGACCCACCCACCGGCGGTTGGCGAGCTCTGGAATTCGTCGAGTGCGCACATTCCGCCTGGAGGATTGCACATCACGACCGTTGAGTTGCACGACCGTGACGAAGAGTTGCACGCAAAAATCCGAACACAGGAGGGCTAAGAATCGAGATCGCACATTTGTGCATCCGGCTCGCACGACCAGGGCGCGCAGAAGCGGGTTCCGTTCGTTGAGCGGGTCTTCACGCACCTCGAATCGCACGAGAGAACACTCGCGCTGCACAGATTGCACCGTTCTTCCCTCGTGAGCGAAAGGGCGCGCCGATCCACGCCGAGCCCTCAGGCGAGCAGCGGACCTTCCGGGTCGAGCGTGGGCTTCGTGCCGTGGTGCTCGATGCGCCCGCGCCAATGCTTGCCGAGAAAGTAGATCCGCAGGCTGTCCTCGGTCGTGTCGATCTCGGCGAGCAGCCGGTTGCGCAGAATTGCCCATTGGGTCGGATCGATCAGGCATTCGAATACCGAGTTCTGGACCCGCTGCCCCATGTCCAGACAGGTTTTGGCGACCCGGCGCAGCCGGCGCCGGCCGGCCGGGGTCGTGGTCGCCACATCGTAGCTGATCAGGACGAGCATGGGCTTTGCCGCTCCTCAACCCTTCCAGAAAAACGGTGGATAGGCGTCCAGATCGCCGCGCAGATGGCGCGCGAGGAGAGACGCCTGAAGGTGGAGCACGAGCCCCACCGGCGCCTGCTCGCGCAGGAAGGGGTGGAGCAACTCCTCCTGCTTGCGCTTCTGGTAGGCGACCAGCACCTCCTTGCGCGTCGCGTCGTCCATCTCCACTCCGCCCGTCTCGCGGGTGACGAAGCCTTCCGGGCGGACCTGACGCAGATTGATCAACGACAGCGCGAGCCGGTCGCAGAGGAACGCGCGCAGCTCCTCCATCAGATCGAGCGCGAGCCCCGGGCGGCCGGGCCGATCGGTGTGCAGAAAGCCGACCGCCGGATCGAGCCCCACCCCTTCGAGCGCCGACGCGGCGTCGTGCCGCAACAGGGCGTAGAGGAACGAGAGCAGGGCGTTCACCCGATCGAGCGGCGGCCGGCGGCTGCGGCCTTTGAATGAGAACGACTCGCGCTGCTGGACGATCAGGGTATCGAAGACTTCGAAATAGATCCGCGCCGCCAGCCCCTCCAGGCCGCGCAACACGTCTATCGAGGGCGCCCCGCGCAGGCCGGGGACGAGCGCGCCGATCCGGGCGACGGCGGAGTCGAGTCCCCCGTTCCCCTCCCCCTCCGGCCGGTCGCGCACCGCGCGGCGCAACACCGCGCGGCTGTTGGCGATCTTCGCCGCGACGATCGATCGCACGATCCCGGTCGAGCGCTCGGGCGCGTCCGCCGTGCGGTATTGGGCGCGGCGCAGCAGGACATTGCCCGAGACCGGCCCTTCCACCCGGGCGAGGAACCGGCCCTGTTCGGTGAGGAACGACACCGCGACCCCCTTCTCGCCGCAGAAACCGAGCAGGTACGGGCTCGCTCCGGTGGCACCCAGGCAGACGATGCCGTCGAGCAGGTGAACGGGGATGCGCATCTTGACCTCTTCCGCGATCCGCACCGCGACCGCCTCGCCGTCCTTGCCGAGGTAGGCGCCTGGAGTGGTCACGTAGAGAGTATTGCCGAGCCGTTTCATGGCGCGTTCTCCTCCGCGGAGAGTGCGGCATCCAGGTAGGCGCGGCCTGAGCGCCCCGCCAGATCGGGCAGACAGCGATCGAACAGCGAGCAGCGGTCGCATTTCGGTTCCCGCACCGCCCGCGGCGTGGTGCCTGTGGCGATCAGGTCGCGCACCCCCTGGGCCGCGCTTTCCGTCGCCGCGCGAAGAGGCGCGTCGAACGCCACCTCCTCGCGCCGCCGCGGCGTACCGTAAAACAGCGCCCCGGCGGGGACCGCGACACCGAGCATCTCTTCGAGACAGAGCGCCTGGGCGCAGAGCTGGATCCGGTCCGCATCGTGCGATTTCGGCTTGCCCCGTTTGGTCTCGACCGGAAACGGGCGCCAACGGCCCGACCGACCGGGAAGCTCCACTCCCCCTTCGGCCCCCGCAGGAAGCCGATGCAGTTCCACCGCATCCGCCCGACCGGCCAGACCGTACCGAAGACTCCGCAGCGGCAAGGCGCGAGCGGTCAAAAGATCGCCCCGCGCCTCGCCGCCCGCCTCGTCCAGCCGCTCATGAAGCTGCGTCCCCGCCACCGTCAACGGGTTGTCCTCCCAGATCCCCTCGACATGGATCAACGCGCACTGCCGCGGGCAGAACACGAAGTGCTGGAGAGCCGAGATGGGGAGGAGGTCGTCTTCGGGGAAGAGTTCGCTCATCGGGTGCCCACTCAGCGCAGCTCGAGCAACTCCACCCCCGCCGGCAGACGATCGCGATGGATGATCACGTCGTAGTCGGTGAACTTGCGCGCCGCATCGACCCCCGCTTTGCGCTTCACTTCGATCAGGTCGAACAGCGTGTGCGCCCCGGCGCAGCCGAGCATCGCCTGGCGCTTCCTCTGTTCGGGGTCCGTGTCGGTGCCGACATGGCGGAAGACGAACAGCTTCTGCATCGCCATCAGACCCTTGCTCGCCGAGCGGTCGTGGTCGTACATCCCGAGCAGCGCCTCCCAGAGCAAAGCCAGGTCGGCCTCGGAAAAGCCGGTACCGGTGGTGCCGGCGGCGAGGTGCGCCGAGATGAAGCCCTTGCCCAGGTAGAGACCGTAGGGGATCAGCGACTTTCGACCCATCGTGCGCAGCTGATCCTCCGACTGCTCCGCCTCCCAGGCGGCGATGTCGGCGCTCGTCCGCTTGCCCTTGACGTCCTCGGCCACCGCCATGCGGGTAATCGAGACATCGAGCGCGAGCACCGGATCGACCGATCGAGAGAACGCCACCTGCACCGGCCCGCGCACCTGGCCGGCGTTGGCTCCCGTCGACATCACGGCGCCGAAGGCGCGAACATCGAAGAAGTTGTCGCAGATCCAACGCTTCGCCGCTTCAACCTTCGACTTGGTCGCCTTGCCCTTCTCCGGCACGCTGCCGCCGGTCTCTTCATGAGCGCGGGCGATCGGACGGTTCAGGTTCGTCGCGTGCTCGACGAAGATCGCGTTCGGCATCTCATTGCCGCGGGCGAGCTGGACGTAGTTGCGGATGCGGCGCTTGACCGCGACATCCGAGACCAGCCCGTGAAGGTCCTGCGGATCGACCCGCGGCGCGTTGCCCGAATCGGGATCGCCGTTCGGATTGCCGTTCTCGCAGTCGAAGAGGAAGAGGAATTCGTAGCGGTTCGTAAGCGCGGTGGTTTCGGTCACGAGGCGATCTCCTGGTTCAAGTCGTCGAGGTCTGGGAGGTGGGCGGTCGAAGCGTCCGCGCTCTGCGCACCGCGCTCGGCGCGACGCAGCGCCGCGGCGGCGCGGTCATGGGCGATCTGCTGGTAGTAGCCGAGGGCGAACAGCGCCTGGCCCGGCAGATCGAGGGTCTGGGGAAAATCGCTGATCTGCGCCACCACGTCGGCGATTTCCCCTTCGAGAATGCGGCGCAGGCCGATATCGAGCTTGTCGAGGTGGAACTGCGAGGTGCGCAGCACCCGGCCGAGCACCAGGGCGGGCGTCGTGCTCGCCGCGGCGTAATAGCGTTGGACCACGCCGGCCCCGACATCGCCGAGCGCCCGCCGCTGCAACTCGGCGAGCAACGCGACCAGCCGGCCGCAGTGGTAGGCCGGAGCGGGATGCTCTTGGTTCAGATGTGTCATGAGGTTTCCATCTCCATTAGGCGTCGCCGCGGGAGCGCGCAGCAGGCAGGCTTTGAGCACACCGGCCCGGGCATGATTGAAAGGATTGTCGGGATCCAGGACATCGATCCGGAAGCGGGCGAGCGCCATCGCGAGCGCCTGTTGTGGCATCGGCAGTGCAGGCCGAAGGGCGCTCCGCCAGAGCGCCACGCGCAACGGCCGCGGCAGATCGTCGAGCACGCGGACCAGAGCGCCCCCGACCGCCATGAACTTCGGATCGCGGGCGAGGCCGGTACCGTCGCGGCGAACGATCGAGAGTGCTTCGAACCAGCGCTCCTGCGCTTCGGCCAACTCTTCGAACGAGCCCTCGAACCAGTCGTGGACCATGATCCGGCCCGAGGCACCGGAAAGCGTGAGGGCGTAGAAGCGGTTGCCCGCGAGATCGGCGCGCTCCCCCGTCCTGATCCGGCGCAACAACGTGGCGGCCAAGCGCTCCGCCCCCGGCGCGAGATCCTCGCCCTGCTCGAAAACACCGAAGAGATCGTCGTCATCCTGCGGTAACGCGTCGCGGAACCAGTAGACGACTTTGAGATCGCCCAAGCGGATGAAGTTCCGGGCGAGCAGGTGCTCGAGCGCAGCGCGAAACGCCGAGGCCATCTCTTCGGAGACCGGCGCGTTCTCCCCCTGGACAAAGCCGTAGGAGCAGAACGACTCCTGTTTGAACGAGGCGAGCACATCGCCCATCGGCAGGCCGCCGACATCCGCCAGGCCACGGATCATGTATTGGGTCGCAACGGGGGCCACCAACTCGCCGCTCGCGAGACAGCGCACGGTGGCCGCGGCCTCGCCCCCCTCCGCACCACCGGCCGACCCGCCATCGCGCGAAAGAGTGCGGCGGAAGCCCCGCCACCAACCGTGCCAGGCGTCGGACGCAACCGGAAACTCGAAGCCTCCGTCCGGCAGCGCGAGCGCGAACGTCGCCTTGTCGGTGGGCTTCGCCTTGCTGGCGCGGAGATCGGCCTCTAGACGCGCGAGTTGAGCCGGATCTTCGAGCGCCGCGGCGCAGGCCGCGAGGTCCGGGACCCCCTCGGCCGCCTGGCGCAAAAGTCCGACAAAGAAGCGGTGCTTGGCCGTGAGCTTGGCGTCCGGCGCGTCGGGCTCTTCTTGCCAGTGGGCGATCACGTCCACCTGATCGAGCAGAAAGTGGCGGGTGCCGCCGCCCCCCCGCTTCATCTCGCCGAGCGTCAGGTCGGCGCACTTCGCGAACGTCGCCCCTTTGTTCTTCGGCCCGGCCTCCCCCAGCTCCTGGAGGCCGAGATAACCCTTCGCCGGATCGACCTGGATCGACCAGCGCGCCTCTTTCGGTTTGAATCCCGGCTCGGCGACCAGGTTGCGCTCTGTGGCGTAGCGGACCAGACTTTCGAGCATCAGCCGACGCCTCCGGAACGCAGCACCTCGGCACTCCCCCACTCCGGCACTTCGAGCACGCCGCCGCAAATCGCCGCGCGGAACAGGCTCACCGTGGGGCGGTCGGTCGGAGCCCCGGGACGCGACAGGTCGAACACGTCATAGAGCATCAGGCCGATGTCGAGATCCAGCTCGACCGGGGCTTTGGCCTCGCCGCCAGGCTCACGATCGATCAGCTCGAAATAGGCGGGGAACTCCCGGCAACCGAAATAGGGCTGGTAGAAACACTTCCCCTTCTCGGCCCGGCGCCGGAACTGCGCTTCGAGCGCCGCCTGCTTCGCCTCGTGACCCGGCCAAGGAACGATCTCGGCGGTCAGCCGGTAGCGCACATTGCGCAACGCCATCGTCTGGCGCTGCGTCCGGCCCTTCTCGTCGGTCCCGAGCAGCTCGCGGTCGCCATCCGCCCAAATCGGCTCGGGCTCGCGCTTGCCCTCCATCCAGGCCGCCACCGCGGTGACGTTGATCTTCTCCTTGACCTCGTTGCGTCGGAGGGCCAAGAACGCGGGTTTCTCCAACAGCTCGATCTTGCCGATCTGCCAACGAAACTCGACCGGCTTGGCATAGATCGCATCGAACACCCCACGTGCCGCCGACGGCGTGATGCACGGGTAGCTGAAGCGCTCCACTTTGAGCTCCGGGCGACTGAAACAGGCGAGCTCGCCCCAGACTTCGAGAACTTGGCGGTTGGCGGCCATCGGGGACCTCCTGGGTTACGTATGTAAAGACGCGAGAACGAGGGCACCGGCGGACCATTGCCGGAGCCCGTGCCGCACTTCGAGCGCGCCGTGGCCTAGCCCCAGATGCCGAGTCGTGGCGGTGGCGCGGGGCGCCGAAGCTAAAAAACGCCGGCGAGGCCGCCGGCGGTCCCAGGATCCCGCGGCCGGAATTCAAACCCAGCGCCGACGGTCATCCCTTACTCCGCAGGCGCCGCCGAACCAAGCTCAACCGTTCGATCCAGGTTTCCTGGGACCGCCGGCGGCCTCGCCGGCGTTTTTCGCCAACGGTCCAAGATCCCTTGGCCAAGCGTTTACGCGATCCACACTTTCGACGCTCCCACAAGCCCGAGCAGCTCGCGGTCGTACTCCCCCGCTCCGGTGAGCACAAACCACTCGTCCCGTTCGAGCCGGTCGTCGCGCTCGCGGGCTTTCTTCGGCGCGGCCGACAGGGGGGCGAGGACCGACCAGACCTCGTCGTCTCGTTTCGGCCGGTACAGGCTCACGGCATGGCGGCGGGCTTTCTTGACCCAACGCGCGAGCGGCCGGCCGGCTACCGCCACCTCCGCGCGTAGCGCTTCGAACGCCGTGAGGTCGTAAGGGACGAGCACCTCGATCGCGTCTTTCTCGATCAGGCGATAGAGCCGGGCCACTTCAGCGAAATCGTGGCCGCAGATCGCTTCGCGCAGCTTGGCGTTCCCTTCCGCGATCCGGCTGCCGTCGAAAAAATCCCGGTAGTAGCGCCGGTAGAGCGCCGGATCGTCGAGGTCGATCGCGTCCGCGCCGAGCCGCGCAATCAGGGTCCGGGTCGCCGCTGCGGCCTGCTGGTAGGCGCCGGGCGGGAAGCGCTCGTCTTCTGGATCGAAGATCCGCACCTCCCCCAGCTCCGCCGCGCGGCCGTTGCGGTTGCAGCGCCCCGCCGCCTGGGCGATCGATTCGAGCGGCCCGAAGGCGCGCCAGACCCGGGGAAAATCGATATCCACTCCGGCTTCGACACATTGTGTCGCGATCAGCCGGCAGGGCGCGCCGACCGCCAGCCGTTCGCGGACTTGCCCGAGCACCTTCTCGCGGTGCGCGGGGCAGAGATTCGTCGAGAGGTGGAACAGCCCTTCGGGGGCATGGGCGGAGACCGCCGCCGCGAGGTCGCGGGCGTGGCGCTTCAGGTTGACGATCGCGAGCCCCTGCTCGCAAGCCACGATCTCGGCGGCGATCTCCGGCCAGCTCTTCGGTCGGTCGAGGTCCCAGACCGGGCGGGTCCGGCGCACCCGCGCGAACAGGGCGAGATCCGCCCCCACCATCTCGCGCGGCTTCCAGCCCTCGGCTGCGAGTTCCTGCACCTGGGCGTCCAGGTGATCGAACGCCGGCTGGGTCGCGGTCGCGAACACGACCGTTGAACCGTAGCGCTCGGCGAGGCGGGAGAGCGCGGCGAGCGTCGGCACCGCGAGCCCCGGCGGGATCGTCTGCGCCTCGTCGAACAGGACGACCGAATCGGCGAGGCGGTGGAGCTTGCGGCAGGCCGAAGGGCGGTTCGCGAACAGCGATTCGAGAATCTGGACGTTGGTGGTGAGCACGATCGGCGCGTCCCAGTTCTCGGCCAGCAGCCGCCGTCGTCGTTCGGCACAGCTCGGCTCTTCGTTCGCGGTCGGATCGGGTGCCAACCCGGCCAGGCTGTGATGCTCCAGCACGTAGTCCTCGCCGAACGCGGGGGCGAAGAGATCGCGGTAGATGCGGGCGGTCTGCTCGAGGATCGCGACGTACGGCACGGCGAAGACGATCCGGCGCAGGTTGTGCTTCTGCGCGTGGCGGAGCGCGAAGGCGAGCATCGCGAGCGTCTTGCCCGATCCGGTCGGCGCGGTGAGCGTGAGCGGTCCGCGCGGCCACTCCGCCGCGCTCAAGCAGGCTGCCAGCAAATCGTCCCGGAGCGCGCGGACGGGAGCCGCCGCCTCGCTCGCCGCGGCGGTCTTCTCGATCTCGGCGAGAAGTAACGCCAACGCCTTCTCCGGCTCGAGCCCCTGGCCCGCCGGCCGTGGGAACGAGCGCGGCTCGAAACGCTGGAAATGCTCTTCGGTGGCGAGGAAATCGGCATCGACCAGAGCGGAGAAGAGCATCCGGACATCGACCATTCCAGCCACCCGCGGTCCTTTGGGATCGTAGAGGGAGCCCGGCAGCTCGGGCAGTTCCAGGCCCTCGGCGCGCAGCAGGTCGAGCGCCCTCTGCGGGTCGCTCTCGGTCCAGCTCGACCGATCTCCCGTTTTCGATGTCAGGGTCCGCAAGATGTCCGGGCTGGCGAGACCGACGTGATGGCCGTGGATCGCGAACGCCACCGCCTGCGCGTTCGTTCTCGCCACGACGCCAGAGGCGAGGGCGCCGATCGACCAGTGATCGAGCCCGCTCTCCGTTCCTTCCAACCGACGGATGAAACGCGCGCTGTACTTGCCCAGATCGTGCAGCAGCCCCGCGAGCCGCGCTTCCGGTCCGGCGCCGAACGGGGCGGCAAACGCCTCCGCCCGGCGCGCGACCTCAGACAGGTGATGCGCGAGCGGTTCCCAATCCGACCGGTCCGGGGCACTGTGTGCGAAGTAAGGCATGCTTGAAAAGAGGATACACCACGCGAACTTCCCAAAACGCCGGCGAGGCCGCCGGCGGTCCCAGGATCCCGTGATCGCGGGAGATCCCCTACAGGGAAGCCGAAGCGCTCTAGTCGCCGACCCGCCAGGTGCCTTGGTCGAGATCGAACGGAATCGACATTGAGGTCGAAGAGTAGCTGGTGCTGCCGTCGGCGTTCTCGGTCTTGGTGTTGTGACTGACGTTTAAGTAGGCCTTTTCGCCCACGAACGTGAGTTTGCCGCCCGCACGAATCTGATCGGCGAGGGCGGACGGCGCGGGCAGGGTGTCCTGCCAGTAGCGATCGCTCTCCGCGCGCTCTTTGGCCGCCATCGCGGCCCGTTTGGCGCGCGCCGGGGCGCTCCTTAGCCCGTTCGCGGCGTCGAACTTGCCCGCCGCGATCTCCTTGGCGAAAGCGAGCGCCGCCTTGCCGATCTCGTGGTCGAGTACCGCCTCCCCTTCCAGCGGCGGCGCGGTCTCCACGATCGGCGTAGTGTCGATCGTCTTCGGTCCGGCGGTCACCCGCCAGATGCCGCCGTCCAGAGCCACGAACGCCATGATCGCGCTGTTGCCATCCGCCGACGCGGTGCGCAGCATCGCGGAGTCGCCGTAGTTGGTCAGGATGCCGCTCTTGGCAATCTCCGCCTCCAACGTTTTCGCGTCGGGAGCGCTCGCCGCCGCTTCCGCGGCCTCCGCGCGCTGGTCCGCCACGGAGAGCGCCACCCACTCTTCGCGTGCGTCTTTCACACTCGCTTTCTTGACCTCCGCGAGCTTGCCCGCCTTGAGCAGTTTGCCCGCCTCGACCACCGCTTTGCCGGCCGGGTGGGCGAGGATCGCTTTGCCCTCGATCACCTCTTGAGCGGCCAGCGGCAGCACGGTCCATAGCAGCGCGCCCACGACGAGCGCCCAGGTGGCGAAGGAACGCGCTCTCGAATGACTTGCCATCCGGTGTTGACGCAACATGGGTTCGATCCTCTCGAGGTTCCGATTCCGGGCAGAAGGCCCGCTCGGGGCTGTAAGCATCCGCCGACCGAGCTGAGCTCAGAATCCTCCCCCCGGGCGGCGTCCTTCGGCTTTGGCTTGCCCGATCTTAGATCACGGCCGGCGCGCGCGCACGTCGAGCGATCCTGCCGATTTCCACGCCACGCACGACGGAGAAAATCCGATCGCCCTGCAACCTTCCACCGCCCCCTTCCGTAAGGTCATTTACACCCTACTCGGAGCGGAGGCCCCGGTGCCGCCAGAAGCCCCTTTTCAGCCGTTGAAGCCGGTCGATCTGATTCTCCTCCCGGCGCTCGCCGAGGGGGATCGGCATGGCTATGCGCTGTCCCAGGAGGTCGAGCGGCGGACCGAAGGTGCCGTTCGCCTCGAAGCGGGGAACCTGTACCGCACGCTGCGCCGGTTGCAGGGCGAAGGTCTGGTCGGCGAGGCGGGTCGGCGGCCGATCGGCGAGGAGGTGACTGAGCGACGGAACTATTTCCGCATCACGCCGCTTGGACTTCAGGCGGCGCAAGCGGAGGTGAAACGGCTTCGGGCTCTGATCGCCTCGCCTGCCGCCAAAGCTCTCGGCCGGCGGGCGGAGCCGATATGAGACCCGCTTTCGTACGCTCCTGGTCCGAGCGGATCTATGGGTTCCTCCTGCGGCTCTACCCGGCCGCTTTCCGCCGCCAGGCGGGGCCCGACCTCCTAGAGTTCTTCCGCGATCAAATCCATGCGGTCCGCGGGCGGCGGTTCGGCGTCGCCCGGCTCTGGTTGCGCGCGCTCCCCGATCTCTTCACCTCGGCATTCCTCGAACGTTGGACCGCGCTCCGGGCGCCTGTTTGCGCTCCGGTGGCTCGCCTTGCCTCACGGCCCGGAGACTCTGCCATGAACGTTTTCCTTCTGGAGCTGCGCTACGCGCTCCGCCTGCTTCGGCAGGCTCCCATGTTCACCCTGGTCGCGGGACTGGTGGTGGCGCTCGGGATCGGCGCCGTGACGACGATCTTCAGCGCCGCCAACGGCCTGGCCTTCCGGCCGCTGCCGGGGGCGGGGGCGCCCGACCGCTTGGTCGAGATCCACCGGACGCTCGCGTCTCCCCTCCGCGCGGAAGCACCGGGGGCCGGGAGGAAACGTTCCCGGACGCGCAATGCGCTGGTGATCGGCCAGATCTCGC
This sequence comes from Holophagales bacterium, assembly GCA_031404815.1. Classification (GTDB taxonomy): domain Bacteria; phylum Acidobacteriota; class Thermoanaerobaculia; order Multivoradales; family UBA5704; genus DASYKS01. Next base: position 53,344 of record JANNIH010000114.1, on the reverse strand, counting down.
TCTCGCTGCTGCTGCTGGTCGCCGCCGGGCTCTTCTTGCGGGCGCTCGATCGTGGGCAAAGGGTCGATCCGGGATTCGATGCCGCGCAGGTGGCAACGGCGTCCTTCGACACCCGGACCTATGGCTATGGTGAAGAACGCGCCCGGCAGTTCTATGCCGACTTGAGGACGCGCCTGGCCGGCCGGCCCGGGGTCGAGGCGGTTTCGTATGCGCGGGTTCTCCCCCTTTCCGGCAACCGGACCGGCGACGAGTTTCGCGTCGATGGCGCCGCGGCGGGTCCGGGCGTGGAGGGTGATGGAGCCGAGGTGATGCTGTTTGCCGAGGTCGATGTCGATTATTTCGCGGCCCTCCACATGCCCCTCCTCTCCGGGCGAGGTTTCGCGGCGACCGACGGGCCGAAGGCGGCCGGCGTGGTGATCGTGAACGAAACCCTGGCTCGCCGCTTCTTTCCCGGCGGCGGCGCGCTGGGCCGCACGATCCATCGCGGCAAGGACCCCCCTCACCATCGTCGGGGTCGCCCGCGATGCGAAGGTGGCGTCTCTTTCCGAGAGTGTTGAGCCGTTCCTCTTCTTGCCCGTAGCGCAAAGCTTCAGCCCCGAGCTGAACCTGATGGTCCGGTCGAAGGGCGATCCGGCGGGGGTGGCGGCGATGATCCGCAACGAAGTGCGGGCGCTCGATCCCGGTCTGCCACGGGCGGAGGTGACTCCCCTCTCGGTGATCACGAGTTTGGCCCTCCTGCCGCAACGGGTGGCCGCCCTGGTCACCGGTCTTCTCGGCCTGGTCGGCCTGTTGCTCGCCGCGGTCGGGCTCTACGGCGTGATCGCCTACTCGATGAACCAGCGCGGGCGCGAGATCGGCGTACGCATGGCGCTCGGGGCGACGGCCGGCAACGTCGTACAGATGGTCCTCAAAGAGAGCGCCCGCTTCGTCGCGATCGGCCTTTCGATCGGCATCGCGCTCGCTCTCGCCGCCACCTGGCTGATGAAACCGTTCCTCTTCGGAGTGAGCGCCACGGATGCCGCAACCTATCTCGCGGTCTCCGCGGTTCTCACTGCCGTCGCACTGCTCGCGAGCTATCTCCCCGCGCGGCGGGCGGCGGCGGCCGATCCGATGGAGGTGTTGCGGACGGAATAGGGTGGGAGAGAGAAAACCCGGGTCACCCCTCGATCCAATGCTCCACCGGCCGCGCGAGGAATTCTTCGAGCGCGATGCCGTCCGCTCCGACCAGGAGGGAGCGGGTGGAGTGGAACGCCGTGGCGAAGGCGTTGAGATCGGAGCGGCCGTCGCGGTCCTTGCCGCTCTTCACCTCGATTGCGGTGAGCGAACGGCCCCGCCGGACGACGAAGTCCACTTCCCGGTCGCGGTCTCGCCAATAGAACAGCTCGCATTCGCCGGCTGCCGCGGCATTCGCCAGATGAGCCCCTACGGCCGATTCGACCAGCCGGCCCCAGTATTCTCGGTCGGCTTGCGCCTGCTGGGGCGAAAGGCCGGACGGCGCGGTCATCAACGCCGTGTTCAGGATCTGCAGTTTCGGGCTCGAACCGCGCTGGCGCACGACCTCGCCCGCGAACTTCGGCAGCCCGACGAGCATTCCGGCGGCGGCCAGCAGGTCGAGATAATGCGCCAGGGTCGTGGTGTTGCCCGCGTCCGCCAGCTGGCCCAACATCTTCGTGTACGACAAGATCTGCCCGGAATAGCTGCTGCCGAGCTGGAACAGTCGGCGCAGCAGCACCGGCTTGTCCACGCGGGAGAGCAGCAGCACATCGCGCGAGATCGTCGTTTCGATCAGCGAGTCGAGCACGTAGCGGGCCCAACGCCGGGGATCATCGACGAGCGGTGCCGCCCCCGGATAGCCGCCGAAGAACAAGAATTGTTCGAGCGACCAGTCGAAGGCTTCGCGCATCTCGGCGAACGACCAGTGCGGCAGGTGAAGGACCTCGAAACGACCGGCCAGACTCTCGGTCAGCCCCTGTCGGAGTAGCAGCGGCGCGGAGCCGAGCAGGACGACCCGGAGCGCCAGACCGGTGCGGGTATCCTCGTCCCACAGGCGCTTGACGGTCTCCGACCAGCCGGTGAGCTTTTGCACCTCGTCGAGCACCAACACGGCGCCGCGCCGGCCCGCCGCCTTCGCTTCGAGGCGCGCCGCGTCCCATTGCTGTTCGAGCCAGGCGGAGCCGCGGAGCGAGGGCTCGTCCGCGCTCGCGTAGCGCGTCGCCAGACCTGAAGCTTCCGTCACTTGAAGCACCAGGGTGGTCTTGCCGACCTGGCGCGGTCCGGCGACGACCCACACGAATCGGCGCGGCTCCTCTAAGCGGTGAGCGAGGGTGGCGCTCTGTGGGCGGACGAAGGGCATCGACGGATTACTCAATACGCTGAGTAATTTTACTCAAGGGCCTGAGTAAATCAACCCGGCGATGGGCGGACGATGGGCGGACGACCCAAAAAAGCGGGTTTCAACCTATCGTGGGGCTCCCTATCCAGGACCCGGCTGGTGGCGGTGAATGATGATCGGGCCTTCCTGCTCTTCGCCGCCGACTTCTTCGGCGGGCTGGATCTCGAAGGCGATCGGCCCTTTGCCTCCCGGTAGGCGGAGGGCGAAGCGGTAGAGGCGCCAGGGGTCGGGGGTCCACCACATGGGATGGACGGCGCGCGGGCTGCTTAGGGTGACGAAGAAGGCGATGCCGCCGTCCGGGCGGAGGATCTTTTCTCCCACTGTGCCGCCGGTCACTTCGAGCGCGCTCGGGGCGTTCGGGGCGAGCTCGATCAGGATGGCGCGCAGCGCTTTCGGGCTGCCGAGCAGGAGATCGGCGGTGCCGTCGCCGGTCACATAGGCCTTGCCGCTCTTCTGGCCCGCAGGGCCACCGAGGAACTTGAGCCAGAGCCCGTGCGCCGAGAGGTCCTGGCCGCCAGGGATGTGGCTTTGCGTGGTCTCGTAGGGGAGCAGCTCGCGGGCGATCGCCGAGACGTGGGCGTAGCGGCCGTCCGCCAGAATCGGGAACGCCCGCGGGTGGCTCCAGAGCGGCAAGAGGAACAGGGCGGAGAGCGCCGTCGCGAGCACGGCGACGCCGATTCCGAAGCGCACGCGCACCGGGCGCGCCGCGAGAAACCAGAGCGCGGGGTAGAGCGGCAGGAAGTAGCGATTGCCGATCGCCCCTCCCCCGCCGTAGAAGTTGAACGGACGGATCGCGAGGAAGCAGAGCGCCACGAGCGCTACGCTGAGCGGGATCGCCCAGCGTCCGCGCTCGCCGGAGAAAGCGAATAGCCCGAGCAGCAGCAGCGGCAGAAAGTAGGGGAGGACGCCCACGTTTTGGCCGACCGCCAGATAGACCGCGTTCCACCCCCAGAGGCGCAGATCAAAGCTCGGCGTAATCGCCCCACTTTGAGTCCACGAGGTATTGCCCCACTTGCGGATCGAACGGTCCCAATCGGAGGCCGGAAAATCGACCTCCGGGTAGCCGGTGCGTGGGTAGAACCCTTGGCGCTCGCCGCCGTGGCCGGAGAAGCTCCCGCCCGCCGACCACTGAAGGGCGCCCGCGCCGCCGAGCAAGAGGAGGACGCCGAGCGCGAGACCGGCGAGGCCGGCCGCCCGTTTGGGACGGGGCACGGCGAGCGCCGCGGGCACCAGCAGCGCGAGATAAAAGGGCCGGAACGAGCCGGGAATCGCGAGCAACAGGCCGACCGCGAAGAAGCGCCAGAAGATGCGCTTGCCGGGGAGTGTCTCCTCCCCCTCGTAGATCTCCGGCAGCGGTCGATCGCGCCGTTGCCACTCCCCCCCATAGGCCAGGGCGAAGCCGGCCGCCACCGCCGCGAACAGGAACAGGTCGGCGTGCGCCCAAAACGCGTAGGCGAACGACACCGAAGCGAACACGAACACCGCAACCCATAGAGGTGCCACCGCACCGACCGCCGACCGCAGTGTGCGGGCCGCGAGCCAGGCGGCGAGCGCGAGCGCCAAGACGTTGGCCAACAGCGGACCACGCACCGGCGACAGCCGCACGAACGGCGCGGCGAACAGCGCGTAGGCCATCGGCTTGCCATAGGTGAGGGCACGCGGCGCTCCGGGTCTTGCGGGAACGGTCGATTCGCGGCTCTGGAGGATCAAACCGTCGGGCGCGCCCCCCCATTGGCGGACGAAGCGGTCGTAGTCGCCACGCTCGTAGCGCAGATCGAAATCGAACGCGAGCGATGCCGCCTGCATGGCGTAGGTCGCCTCATCCCCCACCAGGGAGGGCCGGCCGGCGCGCTCGAACGTTGCGACGCCGTAGCCCACGGCCGCGAGCAGCGCGGCGAGCAGCGCCCAGCCGAACCGCTCGGTGGCCGTCATTGGGGCCGTTGTTGGGGATCTCATTGGGGATCTCATTGGGGATCTCGTCGAGGCGCTCACAAGTCGCGCTCCCACCAGGGGCCGGAGAGACGCGAGAAGCCGAGGCCGCCGAACAGGTGGGGCTCGATGCGCAGCCGCGCGGCGCCGGGCGGTCGGCGGATCGCGGTGGTAAAGAGCGCCTCTTCCCCCGGATCGAGATCGCGCGGCAGCGGCAGCCAATGCCGATCGGCGAGCAGGTCCTCTCCCCCCTCCCCTCCGTCGAACAGTTTGATCACCAGCGCGAGCCCCCCCGGGCCGCGCTCGCCACCGAGCCAGCGCGCAAAGCCCCGATTGGCGAGCCGGATCGAAAGCTCGCGCCGCTCGCCGGGCGCCCAGGGGAGGTCCGCGCCCGAGACCACAAGCTCGCCCGGAAACTCGTGCCAGGTGAGGCTGGTCGGCGGCGGCGCGATGGCACCCGGCTCCGGGTGACCGGATCGAGAGGCGAGTTCCGCAAGGGGGGCAAGATCGCGCCATTCCAGGCAGGCGGCGACCACCGCCGCCGCCGCCACCGCGGGTGAGTGATGTGCCTGCACATGGGCGCGCGCCGCCTCCCCCATCGCGCGCAACCGATCCGGTTGGCCGAGCAGAGCCCGAAGCGCCGCGGCGAGCGCCGCCCCTTCCCCTTCGCCGGGAGGAACCCTGAGCGCGATCTCCGCCGGCAGCTCGGCGAACTGCGCGTAATCCGACACGATCGCCGGTCGGCCGACCGCGAGCACGCGCAGCAGCGAGGCCGAGGTCTCTCCGGCGGTCGGATAGCGGAGGTTCAAACAGAGGTCGGAGGCGGCGATCGCCCCCTCGAACTGATCGAACGGCAAGAAGCCGAGGTGGGTGACCCGATCGGCCACCCCCGCCGCGCGCGCCAGCTCGTCGATGTCGAGGCCGGACGACTCGCCGACCACCAGAAGGTGGACCGTTTCGAGGCCGGGGGCGGCGAGCGCTTCGATCGCGGCACCGGTCCGCTTGATCGGGGTCTGGAAGCCGAACGAGCCGAGCAGCGGCGCATCGAGCGGCAGGCCATATTGGGAGCGAAACCGCCGGCCGGCCGCCGCGTCCGCCGCGAGCGGCAGGGGAATCCCCATCGGCACCGCGCGCACGCGCAGCTCCGGGTCCTCCTCGCGCAACTCGCGCGCGGCCCATTCGCTGTGGACCAGAACCCCACGCTGGCGCCGGAGCAGCGCCCGCCGCGCCGGCAGGGCGAAGACCGGAGCGTCGCCGTAGGCGCTCCAGCGTTTGACGATAGAGGTCGCCTGGCCGATCCACCCCTCGTCCTCGGCGAGCAGCCGGCAGTAGAGATCGAAATCCTCACGCCCCCGCTCGCGCCCGAGGGTCGCGTCGAGCCGCAGGTGGTGGAGGAAGAGGTCGTGCAGCACCACGACGCCGGGCCGAAAGAGCGCGAGCCGGAGCACCTCGAAGTGATACCGGTTATTGCCCATGTGGTAGAGCGGCAGGCGGCCGCCCTCCCCCGCCCGCTCCGAGGGTTCCGGGCACCAGGCGGCCCGGACTTCCGGAGCCACCGGCTGATCGGCCCACTGAAGCACCCGCACGTCGGCCAAGGCGGCGAGGTGCGGCAGGAGATCCATCGAGTAGTCGGCGATCCCCGAACGCACCGGCGGCAGCGGCGACAGGTAGTCGAGAGCGAGCGGGGCTTCGGTCGGGGAACGAGACATCACAGAGGGAGTTTACCCGCTCGCTCCGGCGGTAACCGAATCCCCCTCCCCAGCATAGACCTGGCTGACATCGCGACGAGGGCCGTTCGCTCTAACGTCGCCGCAAGGCGGCCTCGCTACCTTAGAGGCCCAACACACACGCGTGCGCTGCGGCGGGCCTTCTCGAAGGGTCCGGCCGGGAGGATTGTTCGATCATGTCGACGAGGCATCGTTTCGCCCTGGTGTTGGCCGCGGGCGACGGCACGCGGGTTCGTTCCTTGACGCTCGACGCGGCCGGGGTTTCCGTCCCGAAGCAGTTTTGCTCGCTGGCCGGAAGCGTCTCCGGCGGCGCCAACACCGGCGGCCGTTCCTTGCTTTCGACCACCCTCGCGCGGGCCGAACGAATCGTGCCCCGCCCGCGGATCACCTCTGTGGTCGCCGCCCAGCACCGCCATTGGTGGCAGCCGGATCTCTCCCATCTGCCGGCCGGCAACGTCGTGGTCCAGCCGATCAACCGGGGCACGGCGGTAGGCATTTTGCTGCCGCTGCTCCAGATTCTGCGCCGCGATCCGCTGGCGACCGTTCTGGTGCTCCCCTCGGATCACTTTGTCGCCGACGAGGCGGTCCTCGCCCGCGCAGCACTTCAGGCGGTCGAGCTGGCGGAGCGCGAGCCCGAGCGGATCGTCCTGCTCGGCGCCATCCCCGAGAGCGCCGACCCGGATTTGGGCTGGATCGTTCCCGGCGCCTTACGGGGTGTCGGCGGCCACGCCGTCCACCAGTTTGTCGAAAAGCCGGCCCCCACGCGCGCGGCCGAGCTGTTCGCCGACGGCGCGTTCTGGAACACGTTCCTCTTCGCCGCCCGGGGCGCCACCCTGGTTCGCAGGCTCGAACGGCGCCTGCCCGGCCTGGTCGACGCGATGCGAGCAAGCCTCTCGAACCACGGGATCGGCGATCTCTACGCCGATCTGGCGCCCTCGGACTTCTCAGGGCTGGTTCTAGAAGGGGCCGAGGAGGCGCTCTCCCTGGTCGCCGTTCCCTCTTGCGGTTGGAGCGACCTCGGCACCCCCGAGCGGATCGCCGCTCAGGGGCAGAGATTGGTTCCGCCTGCCCCGCGGCCACAGATTCGACCGCGGCTCCCCCTCGAACGGCCCGAGGTCTGGCGGCGGCTTCAACTCGCGTTCTAGCCCAGGAAAAAAGGCCCCGGAAGGCGACCTACGCTCGACGGTTGCCAGGCCCTTCCGGGGCCGAAAGAGGGCGGATCTTGGGGGGGAGGTGGCGCTCGAGGCCAAGGACGGCGACAATAGGCATCGAAACCTGGAGCTGAGCCGTATATCCCTCGACCCCGAGGGCTGCCGCCTGCCCCAAAATCGAGACTTCGCCGAATGCTGACCGAAACGACTCTCCACACCGACCACCATCCCGTCAACGACAATCTCGAGGCGCTCCGTCAGGGCCTCGCACTGCTCGATCGGATCGACGCCTTGACCTATCCCGCGGTCGGCCCTCATGTCCGCCATGTGCTCGACCACTACGCCGCGTTCTTCGCCGGCTTTACCGGCACGACGATCGACTACGACGCCCGGCAACGGAACCGCGAGATCGAGACCGAGCGCGACGCCGCGCTGGTCGCGATCGTCGATGCCTCCGGTCGCCTCGGCGACCTCGACCGCGGCGCGCTCGAACGGGAGATCGCCGTCCGCAGCAACGGCGGCGGCGGCCCCGAAGATCTCTCGCGCTCGACCCTGCGGCGCGAACTGCAGTTCCTGCTCAGCCACACGGTCCACCACTGGGCGCTGGTGCGCTCGATCCTCACCCGTTCCGGCATCGAAGTCGCCGAGACGTTCGGCGTCGCGCCGTCTACGCTGCGCTACCGCGAGGAGCAGGTGGCGTGTGTACCGCAAGCTGGCTGATCGGGGCCGACACTTACGACCTGCTGTTCAATCGCGACGAGCTGCGCAGTCGACCGCTCGCCCTGGTCCCTCGGCGCGGCGAGCGGCAGGGTGTGCGCTACCTGGCGCCCGTTGACCCGCCGGGCGGCGGCGCCTGGATCGCACTCAACGAGTTCGGGCTCTGCCTGTTCCTGCTCAACCGCCGGCCGGATCGTGAGCCGCGTGCGCCGCAGGCGAGCCGCGGCTTGATTCCGCTCCAGCTGATCGACGCGGCCGAGGTTGGGGAGGTCGGTCGCCGGGTCGCCAGGCTCGATCTCGCCCGGTATCGCCCGTTCACGCTCGGCGCGATCGCCCCGGGCGAGGCGCCGCGGTTGTTTGCCTGGACCGGTGAAGCGCTCGAACCGGTGGACGCGACACCGCCTCTCGTCTCTTCGTCGGTGGGTGACGAAGCGCTATTCGCCGAGCGCCGCGCCACCTACCCCCAGGGCGCCCTCTCCGTCAGGAAACTGCTCGCCTATCAGCGCGGCCATGGCTCCGGACCTTCCGCAGCGTCGGTCTGCATGCATCGCGAAGATGCCCAGACCGTCAGTTTTTCCCGGGTTCGGGTGAGCGAGGCCCACGTCCGCCTCGGCTACGCGCCCGGATCCCCGTGCGAGCGGGCGCCGATGCGCTGGCTCAGCCAAGCGCGCAAGGCGTCGCCTCTCCAGTGATCGATCCGGCCGACCTCGCCGCCCGCCTGTCTCACGGGGCCACGGGTCCCGGGCTGCTCGTGGCGCTCGCGCTCGCCACGTTGATCAGCGAGGACCTCGCCTGCATCGCCGCCGGCCTGCTGGTCGCGCGCGGCGCGTTCGGACTGCCTGCGGCGTCGCTCGCCTGCTTTCTCGGCATTCTGGGCGGCGACCTCCTTCTCTTCCTCGCCGGCCGCTACGGCGGTAGGGCGGCGATCGCCCGCCCCCCCCTCTCCTGGTGGATTCGCCCCGAGCAGATCGAGCGGGGAGAGGCCTGGTTCCGCGAGCGCGGCGGGCGGGTCCTGTTCGCCGCCCGGTTCCTCCCCGGCAGCCGGCTGCCGACCTACGTCGCCGCCGGCCTGCTCGGCTGTCCGGTCGGCACCTTCATGCTGTGGCTGGCGGTGGCGGGCGCGATCTGGACGCCGATCCTGGTGGGGCTCGCGGCGAAACTCGGCGCGGCGGCGCTCGCCCAACTCGAACGGTATGGGCGCGGCGCGCTCCCCTTGGCACTCGGCGCCTTCGTGCTCTACCTCGCGTTCTCGCGCTGGTTGCCCCCCCTGTTCACCCCGCGCGGCCGACGGCTGGCGTTGGGCAAATGGCGCCGGCTCACCCGCTGGGAGTTCTGGCCGGCTTGGCTGGTGAATATCCCGGTCGTCTTCTATGCCGCCCTCCAAGCCCTCCGCCACCGCAGCTCGACGGTGTTCACCGCGGTCAACCCCGCCATGCCGGCGGGGGGATTCGTGCTCGAATCGAAAGTGGAGATCCTCGCGGCGCTGGGCGCCGGGGGCGCGCCGATCGCCCGCTTCGCCCGCTTGAGCGTCGATCACCCCCCCGAGCGGCGGCTCGCCACGGTCCTCTCGTTTCTCGCCGAGCACGCGCTCGATTTCCCGGTGGTGATCAAACCCGACGTCGGCCAACGGGGCGACGGGGTCACCGTGGTGCGCAGCCACGCGGCGCTGGTCGCCCTCCTCGCAACCGCGGCGGGCGACGCGCTGGTCCAGGAGTACATCGAGGGGCGCGAATTCGGAGTCTTCTACATCCGCCACCCCGACGAAGCGACGGGCACGATCTTCTCGATCACCGACAAACGGTTGCTCGCCCTTATCGGAGATGGCACCCGGACGCTCGAACAGCTGATCCTCGCCGACGACCAGGCGGTCTGCATGGCGCCGCTCCACCTAGAGTTCCACAAAGCGCGGCTGACCCATGTCCCGGCGGCCGACGAGCGGATCGAGCTGGTCGAGATCGGCAACCACTGCCGCGGCGCCATCTTCTTGGATGGCAATCATCTCGCGACGCCGGAACTCAGCGCCGCGATCGACGCCGCAAGCCGGGGGTACGAAGGGTTCTTCTTCGGCCGCTACGATCTGCGCGTGCCGTCCGAGCAACATCTCCGGGAAGGCCGCGACTTCCGCATTCTGGAGTTGAACGGAGTCACCTCGGAGGCGACCCACATCTACCAACCCGGAGCGAGCCTGTTCGCCGCCTATCGCACCCTCTTCACCCAATGGCGCCTGGCGTTCGAGATCGGCGCCGCGAACGTGAAGCGCGGCGCCAAGGCAACACCGCTACGCGAGCTGCTCAGCCTGCTACGCGCACATTTCGGCGGGGGTGGCGCCGCGCGCTAGTCGGGCACGAAATCAGCCGGCGCCGAAGGCGAGAACTCTCGGCAGACGGCCTCCCGCAGCGCCAACGCGAGGACCTTCCGATCGGCGTCAGCCAGTGGCACCGCCGCGACCGCGACGAGAGCTTCCGTCCGGCCGAGCACCAGGAACCGCAGGAAGTGGGAGCCGAACGGCATGTCCCCCCACCAGCAGACGGAGAGGTGGGCGGGAGGATCACCGGGCCGCGTGCGATAGGTGAGCGCCGCGGCGTGCACCGCGTGGCCGGACGCGGCGGGGAGCGCGAGCAGCGGGGAACGAAACGGCAGGACCTCGACCCCCGGGCTGCTCGTCCCTTCGGGGAAGAAGACTACGCCGCTGCCGGCGGCGAGCGCCGCTTCCAGCCGGCCGAGCAGGCGGGGCAGGTCGCTCTTCCGGCTCCGATCGACGAACAGGGTGCCGAACGAGCTGCACAGGGGGCCGAGCACCGGCCAACCGGCGATCTCCGCTTTGGCCACGAAGGTTGTGGGCAGCCGGCTCGCGAGGACCAAGATGTCGAGATAGCCGAGATGGTTGGCCGCGAGTAGAAACGGCGGCTCGGGCTCCGGGCCTTTCCAGGTCACGCGGACGCCCAAGACGCCGAGGAGAGCGCGCGACCAGAGGCGCAGGAGCCGGCCCTGCCAATTTGCGCGCGCCTTCGGCCGACCGGTGGTCGCCGCCAACCCGAGGGCATGGACGAGGGTAAAACCTGAGAAGACGGCGAGCAGGCCGCCCACTCGAACGGTTCCCCGGAGCACCCGCAAGAGCGCCGTCATCCCTCCGTGCCCGGCAGCTCCGGTAGCTCCGGCAAGCCCGGCAAATTATCGAAGAACATCCGCCGCGCCTTGTCCTCCATCGACTCGACATCGAACAGCATGAGGAAGTCGATCGTGCCGAACGCGCGGTCGATCACCGGACCGCCCGCGATCTTGCCGCCGTAGCGGAGGTACATGTCGAACAACGCCGGCAACACCAGCGGCGAATCGGCCGGGGCGAGCGCGGACTCCCCCTCGACCATTTCCGGCACCGCGCATTCAAACCCCGGCCGGGCGGCGATCGAAAGCTCCGGATGGAGGTTGTCGCCCGCCGCGAGCGTCGCGTAGGCGCGCCAACCGTCCAGCGGATCTTGGCTGGTCACCGAGCAGCAGCCGAACAGGAACCGCTTCCGATTGTGGGTGGCATAGAGAGCGAGACCGCGCCAGAGCAGAAAGAGGACCGGGCGTTTGCGGTGCTCGCGCGCGATGCAGGCGCGGCCGAGTTCGACCCCGCGCAGAAGGACCTCCGGCGGCAAGGCGTCGAGAGCGAACTCGCCATCGGTGTAAAAACCCGCGCCGGCCGACGCCATCTCCGCGGTCTGAAGGCGATAGGTGCCGACCAGCTCGCCGGTCGGCGCGTGCTCGACCAGCAGGTGATGGCAGGCCCGGTCGAACTCGTCCTCGTCGCGCCCGGTGGCGTACGAGGTGGCGAGCCCCTCGTCGAGTTCCAGATTGAAGACTTCGAAACGGAGGCGCAGCAGACGGTCGAGCTCCTCCGGGGTCTGGGCGAAACGAAGCCGGTACGAGCCGACGGTAAGCACCGGCAAAGGGATCAATTCCGGCGCGGGCGGAAACGGCTTGACGCTACTACCCTCGGAAAGGACTCCCTCCGCCTGCGCGACTGGGCTCGCGTCGGATGATGTCGTCGGATTCGACCTCGAGGATGAGCTGATCATCGAACCTCACCACCTCTCCGCGAAGCCGCACCGGCTCCGCAACTCGATCCAGAATCTCCACCCCGATCGGCCGGCCGAGAGGACCGGCCAACCAAACATTCTCGAACCCCTCTGCCGTCGTGAGCAGCAGTGGCGGCACCCCACCGGCCAGACAACGAACGGCACAGTCCCGATGCACTTTACCCTCCCCGGGGTTCATCACGCCGAGGTAGCACTTCGAGTCGGCGATCACGCCGTCGATCGTCACCGGCCCCAGCCGAACCCCAAGAGGGAGCGGCGGCGCACTCCCCGACCAGGGTTCGATCGATCCGGGCTCGATCTCGATCATCCCCCGTCCGCCGCGCCGGATCAACGTCCCCGAGAGTCGCACCACCCGGCCCTGCCAGGGGGCTGCCGCCAACCCGGCCCCGTGCTTACCTTCCGCAACCAGAGCGTATCCTGCGCTCGCGACCAGGGCGTGACGATCGGGCGGCAAAACCCAGAGCATCGGAATCGGGGACACCTGGAGCCGGCCGGTGAAGGTCCGTGGCTCGCCGTACTCGAAGACAGCCGGCGCGAACGGCTTTTGCGCCGCTGCGAGCAGCAGGCCGACGCCCAAGGCCAAAACGACGCCAAAAAACGCCACCGCGAGGGTTCGTCGGCCGAGCCGAGGCGGCAGCGGCTCCTGCCAGCCGATGAAAAACTCGGGGGCGCCCTTCTCGCGCTCTTTTTCTCCCACACCTAGAACGATCTGTGCCGGCTCGACCCGCGTTCCAGGCGGCAGCGCTTCCCGGTGGACCAGGACCCGTCCGCCGCGGACCGCGACCCGATAGGTCTCGACCTTCTCTTGAAACGGCGGCGGCGAGCTGCCACTGTCGGGCAGATACTGATAGCCGTGCCAGGGGCAGGTGATGCAGCCGTCGACGATCTTCCCCTCGCCGAGCGGGCCGTTCTGGTGGCGGCAGACGTTCGAGAGCGCGGAGATCTTGCCGTCGTACCGAAAAATCGCGACCCGCTCCGATCCCAGCACCACCACTTTCGCCCGCTTCTCGGGGATCTCGGCGACCGCGCCAACATCGAGGAAGCCATCGAGGAAGCCATCGAGCGAATCCGCTACCGGGAGCGGTCGATCGCCCCGCCGTTCGCGCAACGCAGCGGCCAAATGGAGACCGAGAATCGTGGCGAGGCCGAGGCCGAGCAGGCCCGCGAGCCAAGGGTTCCGCTCATCTTGGAGTGCACCGAGCGCGACATGCAGAAGGAGGAGGGAGTAGGCGAGGTACACCCCCATATGGAGCGCCTTCCAAACTCGGGGCGACAGGTTCGCGAGCCAGAAATCGTGGCTGGTCGCCGCCATCAGGAACAGGATCCCGAGCGCCGCCGCCCCGAGCTGCTGGAACGGAAAATCCGCCAGGCTCGTCCATCGCGCGTTGCTCGCGAGCAGGCTGACCAGCGGGTTCGCATCTCCCCCGGCATGGAACTGAATCAGCGCGAACGCGCCGTGCGCCAACCCGAGGCTAAAGATGAGCACGCCGAGGTGGCGCCGGTTGTAGAGCAGCGGAAGAAATCGCGGATCGAGCCGGCAGAGCGGGCCGATCGCGAGCGCGAAGTGGAGCAACAGGAACGCCGCAGTGCCTAGGCCCCGGATCGCGAGCGTCTCCGCCGTCGCGTGAGGGAAGAGAAGTGCTCCGAGGCCGACGAACGCGGCGAGGTAGAGGACGACGCAAGCGGCGAGCGCCCCGTCGTAGGCCTTCTTCCTGCCGCTCCAGCCGATTGCGGAGTACGAGGTGCTCACGGCATTCTCCGCGCGAGCAACGCCAGCGCATAGAGCAGCGGCAAGAGGATCGCGAGAGCGAGAAAGATCCATCCGTGGGCGATGCGCAGCGGCCGAATCATGCTCCCGTCTCCTCGGGCAGCCGGGCCGCAAGCCACCACCGTCGCGCGAGCCATGGCCAAAGCGCCACGACGCCTGGGGCGATCAGGCAGCGGAATCCCCATGAGGCGCCGTGAGCGGCCGGATCGATCCGCTCGATGCCGCGCGCCAGGAAGGCCAGGGCGAACACAACACCCGCCGCTGAATACACCGCGGCGAGGGTCGCCAGGTAGATCGCGATCCGTTCCGCCAACCCTTACCCTCCGAAGAAAAACTGGAACGGAATGTGCGCCCGCATCGACCAGGCCTGCTCGTTGTGCTGGGCGCGCGGAAACGCGAGGTAGAAGAGGTTCTCTCCTTCACGGTAGCCGCTGCCGCGCAGGGCGTTCCTCATCGCGCGCGTCGGCTCGTAGTTGTCGCGCGGCCAGCCGCTGTCGAGGTAGAACTTGACGTCGCGCTTCATCTCGCTCTCGACCCGCTCGTGCAGATCGTCCTGGTAGCCGAACGTGCTCGACAGGCAAGCGGCGTTGCCGAACACCTGCGGCCACTCCCAAGCCAGAAAGAAGGAAACCACACCGCCGAGCGACGAGCCCATCACCACCGTGCTCTCCGGCCCGCGCCGCGTGCGGTAGGTCGCATCGACCCAAGGTTTCACCTCTTCGACCAGGTAGCGCCCGTACTCCAAGTAGCCGGGCCGAGTGTAATCCACCATCCGATCGAGCGGGTAGATGCCGACCACGATCGCCTTCTGCACCAGGTTCATCGAATCGAGCACGCGGAGCGTCTCCTCGATCATCCAGTGCTGGCCACCGAAGGCCTCTTGGGCGAAGAACAGGTTCTGGCCATCCTGCATATAGAGGACCGGATAGGTCGCGAGCGTGTTCTCGGTATAGCCCGGCGGCAGGAAGACGCGCAGCGGATGGTTGCGCTCGTGCTCACCCGTCGGCGTGCGCTGGAGCGCGCAGACGCTGCAGGTTCCTTCGGCAAAGAAGTAGGGGTACACATCGCGCTCGGCCGGATCGTCCTCGAGCGCCAGGTAGTTCTCCCCCTGCGACCAGAGAGTCTCTTCCCCGCGGCGCAGCACCGGCTTCCAATAGCGGAACGTCGATTCGAGCGCGAGCGGAAAATCGAAACGGGTGCCGTCCGCCGAGATCTCGGCGGGGGCCACGTCGGCGTCCCAATCGAGATCGGTGCGCAGAACCAGAGTGAACGGCGCGCCCGGCTCGCGCAAGGCGAGCGCCGGCAGCGGATAGTGAATGCGGATCGTCGTTCTATGGGCCATGGAAGTCTCCTCGGAAGGGTTCGACGCCCGAACTGTGCCGGCCAGGGCGGATCGGTTACCGCGATCGTGGCTCACCCAGCCGAGCGAACGAGTAGAATCGCCAGCATGAGGGATCAAAGCCGTGGCTGACAACTTCGAGATTCATCAAGCAGAGGTGACGCTCAAGGTTCACTTCTCCGAGCCTCCCTTGGATCTGTTTGCCGACTTTCCGGCATTTCTCAAAGGGGTTCTCAGTCACCTGGGCCCCCTCGGAGTGCGCTTGGCGGATTCGCGATTTGAGAGCGCCACCGACAATTTAGGTGAGATTCACCTGCGATGTTTCCTTTCCGGTGGGTCGCAAGGCGTCCGCTTCTACTTGGACCGGATCGAGATTTGGGCGGCCAAAGGCGGATGGGATGCTCTCTTCAAGCTATTACCTGCGGCCATAGCGGGCGTCCGGGCGCATCGAGAGATAGAGCTCCAAGTCTACGATGCGACCGTCGTGATCCACGGCACCCCCAGAGAACGCACGGCTTCCGAAGTCCTGAGCCAACTGAACGTCAGAGCGCCGAATAATTTCGGTCCCCTCATAGCTTCAGGGGCGACGTTCTACTTTGGAGCCGACGTTGGAAGCTTCGCTTCGATCCTCACTTTCGACCTTTCCGCCCACGTCCCTGAGGCAATCTTCGTTCGGGTGCACCAGGTCTACGATGCTCATAGCCTCGGAGCCGAAAGCGTGGTTCCTCGTCTGCGGCATGACTATTTGAAATCACTGGCTTCGCTCGGCCTGGAGACGGAGGCAGAATGACGACTTTGGGCAGCCAACTCGTCCCCCTGGGAGGCACGGTGTACTATCAGGGAATCGCCCCAAGGCCAATACATCAACAGCCGCGGAGGCTCCAACCCACAGACCAGGGGAACACTCCCCTTGATTGGCTGAATCGGTCCCTTTCGGGGTGGGGCATGGGCCTGACGAACGTTGCGGAACCGATTCCAATAGTGGTTGAAGTTGGCGACCGGGCGCGGTTCGAGGCTCTTGCAGCGCAGTGGCGGAAAGACACTGCGCACTTAAGCTCTGTCGCGCAACTGGCCATGCACCCTGCCTACCAGAGAATCATCGGTTTGGGAGAAAGAGCGTTGCCGTTTCTCTTCCAAGATCTCAATAGAGAGCCGAGCCATTGGTTTTGGGCGCTACGCGCAATCACCGGCGCGAACCCGGTTCCCGAAAGCGCCAAGGGGAACGTGGCGGCAATGACGGCGGCCTGGCTGGACTGGGGAAGCTCCCGCGGGTATGTCTGATCTGTATTCTTGTTTTCCGAACCTGCGCGATTCTGAGCACCGCATCACCAGCCCGCGGACCATCGAATACAACTGCATCGCTTGGGCCGCTGGCGATGAGACCAAATGGTGGTGGCCGGACTCGGACCCCGATAGCATGTACTTTTGGCCTCCCGGCGTATCCGTGGAGTGTACCCTTCAGTCGTTCGTTGAAGCGTACTCGTTCCTTGGGTTCGAGGCCTGCCAATCCGCGAGCCTAGAGCCCGGTTATGAAAAGGTCGCTCTGTACACAAAGGGTGGAGAGCCCCAGCACGCCGCCCGACAGCTCCCGACCGGGTTGTGGACTAGTAAGTGTGGACAACTAGAAGACATTGAGCATGAGCTCGGAGCGCTCGAAGGAAACGCATACGGCAACGTCGCAGCGCTCCTAAGACGGCCGACACAGCTCCGCTGAAACCACTTCGCCGGGAGCGCATGATGCCTGGATCTCCACGCAAAACCTACCGTACCCATGAGATCGCCGTCACCTTCGAGCCGCGGCTGTGCATCCACTCCGCGGTCTGCCTGCGCGAGCTGCCGGCCGTGTTCGACGTCCATGCCCGCCCGTGGATCGCGCCGGGCAACGGGGACTCAGAGGCGATCGCCGCGGCGGTTCGCCTCTGCCCGAGCGGTGCGCTCACCTACACGCAACGGGAAGGTGAGGTCGAGGTACCCGAAGCCCCCGACTCGCAGGCCTCGATTCAACCGCGGACGAACGGGCCGGTTCTGGTGCGCGGCGACCTCGAGATCAGATCCGAAGACGGCACCGTGCTACGGCGCGTCACCCGCGCCGCGCTCTGCCGCTGTGGCGCCTCGAAGAACAAGCCGTTCTGCGACAACTCTCATCGGGCGGTGGGCTTTCGCTCGGAAGCTTAAGGATCGAGCCGTGCCCAGCGCCCCACCCTCTCCACCCCCACGCTCCCTGCTCACCTTTCTCCTCCGCCCCGCCCTCGACGCCTTCCGAGGGCTCGATCGCCTGCTCGATGGCGGGATGGCGGCGCTCGCGCGGATCTTCTTGGGGCTTGGTCTCGGCTGGTGGCTGTATGTGCCGATCCACGAGCTCCTGCATGCGGCGGCCTGCGTGGCGGCCGGTGGCACCATCGAGCGGCTGGAGATCGACGGGATGTACGGCGGCGCGCTGCTCGCGAAGATCTTTCCGTTCGTCGTTTCGGGGAGCGAGTACGCCGGACGCCTATCGGGGTTCGACACCGGCGGCAGCGACCTGGTCTATCTGGCGACCGATTTCGGACCGTTTCTGCTCACCCTGTTTCCCGGCGTCTGGCTGCTCCGCCGTGCGGTCTCGCAACAGCGTGCGTTTCTGTTCGGCTTGAGCCTGCCGCTCGCGTTTGCGCCGTTCCTATCGCTGCCCGGCGACGCCTACGAGATCGGCTCGATCCTGGCTACCCATTGGGGAGCTTGGGGCCAGGGCGCGACGCGCACCCTGCTGCGTGGGGACGATGTGTTCAAGAAGTTCGGCGAGCTCGCCGCCGCGGGAGAACGCGCGCCTTGGGCGGGCTTTTCCCTTTCGATCTTCTTGGGCCTCTGCTGGGCGTGGGCGACGTTCGGGCTGGGCGCCTGGATCGCGCGAAGGCTCGGTGTACCCCCGGTCGAGGCGCGGCTCGCGAGCGAGAAGAAACCCCGAGGAAAGAACGGAAAGAGCAGCGAAAAAGTCGGGTGAATTTCCCTGTTGACAAAGCGTTCGGAGGGGCGTAGGTTCATCTCATAACGAACGTCCACGGAGGGCTCGATGACCACTCCACCGGACCAGAAAAAGCCCCTGCGGTCGAGGTAACTTCGGGTTCTCGATTCTAGGGGCGAGCCGCTCGACTGCGGCGCGTGCCGACGCGTAACGACTCGATCGAATCTCCGATCTGAGCAGCCATCGCAAAGCAAGCGAAAGCCAACACGCCCAGTGCGAACGACGGGGAGGCGACCCGAAACGCCTCCCCGTTTTGCATCTGTGTTGCATTTGTGGGGCTTGTCCTACGGCCGCCGCTTCGGCTCCTAGGTCGCCAGTTAATTAGGTCGCCAGCCGTTCCCAATCCGCTTCCGGCGCGTCGAGCGCGATCGCCAGGCCGCCGTCCGAGCCGACATAGATGGGATCGCGAACCACCCGGACCTTGCCGCCGCCGACCGCTTGCAACTCGCGCTCGAGGCGCGGTCCCAGGCCACGGATCAGGCCGGTGCCTCCGGAGAGCACGACGTTCTGGCGCACCCGCTCCTGATACTCCGGATCGACCCGGGACAACAGGTCGAACATCGACTCGACGAGCGGTGGCAAGATCCCCTCGCACGCCTGGCGCATCTCGGCCGTGATGTCGAGTCGGGTCGGCTTGCCCGCGACCGGCGCGGTGACCAGGATCGGCGCCACCGGCTCGCCGACATAGCTCCCCTCTTCCTTCCAACCGCGCACCATGTGCAGCGACACGCTCGCCTGCGGATGGCGCTCGCGAATCAGGCGAAACAGCTGCTCGTCGATCCAGTCGCCGGCCTGGGTGAGCGTGCGCTGGTCGTCCTCGTTCGGCAGGCGCCCCTTCATGACGCAGATGTCGGTCGTCCCGGCACCGATGTCGATGATCATCGTGTGCAGCAGCTCCTCCAGACCGTAGGCGACGGCGAACGGCTCCGAGACGATCAACAGGCTGTCCGCGATCCCCTGCATCGCCTTCCTCACCTGCTGCTTGTTCACCCGCAGCGCCTCGGCCGGAACGCCGACTACGGCGCGAACCTGCAGGTTGTCGCGCTCGGCGGGGTCGACCCCGGCGAGCTGCACGAGATGGCGGAGCAGCTCGCGCACCGCCGCTTCGTCTTTCTCGGAGCCGTCCTTGATCAGCCCCTCTTCGAGCGGCCGGTGCAGATCGAGCATGGTCCGCTGCTCTAGCGCTTCGCGCCCGACCAGCACGCTCTTCTTGAGCACCTTGCGCGCGACCATGTCGAGCGGCCAGCCGACGTAGCTCTCGACGACATGGCGCTGCCCGTTGGAGGCCGAGATCGAACTCCGGGAGGTGCCGAGATCGATCCCGACATGAAGGGTCTGGCGTTCGCTCATGAGGACTTCAGATTCCTTTCTCCGGCGCGCTCTCGGCGGCGAGGGCGTAACGGCGCACGCCGCGCGCGAGCGCTTCAGCGATGTATTGGCGATAGAGGGGGCGGGTCAGAAGCTCGGCCTCGGTCTCGTCCGACAGGCAGGAGACCTCGGCGAGCACCGCCGGCATTTCGGTCGAAACCAAGACCAGGAACGGCGCGGTCTTCACACCGCGATCGGCGATCCCGGCTCGACCTGGAGAGGAGAGGTGGACCGGCAAGGAGGAGAGCGCTCGGAACAGCGAGCTGTCGATCGACTCGGCGAGCCGCCGGGAGCTCCCCTGCCGCGCGTCGGCGTAGACCTGGTCGAGCAGACGGCGGAAGTCGGCGACCGCGTAGCCGGAATCGCGATTCTCGAGCGCGGCGAGCCGATTGAGCTCCGGGTCGTCGGTCGGCCCGAGATAGTAGGTCTCCACACCGCGGGTGTTGCCGTCGGCGATCCAGTTGAGGTGGATCGAAACGAACAGGTCGGCGCGCGCCTCGTTGGCGATCCGCGCCCGATCGCGCAGCGACACGGCCCGATCGTCGGCGCGGGTCATCACCACTTCGAACGATGACGCTACGAGCAGACGCTCCAACCGGTGCGCGATGTCGAGGGTCATGTCCTTCTCGTACAGGCCGGAAGCCGCCTGGGTGCCGACCGCGGCGCCGCCATGCCCCGGGTCGATCGCGATCTTGCGCACCGCGAGCGGAAACACCAGCGGGTCGATCGGCTGCGGCGCCGCCAAGTGGACCGGTTCGGACACGGACTGAGCTGCGATCAACCTGGAAGGCGCGATCGGCGAAGCGACCGGCGTCGGCGCAAGGCCGGGGGCAAAGAGTCGAGACGAGCCGAGCAGTGCCACCGGTAGCAGGGCGAGCGCGAGCAACGAGCTACCCAAACGGAAGCGCCGCCTCCGTTTGAGGGTCCGTCGCGGCAATCCTTGCACGAGCTCGATGTTCTGTTCGACGAGTTCGCGCAGCAGCCGCTGTTTCAGGCGATCGACGCGGGCCATCCGGCGATTTCCCTGCCTCGGCGTCTCCCGGTTAGATCCCGATGCGCAACCGGCACGGCGCGTTTTCGCGACCGACGCCCGCAACTCGGGAAAAGAGACCGGGATCTTACCTCAGCCGCAGACCCACTCAGCTACCGCTTTCGCCCGAGCCGGATGACCAGACGAGAGGTTGTGACTTCGAGGCTCTTCAATTCGATCTCCGGCCCGGTCAGGTCGAGCACGACATGGAGTTCGTCCGGGCTGTGGTAGCCGACGCGGATCTGCGCGAGTTCAGGGGTGCCCCCGGCAACCCGCGTCGCGGAATAGGCCCGGCGAATCCCTTTGAACCGGATCAGCTCCCGCGGCGCCCCGGAGTCGATGCGAAAGTGTGCGTAGTTCGAGGAGCGGATGATGCCGTCCCCTTCCAAGACGATCTCGGTCTCATCTTTCTGCGCCCGCACTGAAATCGAGCGCAGGGTCTCGAGCACCGGACGGGGTGCTTCGACCGGCGCGCTTGGCGCGGCTACAGAAGGGGGCGACGCCGCTCCCGCCCCGGTCGGGATCGTCGCGGCCACCGGGTTCGTCGGGGGCACCAGAGGCGCAGCACCCGCTGCGGGCGGACCCGGTGAGCCCGGAATCGGAGCCGCCACCGCCGCGGCCACCTTGGGGACGGGCGACCCGACGCCCAGCGCCGGCTGGCCCGGCAGACTGCGATACATCGGCTTTCGATCGGGATGGGCGAACGCAGCGGGGAGCGGCTCCGGATCGACATCACCGAAGAAGTCGTCCCACCAGAGGTCCCTGACCCGCCAGACGCCGATGCCCGCGAGGGCGAGCGCGAGAAGAAAGAATCCGATCGCGAGCCGCAACGGCCTCTGCCGCCGCTGCTTGGCCTCGGCAGCCGGCTCGGGCGGAATCAAGATCGCGCGCGAGTTCAAAGTGTCATCGAGAGGTGAGGCGGTCGATCGCATCGGCACCTCTGGCGGCGGCGCCAGGATCGGCGCCCGCCCTCCCCAGGTCCGTTCGAGCGGCGGCGCCACCGGTGCCGAAGCGGGGAGGGCGGCGGCCGCTTCCACCGCCGCGACGCTCGCGGTGGCCTCCTCGAAGAGGTGAATCAGGCTCGCGGCGTCCCGAATCGGCGGCTCTTGCGGCGCCGGGCGCACGAGAGGGGCAACCGGGCCCCTGGTCGCTGCGGGAAGAGGCGCGCCGATGGGCGCGGGGACGGGGGACGGCACGGGCGGAGGGGGCGGCGGGGTCGGGTCGAACGGAACCCCACCCGCCTGGATGTGCCGATCGACCACCTTGTAGATCAGATCCCGCCCCTGCGGCGAGATCTCGTGAAACCTCAAACCCATGCCGGCAGGATGGGCCGGATCGTCGGTCGCCTCTCGGACCCAAGCCACCTCACCCCGACCGCGGATCAGCTCGAAGCCGTCGCCCAGCCGGAACTCGAAATCGACCAGTGTCCCGACCGGCTCGGGCCGATCGGAACGGATGAAGATCCCTCCGGGCGAGATGTTGGCAGAGAATTCGTTGATGAATCCGCTGAACCTCTCGAACTTAAGCTGGACCCGCGTCTCGATCGGAACGCGCCGAGAATCGCGGGGCACCGATGGATCGGTCATCGCCGCGGTACCTCACTGCCGGACAGAAGTAAACAGCGAGGATCATAGCAGGCGGGAGCGCGGCGCTCGCGGCCGAGATCGAGGTGCGTGCTCCTCGGGGGCGGCCTGGTCGGCGACCGCCCCTCCGGAGCACCCACTCTCGACTGGTTCAAAAAACCAGAACCCGCTCGCGAGCGAGGAACGCCGAGACATGGCGGGCGAGTTCCACGGTCAGATGCTCTTGCTCCGCCGCCCGCTGGAACAAGATCAAAGCCCCCAACGCCTCCCGGTGGACCTCCCGCGATTCGAACAGCGGCAACACCTCGACCGCGAGCTGCTTGATCTCGGAGGCACGCCCCTGTTCGGCGAACAGGGTCGCGAGTTCGAGCGCCACCAGTGCCGCGTCGAAACCCATGCGCCGCTCGAAGAACTCCGCTTGGACTTCACGCAAGATGTTCTCCGCCTCTTCGGGCCGACCCAGACCGGCGGCGATCCGGGCTTCGAGCCAGCGCAGTCGGCTTTGATCGACCGGGCTGGAGAGGACGAACGCTTCTCGGACACCTTCGAGACGGCGGGCCGCTTCGTCGAATCGGCCGGCGGCCACCAAAGCGAACAGCAGGTTGTGGTGGGCATAGGCTCTCGACAGGCTCTCGGACTCCTGATCGATCGTCGGCACCACATCCATCGCATCGAACTCTTCGATCAGGCTTTCGAGTTCCGCCAAAGTGCCCTCCGGATCGCCGAGCTCCTCGCGGATCTTCGTCCGGGTCAGCCGCACCCGGCGCATCGCCGACGCCGCGTTCGCCCGCAGGAACAGGGCCATGGCGTCATCGGCGGCCACCAGCGCTTCGGGCAGGCGGCGCTGGGCCCGTCGCAGCGCCGACTGAATGTGGAGCAGCTCGCCCTGTACCTCCGGAGCGCCGGTCCCCCCACGCTCGAGCAGGGCGAAGGCCGTGCGCAACGCCTGGTCCGCCCCCAACAGCTCTCCGAGCACCCGCCGCGAATTGGCCAGGTGAGCCCAGGCGCGGGCGCACAGATCGTGGACCCACACCGAGTCGTACACCTCTCCTGAGAGCTGCTCGGCGATCCGAACTGCGACCTCTGCCCGCTCCACCGCGCGCATTGGTTGCTCGAGAACCGCTTTTTGGCTCTCGCGAATCAGCAGTGCACACAGAGCCCACGACCGGAGGTTGTCGTCCCGTTCAACCAGGGCCAACTGCTCGGGAAGCTCCAGCAACTCGAGCTGCGCGAGCTGACCCGGCGCTTCTCGCCCTTCGAACAGCACGACCGTTTCGCTCCAATGTCCCACCGCCACCTGGAGTTCGCGCAGGTGGCTGAAGCGCCCGCGACAGGTTGGACAGCTCGCTTCGAGATGCGGGGCGATCTCCCGCAAGACTACGTCATGCGGAAGATCCCCCGCGAGCCACCGGGCCAACGTTTCAATCGACAGATGTCCTGGTTCCATCTCCATCCGGCACTCCTCCGAGTTCAGAGAATTCTCTCTCTACATACCTTGGTTGCCGGAAGAGAGTATTTTGGGACAAAAAACTTCCGCTAACCCTACGATCTGTCAATTTTGACACTGAAACCGGTGATTTTTACTCTACACCCGGCCGCCGTCATCGGCCGCCGCCGCTCCGGGAATCGGTCGGCCCAGAGGATCGAACGAACCTCCTTCCTCGGCCCATAAAAGCTGCAAGAGCCCACCGGCCCAACCGGTGATCGCTCCCCAGCTCGATTCGAGAACCGAGCCGAAAGCCCCACCCCAAGGGGCGGCGGAAGCCGGAATCGGAGTCATCAGGAGGGCGGCGGCGACGGTGGCGAGGACGAGAAGACGAGAAAGCTTGGAACGCATAACAATTCTCCTTGCTCGGCGACATGTCCGCGGCGGCATGCCGCGCGAAGTCGCCTCTAAGAGGTATTGTTTGTTCTAGACCGGTAACCGTGACAAATAATTTCGACAAAATTAGGCAACAGGGCACCCGAAATGGCACCGTACGCGGGAAAAACTACTTAGAATCAGCGATCTACAACAGAAAAACTAATTTTGGGCCGCTTCGGCCGCGAGCTTCGCGGCACCGAGCAGACCGGCGTGTGGATCGAGGACGATCCGGACCGGAATTCGCCCGAGGTAGCCGGCGAAACGCCCCTTGGCCCGGAACGAACGGAGGAAATCCTCCTCCAGGAGGCGGAGGTGGAGCTTGGGCGCTACACCACCGCCCAGGAAAACCCCTCCGGTCGCCCCACCGACCAGCGCGACGTTGCCCGCGACCGCGCCGTAGATCGAGCAGAACATCGCGAGCGTCCGGTCGCAGAGGGCCGAGTCCTCCGCCGCGCTCACCCTGGCGATCGCCGCGGAGGGGTCCGCGTCCCCTAGCCCCGAGGCCTTATCGGCGAGCGCCCGCTCGACCAGGGGGTGCGCCGGCAGACCGCGCCGGTCGCGCAGGAACTCGTAGAGATTCACCAGCCCGGGGCCCGAGACCAGCCGCTCGGCGCTCACGTGCCCGCCGCTGTCGCCACCCAGCCGCTCGGCGAGGTAGCCCTGGAGCGCCCACTCCTCTTCGTCCCGGGGGGCGAAGTCCATGTGCCCCCCTTCCGTCGCGAGCGTGGCCCAACGCTCACCCACCCGGGTCTGGAGCGCGATGCCGAGACCGGTCCCGGCGGAGACCAGCGCCCGGTTGCCCTCGGCCCTACGATCACCCTCTTGCACCACGAGCAGCTGGTCGGGCGCCAGGTCGTCGAGCCCGGCTGCCGCGGCCGCGAGGTCGTTCACCAACAGGGCCCGGCCGGCGGCGAGGCCCAGGCGAGCGCCGATCGCGTCGCCGTCGAGCTCCGGCCAGGGGAGGTTCGGGGTGGTCGCCTTGTTCTCCCGCACCGGACCCGGAATGCCGAAGCAGGCGGCTGCCAAGCGGTCGGCCGAATCCCCCAGGTACTCTACGGCCGCCGTCGCGAGGTCGGGAAAATCCAAGCTCCGGTAGTTGCGGATCTCACCGGCCGGTTCGAGCCGGCCGGCCGCGCCGAGGCGAAACCGGCCGAGCCGGATGTGGGTTCCGCCGACGTCCCCGGCGAGCAGCACCGCTTACCTCCCTGGTCCCGCTGCGAGCGCCGCCGCCAGCCGCTCCAAACCGGCCGCAGGGTCGGCACCCAGGTCTACCCGCAGGACCGCGCGCCCCCGACCGACCAGCGCCTGGCGGTCGCCGTCCGCTTGGGCGCGGATCAACTTGGCGAACGTGTAGTCGGTCTCCGGCACCGGCACCGGATCCCCCGGCCGGTCGACCAGCTGGAAGAAGCGGCAGGTAGCCGGCCCCCCTTTGTGCAGCTGCCCGGTCGAATGCAGAAATCGCGGGCCATAGCCGAACGTGGTGGCGAGCCCGGTGCGGTCGCGTAAGAGGGCCTGCAACCCCCGCAACGCCGCCGAAGCCGCGGGCGACGGTGCCAGGTACGCATGGAGCCCCAAATAGTCGCCGGTCGCCGCACCGCCCAAGAAACGATCGAGCACGGCTCCCAGGTCGGCCGAGTCGGCGTCCACCGCTTCGCCCACGGCGTCGAGGGTCAGCTCCCCCTTCATCGCCCGGCTGGAGAGATCTTTGGCGAGCTGCACGTCCGGCTGATCGAACGGCTGAATGCCGAGCACCGCGCCGGAGGCGGCCACACCCAGCTCCCAGCGGAACATCTCGGCGCCCAAATCGAGCCGATCGCCGAGCACGAACGACGCGGTCGGATGCCCGGCCGCACCGAGCGCCGCGAGGCGCTCTTCGACCTCACCCTCCTCCCCGGCGAGCGACAGGCCAACGAAGAACCGATCGGCGCCATACGCGGCAGGAGCGGCCGGAGCCTCCCCCGCGACCGGCACGATCCCCTGGCCGTGTTTGCCGGTACTCTCGGCGATCAGCTGCTCTAACCAGTCGGGAAACGAAGCGAGGCCGGGCGAGGTGAAGAAGGTGACCTTGTCGCGCCGGCCTCTAGCCAGCTCGCCGAGCACGGCGCCCAGGAAGAGCCCGGGATTGTCGGGCTCGGCCACCTCCGCGCCACACGCCGCGGCGAGCACACCGGCGCGGGCGAGCAGGGTGGTGAGATCGACACCGATCGCCGCCGCGGGCGCCAGGCCGAACGGGGTGAGGGCACTGTAGCGCCCCCCCACCTCCGACGGTGCGGAAAACAGCCAGCGGAAGCCGCGCTCGCTCGCCAGCTTTTCGAGCGAAGTCGCCGGATCGGTCACCGCGGCGAAAGAGTTGCCCGCCGCGCCGAGGCGCTCTTTGGCCGGCTCTCCCAGCGCCCCCACCTGCTGCCAGAAGAAGCGGAAGAAGCTTATCGTCTCGGTGGTGCCGCCCGATTTCGAGGAGACCAGGAACGCGCTTTTTGCGACATCGATCTCGGCGGCGAGCGCGAGAACCGCCGCCGGGTGGGTGCTGTCGAGCACGCGGAGCGTCGGGAACCCCGCGCGGTGACCGAACGTCTCTTGGAAGACTTCCGGGGCCAAACTCGACCCGCCCATGCCGAGCACGATTGCGTGGCGGAATTCGTCGGCGGCAAGTGTCGCGCCGAACGACTCGAACTCGGGGAGCCGCGCGGTCATCGAAGCCGGCAAATCGAGCCAGCCCAACCGGTCGGCCAACTCCGGCGTGTCGCGCGCCGCCCAGATCGTCGGATCTTTGGCCCACAACCTCCGGCCGAGGCTCTCCCCCTGCCACCGCACCAGCCGCGCCGCCACCGGACCGGCATAACTACCTAAATTGAAACTCGCTCGCGTCGTGCTCATTGATGTTCTCCCCGTCGCAGGAGGAGACTCTACCTCTAGTCGGTGTAGCATTTCGCCCGCCATGGACCGCCTACGCCCCCGATTTTCACGCTTCGCTCTCCTCTCTCTCGGCCCCCTCGTGCTGCTCGCGCTCTGCTTTGCCTGCTCTTCGCCCCCCGGGCCGATCCAGCGCTACGAGGTGCGGGCGGAGCTGATGCAGCTCCCCGAGGGGGCGAACGGCGACCTGTTGATCCGGCACGAGGCGATCGACGGCTTCACCGACCGCGACGGCAAGCGGGTGGGAATGGATCCGATGTCGATGCCGTTTCCGCTCGCGCAGGGGCTCGATCTCGCGGGGTACGCTCCGGGCGATCTTGTCCACTGCACGCTCGAAGTCGATTGGCAGCAACGTTCGCCGGCAAAGATCACCGCGATCAAAAAGCTGCCGGCCGGCACGAAACTCGAATACCGCGAAGCCAAGCCCTGAACGACGAAATCCGACGAAACGAACTCGACCAGGAGGGATACCAAATGCCTGTACGCAGCGCAAACGCGGTTTGGGAAGGTGGATTGAAGGATGGCGCGGGACGTGTCGCGCTCGGCAGCGGCGCGTTTGAAGGGCGCTATTCGTTCGGCTCTCGCTTTGAAGAGGCGGGCGGAACGAACCCCGAAGAGCTGATCGGCGCCGCGCATGCCGGCTGTTTCTCGATGGCCCTCTCGGCCGGCCTCGGCCGCGCCGGCTTCGCCCCGAAGCGGATCGCCACCGCGGCGAGAGTTCACCTCGAAAAGGTCGGCGACGCATTCCGGATCACCCGCATCGATCTGGTGACCGAAGCGGAAGTCCCCGGCATCGACGACGCCGCCTTCCAAGAGCACGCCAAGAACGCCAAAGAAGGGTGCCCGGTCTCCGCAGCCCTCGCCGCCGTTCAGATCTCGCTCGACGCGAAGCTGGTCGGGTAAGGCGAAAAACACCCGAACATGTTGCCATGGTCGGTGAGCGCCACGGCGGGCTGCCCGGCGGCCATCACGTCGTCGATCCGGTTCGCCCCGTCGAGCAGGCTGAACCGGCAGGGAATGAGCCCCGCGCCAAGCGTCGCACAAGAATCTCCGTCGGGCGCACAAGAATCGCAGCCGGGAGTGTGCCCGGCGACGTTGGGATCGAGGTATTCCTCGCCGGGGTCGTGCCCAACGGCGTTGGGAGCCAGGCGGTGTAGAATTTCAACGTGCAGGCCTCCTGGGGGTCACCATGCTAGAGATCAAGAAGCGCTACGTCGTCGATGAGGAAGACCGCCGCGTCGCGGTCCAGATCGACTTGGAGACTTTTGCCAAGATCGAAGGAGTGCTGGAGGACTTCGCGCTCGCTCGCTGGATCACCGACGCTCAGGATGAACCGGCGCTCGACCAAGACGCCGCCCGGGAATTTTACGACTCACTGCCGAAAGCTTCATGAAGGTCGAGTACAGGAAGCGGTTTCTCAAAGATCTCGCCTCCGTTCCCTCACCTCTCCGCCCCGCCATCGAGCGGTTCGCCTTTGAAGAGCTGCCGCGAGCCGACTCCTTGGAGAGCACGGGAAAAATCGAGAAGCTGAAAGGACATGCGGCCTTTTTCCGGGCTCGCTTCGGAGCGTATCGCGTCGGTTTAAGCGTCACCGGAGAGACCGTGACCCTGGAGCGCGTCTTGAACCGAAAAGAGATCTACCGAAAGTTCCCCTGAGACCGGGAACCGGCGCGCTCCGGGGAGACGGTTGGCCCTACGCTTCGCGCCCGTCGTCGCTCGGTCAGGGACCGGGACCCGCTGGCTTAAGCGAAGTCGAAGCCAGCTCGAACCTCCGCATCCGCCAACTCCCCCAATCGCCGCCCATACCCATGCGTCTCGATCAACCGCCGCGCCTTCCAAGAAAAGAAGCCAAGCTCGGTTGAGGAGGCCACGAACCAAGAACTCGGCTGCGCTTTAGCGACCGATGCCGCTTAAGCGCCTGCGTCGGCGAGACGCCGGCGGTCCCAGGAATCGTTCCCTCGGCGGTGTTGCTGAACCGAAACGGTTCGGTCTGCGTTCCCCGGGACCGCCGGCGGCCTCGCCGGCGTCTTTCGCTTGCGCTCCACGTCCCGGCGGGGACGTCGTATTCTAGCGAGCGGTTTCAACCGCTCGCGGGGCTCGGTGGCTGAGGCGCCTTTCCCAGATTCCCGGCACCGCCGCACCGAAACGGAGCCCTTCTTCGCCGGAGCTTGGTTGCGGTGCACGCGACGCGGACGGCGCTCCATCAGATCGAGGAGGTTGCCCCCAAACACCCTGCACGGCTCCGCGGAACGGGGGGATCGGCGCAGCGAGGCCCTGAACCATTCCGCGAGGCCGGAGGAGCAATCCCGTGACGCCTTGTACCGCTCCGCCGGGTCGGGGGAACGGTTCCGCGACGCGTGGCATTACTCCGCTGGACCGGGGGAACGGTACATCGCGGTTTTGCAGGGCTCCGCTGGACCGGCGGAGTGGTGTTCGAACATTTTGCACCTGTGCAATCCGGCGGTGAACCACTCCCCCGGACCGGCGGAGTGGTTCCCGAAGGCTCTGAACCTTTCCGCCGGTCTGGCGGAATGATTCCGGAAGGCTCTGCACCGTTCCCCCGGGTTGGCGGAGCGGTTCCGGGGATCGCCGCACCCGGACGGGCGGGCGGCGGAGCGGTTCCGGGATCCCAGGCATCGGGACGGCGAAGCGGCGGAGCGATTCCGGACGGTCCCGCTCCCCTCTCCGCCGCCTCACCAACCCGGCCGCCCGGGAATGCTACGATTGGCTTCGATGGAGACCTTCCTCGATGTCGGTGTCGTCCTTCTGCCACTGGCTTACCTGGTGGTCGCCGCGGCGTATGGCTTCCTGTTCTTTTCCGGGCCAAAAAGCGCCCGCCGCTGGGCGACTCCGGCGCTGCTCGGCACGCTCGCCTTCCACCTGGTCTATCTCGTCGTTCTCGCCTTTCGCTGGCACCAGTTCCCGGCCGCCACGGTCGCACAAGCGCTGTCGATCATCGCGTTCGCGATCGCCGGGGTCTACGCCCTGGTCGAATGGCTCGGACGGGAGCGCTCGACCGGATTCTGGCTGGTCGGCCTGGTCTTCTTCTTCCAGCTCTCCTCGTCTCTCCTCGGCCGGCCGACGCCGCCCGATCTCGCCCAGTTCAAAGACAGCGTGATCGCCATCCACATCTCGCTCGCTCTGCTCGGCTACACCGCTTTTGCGATCGCCGCGGGCTACGCCTTCCTGTTCCTCCAGCTCTACCGAGAACTCAAAGGCGGTCGCTTCTCCACCTTCTTCGGCAAACTGCCACCGCTCGAAGCGCTCGAACGGATGATGCTCGGCGCGCTGGTAACCGGGTTCGTGGCCTTAAGCGGCGCAGTGGTCACCGGCATTCTGTTTGCCCAACGCGCCTTTCCGACCACCTGGTACTACGATCCGAAGATCATCGCGACGATCGCGATCTGGCTGCTCTACGGCGCGGCGCTCGCGCTTCGGCGGCTGCGGCAGTGGCAGGGCAAACAGACCGCGATCGCGGCGCTCGCCGGTCTCGGTGCCATTTTGTTCTCGCTTTTTGCCGTCAACTTTTTCTTCACCGACTTTCACGGATTCCTCTGAGCGTGGCCAAGACCGACGGCCCGCCGCTGCTGCTGGTCGGTACCGACTATCGGCTTGCGCCGCTCGAGCTGCGCGAGCGGGTGTCACTGTCGCCCCGGGAGACCGAGGAGCTGTTGGTGGCGCTGCTCGCCCGCCCGTCGATCGGCGAGGCGTTTGCGCTCTCGACCTGCAATCGAACCGAGGTCTATCTTTCGCCGCGCGACCTCGGAGACGAGGAGACCGCCTACCGGGAGCTGCTCGACCTCCTGTTTCTCGCCCGGGCGCCCGAGCTGGGCCAACCGGGGCGCCTGTACGTTCAGCGCAACCGCGAAGCGGCCCACCACCTGCTCTCTGTCGCCTCCGGGCTCGAATCGATGGTGCTCGGCGAGCCGGAAATCCTCGGCCAGGTCAAACAGGCGGCGGGGCTTGCCGAACAGGTCGGCTCGGGCGGCCAGGTGATGCAACATCTGCTGCGCGCCGCGATCGACGCCGGAGGCCGGGCGCGGCGAGAGACCGGCATCGCGAGCGGCGCCGTCTCGCTCGGCTACGCGACCGTCGAGCTGGCCAAGAACATCTTTAGCGACCTCGTGCAGTGTCGCATTCTGATGCTCGGCGCCGGCGAGACCGCAAAGCTCGTGGCGCGCAACCTGCTCGAACGGGGCGCCAAGAAACTGACGGTCGCGAACCGGACGGCGGCGCGGCTCGACGAGCTGCGCCGGGAGCTGCCGACGATAGAGACCCTGCCGTTCGACGAGCGGGTGGCCGCGCTCTCGAGCGCCGATCTGATCGTGGTGGCGACCGGCGCCGACGAGCCTGTGCTCACCCGCGGCGATCTGGCGGCGGCGATGGAGGCGCGCGGCAGCCGACCGCTCCTGGTGGTCGACCTCGGCGTGCCGAGAAACGTCGATCCGGGAGCGGCCAAGATCGGCAACCTTTTCCTCCATACGATCGACTCGCTCCAAAACCTGATCGAGCGCAATCTCAAGCGGCGGCGCGAAGAGGTGCCGAAGGTCGAGGAGATGCTCGGCCGCGAACTCGACCGCTTTTTCGCCTGGTACAAGAGCCTGGACGCCGAGCCGATCGTGGCCGAGCTGCAGCGGCAGGCCGAGGAGATCCGTCGCCGTGAGCTCAACACAGCCTACGCCCGATTTCCCGCCGAGACCCACGCCGACCTCGATCGCCTGACCCGCTCGCTGGTGCGCAAGATCCTCCACCACCCGAGCGTGCGATTGCGCAACGCGGAGGGCGAAAACTCCGTGGCCCGGCTGGCGATCGCCCGCGACCTGTTCCGCCTCGATCCCCACACCGACGACGAGAAGGGCACAGAGAGTTGAGCCCACGCCAAGAACTCCACCTCCGACTCGGCACCCGCCGAAGCCCGCTCGCCCTCGCCCAGTCGGGCCAA
Source organism: Holophagales bacterium (assembly GCA_031404815.1). GTDB lineage: Bacteria > Acidobacteriota > Thermoanaerobaculia > Multivoradales > UBA5704 > DASYKS01. The sequence continues at coordinate 21,541 of JANNIH010000114.1, read as the reverse complement.
GTGGCGCGCGCGCTCGAAGCGGCTCGCCCCGGTCTCACCGTCGAGCTGGTGCCGATCGAAACCACCGGCGACCGCACCGCAGGCGACCTCGCCAAGGTCGGCGGCAAGGGACTCTTCACGGCCGAGCTCGAACAGGGGCTCCTGCTAGGAACGCTCGATTTTGCCGTCCACAGCCTGAAGGATCTCCCCGTGGCGCTGCCCGAAGGGCTTGAGATCGCGGCCTTCCCGCAGCGGGTCGACGGGCGCGACGCGATGATCTCCGAACTCTCCGCCGATCTCGCCGGTCTGCCCCGAGGGGCGGAGCTGCTCACCGGGTCGCTGCGCCGTCGGGCGCAGATCCTGGCGCTCCGGCCCGATCTTCGGGTCGAGGCGATCCGCGGCAACGTCGATACCCGGATCGCCAAGTGGCGCGCGCGCGGGTCGGCCGGCGTGATCCTGGCAGCCTCGGGGCTGGAGCGCTTGTCGCTCGACCGGCCGGAGCTGGGCGCCCTGCCGATCCACCCGCTCTCGACCGAGGAGATGGTCCCCGCTCCAGGGCAGGGCATTCTGGCGCTCGAAGTCCGCACCGGGAGCAGGGCGCACGAGATCTGCGCGCTTCTCGATCACGCCGGCAGCCGCCGCGAGGCCCTTGCCGAGCGCGCCGTGGTGGCCGCCTTCGGCGGCGACTGCACGCTGCCACTCGCCGCGTTCGCTCGATCTCCTGGATCTGCGACGGGACTTCACCTCGCCCTGTTCCTCGGCACTCCGGACGGCCTGCGCTCGGTGCGCCATGAGGCGACCGGGGCCGAGCCGCAAGCCGTCGCCGCCGCCGGTGTCGAAGCGCTCCGCGCGGCGGGTGCCGACTTGATCCTCGCGGCGATCCGTTCCGCCGGAGCCGAATAGCCTTCGATCGCCTTCGAGGCTCCCGCCCCTCGCGAACGGCCCGCCATGAATCCCCCTCCAGCTCCGCCCGCTTCCCCGCTCACCGGCCTTCGCGTCGTCGTCACGCGCGCGACGCTGCAGGCGACCGAGCTGATCCGGCATCTCAACGAGGCGGGAGCGACGGCAACGGCGTTGCCGCTGATCGAGGTGATCCCCCCTAGGGATCCGCGCCCGCTCGCCCGGGCCGCCTCCGAGCTGCCGCTCTACGACTGGGTGGTGTTCACCTCGGCCAACGGCGTACGCGCACTGCTCGATGCGGCGGAAGGATCTTTCCCCAGGCGCCTCGCGGTCGCCGCGGTCGGAACCGCCACCGCCGGAGCGCTCCGGGAAGCGGGGGTGGAGCCGCGCCTGGTCGCCACCCAAGGAAATGCCGAGGCACTCCTCGGCGATTTGGCCCCGTACGTCGCGCACCGCCGCGTCCTCCTCCCCCAGGCCGCCGACGCAAGTCCACTGCTCTCCCGGGGGCTCGAAGCCGCAGCGGCGGACCTGTCGGTCGTGATCGCCTACGACAAGCGCCTGCCGCCGAACACGCCCGAGCGCGCCAAAGAACTCTTTGGCGACACTCCCCTCGGCTGGGTCACCTTCACCAGCGGCGGAATCGCGCGCCGCTTCGCGGACTTGTTCGGCACTGAATGGCCCGCACGCCGAAGCGAGCTGCTCGCCGCCTCGATCGGCCCGGTCACCAGCACCGATCTTCGCCTCCTCGGAGTCGAGCCCGCAATCGAGGCGAGCCAACCGACCGCCGAGGCGCTGGTCGCGGGAATCGTCGGCGGGGTAAACTGAACAAGCCATTGAAGGAAAAGGACCTACGCCTTCCCTCTCCGGGAAGATCGGGCGACGCCAAGGAAACGACATGCTGATTCATCGTTTGAAAGTCTCTGGACTCTTGTCGTTCGGTCCGACCGGAATCGACCTGCCCCTAGAGAACCTCAACGTCCTGATCGGCCCGAACGGTTCCGGCAAGTCGAATCTTCTCGAAGTGCTCGCGCTGCTCCGGGCTGCGCCGAGCCACCTTCCGGAGCCGGTCAAAGAGATGGGCGGGGTCAAGGAGTGGCTCTGGAAGGGTCCGTCGTCTCTGCGCGAGGCCACGATTGACGCCATCGTCGACAACCCGATGGGACAAATGCCCGTTCGTCACGTTTTGCAGATCACTGAGCATGGCGGCCGCTTCGAAGTCACCGACGAGAAGATCGAGAATGAAGCGCCTGTTGGTGGTTACCCCGAGCCCTATTTCTACTACCGGTTCCAGCAGGGTCGTCCGGTGCTGAACGATCTTTCGAAAACCTCGCGAGGCTTGAAGCGAGAGAGCGTAAAGCCGGAGGAGTCGATTCTCTCGCAGGTCCGCGATCCGGAGGCCTACCCCGTATTGAGTTGGCTGCAGGATCAGTACGAACGCATCCGACTCTACCGCAACTGGTCGTTCGGACCGGGAGCCCCCTGGCGCCGGGAGCAGAGCGCCCAGGGTCGAGGGGACGTTCTGACCGACGGCGGAGAAAACTTGGCCCTGGTGCTCTCGAAGTTCCGGTCCCAAGCCAAAATCGACCTGCTCGACTCGCTGCACATGCTATTCGAAGGGATTGTCAATCTGAATCTCTCCGTCGATGGCGGCAACGTCATGTTCTTCTTGGAAGAGAGCGGCGGGCGCGAGATTCCGGCAACCCGCCTCTCCGACGGCACGCTACGCTACCTGAGCCTTTTGGCCATCCTCCTCCATCCCGATCCACCGCCGCTGATCGCGATCGAAGAGCCCGAGCTCGGCCTTCACCCGGACGTGATTCCTCACCTCGCTGAGCTACTGGTGCGCGCTTCGCAACGTACCCAGCTCGTCGTGACGACGCATTCCCGCATGCTGGTCGACGCCCTCTCCGGCTCCCCATCCAGCGTCGTAGTCTGCGAAAGAGTCGATGGCGAATCGCGCTTCGAGAGGCTCGACCCTGTGGCGCTCGCGGATTGGCTCGAGAGGTACACGCTCGGCGATCTCTGGAGCATGGGCGAACTGGGAGCCAACCGATGGTGAGCGCAAAGATCTATGCCGAAGGCGGCGGCGAGGGACAACTCCTCGACACCCTGTTTCGGCAAGCCTGGACCCAGTTCTTCAAATCCGCAGGTTTGATCGGGCGCATGCCGAGAATCGTTCGAGGCAAAGGGCGTCTGAGAACCTTCGACCTGTTCGCCACCGCAGTCCGCAACCCGAGGAGCGGTGAGTTGCCGCTGCTGCTCGTGGACAGCGAAGGCCCCGTCGCTGCGAATCTCTCGGCGTGGCAACACCTGAAAGCCCGCGACCGGTGGGACCCGCCTAGCGGCACATCTGACGACCAAGCGTTTCTAATGGTGCAGGTCATGGAAGCCTGGTTCCTGGCCGATCGCGCGATGCTTCGTGAGTACTTTGGCCCAGCCCTTCGCGAAACGTACTTCCGTTCCTGGCCGGTCTTGGAGGCGGTATCCAAGGACGACATTCTGAACGCCCTCAAAGGGGCCACCGCGAGCTGCGCGAAGCCATACGCCAAGGGAAAGGTCTCTTTCGAGCTCCTCGGGCAGTTGAATCCGACGGAAGTCGAGAAGGCATCCCCCCACGCCAAAGCGCTGCTCGATCGGCTCCGCCAGTTCTGAGGCCTCGCCTGTAGGCCGTGCCGGTAACCGCACTCCTAGGGTCGGCAAAGAAACACAGAGGCGGTCCCCACCCCTCCTTCGATCCATTCGCCGCCCGGTGCCGTACACTCCAAACGAGGCGGGCTCCGAACCTCCGCCCACTTGCCCCAAGGAGAAACGATGAAAACCGTTCTGCTCGCGAGCGCCCTGGCCCTCGCTCTTGCTGTGGCCGTCGTCGCCTGGCCTAACCGATCGTCCGCGGCGGCCGAGAAGCCCGCCGTTCCGGCCGGGGGCTTGGCGGTCGCCACGTTTGCCGGCGGCTGTTTCTGGTGCATGGAGCCACCGTTCGACAAGATCGACGGCGTGATCGACACCACCTCCGGCTATACCGGCGGCACGAAGAAGAATCCCACGTACGAAGAGGTTTCCTCAGGCGAGACCGGGCACACCGAGGCCCTCCAGGTCCGCTACGACCCCAAGAAGGTGACCTACGAGAAGCTGCTGGACACGTTCTGGCACAACATCGATCCGGTGACCCAGAACGCCCAGTTCTGCGACCGCGGCACGCAATACCGCTCGGCGATTTTCTACCAGGACGAGGCGCAGATGCAGGCCGCCCTAGCCTCGAAGCAGGCGCTCGAAGCGGGCGCGAAGCTGCCGGCAAAGATCGTCACCCAGATCGTCGCCGCGTCGGTCTTCTGGCCGGCGGAGCAGTACCACCAGGACTACTACCAGAAAAACCCGGTGCGCTACAACTTCTACCGCCAAGGCTGCGGCCGGGATCGCCGCTTGAAGCAGCTCTGGGGCGACTTGGCAGGCGGGCACTAGGCTAGGGCACGCCTGGGCGGAAACCGACGAGCCTCAGCCGCGCGACAGGTCCAAGTCGAACACCCGCCGGACCTCAGGCAGGGCCGCGAGTTCGGCGAGCATCTCCGGTGTGAGCTGGTGGTCGACCCGATAGACGGTCCAGGCGTCGCGATCGCCGTCCCTTCTCGCCAAGTGAATGTCGGCGATGTTGACGCCGAGAGCGCCGAGCTTGGTGCCGACCTTGCCGATCACCCCCGGTACGTCCCAGCTGCGCAGCAGGAGCAGGTGCCCTTCGAGTCGGCATTCGAGCGGCAGGGTGCCGAGCCGGATCAACCGCGGCTGGCGGTCGGCGTAGAGCATGCCGCCGATCGAAAACTCCCCTTCGGTGCCCTGGATGCGCAAACCGACCTGCTCGCCGGTTTCGCCTCGGCGCGGATGGAGCGTGCGGACCAGCTCGATCCCTCGATCGCGGGCCAGCCACTCGACGTTCACGTAGTTGACCGTGTCGCCGAGTGCCCGGTCGAGCGCCCCTTTGGCGACCGCGAGCGAGACCGCAGCGCCGAAGGCTTCCGGTACGCCGCGCAGATCGACCGCCAAACTGTCGACTTTCCCCCCCGCCAGAGCGGTGCCCAGGCGCCCGAGCTGCTCGCCGAGCAACCGAAACGGACCCGCGCCGCTCGCGTCGCCAGAGAACGGCAGGTTCACCGCCGAGACCGCGTACGAGCCGGCGAGCGCATCGAGAACCATACGGGCGACTTCGCTCGACACACGCTCTTGCGCCTCGGCGGTCTGAGCGCCGATATGCGGTGTCGCGATGACTCGGGAGTGGGCGACCAGGCGCGGGTCGGCCGGTGGCTCCTGGGTGAAGACATCGAGCGCGGCGCCGCCCAATCGGCCGGAGTCGAGCGCGGCAAGCACGGCCGCCTCGTCGACCACACCGCCACGCGCGCAGTTGACCAGCAACGCTCCCGGTTTCATCCGCGCGATCCGCTCCGCCGAGAGGAGGTTCTTGGTCTCCGGGGTGAGCGGTACGTGAAAGGTCACCGCGTCCGCCGTTTGGAGCAGTGCCTCGATCCCGAGCAACGGTACGCCGAACCGGTTGGCGACTTCCTGGTCGAGCCAGGGGTCGTAGGCGATCACTTTCATCTCGAAGCCTTGAGCTCGCACGGCGACCTTCTGGCCGATGCGGCCGAAGCCAACAATGCCCAGCGTCTTGCCTTGGAGCTCGACGCCGACGAACCGGTTGCGCTCCCACTCACCACGTTTCATCGACGCATCCGCCGCCGGGATCTGGCGCGCGAGCGCGAGCAGCATGGCGAGGGTGTGCTCGGTCGCCGAGGTCAAGTTCGCGCTCGGCGCGTTGAGCACCAGGATGCCGCGCCTCGTCGCCTCGAAGACATCGACGTTGTCCACTCCCACTCCGGCGCGTCCGACCACCCGCAGATGGGGCCCAAGCGCGAGCAGCGCCGCATCTACCTGCGTGCGGCTGCGCACCAGGAGGGCCGTGCAATCGCCGAGGGCCGCCTCGACGGCGGCGCGCCCCTCGGACGAGACGTCGATCACCTCGGCCCCTCCGGCACGCAGGATGTCGAGCCCCGCCGGGCTCAAAGGATCGGCGATCAATATTCGCGCTGCGCTCATGACGGTAGAAACCCCGAGATTCGAACACCGCCGCCGCTCCGCGCGGCGTCGTCCAACACCATTTGGGCGAGCGCCAGGTCGAGCACGCCCAAGCCGAACGGCGAGAAGATCGCCGGCCGGTCGCGGTCGACCCGCGCCGGCCGGCGTCCGGCCGTGATGTCCGCAAGGGTACAGCGGATGAAGCCGCGATTCCCCACCACTTGCTCCGCGAGATGAATCGAAGTCGCCGCCCGGCTGACGTGATCGGCGTCGTCCACGATGTTGTCGGCGGCGAGAATCACCTCAGGAGCGAGGTCGCGCAACGAGATATGCAGGATCGTTGCGCCGCGCGGGCAGATCGACAGGTCGAAAAGGTGCGGTACCCCGGCGGTGGTCGCGAACGCGACGACCGGGCAGGCGGCCAGCAGATCCGGCAGTAGAGCGGCAACCTCGAACTCGGCACCCGCGTGGAGCGCCGAGCAACGGCCGGCGAATTCGGCGGCGCGCGCCGGATTGAGATCGAAAACCAAGAAGCGCGCCGCGTCGGGCCAGACCGCCCGCAGCGAGCGGACGATCTCGAACGCGATCGGTCCACAGCCGACGATACCGACCGCTTCGGGCGCCGTCTCGCCGTGGAGCACCTTGCCGGCCAGAGCCGCGGAAGCCGCGGTTCGGCGGGCGCTGATGATCGAGCCTTCGAGGATCGCGCGCGGCCGACCGGTCGCCCGATCATTGATAATGATGACCGCGGACGCGCGATCGATTCCACGCTCGACGTTACCGGGCACCGAAGCGATCCACTTGAGGCCCGCAATCTCGAAGCCATCGCCCAAGTAGGCGGGTAGAGCGATGATCCGATCGCGATCGTTGTCCGGAAAGCGGAGGAACATCGAATGCGGCAGCGAGCTGGCGCCCAAGGCGTGCGCTTCATAGGCGCGCCGCACCGTATCGATGATCGCAATCTCTCGCCCGGCAAGCGCCGCCTCGACCTCGGCAGCGCCCAGGATCAACAGCTCATTGGTTAGCTCCATACCGACACCCCTGCACCTTCCCATCGGTCCGCGATGTCACCACAATGGTCGCGTACCCAATCGTTCGAATAGATCGTTTCGAGATAGCGCTCCCCCCGGTCGGCGAGGATCGCCACGACCGTCGAACCGGGCGCGATCTCCGGTGCGACCCGTTCGACCGCGGTGATCACGCCCCCTGAAGAGCCGCCCGCGAGAACCGACTCCCATCGTACCAGCCGGCGACAGCCCGCTACGCAATCGGCGTCGCTCACCCATTCGATCCGATCGATCAGATCCGGATTGCACAGCGGGGGGCGAATGCCGGCGCCGATCCCGGGCACCGACCGCTTTTCTTTCTTGTCGCTGAAGATGAGACTGCCACGCGCATCGACCGCGACGACCTTGGCGCCGATGCCATGATCGCGCAGGTAGGACGCGCAGCCGGTGATCGTGCCGCAGGTCGAGGTCGCGACGAACAGGTAGTCCAGATGGCCTAATTCGGTGACGATTTCGTGCATGGTCGTCTGATAGTGCGACTGCGGATTGAGCTCGGTCTGGTACTGGTTCGGCCAGAAGCTGTTCGGGATCGAGCCCAACAGCTCCTGCACGCGCTGGAGCCGCGCCTGAAGGAATTCGCCCGAAGCCGGGTCGGGCTCGATCACGTGGTTGATTTCCGCGCCGTAGACCTCGAGCATCTTGAGGTTCTGCGGCGCCGTCTTCGGATCGACCACACAGATGAAGCGCAGTCCGAAGTACCGGCAGGCTTGGGCCAGACCGATCCCCATGTTGCCCGAGCTCGACTCGATGATCACCGTCCGGCGATCGATCTTGCCCGTAGCCAGGCAATGCTTGATGATCGCCGTGGCCGGGCGGTCTTTCGCGCTGCCTCCAGGGTTGAAACCTTCGAGCTTCGCGAACAGTGCGAGGTCGTGCCGGCCTAAAATACGGTTCAGACGCACCAGCGGCGTACGGCCGACCGTGGCCAAAATTCCGAGATCGTCCTCGTCCGCGATGCGGCGAGGAGTTCCGTCCACCATCCCATGCTCCCTTTTCTCGAGCCTTTTCCGCTCCACAAACACCGGGAGCAAGGGTCGCAAGCGCATGCACACGCATATTCAGAGTGAGCGAAGGCGAACAATCCGGGACACTTCTCGTCATTGCTTCGCCAGATGAATCGCAACGAGCGACCCTGTGCTAGCATTTTCGGGACGAATCGATGCGCGGCCCACACTCTTCACCCAGGAGGAACGACACGTGAAGCTTGGACAGGTTTTGCAGAAGGAACGGGAGCGCAGGAAGCTCTCCGCGGAAGACGCCGCCACCAAAATCGGCCTTTCGATCGACGAATATCACGCCCTCGAAGCCGGCGAAACGCCGGCCGAAACCTGGGGTCCCCTGCTCGCCAACATCGCCATCCAACTCGAAACCCCGACCTCGCGCCTGCTCGCTGAATCCGGCAAGTCGGCCGACTGCAAACCGGGCCAGGCGGGCAAACTGATCACCGGTCATCGCGAGCGGCGCAACAAAACGGTCGAGCAGATGGCCGAAAAGCTCGAGATCTCCGCCGATGAGTATCGGCGCATCGAGGATGGCGAGAGCGAGGTCGAGATCTGGGGTCCGCGCCTGCTCAACTTCGCCGAGGTGGTCGAGCTGCCGGTGTTCAATTTCTTCTACCCCTTCGGCCTGCCGCTCGATAAGCTGACCGTCGAGGACTACCGCTAATTTGACGCACCAGGTACGGAATTCGACGCCCTCCGGCGCCGGATTCCGCGCCCTTCCGGCACCGGGCCGCATGGCCAGGGCCCTGGAGGCTCGCGCCATGCGCTCGTCACCCCCCAACTCTGTAGCCCCTGTGCTCTTCCTCGCATCTCTCGCCTTCGCAGTGGCGGGGAGTGGAGCGACCGGTGCCAAACCAGTCAGACCGGTCGTTACGGTGGTCCCTGCCGCCGTCGGAGGTGCCCTGGAGACGGCCCTGGTCAAGGCGGTCTCGTGGCGCCAGATCGGCCCGTTTCGCGGCGGGCGCTCCGCGGCGGTCACCGGTATCCCCGGCGACCCGAAGACCTACTATTTCGGTGCCACCGGCGGCGGGGTCTGGAAGACGAACAACGCCGGTGGCACCTGGAAGAACGTCTCGGACGGCTTCTTCGGCGGCTCGATCGGCGCCGTCGCGGTCTCGGAGTGGGATCCCAATGTGATTTACGTCGGCGGTGGCGAAGTCACCGTACGCGGTAACGTCTCGCACGGCGGTGGGGTCTGGAGATCGACCGACGCCGGTGCGACCTGGAAGCACGTCGGCCTCACCGATTCCCGTCATATCCCGCGTCTGCGCATTCACCCGAAGAACCCGGAGTTGGTCTACGCCGCCGTGCTCGGCCATCTGTTCGGCCCGAACGAAATGCGCGGCGTCTATCGCTCCAAGGACGGTGGCTCGAACTGGGAGCGCATCCTCTACGTTTCGCCCGAGGTCGGCGCCGCGGATCTGACGTTCGATCCGACCAATCCGCGCATCCTCTACGCCTCGACCTGGCGCGTTCGCCGAACGCCGTACAGCTTGGAGAGCGGCGGCCCCGGCTCCGGCCTCTGGAAGTCGATCGACGGTGGCGATCATTGGCTCGATCTGTCGGCAAAGAAGGGGCTTCCCTTAGCGCCGCTCGGCATCATCGGCGTCACCGTGTCGCCCACCGATCCGCAGAACGTGTATGCGATCGTCGAGGCCGCGCAAGGGGGGGTCTTTCGCTCGCGCGACGGCGGCCTTACCTGGCAATTGACCAGCGCCGGCCGCGAACTGCGCCAGCGCGCCTGGTACTACACACGCCTCTACGCCGACCCGAAGGACGCCGAGGTCGTTTACGTGGTCAACGTCAACTTCCATCGCTCGAAGGATGGCGGCAAGACCTTTGCCGAAGTCGACACCCTGCACGGCGACAATCACGACCTCTGGATCGCGCCCGAGGATCCGCTGCGGATGATCCGCGCCGACGACGGCGGCGCTTCGGTTTCAAACGACGGCGGAGCAACCTGGAGCAGTCTGGACAACCAGCCAACCGCCCAGCTCTATCGAGTCTCTTACGACGGCTCGTTCCCGTTCCGCCTGCTCGCCGGCCAGCAGGACAACAGCGCATTGCGGATTCGTCACCGTTCGTTTTCCGGGGGTGGCATCGGACCGGACGACTGGGAAGCGACCGCGGGCGGCGAAAGCGGAACGATCGTCGCCGATCCGCGCGATCCCGACATCGTTTACGGCGGTTCGTACGACGGCTACCTGGTGCGGCTGAACCATCGCACCGGAGAGGTGCGCCAGGTCGACATCTGGCCGGACATCCCGATGGGCTGGGGCGCCGCCGAGCTGCGCTACCGTTTTCAGTGGAACTTCCCGCTGTTCTTCTCTCCCCACGATCCGTCGGTGCTCTATGCCGCGGGCAACGTCCTGTTCGAAACGCGCGACGAGGGAGCGACCTGGCGCCCAATTTCGCCCGACTTGACGCGTAACGACAAGTCGAAACAGGGCTCCTCCGGCGGCCCGATCACGCAGGACAACACCAGTGTCGAGTACTACGGCACGATCTTCGCCGCCGCCGAGTCGCCGCTCGAAAAGGGTGTGCTTTGGACCGGATCGGACGACGGCCTGATCCACCTGTCGCGCGACGGCGGCAACACCTGGAAGAACGTCACGCCCAAGGGGTTGCCGGAGTGGGCTCTGATCAACAGCCTGGAGCCGAGCCCGTTCGAAGCGGGCAGCCTGTATGTCGCGGCGACGCGCTACAAATCCGACGATTTTGCCCCCTTTCTGTTCGCGACCCACGACTTTGGCGCCACTTGGACGCGAATCGACCGCGGGATCGACGCCGAGCACTTCACGCGGGTGATCCGCGCCGATCCGGTGCGCAAGGGCCTCCTGTTCGCAGGCACGGAGAGCGGCGTCTACGCCTCGTTCGACGACGGAGCGAAGTGGCAGAGGATGCAGGCGAACCTCCCCGTCGTTCCGATCACCGACCTCGCGATTCGCGACGGTGTGCTGATCGCCGCCACCCAGGGGCGCGCGTTTTGGGCCTTGGACGACCTCGGGCTGATTCGCCAGGTGGCGGCCACGCCGAGCGACTCACCAGCCGGCGACCTCGCGCTGTACTCCCCCGCCCCGGCGGTACGCCTGCCGGGCGGCGGGCGGCGAGGAGAGGATGCCGCCCCAGAGCCGGGGATCGGCACCGATCCGGCGGTCGGCGTCGTCGTCTTCTACCGACTGGCCAAAGCACCTCTGAAGTTGAACGTCGAGTTTCTGGGGCGCGACGGCAAGGTGCTGCGAAGCTTTGACGGGGAAGTGGCAAAGAAGGATGAAGAGGCCCCAGGGGAGGGCAAGGACCCACAGGACCTGAAAGCCAAGAAAGAGAAGAAGGAGAAGAAGGCCCCGGCGGAAGTGGGCTTCCACCGGTTCGTTTGGGACCTGCGGCTCCTGGGCGCCGACGACTTTGCGGGGATGATCCTGTGGAACGGCAACCCGCCCGGGCCGCGGATCGTGCCGGGGCGTTACCAGGTCCGGTTGACCGTCGATGGCGCTTCGAAGTCGACGGACTTCGAGGTTCTGCCCGACCCCCGCTCGACCGCCCGCCCGGAAGATTTGCGCGCCCAGTTCGATTTTCTGGTCTCGGTGCGCGACAAGCTCTCCGAAGTCCACCGGGCGATCGGCTTCGTGCGCGACACCCGCGCCTCGATCGAAGCCCTGGTCCCCCGCCTCGTCGGAGACGATCGGAAAACGATCCGCGACAGCGCCGAAGCGCTCGGCAAGGAACTGTCGGCGATCGAGGAAGCGCTCTACCAGACCAAGCTCGAGAGCCGGCAGGACCCCCTCAACTTTCCTATCCGCTTGAACGACAAGCTCGCAGGAGTGGCGGGAGCCGTCGGGACCGGCGACTTTGCGCCCACCGCCTCGGCGATCGCGGTGCGCGACGAGCTGATTGCGGCAATCGATCGAGAACTCGGCAAGCTCCACACAGTCCTCACCCAACGGCTCCCCGCTTTCGAGCAACAAGCCCGAACGGCAGGGATCACGCTCCTGCCCGCGAAGCTGCCACAAACCAAGGGTGGAGGCACCGAAACCGTTCCGTGAACGCTGAGCCGAGAGGTTCGACTAGAATCAACGTTCTTGAATTCCTGGCGAGGCCTCGCGGGGCGCGCTTACGTGCAACACAGGCTTTTCGTCCCCGAGACTCGAGATGATCGCTGCTGTGACCGAACCGAACGCCGCACTGATCGGCAACCCAACCGCCGCCACGGTACAGGCGATGCCCCCCTATGAGATCCGCGGCTGGGACCTTACCACCCTGCTGCCCGAGCGTAGCGAAGCGGCCACCGCTCGTCGCTTCGCCGACCTCGACAGCCAGGTGACGTCCTTCGAGGCGTGTCGGGCTGAACTGCGCCCGGAGATGGGGCGCGCGGCCTTTCTCGAAGTCCTTCACCGCTACGAACGACTCAGCGAAGCGATGAACATCGTATCCGGCTACGCCTCGCTCTGGTTCTCGGAGAACACCGGCGACCGTGATGCGTTGAACTTCCGCAACCGGACGAACCAGATGATGACCGGGTTTGGCAACCGGATCCTCTTCTTCAGCCTCTGGTGGAAGAGCTTGGACGAGCGCGAAGCCGAAGCTTTGCTACCGGCGGCAATGGACTACCCGGACGAGCTGCATTTCCTCCTCGATCTACGACGCCTCAAGGCCTACACGCTGGACGAGCGTTCGGAACAGATCATCAACTTGAAGGACGACAACGGCATCGGCGCCATCGTGACGCTCTATTCGATTCTGACCAATCGGATCGAGTTCGAGCTCGAAGTCGAGGGCGAAAGCAAACGGCTGACTCGCGACGGCCTGATGAGCTACGCCTTTTCGCCGAACCCCGAGCTGCGCGCCACCGCCTACGCCGAGCTCTACAAGGTCTACGGCGAAGAGGCGACCGTGCTCGGCCAGATCTACGTCAATCGGGTTCGCGACTGGCACGACGAGAACGTGCTGGTACGCGGTTTCGCCTCGCCGATCGCGGTCCGGAACGTCGACAACGACATTCCGGACCAGGCGGTCGAAGCCCTGCTCGAAACGGCGCGGGCCAACGCGCCGCTGTTTCAGCGTTACTTCCGCATGAAGGCTGGCTGGCTCGGCCTGCCCAAACTCCGCCGTTACGATCTCTACGCGCCGCTCGCCAGCTCGGACAAAGTAGTCCCCTACACCGACGCGGTCGAGCTGGTGCTCGATACCTTCCGCGAATTCCATCCATTGTTCGCCACCCAGGCCGAGCGGGTGTTTGCGGAAAACCACCTCGACAGCGAGACCCGGCGTGGCAAGAGGGGGGGCGCGTTCTGCATGACCGTGCTACCCGGGATCACCCCCTACGTGCTGACCAATTACACCGGTCTGGTTCGCGATGTCGCAACACTCGCCCACGAGCTCGGCCACGCGATCCACAGCATGCTCTCCGAGGGGCATTCGGTGCTCACTCAGCACGCCTCGCTGCCGCTCGCCGAGACCGCGTCGGTGTTCGGAGAAATGCTGATCACCGACCGACTGCTCAAGGAGGAGTCCGATCCGCTCGCCCGGCGCGAGCTGCTCGCCTCGGCGGTCGACGACGTCTACGCCACGGTCCTGCGCCAGACTTACTTCGTCCTGTTCGAGCTGGAAGCCCACGCCGGCATCCTCGCCGGCCGCTCGCTCGACGAGATCTCCGATCTCTACCTCGCGATGCTCCGCGAGCAGTTCGGCGATTCGGTCGAGGTTCAGGACGAGTTCCGCTACGAGTGGCTGTCGATCCCGCACATCTACCAGACGCCGTTCTACTGCTATGCCTACAGCTTCGGCCAGCTCCTCGTGCTCGCGCTCTATCGTCGCTTCCAAGAGCAGGGCGAGGCGTTCAAGCCGGGCTACCTGAAGCTCCTTTCCTATGGTGGCGCGGCCCGCCCGATGGCGATCCTCGCGGAATTTGGCATCGATCCGACCGACCGGGCCTTCTGGCAGGGAGGTTTCGAGCTGGTCCGCGAGCGGATCGACGAGCTGGAGGCGATCGATCTACTGCCCACAAACCAAGGCGCAGATGTCATAAAAAAGTAGCAACCTAGGCTAAATACTCTTGTTTTTATGGTAGGTGTGATAGATTCTCTCCTCGAAGCGACCTGGCCGGGGTTTCACCGGCCTCTGAGGAGAAATCAGATGACGACCACCACGCCGCCGTTGCGCGACTTTCTGGAAATTCCCTACGACCGCCTGGAAGAGATGAACCTCCAGGCGAAAGAGGACCGCCTGGCGCGCAAAGCGCCCGACCTGATCCAGGAGGAGCGGATGCGCTACCTGGAGGATGAGAAGCGGATCAAGGCGGTCACCGTCTGCTTCACCGACCTCGAGGGTCGGCTCCACATGCTCGACTACGACAAGAAGTTCCTTTTGAAGTCGGCCGACAACCTCACCTTCGACGGCTCCTCGATCCGCGGTTTCTCGGCGCAGCAGGAATCGGACCTGCGCCTCGCGATCGACTGGCCCGCGTTCTACTGGCTCCCCTCCGACGTCTTCGGACCGGGCAAGGTCTTGGTGTTCGGCGAGGTCCGCGAGCGCGACGGCGCAGCGTACCGCGCCGACTTGCGCGCCCGCCTCAAGAATTATTGCGCCCGGCTGTTCGCCGACGGCGGCAAAATCGCGAACGTCGCCAACGAGACCGAGGGGTTCCTGTTCAAAGGGCGCGACGCCGAGCGGCGCTTCCCCGAGACCCGCCAGTTCGAGTTCTTGAGCACGGGTGGCTACTACCACTCCCTACCGGGCGATGCCCTCCGCCAGTTCATCGACAGCGCGGCCGAAGTACAGCGGGCGATGGGCTTCGAGAACGAGAAGGACCACCCGGAGGTCGCTCCCTCTCAGTTCGAGATGAACTACAGTTACACCGAGGCGACGATCGCGGCCGACCAGGTCCAGCTCTACAAGCTGCTGTCGCGCCAGGTCGCTGCCCGAATGGACATGACGGCGTCATTCCTGCCCAAGCCGGTCACCGGCATCAACGGTAGCGGTATGCACACCAACATGTCGATCACCGCCGCGGGCAAAAACTTGTTCTACGATCCCAACGGCAAAGACGGGCTGTCTGCCGCGGGCTGGGACTACATCCAGCGGATCCTCGCCAACGCCTCGGATGTCTGCTTGATCCTCAACTCGAGCGTCAATTCGTATCGCCGGCTCGATCCGCATTTCGAAGCCCCGAACCAGATCAAGGCCTCGGCGATCGACCGCGGCTCGATGGTGCGCATCCCGCTCGGCAACGCGAAATCCGCGCGGGTCGAGATCCGTTCGATCGCGCCGGACGCCAACCCCTACATGGCGATCTACTCGCTGCTGCGCACCGGCCTCGAAGGCCCGTTGGCGGAGGATGAAGCGGAGAACAAGCGGCCGCGGACCCGCTTCCTGCCGGACAACATCTACGACGCGATCCGCCTGTTCAAGGGGAGCCGTTTCGCCGCCGACCTGCTCGGCGAAGAGGTCCACGGCAAGTTCGCGGAGATCAAGCTCGCCCAGGCGGAACGCTGCCCGAAAGCGCTCGGCAGCCTGATCAAGGCGAGCGAGATCCAGTTCCACCACGAAGTGACGAACCAGTACCTCTGGGGCCGGTTCTAAGTTTTCGCCTTCCGCCCTCGGGGAGGTTGCTTCGCCCCGGGGGCCTCGCCAGACGATCCGTTGGCTTCCAACACGTCCATCCAAGCATCGAGAGCGCTGTAGAAAGCGCCGAGCGGCAGGCGGACCAAAGGAGCTTCCGGGTCCATCTCGTCGGTGATTCGCGCCGTGTTCTTGCTCATCGTCAAGCTATGGGCGTTGCCGATCCAGGTCGCCCGGGGGCGCTCCCCGGCGACCACCTGCGCCAGCTGCTCTAGAATCTCGTGTCCGACCGCGACGCTCCCTTGCACTTCGCTTTCGAGGAACGAGATCAACAGCCCACGCTTCGATCGATGCGACAGGTCCTCGGCGCGCAGGTCGCCCGCGGAGTCGCGGAAGATGCGCAGTAGAGCCGGCTCGGAGTCTTTCTTCGCGTTCCTCGACATGGCGTCACCTTCCCCCCGTTCCCCGAAAGATCGGATAGGCCGTGTTGATCCGACCGTTCTGATAGTAGCCCTCGATGGTGAAGCCGGCCCCCGAGTCGCCGCGCCATTTCTCGCCGCCGCTCGACTGTTCGAACGCGGCGAGGACCGCGGCGACCACGTCGTCCTCCGAAAAATCGTCGGGGTAGATCGTGGATGTCTTGCCCAGCCACCCCCCGGAGGAGGCGCGAATCTCGACCTTCGCGACGTAGACCCCTTGTCGGTTCGGGCCATCGACGACGCGTACCACGCGCGCTCCTACCGGATCGAAACCACCCGGCCGGGCATGGAAGCCGACCGGATTGCCCCGCTTGTTGATCTGCCCCTCGAAGAGATGGGCGAGATTGATCGGTGGCTCGGTCGCGCTCCAACGCTCGCCGCCGCGGGTCCGGGTGGATGGCGCCGAAGAGCGCTCAGAAGAACGATGCACCTCGCGCTCGGCTCGGGGCGACCGATCTCGGACCTCGCCGGCCGATGACCGCGAAGGGCGGGAGGGCGCATGCCGTTCGGCCTGCGGTTCAACCACGACGCAAGCGGCGAGCAATGCGGACGCCGCAAGAAATGGAGCGAGGCGATATCGGAGGGACGGCATGAGAGTCCGCTCATCTTACCTCGGGCGGCTGGAAAGGAAGCCGGAATCTTGCCGCTGCTACTCCAGGCCGGAGTCGACGCGCCCAGGCGCCGGCCCGACCCGTCGTTCGAAGCGCACCGCCAATCGCATCACGTCTCGCCGTTGGCCTTCCACCCATTTGCACAGCCGCCGGTCGGCCGGATCGAGCTTTGACCCCTCCGGCACATTGAGAAACCGCAGCGGGTCCGCCGCTTCGCTCAAGAACTCTAGGATGTGGCGCAGCTCGGCCCCGGCGGCGCGCACCTTGGCCAGGCCCACCGATTCGCCGAGCAGCTGCGCGTCGAGCGGATGTTCGCCCGCCTCTTTCAAAAGCGCGTCGGTGACGTATTGGACGATCCGGCGGACACGCGGAATCCGCCGGAACTGCAGAAGCGCGGTCTCGCGCAACAACCCGAGCCGGCGGCGCGTTGTCTCCAGGCGTTCCAGGTGCTTCTCGACCTTCTTGTTCAATGGGGCCTCTCGGTGCTCGGGACGTGGCGCAGCCGTCGTCGCGCCCGAATTAATTGAACGAGTGCCAGCGGCTCGGCCTCGCCCTGGCGCAGGATCGCGGCCCAGACGAGAAGGGTGACCAGACCGCCCGGTGGCAACGAGGCGGCTTCTTCGGTCGCAACGTTTGCAAGGCGGCCGGCGAGCTTCGGGAGCCACTCGCCGCGCCGCAGAAAGAGGAGACAACGGCCGAGCTCGAGCGTCGCTTCGGCGGCGGGAAACGGGTCGCCCAGGGTCTCGTACCCCAAAGCTGCCCGCTCGAAGTGAAAGGCGGCTTCACGGAAGTCGCCTTCACAGGTTGCCTGCTCGCCGCGGTACATGAGCCTCCGGGCGAAGCGGCGGAGAAGGGCAGGATCGGCGGCCATGCGAGAGACGATACGCACAAACTGCGCGACGGCACTTGAAGCTGGACCAGATGTCACGCCCCAGGCGCAGCTTGGTGCATATGCGCCAGAAAGCGACGGCGGTTCGTTCCGCTCGATACCTCGTCACCGAATGTACCGTCACAAGCGACCGAACGTCGCGCAAATCCGTGTCACGCTCAGCCCTTGGCGCGCACACTACTTTGCAAAGAGATCTCTCGATGACGCGACCCATCGTTCCGGTTCTGCCGTGCGCCTTAAAAGCGCTGTGCGCCATCCTCGGCGTCGACAGGCGGGATTTTGCCCGCGCTTTGGGGCTGTCGCGTAGCACGCTCCGGCGCATCGAGACCGGGAAATCCAAGCTGACCGGAGATCACGTACGAGTCGCGATGGCCTTCCTCGGCGTGACCGCCGAAGAGCTCGACGCCGCCGTCCATCTGGCGACGTTGGACCTCCATCGCACGCAAGGCCCCGACGCCGAACCGGCTCCGCCCGACCCTGGGAGCCGCCGCGCACGGTTCGCCCAGAGGTTCAACGCGGCGGTGCGCGATTCGCGCTCCCTGCTCGACACGAAGCACCGGGCGGTCGAAGCGGAAGAGGCGATCGAAGAGGCCGGCCACCTCTGGCGCGAGCTGGCCGAAAGGTCGAAGAGCGGGCGGATCGCGCTCATCGAAACCTGTGATGAATTCCTCACCCCGGCCTTGCTCGCCCGGCTGTGCGACGAGAGCGAAAAGGCGGCGGCGCACAAGGCGTCCGACGCGGTCGATCTCGCCGATCTCGCGCTGTCGGTGGCAGGGCGGGCGCCCGGCACGGAAGTGAAGCGGGCCGGGCGGTTAAGCTATGCCTGGGCCTTCGCCGGCAATGCGCTTCGGGTGAGCAACAAGCTCCACGAAGCGGACGCGGCGTTCGCCACCTCTCGCACGCTCTACCCGCCGGGCCTCGCCGAAGAGCCGGAGTTTTTCGATCCGGCCCGACCGCTCGACCGGCAGGCTTCGCTGCGGCGCAACCAGGGGCGATTCGGCGAGGCGCTGAGCCTGCTCGAACGGGCATTGCGGGTCTGCCGACCCTCTGCCCGGCCGCGGATTCTGCTCAACTTGGCGACCACCCTGGAGCAGGAGGGCGAGCCGGAGCGGGCGCTCGCAATCTTGAACGAGGCGCGTCCGGCGATCGAACGCGGCGAGGGGGACCCAAGGCTCCCGTGGGTTCTGCGGTTCAACGTGATCCGAAACCTGCTCCATCTCGATCGGCCGGCCGAGGCCGTCGTGCTGCTGCCGGAGTTGAAGGCGCTCACCGTGGCCAACGACAACGACCTGGACCGCTTGCGCGTCCGGTGGCTGGATGCGGTGTTCCGCGCCGGACTGGGCGAGCGTGCCGAAGCGTTGGCGGATATTGGCGCGGTGCGGCGCGAGTTTTTGGCCCTGGGTTTGCCGGCCGACGCGGCGATCACCGGCCTCTACGAAGCGGAAGTGCTGCTGCGCGAGGCGCGGAACGCAGAGGTGCGGGTGCTCGCCAGCGAGATGCGCCCGACCTTGAAATCCCTCGGCCTCGAGCGGGAGGGGCTCGCGGCCCTCCGCCTCTTCCTCGAAGCGGTGGAGCGCGACGCGGCGACGATCGCCATGGCGCGCGAGGCCGCCCGCTCGATCTGCCGGCTGCCGCGCCGTGCCTAGAACGACCGCCACCGCGGTGCGCGCCGCGGGGCCGAAACCCGGGAGGGGAGGGCGATCAGGGACGCGGTTGACCGCTCGGGTCCATCTCCAGGCCGATGTCTCCGGTCGCAGCACTCGGCGTCGGCTGGCCGCCCGGGTCCGCAACCAGCCCGATGTATCCGGTCACAGCCCCGGGCGCCGGCCGGCCGCTCGGGTCCATGATCAGCCCGATGCCTCCGGTCGCCAGGCCGGGCGCCGGCCGGCCGCCGGGATCGGCTTCGAGGCCGATACTCTCCCAAAGCGCCGAGAGCAGACGCCAGGGGGAGAGGTCAAACCAGTCCCTCGCCGCAGCCCCGGCGGGCAGGGCGGCGAGGCCCAGGGCGAGCAAGAATCCAACGAGCGGACGGGGCAGGCGGGGCAAACGGTGGCGCGGGATGGCGTTCATGAGGTCTCCTTCTCGTTTCGAGGGCTTTCGGCCAACGGAAAGGTCGACCCGATCCCCTCGAACATGAAAGTGTTGCGTGGAGCAAATGTCGCGCTGGAATCATGAGGCATGCGCGCGGCGGGCGGCAGGTGCCCCGCGACGGGAGGTTCCGATGGGAACGAAGAACGATTCGGCGGCACAGATTCGGGTGGCCCGGGCGCTCAAAGGGTTGAATCAGGACGAGCTCGCCCGGGAAATCCGGCTCGATCCGAGCGCCCTCTCCCGCTACGAAAAGGAAGGGGCCACCGCGCCGCCGCCCGAGGTGATGGATCGAATCTGCACCGCGACCGAGGCGCGGAGGGATTTGTTGGAGGGGGTCGTCACCGCCTACCGGGTGCTCCAAGCCACCGCCTGGCGGCCGCCCGCCGCCCACGCGAAAAACTTGGCGGCAGAGGTGGCGAGCTGCTTTGCCGCGGCACTCGCCCCCGCACTCGTCACACTCACCGCGCCCGACGGGCGGCCGGTGGTGAAGGACGCGCCCCCCACGGCCGAAGACCGGGCCGAGGCGCAGACGCTCTTCCTGCGGCTCTCTCCCCGCACGGCCGAGGAACGGCTCTTGATCGTCGGTGTAGGGCGGCAGTACCGAAATGCCGCACTGTGCGAACGGCTGTGCGACGAAAGCAAGAGCGCGACAGCCAGAAGCGCAGAAGATGCCCGCCGCTGGGCGGATCTCGCCCTTCGCGTCGCCGAGCGGTTGCCCGGGCCGGCACGAAGGCGGGCCAAGGCCATGGGCTATGCGTGTGCGTTCGTCGGCAACGCGCAGCGGGTCGCCAACGAGTTCCCGGCGGTCGATGCGGCGTTCGCCCGGTCGAGAGCACTCTATGAAGTGGCGCACCTCGATGCACCCGGTTGGTTCCTCGAAGCACGCGTTTTCGATCTCGAAGCGTCCCTGCGCCGCGACCAAGGGCGATTCCGGGACGCTCTGGAGCTACTCGACCGGGCGCTCGCCGGCTGCGAGCCGACCGATCGGGTCCGGCTCCAGCTGAAACAAGCCTCCACCTTGGAACAGGACGACCGGCCGGAACAGGCGCTCGCCGTGCTGGAGGTGGCGCGGCCCGCGATCGAGCGGGGCGAAGGCGAGCCCCGCTTCCGCCGCGTGCTGGAGTTCAACGTGGTCAAGAACCTGATCCAACTGCACCGGGCGGCGGAGGCGGAGCCTCACCTCGCCGAGCTGCGCCGGCTCACCGCCGGGCGGAACGACGACCTGGACGCCTTGCGCCTCCGTTGGCTGGACGCGGCCGTTTGGGCCGAGCTGGGGCGACGCACCGAAGCGCTGGCCGAAATGGCCGCGGTGCGCGCCGGGATTTCCGCCCTCAAGCTATCTGCGGATGCGGCGCTCGTCGGCCTGCACGAAGCGGTGATCCTGCTGGAAGACGACCGCACCGCGAAAGTCCGCGCGCTCGTCCGCGCGATGAAACTGATCTTCTTGGCCCTCGACCTGCGGCGCGAAACCCTCGCCACCTACCGGCTGTTCGTCGCCGCGGTCGAACGCGAAGTCGCGACCGCAACCCAGGCCCGCGCGCTGGCCAAAGCGATCGAACAGGCGGGAAAGCGGGTGGATGGGGCCGGCCCACGACCGGGCCAAGTCAGATCAACCGAAGGCTGAGCCACGATACCGGTTGAGCTGGGCCAGAACACCAGTGATCTGAGCCAGAACACCAGTGAGCTGGACCGCGTCGAGGCGCCGCCCGGCACACGGGTTGTCCTCTAGCCCCGCACAGTTTACGATCGCACCTCCCTAACCCACCAGGAGATGCAGGCATGCTCGAAGTCGGACAGAAGATCCCGGACCTGAAATTACTCACGATGGAGCGCGGCGAGGTGCGGCAGATCTCGACCGACGAGCTCTGCCGGGGGCGGAAAGTGGTGGTGTTCGCGGTGCCGGGGGCGT
>JANNIH010000113.1:0-22876 GCA_031404815.1 Holophagales bacterium | reverse complement strand
ATTTCCTCACCTCCTGCTAAGCAGATGGCAAGCGCCTACCACATTTGGGCGGTCCCTTACCTGGCTAAATCGGCTCCTTCCTGGTCCCTAGCTCTGGCTAAAACCTACGCCTGCTGGGGGCATCCTCGTGGCTAACGACAGGCTGTAACCAAGGGAGCGCGCTACAGGGCGAGTGGCGGTGCGGCTCGTTGGTTTCAATCTACGAAGACGGAGTCGCCTCTCTAAACGGCGAGAAGGCTTCTTGGACTGCTATCTCTGACGATGCCATTCGACTTGAGCATCAGGAAAACGGCCAGACGATGATTTACGAGCTGAGAGGTGCCGGCAAATCAGAATCGGGCGAACGCATTGCAAGGCTGATCGTTGGGGTAGCAGAATTGAAGTGCGTCGAACCTCCACAAGCCAAGAGGTAGCCGGCGGCGCCCGCGATGGATCGGGCCTTCAGCCCTCGCGTCGGTGGGCCGGCCGGGAACCCTGGGGCGATGCCCCAGGCTTCTATTGAGCGCGCCGTTGGCGCTCAGGCGACCGCATCTCGAGCCGACGCCCCGGAAACTTCTTCCAGGATCTCCGCTCGGCCTAATGGTCGGCGCCACACCGGGTTTGCTTGACGAGGTCGAGGCGCTTCTGGGTTCGCAAACATGACCGAAGGACTGAACCGCGAGGAGATCTGGTTCCTCCAGCCTCCCCGTCCCGACAAGCGGCAGGTTCGCGCCCGGCGCGATGCCCCAGGGTTCTCCGTAACAACCGTTGTCCCCGCATCCTTCTTGCACGGGGCTCGGGGCTTGCCGAGCTGACGCCCCGCGCGTCGGTGGCGATTTGACGAGGGGGACAATCGTCTATACGCTGGTTGAGTGGAGATCGAGTGGGATCCGGTGAAGGCCGAGGCGAATTTCAGGCGCCATGGCGTCAGGTTCTCCGAGGCGGCCACGGTCCTTGAGGATGAGAGGGCGATTTCCCGCGAAGATCCCGATGTGGTCGGGGAACAGCGATTCGTGACGCTCGGA
This sequence comes from Holophagales bacterium, assembly GCA_031404815.1. GTDB lineage: Bacteria > Acidobacteriota > Thermoanaerobaculia > Multivoradales > UBA5704 > DASYKS01. The sequence continues at coordinate 21,872 of JANNIH010000113.1, read as the reverse complement.
CTCAGCGGTGTCGGGAACCTCTTGGTCGTCGTCTACACCGATCGCGAACCCGAGATCGTCCGGATCATCTCCGCCTGGAAGGCGAACCGGAAGCAGAGGCTGCAATATGAAAAACGACGAAGCTGAACCGTACCGAGACATTGATTTTTCGGTGGGCAGGCGCGGCCCGGTGATCGAGCCCGAGCCGGGGAAGACCAAGATCTCCATTCGCCTCGACAACCGGGTGATCGAGCATTTCCGTGCGCTTGTCGAGCGGGCGGGGGGTGGGAACTACCAAACGCTGATCAATGACGCGTTGGTCGGTCAGATCCAGCAAGGCTCGATGCTCGACGCGATGCGCCAGGTCCTACGGGAGGAGATCTCGGCAGGGAAATCCAGTCGGCTCGCGCCTGCGAGGACGGCCGGTACCACCATCCGCAAAGTGGCCGCCCGCCGGTAATAGATCGGGCCTTCAGCCCTTGGGGCGAGGTGTGGATTTCTGTTCCTGGGGCTTCGCCCCAGGCTTTTATTGGGCGCGCCTTTGGCGCTTCCAAACAACACGTCCCGGCAGGGACGTCGTATCTGAGCGAGTGAAACCATTCACTCGCGGGCTCGCGAGCGAACAAATCGGACCGATCTTCGAGCGCTCTCCCCCTACCGCCCCCGCAGCACCAGCCCATGCACCAGAAGCGTCGGGCTTCCGATCATCCCATCCAACGGCAGAAACGCGAGGTCCCTCCCGACGGCGGCGATGCCGCGGAGGAGGTCCGAGATCTCTCCTGAGAGCCAGGCGTGGCCGATCGGGGCGGTCGCTTTGCCGTTTTCGACCGCGAGGCCGCAGACCGGGAGGACGAAGGAACCGGTTGCGAAATCGAAGCGGGCGGGGCCGAGGGCGTCGATCAGGTAGGTGCCGATCGCGACCGAGCCGAGGAGGCTGCCGACCGCGACTTTGGGGTCGGGGCGGATGTAGAGGTGGCTGGGACCCGGGGTCGGCAGATCGCGAAAGCTCGCGCGGCGGGCGATGCCGGAGATTTGGGCGCGCGACCCGGCGGCTCCGGTGGGGTTGGCGCCGCGCGCCTGGCCGGGGCTCAAGACGGGACCGAGGAAGTTCCCGCGCTCGACGATTCCCACCTCGCGGGTGGGCGTCCCCTCGCCGTCGATCGGGCTTTCGAGCACGCCGCCGGGGAAGCGGCCGTCGTCGATCAGGGTGAGCGCTTCGCTGCCGATCCGGACCGCGCCGCCCAAGATCGCCGAGATCTCGCCGTCCGTCCTGGGCCCGAAGAAGAGGGGGGCGAGCCCCGCGAGCAGCCGCGCGGCAACCGCCGGGGCGAGCAGGAGATTGCCGCTCCGCTCCTCCCCGTCCGTGAGGCCGGGGGCGGCGCCCACCGCGAGTCGATCGGCGAGCTTGCGCGCGAGCGCCTTCGGGTTGAAACGGCGCGCCTCGCGCTCGCTGAGCTCGACCACCGCGGGGCGGGAAAGTCCCGGCCCAATCGCTTCCAGCCGGAGCGCCGCGAGCCGGCCGCGGAACGTCGCGGAGAGCCCCTTGGAACTGGTGATCCGCCCTTCGCTCGATCCGTCTTCGAGAGTAGCGGCGAGCAGTCGGCCGCGCGGCAGCTCGGCGGTGAGCTCGCGGGCGATCCCGAGGAGGAGGGCGAGCCCTTCGCGTTCGCCGATCAGCGGCACCTCGAAATCCGACGGCTCTTTCCAGGGCGGTGGCGGCTGAGGTGTCGGTAGCCGGAGCGCCGGAGGGTAGGCGGGCGGCCAGGGACCTTCGGGAGAGGGATCGCCCGTGCCGCAGGCGAACAGCGAGCCGCGCCGATCGCCCGCGCGGACCGCCCAGCCGCGCTCTTCGGCGTAGCTGCTCGCCGTCCGCTCGCCGTCGAGCGCGAAGCGGCGCGAACGCCCCCGCTTCGCGAGCACCTCCACCTCCGGCAGGCCGCGGGCGAGCAGCGCCTTCAAGGTCGCTTCGACCGCGGCCGGGTTCACCCCCGAGCGGACCCGTTCGCTCAACGGGTCACCTCCACCTCTGCCAGCAGCAGCCCGGGGGTGGTCGCCCAAACCGGCAGCTTCTGCCCCCCCTTGGCGCACCAGCCGGCCCCTTCCGAGCGGCGGACGTCTCCCACCGCCGTGGCCTTGCCCAGCAGGTCGGCGAGCCGGCCGTGGATCGCGCAGGGGCCGAGCGTCTCGGCCGGTTCGCCTTTGTAGATGCGGCGGGCGAACGGAAAGCGCAGCTCCAGCTCGCCGCTGCGCGGATCGAGGGTGCCGCGGCGGACCTGGGGGAGCCAGAGCCCCCCTTCCGCGCCGTCGAACAGGGCGCCCTCCGACGTGGTGCCGGCGAGCAGTTCGAGATGGTGGCTCCTCGGCATCGGGAGATCGTGGCGCCCGGCGCGGCGCCCGGCGCCCGGCAACAGGGTGGTGGCCGAACGCGACCAGGCCGCATCGGCGAGCGGCTGCTCGACCACCCCGTTGCGCAGCAACCAACGACGGCAGACCGGGAGCCCCTCGTCATCGGTCGCGCGCCGGACCGATTCCGGAGCGGCGCCCGGATCGTCGAGCACCGAGAGGAGCGGCGACCCGAGGGCGACGCCGATCGCCGAATCGGGCTTGCCCGAGAGGGCGAGCAGATCGGCTTCGAGCGCGTGGGCGACCGCCTCGTGAAGGAGCACCGCCACGGCGGCCGGGCCGAGCAGGATCGGCCCGGTGCGCGGCGAAAACGGCAAGGCGGTGCGGGCGCGGAACAGCTCGACCAGATGCCCGGCGGCGGCTTCCGCCTCCGCCCGGCCGAGCTGCGGCAGGAGCGCGCCCCAACGACCGCCGGGGATCTCCGCGTCGAGTGAGTAGTAACGCTCGGATTCAGGCCCGGGGACCAAGCGTGGGGTCGCTACTTGAAGCCAGCGCTGATGCCTGCGCACGGTCAAGCGGAGCGGGAACGCCGTGTGGTGGGCGCGGATCGCCCGCTCGAGCAGGCCGGCGAAATCGACCACTTCGGGTGCTTCCGGCGGCCCCGGCGCGCCGGGCCAGGGAGCCATCGGCAGGTCCGGCTCGGGCACGCTCGCGGCGGGGAGGGCGCGCGCGACCTGGCGCAACGCTTCGGAGAACGAACGGCCATCAATGCCGTCCCGCGAGGCGAGAAACGCCCGGCGTTCGCGCACCAGCCGGACGGCGAAACCCTCTTCGCGGCGGAGCGAGAAGCCCGGGCCCTGCCCGTCGGGCGGCAGCTCGATCTCCTCGGTCCGCTCGAAAAACGCATCGACCCAGTCTTCGCCCGAGCCGGCGAGTTGGGCGAGCGAGCGGGCGAGGGCGGCGGTATCGAACGAAGAGAACGGCATGGTGGCGCCCGCATTGTGGCACGGAGCGCCGGGGCGAGGCCGTCCCCCTACCCGATCCCGAACGCCATCGTGACCAGCGTCTTCTGCTCCAGCGTGTGGGCGGTCGCCGAGCCGGTCGCCGGGCTCCCCGAGGCCGAGCGCTTGACCGAGCGGATCGGTCGGCGGAGCAGGCGCTCGATGCGCGGCAGAACGAAAGAGAGCGCACCCATATTCGCCGGTTCTTCCTGCACCCAGACGATGTCGCGCGCTTCCGGGTGGGCGGCGAAAATCGCCTCCAGCTCGCGCGAAGGGAAGGGGTAGAGCTGGTCCATGAAGACGACTGCGGTCTGGGTGTCGCCCCGCCGTTCGCGCTCGCGGAGCAGCTCGTGGCCAATTTTGCCGGAGCAGAGCAGGATTCGGCGGGCGTTCTCGATCAGTCGGTCGGGAACCACGTTTTGAAACCCGCCGAGGTTGAGATCGGCGAGGTTCGAGGCCGAATCCTTGTGCCGCAACATGCTCTTCGGGGTGAACACGACCAAGGGCTTCCGCCAGCGGCGCAGCGCCTGGCGGCGCAGCAGGTGGAAGTATTGGCCGCCGGTCGACGGTTGGCAGACCTGGATGTTGTCCTCGGCCGCGAGCTGGAGATAGCGCTCGATGCGCGCGCTCGAATGCTCCGGCCCTTGCCCCTCGTAGCCGTGCGGGAGGAGCATGACCAGGCCGGAGAGGAGGCCCCATTTGTCCTCGCCCGCGGTGACGAACTGATCGAGGATGATCTGGGCGCCGTTGGCGAAATCGCCGAACTGGGCCTCCCACATCACCAGCGCTTCTGGGTAGTCGCGGCTGTAGCCGTACTCGAAGCCGAGCACCGCCGCCTCCGACAGGAGCGAATCGTAGACCTCGAAACGCGCCTGCCCCGGTTCGAGGTGTTGGAGCGGCAGGTGTTCACGACCGTTCTCGATGTCGATCAACACCGAGTGGCGCTGATTGAACGTGCCGCGGCGACAATCTTGACCGGAGAGGCGGACCGGAACGCCCGCGGTCACCAGCGAGGCGAACGCCAGCGCCTCGGCCATGCCGTAATCGATCGGCCGTGCACCGCGCCCCATCTCCAGCCGCTGCTCCAACAGCTTCTTGATCTTCTCGTGGACGTGAAAACCTTCCGGCGCGCGGGTGAGCCCCTCTGCCAGCGCCCCCAAGCGCTCGGCCGAAACGGCGGTCGGCACCTCGTACTCCGGCTTGTACGGCCCACCTGAAAACGCGCTCCAGTAGGGGGGCATCGTGCGTAGCGTCGGCTTCTTTTCCAGCTCCTCGGCTTGGCGTTGAGCCTCGTAGAGTTCGGCGCGATAGGCGGCGGCCATCCCCTCGGCCCCCTCGGGCTCAATTTCGGGCAGGCCGATCGTGCCGGCGAGCTGGCGCGCATAGTTCTTCCAGGTCGGCGCGAAGGCGGCGATCCTTTTGTACAGAAGCGGCTGGGTGATCGTCGGGTCGTCGACCTCGCTGTGGCCGTGCCGACGGTAACCGATCAGATCGATCACCACGTCGCTCGCAAAGGCGTAGCGATACTCGCAGGCCATCCGCGCCACGCGCGCCACGGCTTCCGGGTCCTCGGCATTGACGTGGAAGATCGGGATCGGCAGCCTTTTGGCGATGTCGGTCGCGAAGCGCGAGGACTGGAAGTTTTTCGGCTCGGTGGTGAAGCCGATCAGGTTGTTGACCACGACCTGGATCGTGCCGCCGACCCGGTACGCTTCGAGCTCGGTCATATTGAGCGTCTCGGCGACCACACCCTGGCCGGCGAACGCCGCGTCGCCGTGCATGACGATGCCGAGCACCTTTTTGCCCGTCGGGTCGCCGATCCGGTCGAGCTTCGCCCGCGCGCGCCCCATCGCGACCGAATCGACCGCTTCGAGGTGGCTCGGGTTCGAGACCAGGTGCAGGCGCAAAGTACGGCCGTTCTTCGCCTTGTGCTCGCCCGTGGCGCCCATGTGGTACTTGACGTCACCGCTACCCAAGATGCTCTTCGGATCGACGTCCTCGAAACCGGCGAACAGCTCCGCGGCCGGGCGCCCGATGGTATTCGCCATTACGCTCAAGCGTCCGCGGTGGGGCATCGCGAGCACCGCCTGCTCGGCGGCAAGCTCGGCCGCGGTCTCGAGCAGCCCGTCGAGCAGCGGCAGGAGCGAGGTGACCCCCTCGATCGAGAAGCGCTTGCTGCCCAAATAGCGCTGCTGGATCACCTGCTCAAACGTCTCGCCGCGCACCAGCAGCTCGAGCAGGCGGCGGCGATCGGGGGTTTCCGGCTCGCGCTCCATCCGCTCGGCCAGGAACCGGCGCCGGGCCGGGTCGATGATATGCATGAACTCGATACCGATCGAGCCGCAATACCAACGGCGCGCGGCGGCCGTTTCGGAGTCGGGAGCGTGGGCCGAAAGCTGGCCAAGCGGCTCGGTCTCCGGGAGCAGCCGGCCCATCGGGTCGAGATCGGCGGCGAGATAGCCGTAGCGGCGGAAGGCATCCAACACGCCGGCCGCGGAAGATTCGAGGTGCTGGTCGAGAATGGCTTGGGTCCTGTCCATAGGGGCGGAAGAATACACCGGCCGGGTGCCAATTCGGGAATCCATTCATGGCGTGAATAGAATTCATTCACGGCGTGAATAGATTTGCAACCGCCTTCTTCTTCAGCGACTTGCGGCGACTTCCTCGGGCTCTTCAACCGGTTCGAGCGGTTCGGCGGGCTTGCGGTCGGAGAGTGAAAACCCCAGATCGGCGGCCGGTTCGCTCCGGCGCCGGAGGCGGCCGGCGAGGCCGCGCCAGCCACCTTTGCCGAGATCATCGAACAGGGAGTAGAAGACCGGGGTGGCGAGCAGGGTGAGCAGGAGGGAGAGGCTCTGGCCGCCGATCACGACCACGGCGACCGCGCGGCGCTCTTCGGCGCCCGGGCCGCTGCCGACCGCGAGCGGGAGCATGCCGGCGACCAGGGCGAGGGTGGTCATCAGGATCGGCCGCAACCGGTCGCGGTTCCCTTGGAGGATCGCGGCCTCGCGCTCCATTCCGGCCGCACGCAGCTGGTTGGTGTGGTCGATCTGGAGGATCGCGTTCTTCTTCACCACCCCGAACAGCACCAAAATGCCGAGCGCCGAATAGAGGTTCAAGGTGTTGCCGGTCGCCCAGAGCGACAGGAGGGCGAACGGCACCGCGATCGGCAGCGAAAGGAGGATGGTGAACGGATGGATCAGGCTCTCGAACTGCGACGCGAGAATCATGTACATGAACGCGATCGAGAGGAGGAATGCGAAGATGAACTCTTTTCGGGTCCGTTCGAGCTCGCGGGCGCGCCCGCCGACCGCGGTCGAATAGGCGGCGGGCAGGTTCATTTCGGCAACCGCCGTGCGCAGCGCGTCGATCCGGTCGGAGAGCGCGTAGCCTGGGCCGACCCCGGCGCGCAGCGACACCTGCCGTTGGCGGTCGAGCCGATCGACGCGCGAGGCGGAGGCCTGCTCGGTCAAGGTGACCAGGGAATCGAGGCGCACCAGGCTGCCGCGCTCCGCTCCGGTCGAACGCGCCACGAACAGACGGGAGATCGTCCCCGGATCGCTTCGGTCGCGCGGCGCGAGCCGCAGCTCGACGTCGTACTCGTCGTTGGCCGCCGGATCGTAGAAGCGTGAGACTTCCGGGTCGCCGCCGACCATCACGCGGAGCGCGGTCGCGACATCCGAAACCTCGACTCCCAAATCCGCCGCGCGGGCGCGGTCGATGCGCACCGCGAGCTCCGGTTTGTCGAGCTTGAGGGTGGTGTCCGCATCGACGATACCGCCCAGTTCCTGGCTTTTTTCGCGCAGCTTGTCGGCGTAGCCGGCGAGCGCATAGAGGTCGGGGCCGCGCAGAGAAAAGTCGATCTCCCAGTTGCCGCCGCCGATGTTGAACGATGGCGCGTTGCGCACGCCTGGGCGGATGTTCGGCAGGACCCTCAAGCGCTTCCGGATGTCGGTCATCACGTCGCGCTGGCTCCTGCCGCGGAACGCGAGGCCCGGATCGCCATGGGCGAGGCCGCGGAAGAAGCGACCGAATGAGAACTGCCGCTCCTCGTGCGGGGCGATGCGCACGAAACCGTTCCCTTGGTTGACGCCGCCCAAGAACCCGCCGCCCGCCGTGACCAGCACGTCGCGCACCTCGGGCACCGCTTGGACTTCTTTTTCGATCGCGCGCATCACGTCATCCATCGCGGCGAGGCTGGTCCCTTCGGGGGCGTTTGCGCTCAGCTCGAACTCCGCCTCGTCCACGTCGCCGGGGACGTATTCGGTACGCATCAGCCGTCCGAGCGGGATGACCGAGAGCATCACCAGGAGGGCAAAAGTTGCCGCGAGCGTCCGGTGGTGCAACGTGATCCGCAACAGCTTCATGTACGTGCGGTCGATCTTGGCGTAGAACCCCTCGCGCGAGTGGCTCCCTTTGGCGTCTTCCGCGCGCAAAAGCCGCGCGCTCATCATCGGCGTCAAGGTGAACGAGACGAGCAGCGAGACCATCACGGCGACCGCTGCGGTGATGCCGAACTGGTAGAGGAAGCGGCCGGAGATGCTCGACATGAACGACACCGGCACGAAGATGACGACCAGGCTGAGCGTGGTGGCGAGCACGGCGAGGCCGATCTCGGCGGTCGCCTTCTTCGCCGCCTCCATCGGCGCCATCTTCTTTTCCTCGACGAAGCGGAAGATGTTTTCGAGCACCACGATCGCGTCGTCGATCACCACGCCCACCATCAACACCAGGGCGAGCATGGTGACGCTGTTGAGCGTGAAGTCGAGCGCCTTCATCATCCCGAACGTGGCGATCACCGAGGTCGGGATCGCGATCGCGGCGATCAGCGTCGAGCGCCAGCTGCGCATGAAGGCGAAGACCACGAGCGAGGCGAGCAGGCTGCCCAAGATCAGGTGGAGGTTGATCTCGTGGAGCGCCGCGCGGATATAGCGCGATTGGTCGCGGATCACCGTGAGCTTGACGTCGGACGGCAGCTGCGGCGCGAGCCGCGCCAGGATCGCCTGCACGCCGTCGATCACTGCGACGGTATTCGCACCCGATTGGCGCCGCACTTCGAGGGTCACGGTCGGCACGCCGTTCAACCGGGCGACCGAGCGCTGCTCCTTCGTGCCATCGACCGCCTCGCCGAGATCGCGAATGCGGACCGGCTGGCCGCCGACCACAGCCACGACCAGTTCGCCGAACAGCTTGGGGTCTTCGATTCGGCCCAGAGTGCGCAACGACATCTCGCGCGAGCCCGAAGTTACGTTGCCGCCCGGCACGGCCGAGTTCTGGTTGCGCAAGGCGTCGCGCACGACGGTGATCGGAAGACCGTAGGCGGCAAGGCGGTCGGCGTCGACTTCGACGCGAATCGCCCGTTCGAGGCCGCCGATGATTTGGACTTCGCCGACGCCGCCCCCGCGTTCGATCTGGACCTTGATCTGCTTGTCGGCGATCTCAGTCAGCTCGCGCAGCGGCCGGTTCGCCGAAAGCGCGAGGGTGAAGACGGCCGAGCCGTCGTTGTTGAATTTCGACACGATCGGCGGGGCAACGTCGTCCGGCAACCGGCGGATCACGCTCGCCACCCGGTCGCGCACATCCTGCGCCGCGGTCTCGATGTCGCGCGAGAGGTCGAAGGTCGCGATCACGACCGAGCTGCCGGCGGACGAAATCGAGCGCAGCTCTTCGATTCCTTCGATCGTGTTGACCGCCTCTTCGATCTGCTGCGAGACCTCGACCTCGACCTCTTCGGTCGAAGCGCCGGGAAGGTTCGTGCGCACCGCGACGGTCGGCAGATCGACGGACGGGACTCGATCGACGCCGAGCCCAAAATAGCCGGTCGCCCCGACCACCACCAGGGCGAGGATCAGCATGGTCGCAAAGACCGGCCGGCGGATACAGATCTCGGCGAGCTTCTGCATACCTCAGCTCCCCTTCTCGATCGAGCGGCTCACTGCGCCACCTCGATCGCCTGCCCCTCGGTCAGGTTGCCGGGCGCGATCACCACCGATTCGCCCGCGGCGAGACCCGAGACGATCTCCACCCGGTCGCCGCTCTTGCGTCCCAGGCGGACCCGTTTCTCGACCGCTTTGCCGTCCGCGATGCTGATCACCTTGTCCACTCCGGCGAACGAGACGATGGCCGAGGCCGGTACCAGCACCGCGCTGTCGGCCGCGCGGACCACGATCTCGGCGCGCGCAAATGCGCCCGGGCGCAGCGCGCCGCTCCGGTTCGGGATCTCGACCTCGACCTCGAGCGTGCGGCTGGGCGCCGAGATCGACGGCCCGAGCCGGGCGATCCGGCCTTCGATGGCCGGCGCGATGGCCGGCGCATTCGGGGCGTCTGTCGAATGTTCGGCGCTCTCGCCCGCCGCACTCTCGGGCGACTCGCCGATGTAGAGCCGGACCGGCAGGCCGACCGCCAGCCCCTCGGCCTCCCGCTCCGGCACCGAGAGGCGGAGGCGGAGCGGATGGGTACGGACGAGCACGAGCGCCACCGTGCCGGCCGAAACGTAGTCGCCGGGGGTGGCGCGCCGCTCTTCGATCGCGCCATCGAACGGCGCGCGCAATGAAGAGTCCGCGAGCTGCGCCTGGGCGAGACCGAGTTCGGCGCGGCGCTGGCCGAGCACGCCCTGGCGGCTCTGGGCCTCTTCGATCGACGCCTGGAAGCTCCCTTCCGCGACAGAATAGTCGGCCTCGATCCGGTCGAGCTCGGAACGGGGGATCAGCTGCTGTTCAAACAGCGTGCGCCCGCGGTCGCGGGTCAACCGCGCCTGCTCCAACAGAGCTTTGGCCTGGCGCACCGGCGAGGTGGTCGCCGGATCGACCAAGGTATCCGGCCCGTCGGCCGACAGGCCGAGCCGGGCGCGCGCCTGGGCGAGCGTGCTCTGCGCCTGGGCCACGCGGAATGCGAAATCGTCGGGCGCGAGCCGCGCGAGCAGCTGACCCGCGCGGACGCGGCTGCCGAGATCTACGGGTATGTCGGCGATCCGCCCCGCGACTTTGAACGCCAGCTCGGTCCGTTCGTCCGCGGCGAGCGTGCCGGTCGCAGGGACCAGGCGCGGCAGTCGCCCCTCCTCGGATTTCGCCAATTTCACCTTGCGCGGTGGGCCGGCGTCGGCACGGGCGGCGTCCCTGCCGCCCTTGGCGGGACCGCCTCCCCCGCAGGCGAGGAAGAGGAAGGTGGAGGCGAGGGCCGGCAAGAGGAACATCAACCGAAGAAGTCGGGGCATGGCGGGTCCGAATAGGTAAGTCACCGAGACGTTTAAGCGGGCGAGGCTGCGAGCATCGCACTTTTCCGGCCGCACTCTATTGCAATCCGTTGCAATCGGTGCGCCCGGCTCGGCCGTCATCGAATCGTCACCTCCGGCGCTAAGATGAGCGCCGAAATGTCCCTTGAACCCGCCCTTCGCGCCATCTTGGTCGATGACGAGGAACCCGCCCGCCGGGTGTTGCGCGAGTACTTGGCCGAACACCCGGAGCGTCTGAAGGAGCTGCTATGAGCCGACCGCGGCTGCTGCTGGTGGGGGCGGGGCACGCGCATCTGGAAGTCCTCCTCCGCGCGGCAACGGAGCGGCGGGCGAAAGGCGGCGTGGCGTTCGACCTGGCCGTGATCTCCCCGATGCCGCGCCAGGTCTACTCCGGCATGGTGCCCGGATTTCTGGCCGCCACCTATACGCTTCCTGAGATCTCGGTCGAAGTGGCGCCGCTGGTGGTACGGGCCGAGGGCGAGCTGATCGAAGGGAGCGCCGTCGCGCTCGATCCGGCGCGACAGGTCGTGCGTCTGGCCGACGGCCGAGAGATCGGCTACGACCTCGTTTCCTTCGCGGTCGGCTCGAACACCGCCGGGATCGACCGCCCCGAGATCGCCGCAGGCGCCGTACCGGTGAAACCACTCGACCGGGTGATCGATCTCAAGACACGGCTGGAAAGATTGGTTCGCGACCGGCCGGAACCGGAGAGACGGGCCGCGGTGGTCGGAGGGGGAGCGGCGGGCTACGAGGTGGCGCTCGCGATCCGCACCGCGCTGGGGAAAGGCGCGCGCGTCCACCTGATCGAAAGGGAGCCCCGCCTGCTGGCCGAATACCCCGAACGCTTCCGCCAGAAGGCGCTCGCCGTGCTGGCTCGACGAAACATCAGGATCGAAACCGGAACCGTCGAGCGCGTAGGCTCAAAAAGCGCGATCCTCTCCTCCGGCCAAGAAATCCCCGCCGACCTCACCATCTGGCTCGCCGGAGCCAGCGGCTGGCCGCTGTTTCGGAAGGCCGGCCTGCCGCTCGACGAGCGCGGCTTTCTCCTCCTCGACGACTCGCTCCGCTCGATCGCCGATCCGAAGATCTTCGCCGCAGGCGATTGCGGCACCCTCGCGAACTTCCCGCAGACTCCGAAGGCCGGCGTCTACGCCGTGCGCCAGGCACCGATCCTCTGGGAGAGTCTGCGCGCAGCGCTTCGGAGTGAGCGGCCTCCGCAATACCGGCCGCAAACGGGGTTTCTCTCGATTTTGAATCTCGGCGATGGGCGGGCGTTGATGCATTGGAAGGGGCTGGTGGCGGAGGGCAAGCCGGTGTTTCGGCTCAAGGATTGGATTGATCGACGGTTTTTGGCGAAGTATCGGTAGGCGGCTCGATTGGCGCTCCGCGGAGTGTTAGCATTCGAAGCATGCGCACCACACTGAACATTGCAGAAAACGTGCTTCTGGCGGCGGACGCCACGCCAGAGCATCTGGTCGTTGTCTGAAGGGCTCGGTCAGCCTCGCGAACTTACCGCCGTCGGTCCCCCAAGATCGACAGAAACTCACTCCACGGCCCCGTCGCCACCGAGTACACCTTCGCCATCGTCCGTGCGATCTGCGCCACGTGGTCCAAGTCGTGAACCACCCACGTCGCCAACAGCTGCCCGAGCGTGACCTTCCCAAGCTCCGGGTGCAGCCCCGTGCGATCCAGACCCTCGGCGGTCAGATTCATCCCAACCAACGCGGCGACGTTCTCTCGCCGAAGTTTGGCGAAAGTCGCCAGCAGCTCATTCAGGCTCTTGCCTTGGCTCTCTGCGAACTGGGCCGTTCGGTCGAACGCATCGAAAGGTCGCGGATCGCCTGCCAGGATATGGCGTGCCCGGGGAATCCAATCGGTTCGCTCGCCATGGATGAGATGGCCGATCACGTCGTAGGGCGACCAGGTGCCCTCGCCTTCCGTCGCCCGGACCCAGGTTTCGGGTAGGCCGTCGAGCCAGGCGCTAAGAGTTCTGGGCGTCCGCTCGAGAATCGCCACGGCATCGGATACATGGAATCCGCTTTGTCTCATCGTCGTCACCTTGAGCGGGGCGCGGCAGCAGGCTCTAAACCAGCAGCGTGAACGACGGATACACCCTGGCCCTTCACTTTCGCTCTCTCCCCCAACTTTCGGCCGACCTCGTCGCGCACGGCCTCTTTACCGGGAAATGGCGGGGTGCTCCGCAGTGCTCCATAGAGATCGGAGAGCTGCTTGGGCGCCCGATGCTTGCCGTCGAACGAGAAAACCCGCCACGCCTGGGCATTGCCCGGACGTGAGGTCTCCGTGAACGCGCCGCCCGTGTACTCCTTGATGATGCCCTCCCAGAATCGTTGGCCGCCGTGGTTTCCCTCGGCCACGCGGACAATCCAGCGGACGGGGAACCGATCCCAGAGGAGGAACGCCGCCTTTCGCCCCACTCCGGAGCGACGGTGCCGGCGGACGATGAAGAACTCGGCCACGTCGAAATCTTGCGGGTCGTCGGAGCCGGGAGAGCCTAGCGTGGCCAGCGCAAAGCCCGCGAGGTGCGTGCCCAGGCGGATGAGGAAGGGGAACCGGCGCTCGGGCTCCGACCAGTAGAGCGGAAGTTTCTCGTAGCCGAAACGGCCATCGGATCCCAGCTCCAGAGCGAAGGTTTCGCTGAGATCGTGGGCGTAGAACTCCAAGAGGTTCGAGAGTACCCCTTCATCGCGGGGCGTCGCGAGATCGAGAATCACCTCTTCGGAGTCGGCCATCGACATGTTCTTTGCACCCCCTCTGATTTCTGACCCTAGCAGGGTTCGGGCTGGTGGCCCAGACCACAGATCCGAGCTGGCAGGTGCGATCCATGGCAACTCGGTCGGCTTGCGCATGACCAGGGAATGACCAGGGGCATCGGCCTTGCAAACCAAGCGAACTAGTCTTATAACTAGTCAGCCGGACGATCCGGGGAGGTGCGCCCATGACTAAGTATCAATCCGCAAGGCGATGGCCGGTGCAGGACGCGAAGGCTCGCTTCAGCGAATTGCTGGAGGCGAGCCTCAACGAGGGGCCACAGATCGTCACCCGGCGGGGAATCGAAACCGCTGTTGTGGTCCCACTCGAGGAGTGGCGGCGGCTTCAGAGCTCCGCGCAGCCAACTCTCAAAGAGTTGCTCCTCGCCGAGACGCCGCGGGCCGAGATCCAGGTCCCCTCGCGCCGCCAGTGGCGACGACGGGCGCCGGAGGCGCTCGAGTAGGCTCCATGTATCTCCTTGACACCAACGTCATTTCGGAGTTGAGGCGACCACGGCCCCATGGTGCCGTGGTCGCTTGGCTCGAAGGAGTTGCTGACCAGAATCTCCACCTGTCCGCCGTCACCCTGGGCGAGCTCCAGGCGGGAGTCGAGATCACCCGCGAACAAGACCCGGGGAAGGCCGCCCAGATCGAGTCGTGGATCGACCAGGTGGCACGAACCTGGAACATCCTCCAGCTTGACGGCCGGATCTTCCGCGTCTGGGCGAAGCTCATGCATCGGCGCTCAGACAACCTGCTCGCCGACGCGCTCATCGCCGCCACGGCGATCAACCATCATCTGGTCGTCGTAACCCGAAACGTCCGCGATTTCGCACCGTTGGGAGTCGAGACACTCAATCCATTCGAAGTGAGATGACCGGCTCTAGAGGGGAGGCACCTCCGCCTCGCCGAAAGGCCGGTTTCTGGCTTGCTAGCACGTGGCGTAACCGTGGTCGATCGGCGGCTCGCGAGTCTTGGCGAAGAGGCCGCACAGCAGCTCGCCAGTTTCCGCGAGGAGGCCGAACGCCGCTTCGAGGAAACCAACCGCCGTATCGAGCACGTGGAGGATGGCGTCCGGCATACCCAGATCATGGTCGGGGGCCTGCGCGGAGACGTTCAGTTGCTGGCACATGGCGTAGCTGCGTTCGATGGAAAGTTGGCCGCTCACTACTTAGACCTCAAGGAGGAGATCAGGGAGTTGAAGGCTCTTCTCCTCCTGCACCTGTCGTATGGGGATCTGAACCGCCGCATCGGGTAGCGCGCTCGCTGGAAGCGATGATCCGCGCCGCGCCGTTTCGCGTAGAACTCGGCGGAGGAGCCGCCATGCGTCGCGTCGTACGAGCCGTCCATACCGTTTTGCCCCTGATCTCTCTGTTCGCCGGGATGCCCCAAGCCGGTGCTCACGAGCTCGGGGCGATCCGGGTGCAGGGGAGCTTTGAGGGGACCGGGACCTACCGCGTCGAGATCTCGGCCGATGCGACCCATCCGGTGCCGGCGACGCCTGCCGGTGAGCACGCCCGGGTGGCCGAGGTCCGCGGCATCGAGATGGCGAAAGATCCGGGCGTTGCGGCTTGGCTGCGCGCGGTGGCCGGGGCCGCGGCGATCTCGTTCGACGGCCGGCCGGCGGGTTCCGACATCTCGGTTACGCTTCCTCCCGCCGATCCGAACGATCCGTTCGCGACCGCGCCGCGACCGGTCCTGCTTCTCGCGGGGAAGATCCCGCCCGGGGCGCGGCAGGCGAGCTTCCGGGTCGATCTGCCGATCGGGTCGTTTCCCGTTTCGTTTCGCAATCCGGGAGAGGCGGAAGCGGTCTACCGCTGGCAGGAGCCGGGGGTGGAGAGCGCGCCGTTCAAGCTTTCAGCGCTGGCCGTTCCCGCGTCGCGCGGGGAGGTGATCCGCCGCTATTTGGCGCTCGGCTTCACCCACATTCTGCCCAAGGGGCTCGACCACATTCTGTTCGTCTTGGGGCTCTTCCTGCTGTCGCTCCGGTTCCGGCCGCTGCTCGCTCAGATCACCGCTTTCACGCTCGCCCACACGCTGTCGCTCGCGCTCGCGATGCTTGGGCTGGTCCACCTGTCACCGCGGATCGTCGAGCCGTTGATCGCCGTGTCGATCGTCTACGTGGCGGTCGAGAACGTCTTCGCCCGCGAGCTGAACAAGTCGCGCGTCGCCCTGGTCTTCGCGTTCGGCCTGCTCCACGGACTCGGCTTCGCGGGGGTCCTCGGAGAGCTCGGTCTGCCGCGCTCCGAGTTCGTACCCGCGCTTCTCTCGTTCAACGTCGGTGTCGAGCTCGGGCAGCTCTCCGTGATCGCTCTCGCCTTCCTCGCCGTCGGCGCGTTCCGCGGCCGCTCTTGGTACAAGGTGAGAGTCGCGATCCCCGCCTCGCTTGCGATCGCCACGGTCGGGCTGTACTGGGCGGTGACTCGGGCGTTGGGGTTGGGGTAGCGAAGGCGAAGTACGCGATGCCCAGAAGTTGACCCGGCATCGCCGCTGTAGCTCAGAGGACGTTTGTTCGAGCGGCTCGGGTAGAATCCGCGGTCCGCGAGGCGAGACCCACCCCGTTCGCGTCCGTATCCCGAATCTCCGAAGGAGCATCGATGTCCGATCAATTCATCTATGTCATGAAGGACCTGCGGAAGATGTATCCGCCAAACCGCGAGGTCTTGAAGGGAATCTGGCTATCGTTCTATCCCGGAGCGAAGATTGGCGTCCTCGGCGGCAACGGCGCCGGCAAGAGCACGCTGCTCAAGGTGATGGCGGGTGTGATCACCGAATTCGGCGGCGAAGCCTGGCCGGCCAAGGGCACGAAGATCGGCTACCTGTCGCAGGAGCCGCAGCTCGACCCGAACAAGGACGTGCTGGGCAACGTCGAAGAAGGCGTGGCCGAAACCCGGGCGCTGCTCACCCGGTTCGACGAGATCAACGCCAGTTTCGGCGAAGAGATGTCGAGCGACGCGATGGACAAGCTGCTCGCCGAGCAGTCGCGGGTGCAGGACGCGATCGACCACGCCAACGCCTGGGAGCTGGATCGCACCCTGGAGATTGCGATGGACGCCCTGCGCTGTCCGCCGCCCGACGCCCCGGTGGATACGCTCTCCGGCGGCGAACGCCGCCGCGTGGCGCTCTGCCGGCTGCTGCTTTCGCGCCCCGACCTGCTGCTGCTCGACGAACCGACCAACCACCTCGACGCCGAGTCGGTCGCCTGGTTGGAGCACCACCTCGCCGAGTATCCGGGCACGGTCGTCGCGATCACCCACGACCGCTACTTCCTCGACAACGTCGCCGGCTGGATTCTGGAACTCGATCGCGGCGAGGGGATTCCTTGGAAGGGCAACTACACCTCCTGGCTCGAACAGAAGGAGCAGCGCCTGGCGCTCGAAGAAAAGCAGCAGTCGTCCAAGCGCCGCTCGCTCGAAAGGGAGCTCGAATGGGTCCGGATGAGCCCGCGCGCCCGCCAGGCCAAGGGCAAGGCGCGCTTGACCTCGTACGAAAAGCTGCTCGCCGAGCAGAACGAGTACGAGAAGCGGGCCGACCCGAACGAAATCCGCATTCCCCCCGGGCCGCGCCTGGGCGACCTGGTGGTCGAGGCGACCGGGCTCAAAAAAGCGTTCGGCGACAAGCTGCTGTTCGAGGATTTCGACTTCAACCTGCCTCCCGCCGGAATCGTCGGCGTGATCGGTCCGAACGGCGCGGGTAAAACCACGCTGTTCCGGATGATCGTCGGCCAGGAAGAGCCGGACGGCGGCAAGCTCCGGGTCGGCGAAACGGTCAAGATCGCCTACGTCGACCAGAGCCGCGAGGATCTCGACCCCGAGGCCCAGGTTTGGGAGGCGATCTCGGACAAGCGCGACATCGTCATGCTTGGCAATCGCGAAGTCCCGGCGCGTTCCTATGCTTCGATCTTCAATTTCAAAGGGGCGGACCAGCAAAAGCGGGTCAAAGACATCTCGGGCGGCGAGCGCAACCGCCTCCACCTCGCCCGCACGCTCAAGGCCGGCGGCAACCTGCTGCTCCTCGACGAGCCGACCAACGACCTCGACGTCGACACCCTGCGCGGACTCGAGAACGCCCTGCTCGAATTCGCCGGCTGCGCGGTCGTGATCTCCCACGATCGCTGGTTCCTCGATCGGATCGCGACCCACATCCTCGCCTTCGAAGGGGACTCGAAAGTCGTCTGGTTCGAAGGCAACTACGAAGGCTACGAAGCCGACCGCAAGCGCCGCCTTGGCGCCGAGGCCGACCAGCCGCACCGGATCAAGTACAAGCCGCTCACCCGCGGCTAGTGGCGGCTATTCTTTTTCGACCGATACCTACCCGATCTTACCGTGCGGTCCCGTCCGCCGTCTTCTCAAGAGGCGGGTGGACCGCGCGGAGAGCCTGGATCAACGGTTCCAAACCGCCGCGGGAAACTCTTCCCGGCAGGCCCGGATCTCTCTTGATCGCCGGCTCGAAGAGCTTCCTCCCGATCGACTGCCCCAGCTTCCGATAGCTCTCGAACTGCGATTCGGTGAAGAACTGGTCGGCGGTGGACTCCTGGGGAAAAATCGGGTGCCGCGCCTTGTAGTCGAGGATGTCGGGCGATTCGTCGCCCGAGATCGACGGCTTGATCAGAACGAGGGTGCCGATCGGCGCGCCGGCTCCGTCAACCCGGTCGTAGCGGATGTCTCCGATCGCAAACTGTGCCGAAGAGAATCCCTCTTTGCCGGGGCGGATCGGGCGTGTGTCGAGCTCGATCTCGATCCCTAAGTCGTTGCGGCACTTGCGAATCGCGTTGCCAAGGTCGCCGAACAGAAGCGCGGCGTCGGCCCCGCAGTCGGTCACAACGATCAGCTGGCAGCGGCGCTTGACCAGCTCGTAGATGCCGAGGTTTTCGAAGTGGCCGCCGTCGGATAGGTAGACGAATTTCGACTCGTCGTTGGTCCGGCCGGCCAGTTCGCCCAAAAGCGGTAGAAAAGCGAAATGCGGCCCAGGTGCGGTCCAGATGTTCTCAGTCGTCTGCCGCGGATTGCCCAACCACCAGCCGAGCCTCACGTCGAACACGGTGAGCAGGAATGACAGCGCCGGAGACGAATGAAACCCCATGTTCGGGCTCGCGGCGGCGCCCGAAATGGCGAGCGCCGTACCGAGGCTGATGCCCTGGCCGTAGGACTCCGTAGGGCGAAACACTCCGCGCGGCGTATCGGTCCCTTCCCCGGGCACGGTCCTCTCCGTCACTTCCTCGTCGTCGGCCGCGGTGCGTGGCAGGTCGAAGCCCGAGTAGAGGGGCGAAAAGACGAAGCTCGCCGCTTTGCGCTCCTGCCAGGCGAGGTTTCGTCCGTGGACCAGGTTGAGCGCGGTGTTGACCAGCTGAAACGGGCCGATGTGAGTCTTGAGGGTATCCGGTGGCTCGACGACGGGCGGGTTGACAGGTGGATCGGCCGGCGGTGGAACGGGGGGCTGGGTACGCAGGCTTGCGAGCGGCAGATCGTCATCGTCCGAGAATCCGGTGAACGGGTTCGCCTTCTTGACTCGACGGTCTACCGAGGCTCCCAGGTAGCAACGAGTGAGGCGGTTGCGATAGAATAGATGCATCGAGAATTCGTTGACATCGACGCGCCAGGCGAGAAGAAGTGCGATTCCGAGGAGTCCGATCAGGGTGCCGGAGACGACTGGCAACCGATCCGACGTTTCGACGACGGCCGCGAGGTGAGCGGCAAACTTCGCATTGGAGGTCTTCGGGGAGGCGGGATCGAGCTGGACGCGCAGGTTTGCACCGTCGCCCGGCACGACTACGACCTGCGGTTTGCCTGGGGCGGGAGCCGGATCCTTGGCGGCCACCGCCGCGGCCGGGGGAGTCGGTTTTGGGGCAGGCTTGAGCTGAATGTCGAGTAAGGTGGCGAGCCCGACGAGCAGGCCGAGGACGAAGATTGGAGGCGCGAACTTGAGCATGGCGTCGAGCTTCGAGGGCTTGTTCGGCGCGCCGGTCGCCCCGCTCTTGCCGCCGAGGACGCCGAACAGAGTCGTGACCACCCAGCCGATCCCGAGAGTCGACTGGGTCCAGATCGAGTTCAGGGCAAAGGGGCTCAAGAGGGCGATTCCGGCGATCACCAGGCAGACCACCATCCAGACCATCAACCAGCCGCCGACGCGGCTGATCCACTCTCGGCGGTCGTCGCTGAACGATCGACCGGCGAGGCCCACGTGGACGACCCCCGCGAGCAGCAAGGCGAGCAGGATCAAGGGCGGCCCGCAAACCAGCGCGAGGACCGGAGCCCCCGACGGATAGTCGGTGATGAACTTTTCCAGCAGGCTTCGAATCGCGTACAGGAGCGGCCCAAACACGAGGACGGCCGCGACTGCGGTGCTCACCAGGAAGGGTAAGAGCTTCGGGCCCCGCGATGAATCGGCGATCGCAGCGGTTTGGCCTTGCCGCCTCTTGGGGTTGAGCCAAACGGCGAGCATCCAGCCGACGAGCCAGGCGCCGAAATAGAAAGCCCCGTGCAGGACCATCCATCCCAAGGCCTTCTCCGGCGCGAGCGGCCCCGCTTCGGCAATCCTGGTCGTCATCGCCAGAGTTCCAAAAAACGAGCCCGCGACCAGCGGAAGGACCACGAAGTAGCGAATCCATTTCGGGGTTCCGTACCAGCGGGGCGCGGAGAAGAGCCGAAGATTGAAGCCGATCCCCGCGATCCCGATCAAGAGACATAAACCGGTCAGTCCAAGGTAGACCCACGGTAGGTTCGCGAAATGGCACCAGTAGAGCAGCAGGCGTGGAACCAGGAGAACCGCAGCGAAGAAGGAGATCAAGATCGTCACGTTGAGCAGAAAATTGCGCAGGTAGATCGCGACGAGCGCCCAGGTATCGAAGCTGAACAGACCGAGCTTCGGCGTCAGGAAATTCGAGTAGGCGCGAAGGAACCGAATCGGCGCGGGCTCGCTCTCGCGGTCGCCGTCCTCGGCGCCCCGTTGTTTCAAGTACTCAGCAACGGCGGGGATTCCCCCTTGTCGTTTTAGCCAAGCCGAAAGCCACGAGCCGATGTAGCCACCGCCCGAGACCGTCGAGAGGTAGTCGAAAATGCCGAGCAGGCGGAGCTCCGCGAGAGCCTGAATCACCCCGAGACTGAAGGTTGCGCTGCGGATGCCGCCGCCCGAGAAGGCAAGGCCGGAGAGTTTCGCCTCGTGCGCGCGGTTGAAGGCTTCGGCGCGATCCTTCGCTGGATCCGCGAGAACCGCCGCCGGCTCGATTAGGGGATCTCGTTTTTCGACCGCCGCCTGAAGGACGCGGCTCCGGTGGATCTCTCCGAGCTCGGCGTGGAGGACGGTGGTGAAGCCTTCGGCGGGTTTCTCGGGCGCTTCGGACATAACATCCTCCCTCGAGCCGAAATCCAGTAGTGGAATATTGGCTCCGAGTTTAGCACCCGCGGCGGAAACGGAAAGAGGCGCCCGCGGGCGCCTCTTCTTAAGACGGCGGCAGAGTTGGGTTTACTTCGCGGGCTTGGCTTCGGCCGGCTTCGCCTTGCCGACCTCCAGGTTGATCGCGATCTCGACCTCTTCGCCGAGCAGCGTGCCGCCGGTGTCGAGCGACTTGTTCCAGACGATGCCGTAGTCCTTCCGGTTGATCACGGTCTCGGCGGCATAGCCGGCCTTGGTGTTGCCCCAGGGGTCCTTCGCTTCGCCGAGGTACTCGACCGGCAGAATGATCGTCTTGGTCACACCGTGCATGGTGAAGGCACCGGTGACCTGAAAACGGTTCGGGGCGACCACCTTGACCGCGGTGCTCTTGAAGGTGATCTCGGGGAACTTGGCGACGTCGAGGAACATCTCCGAGCGCAGATCCTTGTCGCGCGCGGTCGAGCCGCTGTCGACCGACGCCGCCTTGATGGTGACGTTGACCGACGACTTGGTGATGTCCTTCTCGTCGAGGACGACGGTGCCCGACCACTCGTTGAAGTCGCCGCGCACCTTGGCGACGACGAGGTGGCGCACGACGAAGCCGACCTGCGAGTGACCGACGTCGATGTCCCACGTGGCCGCCAGGCTCGGCGTGGCGAGGGAGAGGGTGAGGGCGAGGGCGAGGGCGAGGGGAATGAGCTTGTTCATGAGGTCTGATAACCTGAGACGCGCCGATTTTGTGCCCCGGCCGATATACTCTGTGCCCCTACATCGCCCCACGAGGCCGCAGTGACCATCCGAAAAGCCGTCGAAGCACCCAAGGTCGCGCCACTTCAGCAGAAATCGGCTGTTGACGCAGCGCCGCAGGTGCAGCTCGCCGACCTCACGAAGCTGGTCGATGCCGCCCTCGCGAACGGCATTTTCTCGCAATCGGAAGCCAGCAAGCTCGATGTCGGGATCAGGGCTGCCCCCCACCTGAAGGCGGCCGTGGCCGAGCACCTCCGCAAGGCGCTGGGCGACGACAAACACATCAGCATCACCGAAGGTGCGCTGTCGAAGCTCGGCGGCACGCTCGGCGTCGACTTCAAGGAGCTGTTCTTCCGTCGGCAGGCGCAGTCGAAGGCCGCCGATCACGACGTCGGCACCGGGCTCGCCAAGCAGACGAAGTCGACCGCCGACGAG
>JANNIH010000112.1:0-9380 GCA_031404815.1 Holophagales bacterium | reverse complement strand
AGGGCATCGGCCTTCGGCCTCAGCCCTGGGCTGGGCTCTCCCGGCCCGTTGGGCCGATCTCAGACGCCGCCGGATGACAGGCGATGCTGGCCTTGATCTTCTCCACGCTTTGGATCAGCCGGCGACTTTGACGGGGCCTTGGGGCGAACGTTGAGAGACCTATCCTTTGGACTGAACCGCTTGCTAGGATCGCGTTCGGCGGACAAAAGCGAGGCCGCAAAAGTGACCGACTGGCGTGAATATTTGACCTCCGACCCCAGCGTATGCAGCGGCCAGATCGTTGCCAATGGCACCCGAGTGCTCGTCGTCAACATTCTGGACAGCCTCGCCGAGGGATCGACTCGGGCGGAAATTCTCGGGAGCTTTCCATCCCTCCGGTCCGAACATATCGACGCGGCGCTCATCTATGCGGCCGAATTGGCGAGAGAGGAATCGCTTCTGCCGCTCGCTTCCCGGTGAAGTTTAAGATCGACGAAAACCTACCGTCGGAACTCGCCGAGCGGCTTCGGGAGATCCGTGAAGATGCCGATACTGTCGTCGTTACCGAGCGTGGGGTGCGCGCTCGCTGACAAGAAGGCCCAGGGTCGCTTGCTCGCGACGCCTCGAAGTTGATCCGGGCTCCGGAATTGGGAAAGCGGAGGGTTGCGTCCGTCGAACAGAGAAGTAGATCCATGATTCGGACTTCTTCCCTCTCGCGCCGCTCGCTCTTCGGCCTTTCGCCCAGGGTCGGCCTATGGGGCTTGGCGGGTGGTGGCGCCCTGCTCGTTGCCCTTTGGTCTCTCGCTCCCTCCAGCGGGCTCCCGGCGGCCTGGGGGGGCGAGTCGGAGCGCGCGCCGGAGGCGCGCCGCTCGGTCCTGGATCGCCGACCCCCCAGGCGAATTGCCGAACCGGTCGATCTGGTGACACCCCGGCGTCTCCTGGCGGCCAGCCTGCAAGATCTCGACGCGCTTGTTCGAGCGAATCCGAGCGCGGCCCGGAAGGCCGGCGAGAGGGACATCCTTGCCGCCTGGGCACGGGCGTACTCCGACGGGAAAACCGGTCTGGCCCGTGCGGTGCTCGACCGCGCCGGGGAGATCGCGGCGCGGCTCCCAGCCGCCAACGGGCGCCTGCTGGCGGAGGGGGTTCGGGTGATTCGTGCGGCCGGCGCCCATGGGGATGAGGAGCGACTCGGTCTGCTCGCCCGTGGCCAGCTTGGCCTCGTTGCGGGGGTCGCTCTCCACGTTGCTGAGGATTACGCCCAGGCCCGCACAGCACTGGATAGGGCGATGCGGGATTTGCGCCGGGCCGGGACTCCGCTTGCCCTATCCGCTCAAATGGCTCGGCTGTGGGCCGATCCTGGGGCCGGCCCGGACCTCATTGACTCCCTGATTTCAGCCGCCGAAGCCCGCGGCGATTCCGGCCTGGCCGCCGAGGGAACCCGGCGCCTTGCCTGGCACGCAACGGTCCAGGGGCGCCTCGATGACGCGCTTGGCCTGTACCGCGAGGCGCGCGATCGATTCGAGCGGCTTGGCGAATGGGAAGAGGCCGCGGTCGTCCGCGCGATGGAGGCCGAGATCCTGGCCATCTTCGGGCGCCACGACGAGGCGAGCTTTGAGCTTCAGCCGGCTCTTCGGGTGGCGGCCGGGATTGCGGACCCGCTCAACCGATTCAACTATTGGACCGTCGCGTCTTCTACCGCCTTGGCCGTCGAGTCGCCTTTGGCGTTCGCCTATCGTGAGCGGGCGGTGGGTGCTTGCGCCGAGCTGTCGAGCCGGCCGCTTTGCGGGGTGGACTCCTGGATTGGCTTTGCTCGGCGCACCATGGCGCCCGAGCTTGCCGAGCGCGCGTTGGAGCGGGCGGCAGGCGAGCTGGACGGTCTTCCTTCCTCGCTTCCCGGGAGGGAACGTACCGAGATCGAGCTCGATGCGGCGCGGGCGCGTTGGCTCGCCCGGGACGGCTTTCCGAACCGAGATCCAGAACGTGCCGCGAGCCTCCTTGGCGAAGTGGCAGAGCGGTTTCAAACGATGGGTTTGCCGGTCTCGGCGGTGTTGGCGCTCGACGATCGTGCGGGGATCCTCGAGCGCCTTGGGCGATCGAAGGAATCGCGCAGCGAGAGCCGTCGGGCGCTTGACTTGGTGCTCGGTTGGGGCCAAGGAGGCTCGGAGGCCTCCGCCGAGGCGGCGATTCCCGGCATCCTCCGGCACCTCTATGAACGGCTGATCCGACTTGCTCTCTCGGACGACGAGGGTCGCGGCGAGGACGCCCTTTTTCTCTCGGATGAGATGCGCGATCGGCTGGCTCCGCGGCTGGGGGCGACCTTCCAACGGTTCGATTCGGTGAATCTCGATCGTCTCCTCGCCGCCCTACCGCCTCGTACTGCGGTCGTCGAGTACGCCTTGATCGCGGGCAGCGGAACCGGCTCGCCGCCGATCGGAGTGGCCTGGGTCCTCACGGACGGCCATCTCGAACAGGTTACGGTGGCCGCAGGATCACCGCTCGCCAGCCAACTTGCCGAGCTTCATGCGATTCGAGCCGATCGCCCGGTTGCCGAGGCCTGGAAAATTACGGCAGGTGCGCTCTATGCCGCGTGGATCGAGCCGGTGCGCGCCGTGCTTCCCGCAGACATCGAGCGCTTGGTCCTGGTCCCTGATTCCGAGCTGTACGGCATTCCATGGCGCGGGCTCTGGAATGCTTCGACCGGTCGATACTTGGATGAGGAGCTGACAGTCTCGCTCGCGCCAAGCTTGGCGTCGCTTCAGCTTCCGGTGGGCCCTGCGGTCCCGATCGAGTCGATCGCTGTGTTGGGCTTTTCGCGTTTCGGCGATCTCGGCCTCAAAGATCTCCCAGGTGCGCTGAGGGAATCAGGTGAAGTGGTCTCTGCCTACCCCGCGTCCGCCGCTCATTGCGCGGCTTCGACCTGGACTACGTTCCGGCAGTGCGCAGCAGATGCCGGCGTGGTGCATCTCGCGACCCACGCGAACGCGGATTCACGGCTGAAGGGGGGTAGCTGGATCGCCTTTGGCGGAGAGCAAGTGAGCGCGGAGCGGTTGTGGCGAGAGCTGCCCGCCCTGCCCCGAACGCGCCTCGTCGTCCTCTCAGCCTGCGAAACCGCGGCGACGGCCACCGGAGAGGGCCTCGGTGGGCTCGCCCGACCGTTTCTCGCCTATGGCGCCCGAGCCGTGGTCGGCACCCTCTGGAACCTTGGGGACAAGGCGGCGCTCGAGTTTTTCCCTCCATTTCATCGTATCTTTGCGCGGACAGGAGATGCAGCCGAGGCGCTCCGCCGAACGCGCGCCGGCTGGCGTGGGTGGCAGAGCACGCCTTGGAAATGGGCAGGTGCCGTCGCATTGGACACGACACTACGCTGAAGTCGGGCACGAACTCTGGGTCAGGGCAGGCGCGTCAGGCCGAACTGTTTCCAATAAGCCTTAAGATGTTTCGCGGGAGTGACGACAAACACGCCATCTGCCACGGAACCCGCGATCAACATGCCGACGAACTCAGAGTCGTTTGTTACTACAACAGCGCCGGAGTCCCCGGGCCGCGCAAATGGATGTTCCGGGTCGGCCCACACTAAGATCTGGTTTGCAAAAACATATTCTTTACCGTTGTGAATAACCGGGGCTGGAAGGCTTGGCCAAATCACCTCCGCCGAGCTTGCGCCCGGTGGCCTGAAGCCGCACTTCTGGACTATCTGGTCCTCAACTACCGTCGCGTCGTTCTTCCCGACGTTGAAACCGCAGGCCGTCGTATTCGTCGAGGTAAAATCCTTATCGGCAGCGATCAAGCCGCAATCCAGGGGATCCGGTTGACCCGGCAAGACGGGCACATAGTCTCGTACCTTTCCAAGCTGCTCCTGTTGGTTTGGCGCTGTGAACCAGTCGATTGGATCATCCTTGCTCGTCGCCTTCCAGAAATTGGAGAGTACGTGTCCTGCGCCCAAGAAGAAGAGCCCTTCGTTGTTTCGCAAGGGTAGCCCCAGCGTCCCTTCAGGACCACCAGGGTTCGTGGGCTGGTTGCGAACGATCCCGGCACCCATTGAGATCGGGGTTGCCAGAAAGCGAAGGGGCCGAGCTAGTTCTTGGTCCTTAAATCCGTCGCCAAAGCGCTCTCTCAGCTGTTCCAGGAGAGACTCCGGTGGTAGAACGGCCGTGGCCTCGTCGAGCGGGGAACGCATACGGATGACGACGGCTCGTTCGTCGGACATGCCGTAAGCAAGGATCTCCCTTTGACGCACTGCTTGGTCGAGTTGTGCGCGGATTTTTCGAGTTTCGGACGGGTTGGCCATGTGTTAGTTCTCCCTGGTCAGTTCAAGTTCCACGATTGATCCCGCCGCCTGAGCAGGTTTTCTCGAACGCCCCGAGGAAAAGTGACTGCGGCGGATTCGGGATCGGTCGCCCAGTCTGCTGCGACGATTTGGCCACGGGCGGTTTGCAGAGGGAATAGAAAACGTCAAAGTCCGGATCGAAGTCGCTGACAGCGGTTTCGGGCGCGAATAACATTTCTGGCTCGACGTTTGAGACTGTCAGTTCAACGTCTTCGGTTGTCCCGGGAGGCGGCGCGAGAACGATTCTCGTCCCCGTCCCTCCGAACCTGGGAGCTGTTAAGGAGATCCTCGTGGGGCCCTTAACTTTGAAGTACTCAAGCGCCAGTCGGTTGCCCACGGCGCGGTTCCAAACCCCTGTCCCGTTAGAGTTCGACGGATCCGCAAAGCGCCAAGTCTGAGGCGTCGACGTTCTCGGCTCCCGGTTGAAGCCGGCGACCCGAAAGAACCCACCTCCGATTGCGAAACGCGCTGAGAGAGCTGCGGGAAACCTCCCCGGGGTTGGGTCGATCAAGTGCGGGAGGATTCGGTCGAAATCTGGGGCGATCTCCTCGAGTCTTGGAAGCCAGTGCAGGCTCTGCACTTCCCGTGTTTCCGAGAGGTTTGGCCGATCTTGGCCGTTGGGTGCTACCCAGTTGCCAAACGTGAACGCCATCTCGTTTGAGCAGGCTTCGAATTTGAAATCGATTTCCTCGCCTTGAAGATTGAAGAGTGCCATTTCGTCGCGGCCGCCCGGCTGGCGAAAGAGCAGCTGATAGTTCCGATCGGTCTCCGACTGTAGGTCTCTCAGCCTCGTCCGCAGGGTCGGATAGTGATTGGGGATCGGCAGCGACGTTCCTATTCTGCCAATCGGAGTGAGATTAGGCACCAGCACGTGAAGTGCTTTAGGGTGGCCGGCTTCTGTCTTGCCTTGGTCATTTCTGGCAAAGAATGGGGAATCCGGTACGTATGCACAGACGCCTTCGAAGATGACTCGGAAAGTGTAGGACATTGAGGACTCCTCAAGAGTGGAGTGCAGCTCTCGGCCGGCCTGGTTCACCTGGCCTACCTGGATTAGACGGAACCGGGTTTGCTTTTTCGGCGATCCCCCCCCAGAACTTCCTCCCCTATCCGCCGTATGCTTCCGGGAGTCCTTGTCTTAGGTCGATTCCCGCGAGCGTGCTCGCGTAACCACTGATAGGAGAGCAGCGCCTTGAAACAGAGAGCGATTGTCTTGGCTGCCCTGATGGGCTTGAGTTTCGGGGTGGCGGGTTCCGCGTTTGCGGCTCCGGCCGCGAAGGCCGAGCCGGCCAAGTCCGAGACGAAGGCCGAAGAGAAGAAGGAACCCTGGAGCGGCGATACCTTCGCCGGGCTGGAGCTGCGCGGGATCGGGCCGGCTCTGACCTCGGGCCGGATCGTCGATTTCGTCGTCGATCCGAACGACCGGAGCATCCTCTATGCGGCCGCGGCGGCGGGAGGGATCTGGAAGAGCACGAACCGCGGGGTGACCTGGAAGCCGATTTTCGACGGCGAGGCTGTCTATTCCGTCGGGTGTCTCGCGATCGATCCCAAGGATTCGCTGACGGTCTGGGCCGGCAGCGGCGAAAACAACAGCCAGCGGAGTGTGTCCTGGGGCGATGGCGTCTACAAATCGACCGACGGCGGCGCGAGCTGGAAGAACATGGGGCTGGGCAAGTCCGAGCACATCGGCAAGATCCTGATCGACCCGCGCGACTCGAACGTGGTGTGGGTCGCGGCGCAGGGACCCCTTTGGGCTCCGGGTGGCGATCGTGGCCTGTACAAGACGACCGACGGCGGCAAGAGCTGGAAGAAGGTCCTCGACATCTCAGAGAACACCGGCGTCTCGGACCTCGCATTCGACCCGCGCAACCCGGACGTCGTCTACGCCGTGGCCTACCAGCGCCGCCGGCACGTCTGGACCCTGATCAACGGCGGCCCGGAATCGGGCATCCACAAGACCCGCGACGGCGGGGCCACCTGGACCCAGCTCTCCGGCGGCCTGCCCAAGGAGAACATGGGGCGGATCGGCATCGCGGTCGCCCCCTCCGCGCCCGACACGGTGTACGCGACGATCGAAGCGTCGCGCAAGGCGGGGGGATTCTTCCGCTCGAAAGACGGCGGCGCGAGCTGGGAGCGGACGATCAAGACCGTCTCCTCCTCGCCCCAGTACTACCAGGAGCTGTTCGTCGATCCGAAGGACGCCGACCGCGTCTACGCGGCCGACACCTTCCTCCAGGTCACCGAGGACGGCGGCAAGACGTTCGCGAACCTCGGCGAAGAGAACAAGCACGTCGACAACCACTCCGTCTGGATCGACCCCGACGACACGCGGCATCTCTACGTCGGCTGCGACGGCGGCCTCTACGAGTCGTTTGACCGGGGCAAGAGCTGGCGCCACACGCCGAATCTGTCGATCACCCAGTTCTACCGGGTTGCGGTGGACAACAGCGAGCCGTTCTACTTCGTCTACGGCGGCACCCAGGACAACTTCAGCTTGGGCGGCCCGTCGCGGACCAACAACATCCACGGCATCGTCTCGGGCGACTGGTTCGTCACCAACGGCGGCGACGGCTTTTTCAGCCAGATCGATCCGGTCGATCCGAACATCGTCTACGCCGAGTCGCAGCACGGCGGCCTGGTCCGTTACGATCGCAAGAGCGGCGAGATCACCGACATTCAGCCGATGCCGGGCAAAGGGGAGCCGGCGCTCAAGTGGAATTGGGATTCGCCGCTCCTGATCAGCTCGCACTCTCATACCCGGCTCTACTTCGCCGCCCAGCGCCTGTACCGGAGCGACGACCGGGGCGACTCGTGGCGACCGGTCTCACCCGATCTGACGCGCCAGGTCGATCGCAACCTGCTGCCCGTGATGGGCAGGGTCTGGGGTGTCGACGCGGTGGCCAAGAACGCCTCCACTTCGTTCTACGGCAACATCGTGGCGCTCGCCGAATCTCCCGTCGCGGAAGGGCTGCTCTACGTCGGTACCGACGACGGCCTGGTGCAGGTGAGCGAAGACGGCGGCGCCACCTGGCGGAAGAACGACAAGTTCCCCGGCGTGCCGGACGGCACGTTCGTCTCGCGGCTGGAGGCGGATGTGAAAGACGCCAACGTCGTCTACATCGCGTTCGATCGCCACAAGATGGGCGACTTCAACCCTTACGTTTTGAAGAGCGGCGACCGCGGGAAGAGCTGGGTTTCAATCGCGGGCGACCTGCCGAAGACCAGCCCGGTGTACGCGCTCAAGCAAGATTCGGCCGCGCCCGACCTGATGTTTGCGGGCACCGAGTTCGGCCTCTTCTTCACCAAGGACGGCGGCAAGCGTTGGCTGCAGTTGAAAGGCGGCCTGCCGACCGTCAGCGTCCGTGACCTCGCGATCCAGCAGCGCGAGGGCGATCTGGTGATCGCGACCTTCGGTCGAGGGTTCTACATTCTCGACGACCTTACGCCGCTGCGCGCGGCGGTCCCCGCGACGGTCGAGAAAGACGCCGAGCTGTTCGACCTGCGGGCGGCCAAGATGTACATCGAAGCGGCGCCCGGCGGCGAGCCTGGCCCCGGTTTCCGCGGCGCCTCGTTCTTCACGGCGCCGAACCCGCCGTTTGGTGCGGTCTTCACCTACCACCTGAAGGAAGGCCTGACATCCAAAGAGAAGCAGCGCTGGAAGAGCGAGAAGGAAGCGGACGAAAAAGCCGCCAAGGGGAAGGACGAGAAGACGGACAAGAAGGCCGAAGGGAAGAAGGATGCGAAAGGTGAAGCGGCGCGCGACGACGCGCACCCCTACCCGAGTTGGGACGCACTGCGGGCCGAGGAGCGGGAGCCCGCGCCGGAGATCGTGCTCACGGTGACCGACGAACAGGGCAACGTAGTGCGCCGCCTCTCCGGAGACGCGACTCCCGGATTTCATCGGGTGGCCTGGAACCTTCGCTATCCGGCCGAGTCGCCAATCAGCCTCGAAGAACCTGAACCCGACGGACGCGTACTCGACGGTCCGCTTGCGGCGGCCGGTACCTACCGGGTACAGCTCGCAAAACGGGTCGATGGTGTGTTGACACCCCTCGGGCAAGAGCGGACGTTTCAGGCGGTGCCGCTTGGGCTGGCGACACTTCCGGCGGCCGACCAACGGCAGGTGCTTGCATTCCACTCCAAAGTTGCGCGGCTCCAGCGCGCGGCGATGGGTGCCTCGGGCTTGATCGAAGAGACGAAGGCCCGGGTCGATCTACTCCAGAAAGCGGCGCAGGTGACACCGGGTGCGGATCCGGCCCTGTTCGCCGAGCTGGAAACCCTCGAAGGGAAGCTCGAGGACCTGGAGATCGACCTCGCGGGCGATCCGACGATCGCGCGAAGGAACGAGCCCGTTCCGCCCGCGATCACCGACCGCGTCTTCCAGATCCTCTTTGGCGCTTGGAGTTCCACGTCCGCTCCAACCGCCACCCACTTGGAAAGCTATCGCCTCGCCGCCGAGCAGCTCGGTCCCGTGCTCGACAAGCTGCGCACGCTGGTCGACGTGGATTTGAAGAAGATCGAAGATCGGCTCGATGCCGCCGGAGCCCCCTGGACCCCCGGCCGCGTACCGGTCTGGAAGCCGGAGTAGATGGAAAGGGCGGGCGGCGATCCAACGCCGCCTGCCCCTGCGTGCCTCGGTACCCAGGGCTTCACCCTGGGCTCAGGTGACACGGCCCTTGAGGCCGTAACAAACGCGTTGCGGTTGGTTGGTTTGGCGGCCTGAAGGGCCGCGTTACGTAAGCCCAGGGCAACGCCCTGGGTTCGCTGGTCGTGCTTTCCTGGAAGCGCTTCTCTTCCGGTTCCCGACACCGCACCGTGGGCGCCGAACACGACTCCAACGATTCGCGGGAGCGGTTCGCGCAGTCCAAACACCGGTGCGCCGGTTCCAGAATGTGGTCCTCCGGTTCCGCGCACACTCCCCCTTTCTGCCAATGTCGGGTGAGACACGAGACCCCCGATAGTTTAGGGTTTCACCGACCGGGAGGGGCACCCCATGGCAGCACAAGCACAGGCGTTGGCACAGCAGGACCCAGGTGGCGGCATCGGGGAGGGCGGTGGCGCTCCGCTCCGCGGACCG
>JANNIH010000111.1:0-14578 GCA_031404815.1 Holophagales bacterium | reverse complement strand
CCGCTCGATCGGCAAACGGAAATCCGCTGGCCGGATAACACGATGAAGACGCTCGCTTACGACCCCGCCCACAACGTGCGCGAGACGCGCGATGCCAACGGCAACGTCATCGTGCAGGAGCACGACTCCGCGAACCGCCTGGTGGTGCGGACGATTACGCCCGCCCCCGGCGTCGTCGGCCCGACGTCTGAAACCTATTCCTGGGACGGCCTGCACCGCCTGATGTCGACCTCCTCGGGCGGTCAAACAGCAGGCTTCGACTACGACTCCCTGTCGCGAGTCGTCAAGGAAATCCAGAACGGCCGCGCCATCGACTCGATGTACGACGACGGAAGCAACCGCGCCGAGCTGCACTACCCCTCTGGGCTCAAGATCGGAACGCACTTCGACAGCCTCGACCGGCCGAAAACGTTGATGCGCATGGGAGCCACGGAAGTACCGGTCGCCTCCTACGGCTACCGGGGCACGGACCTCTTGGCGGAGCGCAACGTCGGAGGGATCACCGGCCACATGGCGTTCGACGCCGCCCGGCGACTGACCTCGACGGCCTACCGAGACCCGGCGGCTGCGATGACGTTCGGCGAAGAGCTGGGCTGGAACAAGCGGAACCAGATCACGAGCCAAATGCGGGGAGATCTGAACGGCGCCGGCAAGCTCTACCAATACGACATCGCCGGGCGGATCACCGCGGCGCTGTCGCACCAAGGAGCGCCGCCCGCCGACCCGACCGCGCTCGATGGCGAGCGCTTCCGCTACGACCCGGCGGACAACCTCGTCGAGCGCTCGACGAAGACGCTCGGTGTGGAACAGAAGACCGCCCTCCCGACCGACGAGTCAGGGCGCAACCGCCCCACTTCGATCCACGGAATCCCGCTCCATTGGGACGCCAACGGCAACCTGACCGACAAAGGCGATCTCCATTTCGAGTACGACTACCGGAATCGCCTGACGCGGGTGACCCGCCAGGGGCACGAGGTCGCCGCCTATGGCTACGACGCCTTCAACCGCCGGGTCGAGAAATCGGTCGAGGGCATCAGTCAGCAGACCACCTGGTCGGGCTGGCAAGCCCTGGAACGTTCCGAAAACGGCCAAACGACCGAACGCCGCGTCTACGGCAACGGCATCGACGAGCTGGTACAGCTCGAAAAGCTCGAAGCGGGAACGAGCCTCAGCTATGCGCCGGTCTACGACGCGAAGGGCAACCTGGCGTTGCTGACCGACGGCACCGGCCGGCCGGTCGAACGGGCCGAGACCTCGGCTTACGGCCAGACCGTCTGGTACGCCGACTCGACACCTCCCGCGATCCTTCAGATTCGCCTGAAAGACGGCACGATCGAGCTTCGCACCAGCGAAGAGGTCCGCTTCGCCGCTCTTCAAGCCGCCATCGCCGGAGGCAATGCCACACTGCGGGAAACGGCGACGAACCACGAGATCTCCTTCCTCGCAATCCATGACCCGAACCCCGCGCCGGGAGTCTCGCCGACCCACCTGATCCTCAGGCCTTCGCAAGCGATCGCCGCGAACACCGAGCTGCAACTGCGCCTGAAACCGGAAGCGATCCAGGATCTCTTCGGCATTCCCCTCTCGGCCCCCCTGGATCAAACGATCACCTGGCAACCGTCCGCCGACACCGTGATCGCCGACACCGCACCGCCCGAAGTCTCGCACGTCGTGCTGCGCGGTCCCCGCCTGGAGATCCGATTCACCGAGCCCGTGATCCCCCAGAACGCCGAGGCGGCGATCCTTCTCGACGGCGAGCCCCGAAGCTGGACGGCCAGTGCGGACGGAGAGGTCTGGACCACCCCCACCGACCTCGCCGACGGCGACCACACCCTTTCGATTGCGGCCACCCCGCTCGACCTGGCGGGCCAGCCGCTCGGCGAGGCTTTCGAACGGACCTTCCGCATCGAGCCGGCGCACCTGGGATTGATCGTCTATCGACGGCCCGATCCCACCCGGCTCCCGACCTCGGCCACCGGCACGGCCCTCACCTTCCAGGGGCTGGAGCTCGACTCCGAG
Organism: Holophagales bacterium; assembly: GCA_031404815.1. Classification (GTDB taxonomy): domain Bacteria; phylum Acidobacteriota; class Thermoanaerobaculia; order Multivoradales; family UBA5704; genus DASYKS01. The sequence continues at coordinate 12,559 of JANNIH010000111.1, read as the reverse complement.
ACGGGTCTGCTCTACGTGCGGAACCGGTATTTTGACCCCGAGCTGGGGCGGTTTATCACCGCCGATCCGATGGGGTATCCGGATGGGCCGAACGGGTATGCGTTTGGGGCCGGGGATGCGGTGAATGGGCGGGATCCGATGGGGCTGGAAGGCGAGTGGTGGAACCCACTCACGTGGTTCAACAAAGCCAAGGATTTTGTCGTTGGTCCTGCCAAGGAAAGCGCCGAGGAGGCACGGAAGGCGGCTCGCGCAGCCAGAACGGCGAACGAGGCCTATGATGCCGGTGTTAACCGATCGCATAGTGGGGACGTCGAGGCCTGGCTGGAACAGGGTCGAGGAGGAGACGTTTCCGAAGATGGGAGGCGCGCCCTCGGGGAAGCTACCCGCGAAGCTGGAACGGCAGCAGGCCACGTGGCCAAGGCTTCAGCACATGCGCTCGATGCTGCTTCCCGGGCACAGCTGGTCCGCGATGGCGGCGCCCTGCTCATCGGGGGAACGTGGCATATAGTCAAGCGTGCCACCTTAAAGGAGCTCGTTGAGGAGGAGGTTGAGAGGCGGGGCAGGAAACAGTCGCTTAAGGGTGCCGATGAAATCGGTGGAAGGATGTTTGTTCGGGAGTCCTTACCTGAACTCAAGGGTACCTACGCAGAGGCGTTTGATGGCCCGGTACGCATCAGGACCTTCAGGGCAGGCGAACGGCTCTACCGCTCACCAAACATGGTAGAAGGTGGTCTGCTGGAGCCGAACCAGTTGCCGGGGTCATGGTGGGGAACCCGTCGAACTGTGACCAAAGCAGGGACGGAATCTCAATACAATGTCGAGAAGTGGGGCAATCCACTCGAAGAGATGCGAGCTTACGAGTTTAGTCAGGATGTTACCGTTTATTACGGAAGGGTTGCTGGTGGTAAGGGATATCAGGTGCTTTTCCCGCGAGATATTGACCCCGCAAGCGTCCTACGCTTCCAGGAAGGAGTACCGCTCCGATGAAATCCAAGCTCTTGACGACGCTTGCAGAGATCATCGGACTTCTCACGTCTTGTGGCGAAATGACTCGGGCCGAGTGGTTTCGGCAGAAACTACTAGTTTTAGAACGAGAAGCCTCAAGCTCTGCCGGCTTTCAAGTAGTGATTGGCGAACTTCGGAGGATTTTGGTTGGAATGGGTTCGCTCTCCGACCTCTCCCTGACACCGGTCGCGTCTTCCGGCCTTACACGACAGGAAATTCGAAACCTACAGTGGCAATTGGTCGAGGATCTCGACGGTGCGATACGCGCCCTTCAGGAGGAACCTGGCGCGAGGGCCTGACGGCGCTTCGGTCGAATGGACGATCTCGCCCGACGGCCGCGTCGCGACCACTTCGACCGCCTTCGTCGGCGCTGTCCCGTCCGCCCGTCCGATGGCCCTGTCGAGGCGATTTTCGCCCCTCTTCCGGCCCTGCCCAGGGCTCCTGCAGATTCGCCTGGAGAGTTGAAGTCGCTTTTTCCGCCTCTCTGCTCCTCCTCCTTCCTCCGCCGTTTCGTGTCCCGAGCGCCTTCAGCGCACACCTCTCCTGCGGACGATCGTCAGAAGCAATGATCCTCGGCTCGCCTTCCTCCTCCCTGACCAGTTGTCAGCGGCGATTTGAAACGGCGGGATTCCGGCGATCAGGAAAGGCGAATTGACTTTCGGGCTGGGCAGCAGCCTCACCTTTGACCCGGGCGCCCATCCCAGACCGCTAAGCCCCTGTCCCGCACGGCCCGTCTTCTTAGCCGCCACACCGCTCACGTGATGCGCACCGCCGCGCGGCTGTGCGGCCTTATTCGGCTCGAAGCCCGGGTTCTGGCGGAGCGAAGTTGCCGTCTCTACGCCCGCCGCCGCGGCGTTCTCGATCGAAAGCGGGTTCACCGCGAGTCGGTTTTGAAGAGTCGCCGCCGAGTTCTCGACCGCCGGGATCGAATTCCGCTCGATCCTCCGACACCGCGATGGAAGATTCTCGGCCGTTCTAAGCTACACTTGGCTGATATGAGCGACCGTTTCGACGAGCAGGTGACCCAGCTCACGAAGCTCCTTTCGATGGTCGCCCGCACCGTCGGCAAGCCCCGCCAGCACCTTGAATGGGAGCTGGGTCTCTCTCCCGGCTACCTAAGCAAGATCCTGAACGGCAACGTGGAGCTGCGCGTCAAGCACGTCTTGATGATCACCGAGGCGCTCGGTATGACTCCCGCCGACTTCTTCCGGCTGGCGAACCCACGCCCGACAGCCCGTACGCCGAGCCAGCTGCTCGAAGCTGTGCGGGCGGCCATCGCGCAGCCGGCCGGAACCGAGTCCGAGGGCGCTGCCGATTTCGATGCCCGGGTGCAGCGATCGATCCTTCGGCTGCTGGGAGTCGCCGTGGTTCCAACCGTTCCGGCCGAGGTGCCTTCCGCGGATGTCGAGGCGCCGGAGCAGGCGACACCCCGAACTCGACGCCGAGCGGGCTCCAAGAAGCCCGCCGATTCACGCCACCAGCGCTAGAAACGAACAGTCCTCTCGCCGCAGGGGGTTTGGCGCCTACGGTCGCTGGAATCTCAGGTCCGGCTGATGCTCGAGTCGCTGCAAAAAGCGATTGACATGCCGCACGATCAGCGAAGTGGCGATCGCTTTGGCGCAAGCCCTCTCCAGGAACTCCAAAGCCCGCACCGCTTCCGGCTCGACACCCAGTTCACGGAACCTCCCCAGGATCTCTCGTGCGAGCTCTGCAGCTTCACCCGAGCGTCCGAGGTCCAGCCAGACGGCGGAGAGATCGAGGCCGACCAGGCCGGCGGTATATTGAAGATCTTGATCGGCAAATATAGCTCTCGCATCCAGAAAACAGCGCTCGGCGCGGACTCTCTTTCCGAGCCCGGCAAGAATCATCCCCTCGACCCAGCGCAGCCGAGCCAAACTAAGTGGCTCGCACTCCAGCCTTTTCGCTAGCCCGCTTGCCAAAAGAAAGCTGGCAGCCTCCCTGTATTCTCCGCACTCCGCGAGCGCGAGGAGAAAGCACTGTCGAGTCGAGTCAAAGAGCTGAACGTCCCTTTCTGGGTCCAGGAAGTTTAAGCTCTCTGCGAGAACTCGCTTGGCTTCCTGCGTCCGCCCCGCATGCTGGAGATAGAGACCTTTACTCGAAAGTGCCCGACCCGCCATATGAAGATCGCCCAAGTCGCGATGGATCTCGAACACCGCGCCGAGCAGCGTGATTGCTTCGGTAAGCTGCCGCATGCTGAAGCATAGAGACGCGCGAAGGTCCACGATTCGAGCAACGAGGATCCTGTTCTTGGAACCTAGCATCAGGAAGGACTCAGCCTGGGTCAACGCCGCGTCCGCATCAGCAAATTCGTCGATCACGCGGTAAGCGTTACCTAGTTCAGCCCAAGCGCTTGCTCGAGTGTCGGCTACTGTTTGCGTACCCAAATACGCCGAATCCAAGTTGTCGGCAACCAACCGCGCGAAGTACGCGAGGCGCCACATCTCCCAGGGTGCACGATAACGGGAATCGAAACTCTGGCGGAGTAGCTCATTGACCAACGGGACTCCGCGTAGCCCAAACACGCCTAGGTCTGTTTCTGAAGCTCTGCTTTTAGAGTTACGCTGCTCTCTGCGCTCAGCAACTCGGGCGGCGCCCTCAAAAGCGCGTTCTATTGCGGCGTCGTATCCGTCGTGCTCGCCACAATCGAGAACCGCCGGCTGGTCTTCACGGGCCAGTTCCATCCAGGGCCGAAGTGCTGTCTCACAGCTTGAGCAACCGCCGATGAGATGCCGAACGACCTGTCGCATCTCGCTCTTCGCCAGCTCCCCTCGAACAAAACAGCCGAGACGCTCCTCGTTCCAGTGGGTTTTCGCCACCATGATCTCCCTTGTACCTCGTAAGGCCTCAGATTTTCGCACAAATAGTTGAACCGGTGGGAAGAGAGGCGGAACGCACCGCCAGGAGAAAACCTGCCGGGCGCCCCGCCTAACCCCTTGTACGCTATCCGTTTGGATCGATGCCAGCGCTGTGTTCTGAGTTGTTGCCTGGAGTACCCAAAGCATTCGTCGCCGAAGACGGACTTTGGCCTTGCCCAGCATCCGGAACGAGCACAGTAGCCGCCACGCCCAGAATCTCTCCAACCCCAGACCAAGCCTGCTGCCACAGCCGGCCGATTTCGGCACCCTGGAAATGCCAACGATCGAGCGGTAGTTCCCAGGCCGCCGCGGTACCAGATGCCGCCAGCAACCCGAGCAAGCCCAACGCAGCACTCAACGCCTTCCTTCGATTTTCCCGAGACATGGTGACTCCTCCTTGGACCCGCCGAAGGCCTCCAGGGTCTGAGTTGACTGTGGGGCCAGCGAATCCTCCTACCTAGTCTCTGCTGAGGTTGCCCGTTTGGGAGACACGAGTTGCTCGTACGGGTGACTGGCGGCTCCGGTCGGACCGGCAGGAAGGTTGTCGGTCGTCGGAAATCTAGTTCCGGCCCAGCGAAACTTCAACGGTTGCTCAACAGAGTGAAAAATCGTCTCGCGGGCGTTGCCGGACGTCGCTCTCCGCAGAGAGTCTTCTTTTTCCGGGAAAACTTTGCATCTTCTGCTTGACACGAACCGCCGATAGTCGTCAACATACTCCGAGTAATGTCCATGCCCGCAGCCAAGCGCTCCCCACGCTCCCGCCAGATCCCCGAGGCCGAACGTCGAGCCCTGGGTTCGCGTTTGTTCCAACGTCGCCGCGATTTAGGGTGGACACAACGCCATCTCGCCGAGCGCGCGCTCATCGCGTTCCGAAGAATTTCCCGATTCGAGAACGGCCGTACCGCCCCCAACCTCCCGGAAGCGATCCGACTGGCCAGTGCACTCGAGGTGTCTCTCGATCGACTCGTCCTGGGCCACCAACTCGACTCGGCTGCCCCAAAAGGTGCACCGAGCCTCTTCGAGCCCATCGCCGAGATCGAAAAGTTAGGTACCGCCGAGGAGTTCGCCACCCTGGCGGAGCTTTTCAGGACACTCCTGGTGGGCTACCGCGTAACCCGTGGAATGGGCAAATGAACCATCTGGTCTCGGAACAGGTCGACCGGTGGCTCTCGAACCTGGCCAACGACCAGGAAAACCTCAACTCCCTCCGGCACCTCCTCGGCTGCGCCGGCTGCGCGGCTCGCGTCCAAGCCAAGCTGATGGTACCGGCCTCCTCACCCCAGGCCGGCTCGGAGATCGACTACTCTCAAGTCTGGACTCGACTCCTCGGCAATGCGCGCTCGGCCGAGGTGCGGGCGCGCCGGGTCCGCGCGAAGTCGGCCCTGCTGATCGAGGAGTTGCTCGCCTCACCACCCGACCGGAGGATCGAGCGATTGAAGAGTGATCGCCGATTGGCTCACCGCGTCTTCGCCGAGCAGGCGCTCGCAGCAATCCGTTCAAGGCCGGAGCGTGCGGAAGACCTGGCTCGGATCGCATTGGCTGTCGTCGAGCGCCTGCCGAACCACCAGAAGCTGGCCGCAGCCCGCACCAGCTTGCTCGCATCGGCCCGGTGCCACCTCGCCGAGGTGTTTCGCTCGCAAGGCCTCTTCAATCTCGCTGAGATCGAACTCGAAAAAGTCGCTCTTCTCTCCGACCTGAGTGACGCTCTTGAGCGCGCGCAATACTGCCGCGTGCTCGGTGCGGTTCGTCGGGACCGGGGGCGACTCGACGAGGCCCTCGCGTTATTTGCCCGTGCTGCCGAACTCTACGGGGATCTCGGCGAAATCGACCACTGGGTCGACGCGCAGCTGGCCATCGGCGGCCTCCACTTGGAGGTCCTTGATGCGCGGCGCGCCAAAGCGGTATTCGGTGAAATCCTGAGCACCAGCGATTCTATGTCTGCGAGCCAAGTCGTTCGTGCCGTTCAAGGCCGAGTGCTGGCCCTCCTCTGGGCTGACGGGCCGGAGGTTGCTCTTCGGACGCTCAAACAGGTGTCCACAACCTGCCCGTGGACTTCCGAGTCCGTGGAGGCACACATGCTGCTGGCGCTTCGAGGCCGAATCGAGCTCGGTGTCGGCAATGCTTCAGCCGCTCGCCAAGCCCTCACCCAGGCACTCCAGGGGCTCATGCGGTGCGGTGCGGTTCTCGAAGCGGCTCTCACAGGAGCGGCGCTTTCGCTGCTCTACTTTCGGGCCCAGAGCTCCACCGAAGAGCGCCTCGAACTCGCTCGAGCGCTCGACATGCTGTCAACGGCGGACGTGCCGTTCAAGGTCGAGTGTTCCCTGATCGCCCTCCGAGACGGACTGCGCCGAGGGTACCTGGCACCTCCCAAGATCAAGAGCATTCTCGCCGCGATCGAGTGTTACTGGGGTGTCGATTCCTCTCGATACTCCCCGCACCGAATCAGCGTGATCCACTGACGAGTGGAGACTCAGCATTCGATTCCACCGCCGCTGTTCAAATCCGAAGTCTGCTCGTTCCACTGATCGCGGCTTTCACCAGGCGCCGCCCGGGGGTCCAGGGCGCTCCGGCCGCCGTGAAGGCCTCCGGATTCCCCGGAAGTTTTACGCCAGCGCCTCTTCCCCTCTCGAAGGGCTGATCGAGTAGAACCGCCTTCGACCCACCTTCGACCCACAGTACTGCGGCGAACCGTAGCGAGCAGGAGAGCCGCCGTGATAGAAAAACGATCCTACCTTGGGAGATCGCCGCGCCATGCCCCACCGCCCGTCCTACCGAATCCTCGCGCTGTTCGCCGTTCTCGCCCTTCTGGCGCGCTCTTCGTCGGCCCACTTAGAGCTCAAAGTGCTGCTCGATCTCGATCACGACGCCTCTACCGGCTGCACGATCGCCACTCCGGAAGGAACGTTCCCGGGAGTCGAGATCGTGGCGACCTCCGAGGTCGTGACCGATATCGTTCCCGTGATCGAAGGGATCGAGCTCCTAGACTGCCAGGGCACGATCACCGAGGTCGAGGTCGCTCCCGGAACCAAAGGGGGGGTGCCCTACGCGGTGGGCCTGGGAGTCGGCGGCTTCGATGCGATCGAGACCTTCGTGCCGCTCGCGGGCCTGCCCGGCGCGTCGGGCAACGGGCCGATTCGGGTGGGCATCGTGGCCGAGGAGCCCGATTTGGCAGTGGCCGACGCGCTCCTTTCCATCGACGGCCAGCGCGACGGGGCGGAGATTCTGGTCCCGCGCGGCGCGAGTGTGGTCGCAGTGCCGACGCTCGGGAGTTTGAGCCTGATGGTGTTCGCTCTCGGACTCGGTCTAGCCGGGGCGATCGCGCTCTCCCGCCGTGCGCCGCGCACCGCACTCGGCATCGCCCTGCTCGCTACGACGGTCGCTTTGGCAGGTGTTGCGCGCGCGACGCTTCCTCCCGACGGCGACCTGTCGGCGTGGACCCTCGACCTGTTGCGCGCGACCGATCCGGACGATTCCGTCACGCATCCGGCGAGCCCGGCGGATGCCCCGGAAGGGGCCAACCTGCTGCGCGCCTATGGGCAGGTAGAAGACGGCGTGCTCTATCTGCGGGTCGATGCCGACCTCGCCCTCTCGCCTATTCTCCGCTCGAGCGGCCATTCGACGTTCATCGTCGGCGGCGGCCCGGTCGCGGTCGACGCCCTGGTCGAAGTCGCGGATTTCGACGACACGCTGCTTGAGGGCGGGACCGCGCAGCTGCTGACCCGCCCGGAGGGCAATGCCGAAACGCTCGCCGCGAACACGGCAGGGACCGCGATCACCGCGGTTTGGAACAACGGGACGGCCACCCTCACGCTCACCGGGGCGGACACTCTGGCCCACTACCAGCAGGTTCTGCGCTCGGTCACCTACGCCAATTCGAGCGGTGTGCTCGATCCGCTGCCGAGGGCGGTCGAGTTCATCGTGCGCGACGACAATGCTTCCGGGATACCCCTCTTGTCCTCGGTGCGGATCGCAGTTACCATGAGCTGACCAGTTTCCGCAAGAGCGTCCCATTTATCACTGTGCATCAAGATCACTTGGCATTAAAGCGAAAGGAGTTTACATGAGGTCGAAAGGTCTCACGGCATTGCTTCTTCTTCTCGGCTTGGCCGGATCGGCGGCATTTGCTGCGTCCGTGCCCGCGCTCGAGAGTCGAGGAGGCGATCCGTTGTCCGATTCCGACCGCTCTTCCCTCGCGGCTTGGGCTCTCGCCCAGCCGCAGGTCCGAGCCCACGTCCTCGCCAACCGCCTGCGCTTCTTGCGCGGTGGCGCCGAGATCGCGAAGAAGGAAGGGGGCGCAGAGTATCGCCGCGCCCTGCTCTTCTACCGGAACTACGACCGGGGTCTGGTCAACGAGGTCGAAGTCGATCTCGATTCCGGCCAGATCTCGATCCGCGATCTCTACGACTCCGTGCAGCCGACGCGCGAAGAGGTGGCGGCGGCGATCGACATCATCCGTCGCGATCCGCAGCTCGGGCGCCTGGTCGACGATCCGTCGATCCACGTGGACGGCGGCTTCTACGAGCGGGGCATGATCGAGCGCGACCCTTGCTCCAAAGACATCTGCCTGATCGTCGAGTTGATGAACGCCGGAGTCGGCAACGGCTGGGCGAATCGTGTCATCGTAAATTTGAGCAAAGAGTTGATCGCCAATCGCAACTTCCGCGGCCCGACCGTGGAAGGCCAGATCGTCCCCTTGTCCGACCTGGGAGCCCAATAGAGCCATGCGCCGACTTTTTGCTCACGCCACATTCGCCGTCTTCGGACTTCTGTTCCTCGGCGCCTCGGCGCTCTCAGCGATGCCCACTTGCACGGGGGTCAACCGGGTCACCTGGCCAACGGTCGGCCCGATTTGGGACTTCTGCTGGACCCGCCCCTCCGCCACCATGCAGCCGGACGGCGAGGGCATCCGGATCACCCAGGTGTTTTACAAAGGGCGCCAGATCTGGAAGGACGGGGGCATGCCGGTCCTGAACGTCAAGTACGCTCCGGGCGGTTGCGGCGGCGGCGGCCTCTGCTTCCGCGACTGGTTCGATTCGGAGCGCTCGTTCGCCTGCGCGCCGGTCCCTAGCGCCGGCTACTGCACGGGCACGACCACACCGGTTTCTACGGTCTGCAACCACCCCGGAACGGACGCCGGCTCGTTTGCCGGCGTCGCCGTGGTCGATAAGGGAACGAGCGTCAAGCTGACCTCGCAGACCCAGGCGGGCTGGTACCGCTACATTTCGACCTGGGAGTTTTTCTCCGACGGACGGGTGATCCCCGGGATGGACATCACCGCGGTCAACAACTCGTGCGTCGCCTTCACCCACCGCCACCACGGCTATTGGCGCTTCGACTTCGATCTGGATGCCAGCCCGAACAATTTCGTCGAATCGATCGGGCCGACCGAAAGCACGCGCATCACCACCGAGCGGACCTGGATCGACAAAGTCAACGAGCGCTCGCGCTGGCGGTTCGGCCGCCAGGGCTCTTCGACCCGCGCCTACCTGATCCGCGAAAGCAAGGACGGCTACTCCGATGGCGACACCTTCGGCAAGATCGACGGCGCGGTGCTCGCGTACAAGTCGAATGAGCTCCATGACAGCTCGTCGGGCTGCGACATCAACATCGCCCCCTACTTGACGACCGAGAGCGTGAACAACACCGACCTCGTCTTCTGGATCCATTCGGTGGCCGATCACATCGGTGAGCCGGGCGGCATCGCCGCCGACTGCTCGGTGTTCGGCCCGACGATCAAGATCCGGACCGCGGCGGTTGCGGCCGATTTCAACGGCGATGCGACCTCCGAAGTGAAGCTCTACCGGAACGGAACTTGGGTTCCGTTCGCGGTGCCCTGAGGCCTTGAGGATCCACTATGCGAACGACGATTGAGCAGGAGATCAACGATATGGCTCGCGAGGGCAGGCACCTCCTTCGTTTCCTCACGGTGGCCGGCGCTCTGGCGCTCGCGGCCACCTTCCCCGCCACCGCTCAGGTGGTGACCGGCAATCCGGGCGGCAACTGCATCCCGGCGGCCGCCGACTACGATGGCGATGGCGACACCGATTACGCCCAGCTGTGTGATGGGACATGGCACTTCTACAACCCAGACGGCAGCTATCTGAAGGGGATCTGGGTCGGCAATATTGCGGGGATCTACCCGGTGCCTGCCGACTACAACGGCGACGGTGCGGACGATCCGGTGGTGTTCAACAACGGCGCCTGGACCACCTACGACTTCCAGACCGGCGCGTTTGCGTCGGCGTTGTGGACCGGACCTTCGGGCGCGCTCGGGGTGACGCTCGACTACAACGGCGACGGTTTGGCCGACCGCTCGACCTACTTGAACGGTGCCTGGCATTTCTTCAACGCCAACGGGTCGTACAACAAGGGGATCTGGGTCGGCAACATCCCGGGGCTCACCCCCGTCCCGGGCGATTACACCGGCAGCGGCGTCGAAGCTCCGACGATGTTCGATGGCGGGGCGTGGGTGCGCTACGACTTCGCGACCGGCGCGGTCGCCTCGGCGACCTGGACCGGTCCGGGCAAACCGGCGCCGCTCGACTACGATGGCGATGGCACGCTCGACTTCACCGTCTACGACAACGGCCCGTGGCACTTCTTCAACGATGACGGCACCTACCGCGGTGGCATTGCCACCGGGGGTGGCGCGAACGACAAGCCGATTTCCCGTCGCGCGCTCCAGTAGGGCGCAGAGACGGGTCAGGGTAGGTGGCGAGGGGCGGGTACGCGAGCGAGCGGAATCCGCCCCTCGCGCTATTCGGCGCCCTTGCGGCCTCGGATTCGGACGAATGACAAAGGAGCCTGCCTATGCGCCGCATTGGATTCGTTTCGTTCGCCACCTTCCTGGTCTGCTGGCCGGCGCTCGGCCAACCCACGGCGCGGCGCTTGGCGGTCCTGCCGCTCGACCGGGTGCCGACCTCGGTGATGCCCGCCGTTGACGTCGCCGCCTTGCGGGTGGAGGACGAGCAAAGGGAAGCGCAGGATCTGCCGCAGCGTTTCGCCCAGTCGATCCCGGTGGACCTCTCTGCGACCCGATCGGGGATCTGGGAGAGCGTCGGTGGCGAGGCGCTCTGGCGCCTGCGGATCCAGTCGCCGGGCGCGCTGTCGCTGAACTTCGGGTTCACCCGCTATCGGATGCCTGCAGGGGGGCGCCTTTGGATCTATTCCCCCGATTTCTCCCGCGCCCTCGGTCCGTTCACCGAGGCGGACAACGAGGAGCACGGCCAGCTTTGGACGCCGGTGGTTTGGGGCGACGATCTGGTGGTCGAGGTGACGGTGCCGGCCGCGAAAAAGGGCGAGCTCAAGCTTGCACTCACGACGGTCAACCATGACTACTTGGGGTTCGGGCGCCCGGATTTCGCGTCGCGGATCGCTTCGGGGTCGTGCAACATCGACGTGGTCTGCCCGGTGGGCGAACCGTGGCGCCCGGAAATCCGCGCTTCGGGTGTCATCTCGACCGGCGGTTCGACGTTCTGCTCGGGTTCGCTGGTCAACAACGTCGCCCGCGATTGGAAGCCCTACTTCGTCACCGCCCGCCATTGCGGCGTCAACACCACAGCCACTGCGGCCTCGCTGGTCGTCTACTGGAACTACCAGAATTCGACCTGCCGCGGCGAGCCGGGCGGTGGCGGCGTCGGCAACGGCACGCTCGGCCAGTTCAACACCGGCGCCTTCTTCCGCGCCAGCAACACGCCGTCGGACTTCACGCTCGTCGAGCTCGACGATCCGGTGCTGCCGAGAGCCAAGGCGTTCTACGCCGGCTGGAACAACTCGAGCGGTGAAGCGACGTCGGGAACCTGCATCCACCACCCGAGCACCGATGAGAAGCGGATCACGTTCTTCAGCGTGCCGACCGTCACCACCAGCTACAACAATCCGGCCTCGCCGGGCAACGGCACGCACCTTCACGTGTTCTGGAGCTTGGGGGTCACCGAGGGGGGATCTTCTGGGTCGCCGCTCTACGATCAGAACGGGCGTTTCCTCGGCCAGCTCCACGGCGGGCCATCGGCCTGTGGCGCGGGCGACTTGTCGGACTATTACGGCCGGTTCTCGATCTCATGGAACGGGGGAGGCACGGCGGCCACCCGCGCCAAGGATTGGCTCGACCCGGGCAACACCGGCGCAGTGACCTTGGACGGCGGCCAGAAGGCGTTCCCGCCGGCCGACTGGAACGCCAACGGGACCTCGGAGGCCGTGCTCTACAAGAACGGCACCTGGGTGAGCTACCCGATTCCGTAAAGCCCGCGCAGGCTCGCCGGAGGTGCGAGCGAACGGTTCAGAGGGCGGCGAGGACCTGTTCCGCGCTGCTTTTGTCGAACTTCCCCGGTTCGTCGAGAAACAGAGCCTGGAGCACGCCGTCCGCAAAGATCGCCGCATAGCGGCGGGAGCGGCGCCCCATGCCGAAGCGTGAGCTGTCATTTTCCAGGCCCATCGCGCGGGTGAAGTCGCCGTTGCCGTCGGCCAGCATGATGATGTCCTCACCCACGCCCTGGTCGAGGCCCCAGGCCTTCATCACGAACACGTCGTCGTTGACCGAGATGCAGGCATGCTCGAAGTCGGACAGAAGATCCCGGACCTGAAATTACTCACGATGGAGCGCGGCGAGGTGCGGCAGATCTCGACCGACGAGCTCTGCCGGGGGCGGAAAGTGGTGGTGTTCGCGGTGCCGGGGGCGT
>JANNIH010000110.1:0-50886 GCA_031404815.1 Holophagales bacterium | reverse complement strand
GAAGCGCTGCGGAGAATCGCGGGAGCCCAGATCTCCGAGCACCAGAGGTTCCTCCTGCTGAATTGCGTCGAAACCTACCTACCCTTGAAAGGGCGCGACGCGGAGGAGTACGCTTCTCTGGCAGCCGCCCAAAAATCTCCGGAGACGAAAGCCATGCAAGTGACCTGGGCCGATCGCATCGAAGCGAAGGGAATCAAGAAGGGAATCAAGGAGGGAATCGCCAAAGGCCGAGAGGAAGGCCGCGGGGAAGGCGCGGATCGCTTGCGCCGCACTGTGGTCCGTTTGCTCGGCCAGCGGTTCGGAAGGGTGCCTTTGCCGCTCCAGAAGCGCTTGGCCGCGATCCGCTCTCTCGACGAGCTGAGCGCCATTGCGGATCGGATCCTCGAGGTTCAGTCCTTCGAGGAGCTGGGGCTCGGCGGGTAGGTGCCATACCGCGGCTCTTGAACGCCCCCCCGGTGCTCATGCCGGTCGTTCCCGCCCCCCCACCACCCACGCGTACACACTCGGCAACACGAGCAGGGTGAATAGAGTCGAGGTGACCAGGCCGCCGACCATCACGATCGCGAGCGGGCGTTCGAGTTCCGAGCCGCCGAAGCCCACGAGCATCGGTGCGAGGCCGAGGATCGCCGCCCCGGCGGTCATCAGCTTGGGCCGGACGCGGCCGATCGACGCTTCGCGGAGCGCCGCCGCGAACGGCAGGCCGGAGGCGATCAGCTCCTTGGTCTGGGCGATCAGCACCAGGCTGTTCTGAACCGCGACCCCGAACAGGCCGATCACGCCAACGATCGACGAGGCGTTCCAGGTCTCGCCCGCCCACGCCAACGCGTAGAGCCCCCCCGCAAAGGCGACCGGCAGGGTGCCAAGGACCACCAGAACTTCGCGCGCTTTCCCAAGCGCCAGAAACAGGAGCAGAACGACCAGCGCGAACGCGATGCCACTCGCGACGAGGAGCCGCCGCTCTGTCTCGCGCGCCTCTTCGATCTGGCCGGAGAGTGCCACTGTGGTTCCTGCGGGTAGATCGATCGCGGCGAGCGCGGTTTCGAGCGCCCGGGCGGTGCCGCCCAGATCGCCCTCGGTGCGCAGGTTCCAGCCGAGCCGCCTCTGGCCGTTCTTGCGCCGGATCAGCGAGGGCATCGTGTCCTCGACGATCTTCGCAACCTGGCCGAGCTCGATGATCCGCCCCTCTTCGACCACGATTGGCAGGCGCTCCATCTTGGCGGGGGTCAAGCGCCCGTCGGCCGGGAAGCGGACGCTCCGTTCGATCCGCTGCGGACCGTCGAACCGCGGCGCGAGCGAAATCCCTTGGAGCGCCGCTTCGAGCGTCTGGAGCAGAGCCTGCCGCGGCACGTCGAGGCGGCGCAACGCGTCGTCGTCCGGGACGACGCGCCAGCGCGGCAGCGGCGCCCCGGTGTCCGGCGTGACGCTCTCGACTCCTGGGACGGCGCTCAAGGCTTGCCGGATTTCGTTCGCCCGCCGCGCCAGCTCGGTGAGGTCGGGATTGAACAGCTCGACTTGAATGTCGGCCGGGGTGCCGCCGATCCCCTCCGAGATCCGCATCTTCATCGGTGTCGTCAGCTCGACCGCAAACGGCATGCGCTCGGCCAACTCGCCGAGCGCCGCTTCGACTTCGGCCGCATCGGCCCCCCGTTCGAGAACGATCAGGACGTCCGAGAGGTAGCTCGGCATCGGGTCTTCCGTCACTTCGCCGCGGCCGGTGCGCCGATAGGCGGCGCGCACGCCGGGGATCTTGCCGACCTCGGTCTCGAATTGGCCGTTCGCCTCGTCGATCGCGGCCAGGCTGGTGTCCGAAGGGAGGAGGGTCTGCGCCATCAGCGCCCCCTCGTCGAGCGTGGGAAGGAAGTTGCTGCCGAGGCGGGTCGCCAACACGATCGCCGGCAGGGCGAGCGCGAGGGCCGCGATCTGGACCAGGGCGCCATGGCGGAGTGCAAAATCGAGCACGGGGCGATAGGCGCGCTTGATCGCGCGGATGACTCGCGGCTCGTCGAGCCGGCTGCCGGGCGGCAGGAAGCGGTCGACCAGCACGGGGACCAGGGTGAACGAGAGGACGAGCGCGATGGTCATCGCGGAGGCGACCGCGACGGCGAGCGGCGCGTACAGCTCGCCCGCGATACCGCCGATCGCGAGCAGCGGGATGAACACGGCGAGGATCACCAGAACGGCGGTCGCGATCGGCACGCCGACTTCGGCCGCGGCCCGCGCGATGGTCCGGCGTCGGGCGGCAGGGTCGGGGCCATCGAGGTTGCGCAGCCGATGGACGATGTTCTCGACCATGATCACGCCCGCATCGACCAGAAGGCCGACGGCGATCGCAAGCCCGCCCAAGGTCATCGCGTTCAAGCCGAGCCCGAGAGCGCTGAGCGGAATCGCCGCACCGAGGGTCGCGAGCGGCAAGAGGACGATCACGATTGCCGCCCCGCGCAGGTTGCCCAACAGAACGATCAACACCAGGCCGACGAACAGTGCCCCGACCAGCAGCGCCTGGCTGACCCCGCCCAGCGCATGAGAGACCAGCTCGCCCTGGTCGTAGAACAGGTTGAGCGACATGCCCGCGGGGAGGGAACGACGGAGCTCCGGCAGGAGTGTGCGGATTCGCCCGCTGGTCGAGAGCGTATCCGCCGTCGGCTGCTTGATCACCCGCAACGAGACCACCTCGAACCCTTTAAAGCGCGCGAGGCCGAGCCGAAACTCCGGCGCCTCGCGCACTTCGGCGATGTCGCCCAGAGCGACCACACCGCGCGCCGTGTGCACCGGCAAGCGCCGCACCTGTTCGACCTCGGCGGCAAGGCTCGCGACCGACACGTACCACTGCTTGTCGCGGATCTCCAGAATGCCCGCCGAGACGTCCTTCTCGCTCCCTTCGAGCGCCGCAACGATCTGGTCGAGCGACACCCCGAGCAGGCGCATCGTCTCGGGCGAAATCGAGACCTGAAGCTGCCGCCCTTCGCCGCCCAGCAGCTCGATCCGCGCGACACCGGGAACCGATTGGAGGCGGGGGATCAACACCTTGACCGCATGATCGCGCAGCTTCATCGGATCGACGGCCGGCCCCTCCAAGACCAGCTCTTGGATCTCTTGGAGTCGGCCCGCCGCCGAGGTGAGCAGCGGCGCCGCCGTGCCCGCGGGGAAGTTGGCCGCCACGCCCGCGAGCTTTTCGCCGACCAGCTGGCGCGCCCGCCAGGGATCGGTCCCGGGCTCGAATGCGACGACGATCTGGGTGACGCCGGCCTGGACCGTGGCGACGACCCGGCGCACGCCCGGCAGTCCGGTGAGGACCTGCTCGACCGGCTGGGCGACCGTCAATTCGAGCTCCGCCGGATCGCGCCCGGGGCTCTGGATCAACAGTTGGATCGACGGCAGAGCAAGGTTCGGGAACAGATCGCGCGGCAGCCGCGAGAAGGTCAGGAAGCCCGCGACCCCCCAGAGCAGGGCGAGCGCCAAGATCCAGCCGCGCGCCCTTAGGGCGGCGGAAAACCAGCGCTCCAAGCGGGCGCGGCCAGCCGGCGGCGTGGGGGCTCGCTCGGGGGGGGCCGGATCGATCGCGGGCGGGGCGTCAATGGCCATGCTCGTCGCCTCCCCCGCCCGCGAGCTTCAAATAGAGCGATTTGAGCAGGTAGGCGCCGTCGGTCGCGATCGTCTCGCCCGGGGTCACCCCTTCGAGCACGAGCACCTCGGCGCCCAGCTCGGCCCCTTTGCGCACCGGCCGCAGCTCGGCGTGGCCGGCGGATCTCACGAACACGCCCCAAGTCCCCTCGATCTGTTGCAATGCCACCTGCGGCAGGACGACCGCGCGGGCCAACGGCACCCGCACTTCGAGCGGCGTACCGGCGAGCGGCAGCGACGCCTCGTCCCCGGCGAGACGCAGCCGGTAGGTCAGGCGGCGGGTCGCGTCCGAAAGCGACGCGGGCACCCCTTCCACCGTCGCCGGCCACCGCCGGCCGCCCGCGTGGCGCACCTCGGTTGCGGCCCCGGCGACCCAGCTCTCCGGCCCAGGCAGGGGGATCTCGACCCGGACCCGAGAGGCACCGGGGGCGATCAGCCGACCGAGGTCGCCGCCGGCTTCGATCCCCTGGCCGACCGCGACCGCGTAGCTTTCGATCACCCCGGCGCGCGGCGCGCGGACCCGGTAGGTCGTCCCGGCACTCGCCGGGTCGACACCGCGCGCTTCGAGCGCCAACCGGGCGGCGGTCTCCTCGGCTTGGGCGACCGCCGCTCCCGCTTCGGCCGCTTCGAGATCGCGCTCGGAGGTGGCACCCCCCGCCAACAGCCGTCGCTCGCGCGCGGCCTCTCGCTCGGCCTGCACCTGACGCGCGCGGGCGGCGAGCCAAACGGCTTTCTTCTCGGCCAACTCGGGGCTGCGGATCTCGACCAGCACCGCGCCGCGCGCGACCGCGCGACCTGGTTCGACGGGGAGCGCGGTGACGATGCCACCGACCGGCGCCGAGAACGCCGCCGTGGCGGCAGACTCCGAGACCGCCTCGGCCGCGAACCAAGCCCCCTCTTCGCGGGCGGCACCGACCAGGGCGAACGAGACGCCGCGCACCCCGGCGAGATCGATCGAGCGCGGCCCTTCCGGTTCGTGCCCGTCGTGCTCGCCGTGCTCGCCGACCTCCTCGGCGGCACCGTGCGAATCGCCGTCGCCGTGCTCCTCACCGGCCGTCTCGCCTTCCTTGTGAGCGTGCTCGCCGCTCTCTTCATGGGACGTTGTATCGGCCTTCTTGCAGCCCACGAACGAGAAAAGCAACGCGAAGGCGAGCAGTAACGGGATCCGGCAGGTCATGGCAACACCTCGGTGGTCAGATGGGCGAGCTCCCAGGAAGCGGCCAGGAGAGCCGCGCGTCGTTGGATTCGGGCCAGCTCCGCGGCGATCACGGCGCGGCGGATCAGCAGAGCTTCGGCAGGGCGGGCCTTGCCCTCGGTGAGGCGCAACTCGATCGCCGCGAGCGTGCGCTCCGGCGAGGGATCGGCGGAATCGGGCGAAGGAGCTGCGAAGGCCGAGAGGGCCGCGAAGCGGGAACGGGCCGAGACAAACCTGCTGCGAAGCTCCGCCAGGCGTTGTTCGGCTTCTCTCTCGGCGGCCGCGACCGATGCGGCGAGCGCCTGATCCGCCGCCGGTCGCTCGGCCGCGAGCGGAAAGCGGTAGGCGAGGCCGAAACGCGCGACGCTCTCGTCCGCCTCGCGCGCCAGGCTCGAACGGAGCGCCCAGCGCGACTGCGACCGGGCCGCCTCGAAGCGCGCGAGGGCCACCGCGAGATCGCGCCGCGCGGCGAGCGCCAGAGCGACCGGGCCCACCGCGAACCGTTGGTCGAGGTCCGACCCCTTGCCCAAGTCGGGAGGCGACGGCTCGCCGAGCGGTTCGCCCTCCCCGATTTCGGGCGCCTCGGGCGCTTCGGGCACATCGGGCACATCGGGCAAAGCGGGCAAAGCGGCGAGCGGCGGTTCGACCCAGACCGCCACTTCGGCCCAGCCCGCCGCTCGGTCCACCAGAGCTTCGGCGCGCTCGGCCCGCGCCTGTTCGAGATCGAAGGCGATCAGATCGACCTCGAAGGCGGCCTCGGCCCCCTCCGCCAGACGACGCCTGGCGATGCCGAGCCAACGCTCGACGGTCGCCACATCATCGGCGCGCAGAAGTGCTTCGCGCTCGGCCGCCCAGGTGGCGATGAACGCGGCGGCGATCCGGCCGCGGGTTTCGAGCCGGGCGGCGGCCGGCAGGCGAAGGCTCGCGGTTTTGAGGGCCGCCAGCGCCTCCTGCCGTCCATTCGCCCTGCCGAGCAAGGGCAAGTCGAGATCGAGCGCGAGATCGGCATCGGTCGAGCCGTTCGTCGCCCGAGGGCCGGCCTCGACTCCGAGGGTCGGCCCCGCAGCCCACTGAGCCGAAGTGGCGGCCAACTCGCGCCGGGCGGCGCCAAGCTCGGCAGCCGTGGCGAACTCTTCGGCGCTCGGCCGGGCACGGGCCAGCAGGTCGTCGAGACGCACCGACGCCGGGCTTCCGAGAGCCGGTCGAGCGAAGTTGAGGCTACAGATGAAGAGGAGAACGGCCGAGCCGGCCGCGGAACGACTGCACATGAGCGAGACCTCACCGCTGGACAAGCGCACCGGAGCGCGCCGGGTTGGGGGCGGAGCGGACGACCGAGGTCAGGCGGAGAGGGGGACGTGCAGAACCGCGCGAGACACACCGGCCAGCGGCACGCATTGCACCCGTTGCGGCAGGGCACCGAGCGACCGCGCCGAGCCGAGCCCCACAACACCGGCTTCCGCCGGCATCACCGGGTTGCAGTTGCATGCGACACACGCCTCGCGGCAAGGGGCGCCGCGGTCGCAATCGTCGTCCGCGCACCCCAGGTCGAACCCGAACGCCGAACCGGCGACCAGCGACACGAGCAGGGCGAGAACTACAAGGGCGAGGATCTTCACGCGAGCGCTACTCTAGCGGAAATCGGGGCGGGGGGCACACTCCCGGCACGTTCAGGAGGTGGCGCTACGGCTGTGGCCCCTTGGCCGCAACGGGACGTTCCTGGAGGAGCGGCTCGGCTGCGGGCGCCGATGTTCTCCTTCGAAGGTTGAGCCGGCGAGACGCCGGCGGTCCCAGGAAGAGCACACCCAAGGGGCGATGTTGGCGAGAGGGCGAGGTGTCGCTCCCGCTCCCCTCCGCCGTCTGATAGCTTTCCGGCTCTAGGAGGACGTCCGACATGCGCAGATCGACCCTCGTTGCCCGACTGGCCCTTTCCGCCCTCACCGTCTCGGCATCCATGGTTTGGGCTGCGGAGATCTCTCGACCGACCCTGGAAGCGCAGCTCGCGGGTGTCCCGAAGGGGAGCGCGCTCGAGCGGATGATCCAGGCGAACCAGGATTTCTCCGCGCTGCGGGCGGACGAGGGCTCGGACCGGTTGCCGATCCCGCTCTGGCTGCGCGCCGCTTGGCGCAAGGCGCATCCTGAGGGTAAGTACTCGGCGGCGGATCCGACCGGCGGCTATCCGTTCGTCTTGAAAGAGGTCGCCCACTGGATGGCGCGCCATCCCGATCTCGCCCCCGGCGCGCGCGAGGCCGATGTGCCCGAGCCGCCGTTGCGCGCCGCGGTCGGCGCGAACGTGTTGATCTCCGGCCCGCCGGGGCCGCGCAGCGAATCCGACATCCGGATCAACTTCAGGAATCCGCAGAAGATTATCGCCGCGTCGAACAACCTCGACGGCAGCGGGCGGCAGGCGCAGTTCTTCTCTTCGACCGGCGGCGCCACCTGGGGGCAGACCACCCTGCCACTGCCGGCCGGTGATGCGTTCAACTCCGACCCGACGGTCGATTGGACCTCGGACGGGACCGCCTGGTCGACCACGATCGGGATCAACAACGCGGGAAGCCAGCTGATCATCCGCTCCTTCCGCTCCACCAACAGCGGCGCCACCTGGACGCTCGACGGTACGGTCTCCCCCGGCCAGACCAGTGCGGACAAGCAGCTTCAGTGGATCGATCACAGTGCCACCTCACCGTTCAAAGACAACATCTATGTCATCTGGCATGACGGGGAGCCGGCGTTCGTGAATCGGCGGACCGCCTCCGGCTGGAAGACCCCCCTCCGGGTGAGCGGCACCGAGACGGTCGGCACGGCGATCGGCAGCGACATCAAGACCAACTCGGCCGGCCATGTCTTCGCGTTCTGGCCGACCACCGGCAACCGGAAGATCTTCCTCGCCAAATCGACCAACGGCGGCGTCAGCTTCGCCCGGCCGGTGCAGATTGCGACCACGTTCGACAGCTTCGACATCGGCGTGCCGTCGTTCAACCGCCGCCGGGCGTTGATCTATCTCTCCGGCGGCGCCTATCGGACGGCGGTCAAGAACAATGTCTATGCCGCCTGGACCGATCTCTCCGGCGCGGTCGGTTGCCGCACTTCGGGTGACGAACCGGGGGCCAACGCGGCTTCCGCCTGCAAGAGCCGGATCTGGTTTTCGCGCTCGACCAATGGCGGCACCACGTGGGGCGCGCCGGTGATGATCAACAACCGCGCGGGCAAGACCGACCAGTTCAACCAGTTCCTCGCGGTCGACGAGACCAACGGCCGAATCGGCGTCATCTACTACGACACCGTGGGCGATGCCACGCGGCGCACCACCAACCTCTGGTACCAGAGCTCCGGCAACGACGGTGCGACCTGGAGCGTGCCGCTCAAGGTGACCTCCGCGCGCACCGACGAGACCGGCGGCGGCGCCGAATTGGGCAACCAGTACGGCGATTACAACAGCCTCTCGGGCTTCATGGGCAAGTTCTTCCCCTCGTGGACCGACCGCCGCGGCGGCGGGCGGGAAGGTATTTGGACGGCGCCGATTGTCGATCCTTGATCCGAATAGGTGAATCGCTGCGAAATCTGGTCTAGAGTTCGCGCTCTCACCATGCCGAAGACGGAGCAGAACGAAGCGCTGGCCTCGTTGGCCAAATTGCTACGGGAAACCGATGGCGAAGACGTGGTACCCGTGCGTCCTGCGGAGATCCGCCGCGCCGAGCGTTTTCTGGCCGGTTTGGGAATCGAAGCGGAAGAGTTCGTCGCCGCCTACGAAGGAAAAGTTGCGGACGCCCTACCACCTCTCTCCTTGGTGGATGGGTTGCTCGATCGGCTGGTCGAATCGGGCTCGCTGGAACGCGGCCGGAGCGATCTCTTCGCCAGCACGACCGAAGAGCCCGACCTCGACCGCCAGGTCCGCGAGATCGTTCGCGCAGAGGTGGATCGGCTGAAGAGGGCAAAAACAGCAGAGGCCACACCCAAAGGGCCCCGCGACAAGAAATCGAGTTGAGGCGAGCCCCGGCCCCTCGAGAAGGGGCTGGTCCCGCGAGCCCGAGACGTTTCGCTCAGGCTCAAGCCGTAGGCACGGCCGACGGAAGGGCGGCAGCGAACCGTCCGAGCCTCGACGCAACGCGCGATACCAGTCGAGCCGTCGCGCGATCAGAGGCGATCGCCCGCTGGAGGATCAACAGGCAGGCAATCGCCTCGCGCCGAATCCCCAGGGCACGAAACTCCGCGAGCAGATCTTCGACCGAACGGGCCACCTCGTCGGTTCGACCTTCGTTCAAATGCAGGGCCGCCAGGTCGAGCGCCACGAGCGCGGCAAAGTAGGGCATTCCTCGCTCACGGAATCCTTGGTGCCCCTGTCGGAGGTACTTCTCTCCGCTCTCGCAGCGCCCCATTCCGATCTCGATTCGCCCTCGGGTCCAGCAGATTTTGAGCCGATCGATCGGCTCCGCATAGGCCTCGTAGAGCGGCGCACCGTCGCCCAGAACCTCGGAGGCGAGATCGAACCGACCGGCGTCGGCCAAGCGGCTGACCAGGCCATGGACCGCGATCAGGGCGAGTCTCGGATCGCGCCCCGCGTCGAGCATTCCGTATCCTTCGACGATCTGGCGAACCGCCGCAATTCCCTCTCCGCGATAGCCGAGCATCACGCCGCGGCGGATCATCGTCCGGCCGGCGAAATGCGGCTCGCCGATCGCCCGGTAGGCGATCACGATCCGATCGAGCAGCCGCTCGGCCGCTGCGAACCGGCGGGTATCGATCTCGAGCGACGCGACCAGCTCGGCGATCTCGGCGAGCGGCTGCAGGTCGCCGGAGCCGCGATCGATCCAGTGGATCGCCTTGGCGAACGCCAACTCGGCGCCCCGGTGATCTCCGACCAGGCGTCGACCGTTCGCAAGTTCCGCCCAGGCCAGGGCGGAAAGGTCGGCCACGATGCCGGGAGGGAAAGCGTTCACCGGGATCCGCTCCGCGATCAGCGCGGCGAGCGTCGCCGCGGCGCACATCTTTTCGGGATCGGCGTAGCGCAAGCGCCGCGCGCGGGCGAGCCGGCTCTGCGCCTGCGCAAAAAGCTCCTCGGGAACCGCCTTCGCCCGCTTGGCGTCTTGGGGCCGCCCGACGATCGTCTTCGGCTCCTGGGCTTTCCGCCCCGCAGTGGCGCGCGATTCGAACGAAACTCCGGCGAAGGCGCTCGCGATGCGCCGCAGCGGCGCGTCGTAGGCGTCGAGCCCTCCCGCAGGTGGCTTTCGAGCCGAAACTTCGAAAAGCGGCGCGGCCATCGCGCTCGCCCGCTGCCGACAGAGCCGACAGCCCGCGAGCAGGTGACGGAGCACATCACGCCGTTCGCCGCCCGACAGCTCACCACTAACAAAAGCGCCAAGAACCAAGGGGCTCGGGTGCTGCGGCTTCATGCTCGGCTGGTCAGGCATCGCGGATCGCTCTCTCTTCCGAAGGGTTGCAAGAATTGTTGCACATCTCTGCCCGCGGTGGCGAGCCCTCGTGGAGATTCCAGGAACAATTCCTGGTCAGGGCATCCCACCGCGGGCAGTTTTCCTCGATCATTGGTGCCGCTCCTACGACGCGAGGGCGTCCCGGACTCAGCCGACCGGCCGACGCAGGCCACTCGGATCGAGGCTGGTCCCCGATCCGCCGCCGCCGGAGGTGCCGCCCGGTGAGGGTAGGACCTCGCTCGCCCAGAGACCCGACACCCGGTGCAGCAGCTCGGACCAGTAGGAAGCGACTCGGGAAAAGTCGATCTCCTCGGACCAGGGGGCCGCGAAGGCAGGAGACGTCATCAAGAACAGTACCAACAAAACGACAGGGAAGGCGCGGGCGGCGGCAGAACCTCTCGGCAACATATGGGGTCTCCATCCGGCACAGAATGTCCGGGCGATCTGGATGACCTCCCCACTCTGGCCTCATAAGATGCCTACAGTTTGCCAGGAAGTCGGCCAAAAAGGGATGCTCTTTTCACTTTTCCTCGCCTTCTCGGAGAATCTCCTGGACGAAACGGGCGCGGGCGACGTAAGACTCCGCAAATCCGGCGCGCCCTGGCCCTCGACCGGCGGGTATGCGAGGATCGAGTTCCGGCGCACCCCCGTCGGCCTGCCTCCAGAAGGCCCAACACCGCGGTAAGAAAGGAATCCCCTCAATGCTCCGAACCCGTATCGCCCTGCTCTCGGCGGCGGCACTCACCTTCGGCCTTGCGGCCTTCTCGGCACCGGCCCAAGCGGCTGGCGCCGCTCCCGCCGCTCCAAAATCGGCCAAGGCGCTGGTCCCCCCGACGATTCCCGGCGTCGGCTACAGCCCGCAGGTCCGCGGCCTCTCGGTGTCGATCTACCAGTTGGACACCCTGACCAGCCCGCTGCAGCGCTACAGCGTCGACTTCTCAGCCGATCCCGGAGCGGTCGGAGCGCATCCTGACGCGTACTACATCAACCTTTCGGACACCGCCGTGCGGACCGCCTTCGAGCAACGCTGGGGACCGAACACCGCGGGCACCCGGTTCAAGCGCTGGATCGGTCCGGGCAACGAGGTCCGCTCGCTGCTGCGCGACGCGCTGGTCTGGTTCTACGCCAACCGGCCCGCCGACCTGGGCGGCAATACCGCCGGAAGGAACGGCGAGCCGACCGAGGTCGAGATCACCGACGTCCAGGCGCTGAACGACCAGCCGATCTGGGTCTACTACCTCCAAGGGGCGGTGATCGGCTTCTCAGCCGATCACCGGGAGACGATCAACGATC
This sequence comes from Holophagales bacterium, assembly GCA_031404815.1. Classification (GTDB taxonomy): domain Bacteria; phylum Acidobacteriota; class Thermoanaerobaculia; order Multivoradales; family UBA5704; genus DASYKS01. The sequence goes on along the minus strand of JANNIH010000110.1, from coordinate 39,348 downwards.
CGACCCGTCCCTCGGGCGACGGCCAAGAGCCGCACTCGTTCTGGAAGATCACCTGGTACTACCACAACACCTACTCCTCGCCGCCGCCGTTCTCGCCCCAGGTCCCACTCGGCCGGTAAGGGCTGGGATCCGGTAGCGCGGCAGACGAGAGGCGACCTCAACCGGTCGCCTCTTTTCGTTGTGGCCCTTGTGGTCCCGACTCGGGCCCAACCCCATGAAATGCCCCCCTTGACACGCATAACGCATCTCGCTAGATTAACACCGTTAACCAACCGAGGCGCGTACTCGGCAAGAACAGTAATCGGGGACACCGCCATGGGAACCAAAGAACGTCGAGAGCGCGAGCGCGGAGAGCTGCGGGCGAGAATCCTGGACGCCGCGCGCGAACTGTTCGCGGAGCTCGGTTACGAAGCGGTGACGATGCGGAAGATCGCCGAGCGGATCGAGTACTCGCCGACCGCGATCTACATCCACTTCAAAGACAAGCGCGCGGTCATCCAAGAGCTGTGCGATCACGACTTTTTAATTCTCGCCAAGAAGCTCCAGCGCATCTCTCGGCTCGAAGAGCCGCTCGAACGGTTGCGCGCCGCGGGCCTCGCCTATGTCGATTTCGCGCTCGAGCACCCGAACCACTATCGGCTGATGTTCATGCAAGGCCACCCGGTCGAAGAGAGCGAATCGGAGATCCGCAAAGGGAACCCGGAAGAGGACGCCTACGCGTTCCTCCACGGCACGATCCTCCAAGCGATCGCCGCCGGCTGCTTCCGCGCGGAAGTCGCCGACGCCGACCTGGTCGCGCAGGCGCTCTGGGCGGCGGTTCACGGTGTCGCTTCGCTCCACATCGCCCTCGGCACCGACGATTGGGTGACCTGGAAGCCGGCCAAGAAGACCGCGAAGTTCCTGATCGACGCGATGCTCTCCGGCCTTTCTCAACCGAAAGCCGTGAAGGAATAGTCGATGGTCAACCTGGCCTGGAAGAACCTGCTCTACGACAAGCTCCGCTTCGCGATCACGGTGATCGGCGTCGCGTTCGCCGTGACCCTGGTGTTTCTCCAGGTCGGCCTGTTCATGGGGCTGCTCGACAACGCGTCGGTGACCATCCGGCATCTGAACGCCGATCTCTGGGTGACGTCGAAAAACACGCCGAACGTCGATTTCGCCCACACCTACCCCGAAACCTACGTCCAGCGCGTCCGCTCGGTGCCCGGCGTCGAACGCGCCGACAACCTGATCGTCTGGTTCATCACCCTCGTCCTCCCCACCGGCTCGCAGGAGGGGACGCTCATGTACGCGCTCGAAGATTTCACCCGCTGGGGCCTGCCCTGGAACGTCGAGTCGGGCAATCTCGAAGATCTGAAGCGCGGGCGTTACTTCTTTCTCGACCGCTCGGCCGAGAAACGCTTCGGCAAGTTTGAGGTTGGCGAGTACCGCGAGATCGGGCACCGCAGGATGAAAATCATCGGCGCCTCGCGCGACGCGCTGTCGTTCAGCACGACACCGATCATCTTCATGAACTACCGCCAGGCGCAGGAGATCAACCCGGAAGAGCTGGGCGGCAACACGACCTACACGCTGGTCAAGCTCGCCCCCGGCGCCGATCCGAAAGTGGTGAAAGAAGAGATCCGCCGCCGCCTCCCCTACAACGACGTCTACACCAAAGACGAATGGGCCTATCAGTCGCGGAACTATTGGATCGAAAGCACGGGGCTCGGCCTGAACCTCGGGATGACCGTGCTGCTCGGCTGCCTGGTGGGCGTTTTGATCGTCGCCCAGACGCTCTACACCTCGACCATGGAGCACCTCAAGGAGTTCGGTACGGTCAAGGCGATCGGCGGCGGCAACTGGCAGATCTACAACATCCTCGGCCAGCAGGCGACGATCGCCGCGATCGCCGGCTTCTTCGTCGGCGCGGCCCAGACCTGGGCGCTCAAGCCGCTGCTCGCGAAGATCGACCTCCGGCTGATCCTGCCGCCCGGCTTCGCCGCCATCGTCTTCGTCGGCACGATCGTGCTCTGTCTGGCCGCCGCGATGATCTCGTTTAAAAAGGTCGCGAGCATCGATCCCGCCCTGGTCTTCCGCACCTGATCGGCCGGCCGCTCCTTTCGATCGAAAAAAGAGGATTCCATGAGTGTTCTCGAAGCCCGCGATGTCACCAAGGAGTTCCGCGAAGGGCGCGAGTCCGTGCCGGTCCTTCACGGTGTCTCGCTCAAGCTCGCACCGGGCGAGATCGTCGCCCTCGAAGGGCCTTCGGGCTCGGGCAAGACGACACTGCTGTCGATCCTCGGCTGCATCCTCACGCCGAGCTCGGGCAAGGTCACGCTCGCAGGCGAAGAGGTCGATCCGCGCCACCCGGAGCGGCTGCCCGCGCTCCGCCGCCGGGCGATCGGCTTCGTCTTCCAACAGTTCAACCTGTTCCCCGCGCTCGATGCGACCGAAAACGTCGAATACGCCCTGAATTTGAAGGGGATCGACGGCCGCGCCGCCAGGCGCGAAGCCGAGCGCCTGATCGAAGCGGTGGGGCTGGCCGACCGCAAGCGCTTCTTGCCGCGCGATCTCTCCGGCGGCCAAAAACAGCGGATCGCGATCGCCCGGGCGCTGGCTGGGAATCCGCCCGTGCTGCTCGCCGACGAGCCGACCGCGAACCTCGATACCCAAGTCGGCGCCCAGGTGCTCGAAATGTTCCGCGACGCAGCGAAGTCCGGCAACCGCGCCCTGTTGATCGTCACCCACGACCCTAAAGTCCGCACCATCGTCGATCGGGTTCTGTCGATCCGCGACGGCCGAATTCTCGAGACTTAAGTTCTCCCTCGGAGACTCGCCATGAACTCCTCGCCCGCCCTCCCCAATCCTCTCTGGAAACGTCTCCTGCTGCCGATCGCGGGGCTCGGGCTCGCACTCGCCGTGGCGGCCCAGGTCCACGATCGCAGCTCGGAAGCCTCCGACCGACGCGCCGCCCAGGCGGCGGCGAGCACCGCCGCCGCGAACACCCCCTCGCCGCGGGTCTCGGCCGAAGGGCGGGTGGTGACCTACCCGGGCGCCGAGGTGGTGGTCGGCACCGATCTGCCCGGCACGGTGGTCCGGCTGGTGGTCGATGAGCTCGACCGGGTGAAGAAGGGGCAGACGATCGCCGAGATCCGCGCCGACGACCTGCGCGCCGAAGTGGGCGAAGCGCGCGGCCGAATCGCCGAAGCGGAAGCCGATCTGCGCCTCGCAGAGGCCGAGAACGCCCGGCAGGAGAACCTGTTCGAAGCCGGGGTCGGCACCCGCCAGGCCGCCGACACGAGCCGCCGCGATGTCGAGGCGTCCCAGGCGCGCCTCGCGACCCAGCAGGCCGCCGTCGCTCGCCTTAGCGCGGTGATCGCCAAATCGAGGATCGTCTCGCCGATCGACGGCGTGGTGATCGTCCGCTCCGCCGATGTCGGCGAGAGCCTCCAGGTGGGCGACCCGATCGCGACCGTCGCCAATCTCGACCGGCTCCGCATTGAGGTCGAAGTCGACGAATTCGACGCCGGTCGCGTCGTCCTCGGCGCCCCGGTCAAGATCACCGCCGAAGGGCACGACGGCCGCTCCTGGCGCGGCCGGGTCGAGGAGGTCCCCGACGCCGTGGTCGCCCGCCGCCTCCAACCGCAAGACCCCGGCCGCCCGAGCGACACCCGCGTCCTGCGCGTCAAGATCGCGCTCGACGAGGCGACACCGCTCAAGCTGGGGCAACGGGTGGAGACGGAGATCAGGGTCGGGGGGTAAGGGCTCGGGACGATCCCAGAAAGGCACGGCTCGCGCTCGGCCGAATCAGGACGCCCGCGCGCGGTGAGCCAAAGGGAAAAGCTGCGCTCCCCTACCACTCATGCCGAGCGCAGCGTTCCTTCCCCCGGGGAGGGGGAGGATTGGAGCCGGGGGAAGGCCAAGATGGGGGTCGCCCCCCATTTCCGAGTTCCGAGGGCCGCACCCACAACTGTCCCCGCCAACGACCTCCCCCTGGAACGCTGGTAAGAGCTCGGCTGTTTTTCATCGTCGGAAGCGGAGCCCTGCGGTTTGCACCGGCCGGGGCGCGCGTGTTGTAGTACCCTTCGCACCATGAAAAAAGCATGGCGCTACCTCTTGTCACCTATTGCAGCCTCCATACTGGCTCTCTCATTCCTCTCTCTAGCGGCCTCCGCACAGGTGACCGGTCGCCAAGCCACGGCGGCGGATCTCGGAACCGAGGGTACCGTCGAGGTTCCTTCGCCCATGCTCCTCGAGATCTCCCTCAGCGCCTCCGGTGCGCGCCGAACATTCGCCGATCCGGCAGTCCAGGGACGGTCGTTCTACGAGACGAAGAAGTTCGTCTGCGATCAAGCCACAGTGCCGTTCGTCAACGTCTACAAGAAGCCTGGCGAAAGGAAGGGCGGCACGAGGCTGGAGATCAGTCCCCAACTTCGCACGACGTACTACCGGCAGGACGTGGACCTGACGGTGGCGTTGAACTCCGGCGGCAAGGATGTCCGGAAACAGTTTTGGGACGACCTGACGATCGGCAAAGACGACAACCTCGCCAACAAGTTGGGAGTTTGGGTCGCGGCGCCATCGAGCTCAAAACGCCCGACCGCCTCGTTCGAGTTCACCGCGGAGGAGTGGGCGGCGTTGTTCGCCAACGGCGAGGCGCCGACGGTGAAGGTGATTCTTGAGATACAGGAGTAGGGGGAGGTTTCCCTGTATATTGTAGGGCCGCTCTGCTTGCTGGCCAGCAGATGACCGGCATCTCTCTCCTGTTGAAAGACCCACTCGGTCTATGACCGGGCGGTAGAAGTATCACCCCACTCATCGTTGCTGATACCTCCAACGACTAGCGACGCCTTTCAACTGCTCTACCGACATACCGGCATTCTGCCATCCCCTGTCAAAGTCGATATCGTTCGACTTCGGCAGCTGTTCATCTGTTAGTTCTCGGATCATGATTCGCGATGGAAGCATGGCTGCTTGGCCAACAAAGATAGCCTCCCGCCGACGAAGTCCAGAAAGCATTTTCGTGAGCCCAATCATGGAGTCAGGAAGTATTCCCCTTACGTGTTCCCTGTCAGCCTCATTCGTAATGCGAAGAACGATCCATGAATTGCACTGCGACAACACGGTCGCCTCAACATCGCTCGGGCGCTGTGACACCAGCATCAACCCTATGCCGTACTTGCGGCCTTCCTTCGCGATTCGCCTAATCGCACCCTGAGCTGCACCATACTGGGCTTCACCACTATTCGGAACGTATCGGTGGGCCTCTTCGCACACCAGCAAAACTGGACTCGTCGCTCGCTCTTCAGCGGTCTGCCACACTTTCAGAGAGAAAAGCGTTCGAGCTATAACTGCGCTGGCTGTCCCTGCGACCTCGTTTGGAACTCCGGACAAATCGACGATTCGCACCGGTGAACAGTCACCCAGAAACTGCGCCAACACATCCGACAGCGGGTCGCCATGGCCGACCCAAGGCTTCATCATGAACGAGAGCCGCTCGTCCTTCACTAGGGAGTCGAGCTTCCTCAGAACCTTATTGTAGTCCTCATGGTCCTTCTTATTCTTATTCTCTGGCCTCTGCTCATTGATCGCACCAACGAGGCCAATCTCATACTGCACGCCATTGATCGCACCGTATTCATCCAGACCCGACGGCTCACCCAGAACGTAAGGAATGGGCGCGTCGACAGTGAGTTTCGTCGCATCGAGCTTCAACGCCACAGCAGACTTCATCCGCACAGTGAGCAGAGCGTTCTTGACGATGTTGGCCTGAGACGTAGCTGCATACTCCGTTTTACCAATCAAGAGACCAATCGTTTCCTCTAGGTCCAAGAGCCAATAGGGCAGAGAAAGCGTGCCCTCATCCGTTGAGAGTCTCTTATGCCCGATGAACGCTTGGCCATATTCGTTGTGTGGATCCAGGACAACGATCTGCGGCTTCCAGTTCGAGTGACTACCATCCGCCCCTCGGTCAAGAATGCTGTGAATGATCGCTGCTACCGCTCCAGACTTTCCAGCACCGGTTGAGCCGAGGACCGCAGTGTGTTTGCCGAGCAGTTCATTCAGGTGCGCAAAGCATGGCGCTCCACCCGACCCTACGTGTTCGCCAAGCTGAATGACTGCGGATTTCTTGTTCCCGTAGATTAAACGCAATTCCGATTTCGGCGTGAGATACAACGTCTGTTGCGGTAAGGGGTACGTCTCAATGCCACGCTCGAACTCCAACCTTGTGGCGCCACCGTCGCGGATCCACTCACCCTCTCCGAACAAGTCGGCCTCAACAACTCTCTCGTCGGCAGAGGCATGAAGCGCAAAGCCGCGTTCCGCTTCGTACTCCGCCTTCATCCTGAGTCGACCCACAAGCGCATAAATCAGTCGACGGCCGAAATGGATCCGAACAATCGAGCCGAACTGGCCGATTGGATACATCTCGCCAGCATAGACCCGCGAAAGCTCCGTCAGACCCGGGTCCAACTCCGCGATGATGCGAGACCCATCCACCTCGATGATCTTACCGATGGCCAAGTTCTCAATGGGATCAGCCGGATTGCGCTCCCTGACGTTCATCGTTCACCCCCAAGCAGCCGAGTGACATTCTCGAACCTCCACCAGAGGAGGTCTGTCGAGGAGTCCGCTGAGTTGGTACCGTGAAAGAACCCGCGGTTTGCGAATATCAGCACCTGTTCTGCTACAGAATCGTCTTTGTGCCATTTTTCCAACTGGCCCGACGGCACATTGTCAGAAGTAAAGGCAGCAACCGTCAGTGCGCCTTCCGACTCTCGAAGTGCGCGATCTATCTCCAGGTTGATGTGAGGATCTCTGAAGCGATACCCGCAAATGACCAAGAGGCGCTGTGGACCGCTATTCAGTGCGACTCGAGCGTGCCCTGTTAGCTGTGCGTACGGGTCCATTTGTGTCTCGCGGTACTTGGTCGAGGCAGGCCAGATAAGAATGCGGCGACCCTTGAGACCCGCGACCTGAAGGCGATCTCCGACTCGCCGTGGCAGTGGGTCATTTGGGAGGTCGAACCAGTTGATGGAGCCGTGCAGCTTAAAAATGCGGGCCGCCAAACCATCACGCTTAAATGTCTGAGGACTCCACCACCCAGTCACGCCACCATCGAGCCCGTCTGCAAAAGGTACGCACTCTAATGCGAGCGCATCTTCGAGCACGGTGTCGTAGTTCAAAACTAGGTAGTCTACTGGTCGAGTGGGTGGCGACATGCCCGCACGTTTTGGTCGATGCACAGCTCGCACAAATTTCTGGTGAATTTCGGTCGAAACGTTTCGCTCCTCAATATTCTTGGCGATTACTTCCTTGATCTTGTCAACAGCGGTTCTCAGTGGCTCACCGTCGTAGAACTTGCCCCCAAGACTGACGGTCTTCTCTGGTGCCTCTCGTGAAGACCGGCGATCAGCAATTGCCAGTAGATCAACTATCTCGCTAAGGTAGTCCTCGATGTTCGCGTCGGCAGAACCATCAAAAAGATGTTGAATTGCGGTCAAGACTTCACCCGTCGTGGAGTCGAGCAGGCTACTGGTGAGGACTTCCTGGGTGAGGTCGGCCATGAGGGGCAGTCCGGCACACTTGCTGCAGCCTGCGCCAATCAAGAAGACTCGGCTGCTCCCAGCCAGCAGCATCTTTTCGAGCTTTTCGACTGCCTCGGCAAAGGGCCTCGCTCTCAGCGCATTAAGATCGTCGGGCATTGGCATAATACTCTCTCCTTCACGAAATAATTAGCGGCTTGCAGGAGGAACTCCTCGACGAGAAGCCTGCGCAGCTGCGTGTGGCGTAGCATCAGCATCACAATACGCATGGTCGTTGCTAGTCATATTCTCGGTTGAGCTTCACTTCGACCTCCTTAATTGTCGGCATGCTGGCCTTGGGATGGGGCGCATCCATCAGGGGCATTTGCGCGATGCACTGCCAGGGTTCCACAGGGATCACTACGCTACGAACGAAACGACCGCGGTGTTTGCTCTTCAGCGAAGGCCTCGGCGGATGGGGGGACTCCTCTTCTCACCCGCCATTTCGAAGCTCCCTCAAATCGGGAAGGAGGTAGAATCGAGCGCTCACCTTATGGCAGCTCGCGCTTCGGCGGTGCTACCTCTGTTTCTTGATTCTATGTCAGACGAGGGGATCTTTACGGGAACTGATTTAAGACCGAACGGCCCTGACAAGGTTGAGGAACCCAGGCCTGCACGCCATCCAGGATCATATCCCGCACGAACACACTGGCATCAAGGATCTCAATCCCGTGCAGCGCGCCCTTGTCGTTCGGCTCGTCCGTGAGGTTTGGGCTGAACTCGACGGTGCTCGCTTTGGCCCCTTCAGCAACCTAGAAGTACAGGATGTCTTCGTCGGGGAAGTACTGCATCTTCGGCTTGTCCCTGCCTCGAGCCTCCCGGGCAAACCCTCACTCTACGCACCGTAAGCCCGCCGGGCGCTTCCAGCCAATCGGCAACTTCGTTCGCCGCGCGGGCGATTCCTCGGCCTTCGCGCCAAGGATAACGCTGAAACTGGAAACTGCACCGCGCGGCGGGGCTCTTTCGCGGGATCGGGTCGCCCCCATCCTGGCCTTCCCCCGGCGCCAACCCGCCCCCTCCCCAGGGGGCCCCAGGGGAAGGAACCCTGCGTTCGACGTTGGAGGACGCTCGGCATCCGTGCTGGCGAGACGCCGACGTCCCAGAAAGACTCCGCCGCCCGGGGACCCCTGCGTGAGCAGGCTCAGATCACCGGTGTTCTGGCTCAGATCACTGGTGTTCTGGCTCAGATCACTGGTGTTCTGGCCCAGATCACTGGTGTTCTGGCTCAGATCACTGGTGAGCTGGACTTAAATACCACCGCGCTGGAGGGCCGAAGCACCGGGCGTACGCTCGGACACAGCCGGTCGCTTCCAGCCAATCGGCGACTTCGTCCGCCGCGCGGGGGATGCCTCGAGCTCCGCGCCAAGGATAACCTTAAAACGAGAACCTGCGCCGCGTGCCGAGGCGCTTTCGCGAGATCGGGTCGCCCCCATCCTGGCCTTCCCCCGGCGCCAACCCGCCCCCTCCCCGGCTCCCGTTTTCGGGCTCCCCGGGGGAAGGAACCCTGCGTTCGGCGCCTGAGGCCGCTCGGCGTCCGCGCCGCCGAGACGGCAGAGGTCCCCAGGACAATCCTTCTCTTCGCCCGGGGAGTCGCTCGCCGGTGCCGCTCTCTGCGTGTGCTGCGGTCCGGCGACCCAGGCCCCAAACACCCCATCGAGACCTTGGCCTAAACACGGATCGGTGTAAGATTTCCGACCATGAAGCGCCGCGATCTCGAACGATCCGTGCGTGATTTCGGCTGGAGCCTGATTCGCAACGGGTCCCGGCACGACATCTGGGGGAAGGGTGAGTACGAGCTCGCCGTGCCTCGCCACAATGAGATCAACGAGTACACGGCGAAGGCGATTCTCCGAGAAGCCAAAGGAGTGAAGTGATGCGATTCGAAGGTCGAATGCACAAGCAAGGGCGGTACTGGGCCATTGAGGTCCCCATCCTATGCGTCGTCACGCAGGGCCGGACGCGATCCGATGCCTATCTGATGATCGCCGATGCCATCGGGAGCCTGGTCGACAAGAGCGAGTTCACCGTCGAGGTTTTTCCCGGTGAGGATGGATACTTCGAAATCGGCTCGCCCGACTCTGCGCCGCTGACGGCTTTGATGCTCAAGCGGCAGCGCCTGCTCCACGGAGTTACGCTGGCCGAAGCGGCGAAACGCCTGGGGGCGTCTTCTCCGAACACCTATGCGCGATACGAACAGGGGCGGACCATGCCATCCGTCGAGCAACTCGGCCGGCTGCTGGCGGCGGTGAGTCCCGGCTCCGACCTGTTGATCGCTACCAGCCGCCAGAAGCAGGCGGCATAAGCCCGCCAGAGCTCACGGCGCTTTGGGCTCCCGCTCTAGTTTTGGGCGTCCATCCAGGCGTCGAGCCGGTCGAGTGCGGAGTCGAGCCGGTCCGCGACGTTGCTGGTCGATGGCGTGCGGGAGCGCCGACCGCTGCCTGGGCCGACGCTCTCCCAGAGGGAGCGGTCGAGGTCTTCGAGCAGATCGGTGCGCAGGGTGATCCCGTGTTTGGCGAGCTGCGGTGCCAGCTCCGGTGCGCGGCGGAGCAGCTCGCGCCGGGTCGAGCGGTAGGCGTGATCGGCGACCGCGCGGCGCTCGGAGAAGCCGAAGATGTTGGTGAAGAACATCCGATGGTCGTTGCGGTCGGGTTCGAACAGGACGACATCGGCATGTTGGAACTTCGTCTTGTAGGCCGCCATGCCGATTTCCAAGCGCGAATGGATCAGCGTTCGGAAGGTCTGCGACAGCACGGTCGGCAGCCCCCAGCTCATCAGGTTCGGATGCCCGTCGAAACCGGCGCCCCGGGCACGGGCGGTGTCGACCGGCACGATCGGGTTGATGCAGAGCACCAGTTCGGCGCCCGCTTCAAGCGCCACCGACGCGTGGAGCGTTTTGATCAGCACGCCGTCGACTAGATGGCGCCCTTCGATCTCGACCGGCGGGTAGATCCCCGGCAGCGCCGAACTCGCCTGCACCGCTTTGGAGATCGGGATGTGATCGAGCCCCGGCTCGCCGAAGCGCACCGCCTGACCGGAGTCGAGATCGGTCGCGACCACGACCAGACGCTTGCCCAACTTGCGGAAGTCGTCGGTGCGACCTTTGATGCCCCAAATCCGCTCGAGATAGCGATGGATCGGCTCGTTGTCGAACAGGCCGACCGGCAGCGACCGGGCGAGACGGGTGAGCGAGCCCAAGAACGATTTTTCCGCGGGGCGCGCGACGTAGTCCTGGATCGCCTCGAACAGCAGGCGCGGCAGGGCGCCTGCGGCTCCGGCGACGCGCGAAAACGCGGGGGTGAGAAAGGTTTCGGCGACGAACGGATGCTCACCCGGCTCGGTGGAGACGATCGCGCGGCACATCTGCGCGGTCGTGAGGTTGTTCGCCAGGCAAGCGGCCAAGAACGCCCCGGCCGAGACGCCGACGTAGATGTGCGCCTGGTTGAAGTCGAAGCCGTCGAGCGCTTCGTCGAGCGCGCGCAAGGCACCGATCTCGTAGATCGCCCCTTCGAGCCCTCCGCCCGCCAACGCGAGTCCGATCCTCGGTCGTTCCGCCGACGGTTCCGTGCTCGCGCCTGCCACCCGTGCCTTGCTCACGCTGGACACCCCTCCGCACCCGAAAGGTTACCCGGCCGGCCGGCGCCTCTCGATCCGAAAAGCAACCGACCGGCTAGGGATGGAACGTTACTCGGCCTTCTTTTTCGCCGGGGCTTTCTTCTCGTCCTCGGCTGCGACCGCCGACTTCGGCTTGAGCTGCTCGACCTTCGCGGTCAGCTCCTCGACCTTCTTGGTCAGGCGCTTGATCTCTTCGCGGGTCGGCACGCCGAGGCGGTGGAGCGCCGCGGTGACCTTGTCGTCGACCGACTCGGTCACGTCTTCATAGACCTTCTCGACCTTCTTCTTTGCCTTGGCGAACTGCTCTTTGCCCTCGGATTCGAAACCCTTCCCGCGCTCGACCAGACGGGTGAACAGCTTCGAGCCCTCTTCCTCGGCGGCGGCGAGCGCACCGAGACCTGCGAGCCAGATGCGGTGGGCGGAGTCTTTCACTTCGTCTTGGATCTTCTTCTCTTGAGTGGCCATGGGGATTCCCCTCTAGTCTTGGTTTGGATGGAATTCAGGACCCGACGACGGTGAGGTCGTCGAGCTCGCGCGACAGGGTATCCAGACGCCGTTCGAGCGCCTTCAAATCGTCGCGCGTCGCGAGGCCGAACCGCCCGAGGGCGCCACGAACCTCGTATTCGACACTATCGTTGACCAGCTTGCCGAACTCTCGGGCGGAGCGCTCGACTTTGTCGCTCGCTTCCGCGAACGTCACTTTCTGCTTCTCGGCCAGCGGACGTCCGCGCTCGACCAGACGGTCGAACAGACCGCGGCCCTGCTCGTCGGCTTCGGCCACCAGCCCCAAACCCGCGAGCCAGGTGTTGCGTCCGGTCGCCGCGAGGTCGCGGCCCATCTTTTGAAGCACCGCGCCGGTCTTGTCGGTCGCGTTCTCGAAGGGTTGGATCATGAGGTTCTCCCGGCTAGAGCCCGTAGCTTGTGACGAGGGCGACCGCGCTTTTTAGCTCGGCTCGGCCTCTTCGGTCTTTTGAATCGTGGCGGGATCGAGATCGGCGAGCGAGGCTTCCAGATCTTCCAGCCGGCTGCGCAGGCTCGCCATCTCTTCGCGCACCTTGCGGACGGGTCCGAGATGATCGATCGAGGCTTGGACCAGTTTGTCGACACCCTGCGAGAACTGCTCGCGGCCCACATGGACCGCCCGCTCGCCGATCCGTACGAGATCGTGGAGCAGGTCGCTGGGCAGAAACGAGGTGCCTTTGCGCCCCTCGTCCAGAATGATCTGGGTGAGCGTCTGCGGGGTCACGTCGATCCCGCTGCCGTTCTCGACCACACGGATCTCTTGGCCCTCACGAACCCAGGCCGCGATTTCGTCGAGCCCGACGTAACGGCTCTCCTCGGTGTCGTAGAGCTTGCGGCTGTCGTAGCGCTTGATCAGGCGGACCATTTCGGTACCTTCTTTCGGTTCGTCTGTTGGTGTTCGAGTCACTCTTCGCGGCTGCTTTCGCCCCCGCACGGTGAAATTACCGCACTGCGGCATGATTCGTCAAGCGATCTTGCCGCAGTGCGTCAAAATCCTCCAGCGAGTCCTTCGGCGAGAAAGTCCCCAAGCGCGGCCAAAGCCGGCAGGTCGGTCGGTTCGTCGGCCGAGAGCGGGATCGGCAGGAGTGGCTGTTGCGGCCCGGCGAGTTCCGCGAGACGTGCGAGCCCCTCGCGGTCGCGCTCCCCCAGCCAGGCGAGCAGGCGGCGACCGTCTTGTCGGTCGGCCGGTCCCGGAGCGATCGGCAGCGGCGGATGCACCCGGTTTACCACCAACGCGCCGAGGTGGAGCCCCGCCTGACCGAGACGACGGGCGAAGAAGAGCGCGTCGGGGATCGCCTCTTCCCCTGGGCCGGCGACCAGCACGAAACGGGTGCGCGGGGAGCGGAGCAGCTCCTCCACTTCGCTCGCCCGCTCGCGAAAGCCGGCGAAAAGGGGGGCGAAGACCTGAAAGAACTCCGCCATGTCGCGCAGCAGGTCGAGCCCGACGACGTCATCGAGAAAGCTCTCGAACTTCCGGCCCAGGCCGCCCCAGCGCGCGGCAGGTTTGAGCCGCCCCGATTCATCGAACCAGGGCTTGGCGGCGACCTTGAGCGCACCGCTGTCGAGAAAGCCGACGATCCGCGCCGGCGCTTCGAGAAAGTCGAGCGCCTGGCGGGTCGGCGGCGTGTCGAGGATCACCTGATCGTAATGGCCGTCGCGCGCCGCCTCGAACAGGCGCTCGACCGCCATGTATTCGAGGATGCCGCCGAGCGAGCCGGAGAGCTGGCCGTAGAAGGCATTGTCGAGGATCCGGTCGCGCGCGGCCTGGTCCGGGGCATAGCGCTCGATCAGCCGATCGAAGGTCTTGCGGGCATCGAGCAGGCTCGCGTGGAGCGTTCCGCCCGGCGCGTGTGGGACGAGGCCGGAGAGATCGACCGGTACCTCCCGGTCGCGCGCCTCCTCACCGACCCCGAGCGCGTCTTTCAAACGGAGCGACGGATCGAACGTCATCACCAGCGTTCGCTTCCCCTCGCGCGTAGCGCGCAAAGCGGTCGCCGCGGCGAGGGTGGTCTTGCCGACCCCGCCGGCGCCGACGAAGACGAGCAACGGCGCGTCGGCCGAAATCAGCTCCACAGCTCCCTCCAGCCCGCTTGGGACGCCGCTGCGCGCGCGAGCGCGGCCACCAGCTCCGGGCCGCCGCCGAGAGGCAGCTGAGGCAAATCGATCCGCTCGCCCCGCCAGAGCTCGTCGAGCCGGATCAGCTCGCGCTCCTGGCTCGCCCGACGGTGGCGCCAGAGGTAGCCCGCGGGATCGGTGCCCGGGTCGGGATCTTGCTCGGCGCTCTCTCCTGTCGGCAGGGCCGGAAACAAACCGTTCACCACCAGCAGCTCGGGCTCTCGACCGACCCGCGTACGCAACGTCTCGGCCAGTTCGAGCACCTCTTGGACCGGCATCTCTTCAGCAAGGGTCACCGCCACGACGCCTGAACGGGCAGGATCGGCGATCAGCTCCGCCACCTGGGCCGACATGCGATGGATCGGCCCCGAGCGAACCGCCTCGGCGACCAACTGCGGCGCGGCGAGCAGAGCCACACCGTGACCGGTCGCGGGCGCGTCGATGATCACGGTGTCGATCGCGGGCGCGCCCTCCCCCGCCTCACTCTTAAGCACCCGCAGGGCGTGGCCGAGCACCGCCATCTCTTTTAACCCCGGCGCCCCGGCCGTAAAGTGCTGATAGATCGAACTGGCGAGCACCCGGCGGGAGATCAGGTCGAATTTGAGCTGCTCGCGCACCAGATCGTCGATCACCCGTTGCGGACTCAAGTTCTGCACCCAAAGCCGTGAACCGGCGCGCAAGATCTCCCCGCCCGAAGGGGGAACCCCGAGCATCCGGTGCAAGTTCTCCCGCGGATCGACCTCCGCGACCAATGTCCGCCGCCCCGCCGCCGCAAGCGCGCTGCCGAGCATGGCGGCGACCAAAGTCTTTCCCACGCCCCCTTTGCCGGTGACGACGATCAGCTGGCGGGCGGCGAAAGAGGTGGGCATAAAGGGGTCTGGGCAGGTTTCGCCGCAGTGCGGCGCGAATCATAGCCGATCCGGGGGGTTGGCCGACGGGTTCATCGCATAGGACCGTTTCCCGAGCCGCTTTGACCGCCCTTGACCGCCGTCTGCCCTGTAGTTACGCTGTAGGTGCCATGCCGACGCTCCACTTCGAATGGGACGAGGACAAAGATGCGGCGAATCGCCGCAAGCATGGGGTGTCTTTCCCAGAGGCCGCAACCGTGTTCTCCGACGATCATGCCCTCCTGGTGGCAGACCCTGACCACTCGGATTTCGAGGATCGCTTCATCTTGATGGGCTCGAGCTCGACCCCCCGGACTCTCGTCGTCTGCCACTGTTATCGCAGGACCCGGGAGACGATCCGCCTCATTTCGGCCAGGAAAGCCGATCGGTCGGAGCGCGAGCAGTACCACAGGAGACTCAATCGATGAGAAAGACCTACGACTTCTCCCAAGCGCAGCCCAACCCGTACGCCAAGCGGCTCAAGAAGCAGGTCACGATCCGGCTCGACCCCGGAGTGCTCGCCTACTTCCAGGGGCTGGCCGAAGAGCTGGGAATTCCCTACCAGACGCTGATCAACCTGTTCCTCAAAGAGTGCGCGGCAGCCAACAAGCGGCCGACGATGACTTGGCGCCCGGCCGCGAAGGCGGCTTAGCGAAAAACGCCCACGAGAGGCCGGCTGCCCCAAGGAAAGGCGATTCAGGGGTGCGCTCCCAACACCGCCCGCACCTTGCCCGGATCGGCGGCGACCCCCGCACCGTGGGCAAGCCAGCGGCGCGCGGCGACTTGATCTCCGCGGGCCAGAGCGCTTTCGGCGAGCGCCAGGTAGCCGCGGGTGAAGCGGGGGTCGATCTCCAACGCTCTTTGGTAGGCGGCTTCGGCCTCGTCTCTGCGGTCGAGCCGTTCGAGCGCGATGCCGCGATAGAACCAGGCGGCGACCTGGTTCGAACGGAGGGCGAGCGCGCCGTCGAGGTCGGCGAGCGCCCGCTTTGGATCGCGATCGACCCGCAGAAGGCCGAGGTTGAACGCGCTTTCCGGCCGGGCCGGAGCACCGTTCTTTTCCGCGGCGATCAGTACGGCACGGAGGGTGGCGATCGCTTCCTCATTCTTCCCCTGTCCGGCGAGCGCGATCCCGAGCCATTCGAGCGCGAGCGGCCGGCCGGGCGAGCGACCGAGCACGGCGCGTAGGGTTTTCTCGGCCGCTGCGAAGCGCCGGGCGCCGAGCTGCCCTTCCGCGAGATCGAGGTAGGGTTCGATCTCGATCGGCTTGGCGGTCGAAAGCAGCGCCTCCAAGCGATCGAGCGACGCGGCGCTTCGAACCGCGCGCACGACCGTCCCGGCGCGATAGATCTCGGCCAGTTGCGCGGGGACCCGCTCGGGCTCGAGCAGTCGGAGTCCGGTCACCACCGGGTCGCTCTCGACCCGTGGGGCGAGGAGATCGACGCCCGGCTTCGGGATCCCGATCTTGTGGTCGGTCATCACCACATGGACCACGTCGCTCGGGCGGCGCTGCGGCATGTGGCAGGTGACGCAGTTCTGGGGATCGATCGATGAGCCCACCGTTTCGATCCCGCAGGCTTCTGGCTCATGCCCTTCGTGGCAGCCTTGGCAGACGGAGGCGTAGTGCGCGGCGCGCTCCGCGGCGGGGACCTTCACATGCGGATCGTGGCAGGTGAGGCAAGAGAGGTCGGCGCTCGTGAGATAGCAACGGCTCTGGCGCAGCCGATAGGCCTGGTGGTTGATTTCGAAGCGGTCGGCAGCGGCGACACCCTCCTCCTCGATGTCCACCGCCACCTGGTAGGAGGCGAGATCCTCACCGGGGCGGAACGACCAGTCGCCGACCCCGTAGCGGCGGAGCCCCTGGAGGGCGACCGAAGGCTGAAGGTGGCACTGAAAGCAAACATCTTCCATCCGCGCCTTGGGCAGAGCGCCCGGATCGACGATTGCGGCACGGATCGCTTCTGCTCCCGTCGATCTCGCTCCCGGTTCGGCGTGGGGTGCCGCCAAGGCCCGCCGCACGTGCTCCGCGCCGGGACCGTGGCAACGTTGGCAGCCGATCCCCTCCGGCAGCTCTTCGGGGTAGGTCTGCGGCGCGTCGTGAAGATCGCTGCCTGCCGCCGCATCCGGGTAGGCGTTGTGGCAGAACATGCACTCGCGGCGCACCCGGCGCAGCACGCCGTCGTGATCGGTGCGGTCGAAGCCGGGGGCCATCCCCCATGTCCCCTCTTGCGTATACCAGGCGATCGGCAGTTGGTAGAGCTCGCCCCCGTCGGTGCGGTAGAGATAGGTGCGGGCATGATTGCCCGAGCCGAGAATCCAATCGACCTCGCGCTCCCAAACGTTGATCAGTTTGCCTTCGGCGTCCTGCTGTTCACGGCGAAAGGTCAAACGGTCGCCGCGCCAGATCATCTCGAAACGCTGCTGCGACTCCTGGTGCGAAAACGAGCCCCGGCCGAAGTCCTCGATTCGCGGCGCCGTAGCGGGCCGCGCGAACGAACGCGCCATGCCGACCTGCTGGTAGGTGGTCCAGATCTCGCGGTGGCACTCGGCGCAGACGCGATCCGGAACGTAGCCGGGGGCGGCACCGCCCGTGACCGCGATCCCTCGGGCGACCAATCGATCGATCTTCGGTGCCGTCGCGCCCAAAGCCAGCAGGGCGAGCCCGAGTGCGGCGAGTCGCGCGGGGAGGGCTCGGTGCTTGGGCTGGGGCGGAGGCTCGTCGTCCATGGGACCTCGAAAGGTTCGGCCTCTATCGTACCCCCGTTGACGCCCCTGCCCGTTGCCCCTACGCTCTCGCCCAACCATTTGGGGGAACGTCACATGGGCAAAGGCCGCCTGGAAGCATTCAGCGATGGCGTGATCGCCATCATCATCACGATCATGGTGTTGGAACTGAAGGTGCCGCACGGCGCGGATTGGGCGACACTCGCCACCCTCTCCCCGGTCTTCTTGAGCTACGTGCTGAGTTTCATCTATGTCGGCATCTACTGGAACAACCACCACCACCTGTTCCAAGCCGTGCACAAGATCAGCGGTCGGGTCCTCTGGGCCAACCTGCATCTCCTGTTCTGGCTGTCGCTGACACCGTTCGTCACCGGCTGGATGGGCGAGAACCACTTTGCGGCGCTGCCGGTCGCCCTCTACGGCTTCAACCTGTTCATGGCCGGTGTCGCGTACTACATCCTGGTGAGAGCGTTGCTCGCCCACCACGAAAAGGACTCGGCTCTGGCTCTCGCGATCGGCAAGGACTTCAAGGGTCTACTCTCCCTGGCCATCTATTTCGTCGCGATTCCGCTCTCGTTCGTCCAGCCGTGGATCGGCGTCTCGCTCTACGCCCTGGTCGCGATCATCTGGTTCATCCCCGATCGGCGGATCGAGAAGCAGATCGCGGGGTGAGGCGGGCAACTGAGATATCCTTTCGTCATGAAGAGCCTCCAGATCCTCATCGAAGACGAGCTGGACACCGCGCTCGAGCACCAAGCAGGCACTGAGGGTACCTCTAAGGCGGAGCTCGTCCAGCGCTATGTGGGAGAGCGCCTGCGGCTCCTGCCTTCGGTTTCGACGGACTCGCTCCGACAGATGGCCGGGGCGGATGATTTCGAGCCTGAGCCGGTGGACTCCGTGGCCTATCGGTGATCTTCGTCGACACCTCCTTCTGGGTCGCATTGCGCAACCGCCGCGACTCGCACCACCTCCTAGCCTTGCAGCTATTCGACAATCATGCCGCTCGCGGCTTGGTCACCTCGAACCACGTCCTGGGCGAGACCTGGACTTGCTTGCGGAGAAAAGCCGGCCACGCTTCATCGGTGGGCTTCTTGGATGCTGTAGAGCATTCCCGCACCTTGCAGGTTCTACGGGTCGAACCCAGCTGGGAAGAAGAGGCGATCGCCTGGCGCTCCGGCGCCACGGTGAACGGGAATACTCCTTTGTGGATGCCACGAGCTTCGCTCTGATGAGAGCCTCAAAGATTCGGGAAGCACTGGCGTTCGATGGTGATTTCGCGGCGGCAGGGTTCATCGAGCTTCGCGCCTGACCGATTTCCCGTTGCCTTTCCGCCGCACTCGCGGTAGAACGCTCGGCCATGCCTTTCCCCGCCACCCGCCTCCGCCGCTTCCGCCGGACCGCTACGCTGCGCCGCCTGGTTCGTGAGACCCGGCTGTCGCCCGACGACTTCGTTCTGCCTTTGTTCGTCTGCCCAGGGATCGGGGTACGCCACCCGGTCGGCTCGATGCCTGGGGTGTTTCGCGAGTCGGTCGACGCCCTAGTCGAAACCTGCCGCGCCGCTTGGGGCGAGGGGATCCGCGCGATCATCCTGTTCGGCATTCCGGAGGAGAAGGATGCCGTGGGCAGCAGCTCGTGGAGCGACGACGGCATCGTTCAGCGGGCGTTACGGGCGCTACGCGCGGCCCTTCCCGATCTTGTGCTGATGGCCGATGTCTGTTTCTGTGAGTACACGGACCATGGCCATTGCGGCGTGCTCGACGGCGACCAGGTGGCAAACGACGAGACGGTGGCGAACTTGGCCCTCCAGGCGGTGTCGCTCGCGAAAGCCGGGGCCGACGTGATCGCCCCTTCCGACATGATGGACGGCCGGGTCGGCGCGATCCGCCGGGCTCTCGACGAGGCAGGGTTCGGCGACGTGGCGATCCTCGCCTACGCGGTCAAGTTCGCGAGCGGGTTTTATGGCCCGTTCCGCGAGGCGGCCGGCTCCACCCCGTCGTTCGGCGACCGGCGCGGTTACCAGATGGACCCGGCCAACGGCCGGGAAGCGATGCGCGAAGCGGCGCTCGATGTGGAGGAAGGCGCCGACGCGCTGATGGTCAAACCCGCGCTCCCCTATCTGGACATCCTCGCCGAGCTACGCCGCCGGTTCGACCTGCCGCTCGCGGCGTACCACGTGAGCGGCGAGTACGCGATGATCAAGGCCGCCGCCGAGAAGGGTTGGATCGACGGCGACCGGGTGATGATGGAGAGCCTGGTGGCGATCAAGCGGGCGGGCGCCGATTTGATCCTCACCTACTGCGCCCGCGACGCCGCGCGGCTGCTCCGGGAAGGGTGGATGGAATGAGCGAGAGCCTGTTTAAACGCGCGTCCCGGGTGCTGCCCGGCGGCGTCAACTCTCCCGTGCGGGCGTTCCGCGGAGTCGGCGGCGAGCCGGTGTTCGTCAAATCGGCCGAAGGGGCCTGGCTGTTCGGGGAGGACGGCCGGCGCTATCTCGATTTCATCGGCGGCTACGGCCCGCACATCCTCGGCCACAAGCACCCCGCGATCCTCGAAGCGGTGAGCCGCGCGCTAGAGCGTGGCACCACGTTCGGCGCGCCGACGCTCGGCGAGGTCGAGCTGGCGGAGCGGATCGTCGAAGCGATGCCCGCGGTCGAGATGGTCCGCATGGTCAGCTCGGGGACCGAGGCGACGATGTCCGCCCTGCGCCTGGCGCGCGCCGCCACCGGCCGGTCGAGCTTCGTCAAGTTCATCGGCTGCTACCACGGCCACGCCGACCCGTTCCTGGTCGCCGCGGGTTCGGGAGCCGCGACGATCGGCGTCCCCTCTTCGCCGGGGGTGCCGGACGCCGTCACCGCCGACACCCTGCTCGCCCCCTACAACGACCTCGCCGCGGTCGAAGCGCTGTTCGCGGCGCGCGGCGGGCAGATCGCCGCGGTGATCGTCGAGCCGATCGCCGGCAACATGAACTTGGTGCCGCCGCTGCCCGGATTTCTCGCCGGCCTGCGCGCGCTCTGTGACGCCCACGGCGCGCTGCTGATCTTCGACGAGGTGATGACCGGCTTTCGCGTCGCCTGGGGCGGCGCGCAGGAGCTGTTCGGTATCCAGCCCGATCTCACCACCCTCGGCAAGGTGATCGGCGGCGGGCTGCCGCTCGCGGCCTACGGCGGCCGGCGCGACCTGATGCTCCAGATCGCCCCGGCCGGACCGGTCTACCAGGCGGGTACGCTCTCGGGCAATCCTTTGGCGGTTGCGGCCGGAGCCGCGGCGCTCGCCACTTTGAGCCGGCCGGAAGGGTGCGCCTACGAAAAGCTGGAATCGATCGGGGCGCGCATAGAGGAAGGGCTCGAAGCGGCGGCCCGGCGCCACGGCGTGCCGCTTAACGTCCACCGTCAGGGCTCGATGCTCGGGATCTTCTTTTCCGACCGGCCGATCCACCGGATGGAAGACGTCGAGGCCACCGATCGCGCGCGCTTTGCCCGGATCTTCCACCGCCTGCTCGCCGCCGGCCTCCATCTCCCCCCCTCGGCTTACGAAGCCTGCTTCCTCTCCCTCGCCCACGGCGAAGAGGAGATCGAGTTCGCGCTCGATTGCATCGACCGGGCGTTCGCGGGGGAGTAGTTTGACCGAGCGATGACTAAAACAGACCCAAAGGCCGGCCTATGTTAGGTATGAAGACCCCGGATCGGTATAAGATTTTGCTGCGGCGGGTGGACTCCTCCCCCGACAGAGTTTGTGGCCTCGAGGAGGGCTTCGAATGACTCATATCATCATGGAACCCTGCATCGGCGTGAAGGACACGGCCTGCGTCGATGTCTGCCCGGTCGATTGCATCTACGGCAAGGGCGAGGACTGGGAGATTCTCTACATCCACCCGGAAGAGTGCATCGATTGCGGTCTGTGCGTCGACGCCTGCCCGGTCCAGGCGATCGTTCCGCTCGAAGAGGTGCCGGACAAGTGGAAGGCGTTTATCGCCAAGAATTACGAGCATTTCGGCTTCCCCCCTCCGTAGCGCGGCCGGCTCGACCGAGCCGACTCGTGACGCTTAGGTTTCCGAGCGAGAAACTCACCAGAGAGACGCGGGCGACCGCGTCTCTTTTTTTTCTTCCCCGTTCCCCTCCCGGGAATGACAAGATCTGCGCGCCGGTTACATAACTTGAGTGCCTCACGCTCAGGGATAGATTCCAATCAGGAGGGCGTGCCTTGGAGTTCAGGGACTACTACGAGACGTTGGGAGTCAAGCGGGACGCTTCCCAAGAAGAGATCCAGAAGGCCTACCGGAAGCTCGCGAGGAAGCTCCATCCGGACGTCAACAAGGACCCCAAGGCAGAGGCCCGCTTCAAGGACATCGGCGAAGCGAACGAGGTCTTGAAAGACCCCGAGAAACGGAAGAAGTACGACCAGTACGGTTCCGCTTGGAAGACCGCCCAGCAGACCGGCGCTCCCCCGCCCGGATGGGAGGGATACGATTTCTCGAGCGGCGGGGGCGGCGGCTTCGGCGGTTTCGGCGGCGGAGAGGGCGCCAGCTCGTTCTTCGACATGCTGTTCGGGAGCGGAGCCGGCGGCCGGGCCGGAGTGCGTGGCGGCTGGACGACCCAAGGGAGCCCCGGTGCCGGCTTTGGTCGCGACGGCGAGAGCGCGGAAGTGGCGCTCGAGATCACTCTCGAAGAGGCGCTCTCTGGCGGCGCGCGGGAGCTGCAGCTCAAAGAGCCCCGCACCGGCCGGACGCGGTCGGTCTCGGTCAAAATCCCGCAGGGGATTCGCGCCGGGCAGAAGATCCGTCTCGCCGGACAGGGCTCCCCCGGTGTCGGCGCCGGCCAGGCGGGCGACCTGCTGTTGCGTGTCGAATTCGCCGCCCACCCGCGGTTCCAGATCGACGGCTCGAACCTGACCGTCGCCGTGCCGCTCGCCTCCTGGGAAGCCGCCCTCGGCGCGGAGGCCGAAGTCGAAACGCTCGACGGCGCGGTGCGCTTGCGCGTGCCGCCCGGGACCTCATCGGGTCGCAAGGTCCGCCTGCGCGGCAAGGGGCTCCCCCAAGCCGGCGGCGAACGGGGCGACCTCTATGCCGAATTCAAGATCGTGATGCCGGAGTCGCTCACCGATGGCGAACGCGCCCTGTTCGAGCAGCTCGCCGCGGAGTCCGAATTCCGGCCGCGGGGATAGCACACCCTAGAGGAGAGCCATGGAACTCAATCGGCTGACCCAGAAATCCCAGGAAGCGCTCCAGGCCGCCCAGACCAAGGCGCTCCGTTACGGTCATCAGGAAACCGATGTCGAGCACCTGCTGCTCGCCCTGCTCGAACAGCCCGAGGGGCTGGTCCCCCGGCTGCTCGGACGGTTGGAAGCGCCGACCCAGGAGATCCAAGGCGAGGTGGAGCGCGAACTCGACCGGCGGCCGAAGGTCTCCGGCGGCGGCGCCGAGTCGGGCAAGATCTATCTCACCGGCCGGCTCCAACAGATGATGCTACGGGCCGAGGACGAGGCGAAGCGGCTCAAAGACGAGTACGTCTCGGTCGAGCACCTGCTGCTCGCGACGATCGACGAGGGGACTTCCGGCGCCGCGGGGCGGATTCTGGCGAAAGCCGGCGTCACCCGCGACGCGTTTCTCACCGCGCTCACCGCCGTCCGCGGCAACCAGCGGGTGACCAGCGTCAGCCCTGAGGTCGCCTATGAGGCGCTGGAAAAGTACGGCGTCGATCTGGTCGGAGAGGCGCGGCGTAACAAGCTCGATCCGGTGATCGGCCGCGACGCCGAGATCCGGCGGGTGATCCGCATCCTGTCGCGCAAGACCAAGAACAACCCCGTGCTGATCGGCGAGCCGGGGGTCGGCAAGACCGCGATCGTCGAAGGGCTCGCCCAGCGAATCGTCCGCGGCGACGTGCCGGAGTGGCTCAAAGACCGCTCAGTCTTCTCGCTCGACATGGGCGCACTGCTTGCGGGGGCCAAATACCGCGGCGAGTTCGAAGAGCGCTTGAAAGCGGTGCTCAACGAGATCAAGCAGAGCGAAGGGCGGGTGCTCCTGTTCATCGACGAGCTGCACACCATCGTGGGCGCCGGCAAAACCGAAGGCTCGACCGACGCGGGCAACCTGCTCAAACCCATGTTGGCCCGCG
The DNA here is from genome assembly GCA_031404815.1 of Holophagales bacterium. GTDB lineage: Bacteria > Acidobacteriota > Thermoanaerobaculia > Multivoradales > UBA5704 > DASYKS01. The sequence goes on along the minus strand of JANNIH010000110.1, from coordinate 15,813 downwards.
GCGAGCTGCACTGCATCGGCGCCACCACGCTCGATGAGTACCGGAAGCACATCGAGAAGGACGCGGCGCTCGAACGGCGCTTCCAGCCGGTTACGGTGGACGCTCCCAGTGTCGAGGATTCCGTGTCGATCCTGCGCGGCTTGAAGGAGCGCTTCGAGATCCACCACGGCGTGCGCATCCAGGACAACGCGCTGGTCGCCGCCGCCGTGCTGTCGAACCGCTACATCTCCGACCGCTTCCTCCCCGACAAGGCGATCGACCTGATCGACGAGGCATGCGCCCTGATCCGCACCGAGATCGACTCGATGCCGCAGGCGCTCGACGAGGTCACCCGCCGGGTGATGCAGCTCGAAATCGAAGAAGCCGCGCTCAAGAAGGAGAAGGACAAGGCGAGCCACGAGCGGCTGGACGATCTGAGGAAAGAGCTGGCGGATTTGAAGACGCAGATGAGTTCGATGCGCGCGCAGTGGGAAGGGGAGAAAGCGGCGATCCAAGTGGTCCGGAAGATCCGCGAGCAGATCGAGCAGACGCGCCAGGAGATCGAAGCGGCGGAGCGCGACTACGACCTCAACAAGGCCGCCGAGCTGCGCCACGGCCGGCTCCCCGACCTCGACCGCCGCTTAAAAGAGGAAGAGGCGAAGCTGACCGCGGAGACCGGAGGCACCCGCCTGCTGCGCGAGGAGGTGACGGAGGAAGAGGTGGCCGAGATCGTCTCCCGCTGGACCGGCATTCCGGTCACCCGCCTGGTCGAAGGCGAGCGCGAAAAGCTGCTCCGGCTCGATCAGATCCTTCACGAGCGGGTGATCGGCCAGGACGAAGCGGTGCAACTGGTGACTGACGCGGTGCTGCGCGCCCGGTCCGGGATCAAAGATCCGCGCCGGCCGATCGGCTCGTTCTTGTTTCTAGGCCCGACCGGCGTCGGCAAGACCGAACTCGCCAAAGCGCTCGCCCAGTCGCTGTTCGACAGCGAGGACAATCTGATCCGGATCGACATGTCCGAGTACATGGAGCGCCACACCGTCTCGCGACTGATTGGCGCCCCTCCCGGCTATGTCGGTTACGACGAAGGAGGGCAGCTCACCGAAGCGGTGCGCCGGAAGCCCTACGCGGTGATCCTGTTCGACGAGATCGAAAAAGCGCACGGCGACGTGTTCAACGTCCTGCTCCAGCTGCTCGACGACGGTCGCCTGACCGACGCGCAAGGGCGGACGGTCGATTTCAAGAACACGGTGGTCATCATGACCTCGAACATCGGCTCGCCCTTCCTGCTCGAAGGGCTCTCAACCACGGGCGAGATCACCGAGCAAGCCCGCGGCCAGGTGATGGGCGAGCTGCGCCGCCACTTCCGCCCGGAGTTCCTGAACCGGATCGACGACGTGGTGCTGTTCCGGCCGCTCACCCTGCCTGAGATCGAGCGGATCGTCGATCTCCAGACGACCGATCTGCGCAAGCGCCTCGCCGACCGGCATATCCAGCTCGAACTCTCACCGGAAGCCCGCACCCTGGTCGCCCGCGAAGGCTTCGACCCGGTCTACGGCGCCCGGCCGCTCAAGCGCTTCCTCCAGCGCCAACTCGAATCGAAGATCGCCCGCGCCCTGATCGCCGGAGAGATCCACGACGGCGGCGCGTTGCGGGTGGATGTTCTTGGCGGGCAGCTGACGGTGGCGATCGAGAATCCGGTGGCGGTGGGGGTGTGAACAGGCGGCCGTAAGATCCTCGGGGTGGTGACAGATCTTCGCAGTGCGCGACTGAAGGGCAGTTTGTCGGGATTTCCGCCAAACTGCCGGGATCGGAGAGACCCTCGCGGTTCGGCAGATCGACACACCAAGAAGTGCGTCGAATCGCCTATTCGGCGGTGACTGCGCTCACGAACTCAGCCGATGGGGCCGCCAACACCCTCTCCGGGTGCTGCTTCTGCAACTCCATCAAATGGGCGACCAGGCGATACGGGTCGTGGCCAAAGCTCTCTGAGATCCGGTGCCGAACCTCATGGAGCATGGCGATCTCTACTTCACCTTGATCAACCGACACGTCGGGTAACTGGTTCATGGTGGCTCACCTAGTAATTCGAGTGGAGTGGCCAACACCGGCACGTAAAGGCCTAGCAGATTGTTGACACGGCGAATATGGCCAAATTTGTTGGCATTGGCCAAGTGCCGACAGTTCCATGTTACCAGGAACTCACACTTGTGGTACGAGGCGAGGGCGAGATGTAGGGCGTCCAAGGAAGGGTCGGCAGGCATGAGGCGATGCTGAACATAGGCATGGACGATCTCTGCAGCCGCCGACGAGATATCGAGAAGCGGAAGCTGTTGAGCGAGCGCCAGCGCAGCATCTCGGCTCGGGTAGTCGCCGCTCCTTAGTTCGAGCAGGACGGCTTCACTGGTTACAAGCTCGTATCGCTCGGTTGCCGCCGCCCACCAGCGCTGCGTCCAAACACGTCGAGCCAAAGCCTCCGACCCTTCTCGGGTCGTGTGATAGAAGCTCGGTATCGTCGTCTCGACGTAGACCCGGGGCCGCAGCATCTAGCAACAATACCGCAGGCACCGGCAGAGCTGGGAAGGAGTTCGGCCCACTTCAAACCCGCACTCTGGTTCATGGTTGGGTTCCGGTAGGTCTCGTGGCCCCGAGAGCGCAGGGCTGTGTGCAGCTGGTATCAATCGCCGCAGCGATGGCTCCGCGGAGCGGGGGAGATCCCCTTTGGGTCGAGGAGGACCAGCGTGTCGCGATGAAGTTGGAGTTTCTTGAGGTTCTTTTTCATCAGGCACCCCTTCGTAGAAACGAGTTGGAGTTCTGAGTCGTTGCGGGCTCAGGGCTCGGGTGCGGAGGAGTTTAGCATTCGGTATCGGCGGTCTTCAGGCGAAAAAAGGCTTGGACCGTCCGCAACGGATCGAGCGGGGGTGAATCGGCAGGTAGGAACACGAAGACATCAAGGTCGATCGTGTCGAAAGGCTCGGCCCAGAAGATCGCGCCAACGGCTCCACCGATCGCGTACTTCTCAATGATACCGCGGGTGACCAGATCGTTCAGGACCGCGAGGGTAGCTTCCATACCATCCGACCCGCCTGGCCCCGGGAGCGGAGGATTCCGTCGGCCCGCTTCTGCATCGTTACAAGGATCTCGATTTTCTCGTGAAACGGCAGCCGCGCCTGCTCCCGCCGCCGCTCTTCCTTGGCGCGATAGATTTGCTCAAGCACTCGCGGATCGGTCGCCATCTCGCCCTCTGTATTGGAAAGCGTAGTGGAAACGCTAGCGGAAAGGCTAGCAGGCGCCAGGATCTGAGGGGTCAAGCGGATCCGAGTTTCTTCTTTGCGGCTACGCAGCGCCGCTCTTGCAGCCAATCTTCTGCTGATCTACCTTTGGCCTCGTGAACGTCAGGTCGATTCGCTATCCCGCCACCGTCGAAGCGCAGAGCGACGGGCACTTCCTCGTCCGGTTCGTCGACCTACCCGATACGTTTACGGAAGGTGAGCCGGAAGAAGAAGCCCTCTTCAACGCTTCCGAGGTCTTGTCGGCCATGCTCGCCTGGCGGCTCGCCGGAGCGCAGGACGTTCCCGCCCCGAGCCCGAAGGTCAGAGGGGCGTTCTATGTCGAACCGGATGCGAAGACGCAGGCAGCTATGCGGCTCCGCCTCGGTCGCAACGATCGGGGCTTCTCCACGGCCTGAAGTCGCACCTCCGCCGGTTGCGATTTGGGGAGCACCGCCTACAGCGCGAATCGATCTTCGAGCTCGCGACGGCCGGCACGGACAATCTCGACGGCATCGACCGGGGGCATACCCGCGCGCAGCTCGGGGAGGCGGGCGAGCGCCGCCGAGAACCCTTCGAGATCCGCCTTCAAATCGCCCGTGGTCGGTTCGATGGCCTTGGCCTCGGGGCGAAGCCCTTCCCGCCGAGATTCGGCTTCGAGGCTGGCGAGGTTCTCTTCGGGAGGCTTGGGCATGGTCGAACGATACCTCTCGGTCGCGACCTACACCAGCTCCACTTTGAGCTTCTTGCCAAGCGCCGACGCCGCCCGCTCCAGGGTCGCGAGGGTCACGGAACGATTGGCTGGGTCCAGCAAGCGTTCCAGAGCCGGCCGGCTCGTCCCCATCCGAGTGGCCATCTCCGACTTGGTCAACCTGCGCCGTTTCATTTCGCCCGCGATCTGAAAGGCGATCACCCGCTTCGCGGCCGTGGCCTTGGCAGCGACGAGGAGGTTCTCTTCCCGCAGAAAGTCGTCGAAATCGATGCCGAGATGTTCGTTCATCATCTGGTCACTCCTCGAAGCTAGGTGGCCTCACGAATGCTCACGGACAAATCTCAAAGTACGGTTGTTTTTGCTAACCCCGTTTGTGACAAAGGTTGGATCGCGATTCGCATCGAACACCACTTGTTCGCGGATAAGGTAAGTCAGCGCAGGATTCATCTGCCTAGGAGTCCAGCCCAACCGGCTTGAAGCGCCAAGAGAGGATAGCCAAGATCCCCCGCTATTCATCAACTCTACAGCGAGGCGAATCGCATCTTGGAAAGGATCCCAGCCCATGAAGAATTGGTCGAGTTCGACGAAAGTGTACTTGGTGGCCATAACAGCGCGGTAACCGAAGGGAGGACAGCCTATGGCGCGGATAGGCTCAACAAGGCGCCTGCCTTCAAGCTCATCTATTGCAATCTCGAAGTCTTGCGCAGATAGCCCCGTATCAGCCATAAGCTCTCCTACCTCTATCTTTGGATCGCCTGATCGACCGAGTCCCGACCTCCTAACAATCTCGGAAGCGATTCTTTCCGCCGCGATTGATAGGCCTGTTGGACGGCTGACGAGCGGGAGTGTATGGCTCGGACGCATACCTAAAGGCGGCTTCCGGGAGATTCCGTATATGTCGTCGACAAGGGCACGTATATCCTGGTCGTAGTTCTTGAGTTCAGGCGCATACAAGGGCTGTAGGAGGGGCGGAAGGCGACCGACATCCAGGTTGCTCCGAACTGGCAAGAACTTGCACTGCCCCTGGACCCTTCGAACGAACCCAGCATCGATTTCGGCATTGACCCAAGGCTTGTCGATGCTGCATTTGGTAAGCAACACGACAAAGTGGGTGCATCCGCTGAGGCCTTCATCGATTCGCTGGCGAATGCTTTCCCCGGTTGAGATCGACCACTTATCGAAGAATGTCTCGATTCCCGCACTTTGGAGTGCCTCTGCGATGCGGCGAGCTAATTCCAAGTCTTCGCTGGCGTGACACAGAAACACGGTCGGGGTTGTGGCGGTCATGAATTCTCCTTCTGCTCCAATATCTCGAAGTCATCCATAGTGCGCTTCCCTATGGCAATTTGGACAAAGTGCCACCGCGTTCTCGACAGTATCTTCGCCTCCATCTGCTAGCCGTATCCGGTGATGCACCTCCAGATACGGTGTTCCGTCCGACAATCGAAAAAACGGCGCCCGAGCATGACAAGACTCACAGATCCCCCTTGCCCGGATTAGCACTTCGGCTACGACGTACGGGTTCCGGCGGAATATCGTAGTTACTGCCGACACCTTCGAAGGGTACTTCGGGTACTGAGTAAGGTGGCCACGCCTCTCTTGCTGAGAAAGCGCCAAGGCTTTCTCAACTTCGCGCTCGAAATCTTGTTCGACGATCTCAAGGGTTTCGAATGTTTCCGGTGAATTTCGAAATATGCCGAGGCTCACCAGCGCTTCGATTACAGGGCGACGAAGCACAAAGGCGGTGTGGCCACCCGGATCTGCCTCCTCCGCCCAACCTGCGAGGACCGAGAGCCAAAAGCCATTGGGTGGATCCGTGATCCGAAGCTCGTGCGCTACACGGCCTGCCAGTCTTCCGTAATGCAGGTTGACGGCGCGACCACTTGCGTACCCCACGCGATCAGCCAACTGCGCCCACGTGGCGGTGTGGCTCGGTGCGTCGAAGTGTGCCTGAAGGAGAGGCACGTCTTTGGGGGAGAATCCTTCCCTACGAAGAGCTTCGAACGCCCTTTTATAGTCGTCAGCTGAGCCAAATGGTTCGTCAGTCATCCCAGTCCTCGGGCGGAGGCAAGTTCGCCCCTACGTTCTTATCATATGCCTTGAAGTGGAAGGATTGCCGAGCGGTCGTTACCGCGACGAACCGATCGACCTTCAGGCAGCAGCTGCGAGGCGGCGATTCATGGCCCGCCAGAACGTGGCGACCACATCGGGCATCCCCTCGAAGTAGTCCTCGAAAAATCCAGATCGGTTGAGCGAGGGCGGATAAGCGTACCGCTCGTTATCCTCGCCAAGCTCCTGCACCCAATCGCCCAGCTCCCGAGTATCGACGACTTTGAAGATCTCGTGCGGGTAGAGGTAAGGCTTACCCTGATCGTTCAAAATCCGGAGATCATCGGCCTCGATGCCGAGAACGGCATAGGGCTGACCGGGCGTCAGGTCCGAAAATCGGGTATCACCTTCGCTCAGCTCCACGAGCATCGGTTACCCAGCCCCGCCCCCCGGCCGGCTCCCCGGCTTCTCCGCCACCCCACCCGCCGCGCAGAGCGGACACTCGTCCGCGCGGAACGCGGGCAGGTTCAGCTCCAACAGCGAGGCGAACGGCATCGGAAAGGGGTTCGCTTCGGCCGTCCGGTCGATGATCGCGCCGATCGCCACCACTTGCGCTCCGGCGGATTCGGCGAGGCGGGCGGTTTCCAGGGTGGATTTGCCCGTTGTTACTACGTCTTCAATGATGGCCACCCTTTCGCCGGGTCGCAGGGCGAAGCCGCGGCGGATTTCGAGGTCGGCGCCTTTGCGTTCGGCGAAGCGGAAGGGAACGCCTAGGGCGGCGGCCACTTCGTGGCCGATGATCACTCCGCCCAGGGCGGGCGAGAGAATCGATTCGATGCCGTGCGCACTCAGCTTCTCGGCGAGCGCCGCGCCCACTTCGCGCGCTCGGGCGGGGAGCTCTAAGAGCAGGGCGCACTGGACGTAGGCGGAGGAGTGGAGGCCGGAGGAGAGCTGGAAATGGCCGCGCCTTAGCGCGCCGCTCTTTTCCAGGCGCTTTTCGATGTCGATCGGCTCACTCATCTTCATCGTCCGCGCCACCCGGCTCGGTGGCGCTATCCGCGCCTTCGCCCGCGGCGGGGCTTAAAGTACCGTCGCGGCGGATGTCGTACTGCTCCAGCTTCTTGTAGAGGTTCGAGCGCGGGGTGTCGATCGCGACCGCGGTTTGGGTGACGTTCCAGTTGTTCTCTTCGAGCTTCTGGACCAGGAACATCCGCTCCGACAGCTCGCGGAACTCGCGCAGGGTCTTGGCTGCGAGCGCCGCGCCCGAAAGCTCGGGGCGCGCGCCGCCGGTCGCCGCGACCAGGTCGTCGCGGGTGATCACGTCGCGCGGTGCGAGGATCAGCAGCCGCTCCACCAGGTTTTTGAGCTCGCGGATGTTCCCCTTCCAGGGGAGCGCCTGGAGGTGCGCGATCGCCTCGACCGAGAAGGTTTTCGGGCGATAGTTGTTCTGCTCGGCATAGCGGCGGACGAGATAGTCCACCAGGAGCGGAATGTCGTCCAGCCGCTCGCGCAGCGGCGGCGTGCGGATCGGGATCACGTTCAGGCGGTAGAACAGGTCCTCGCGGAAGCGGCCGGCGGCGATCTCCGCTTCGAGATCGCGATGGGTGGCGGCGATCACGCGGACATCGACGTGGATCGTCCGCTCGGCGCCGACCGGTTCGACCTCGCCCCCCTGGAGCACGCGCAGTACTTTGGCCTGCGTGCGCGCCGACATGTCGCCGATCTCGTCCAAGAAGATGGTTCCGGCGTCGGCGGCGACGAACTTGCCGAGCTGTTTCCTCACCGCGCCGGTGAAGCTCCCCTTCTCGTGGCCGAACAGCTCCGACTCGATCAGCTCCTCGGGGATCGCCGCGCAGTTGACCTGAACGAGCGGTCGGTCGCGCCGCGGCGACAGCCGGTGGAGCGCGCGGGCGACCAGCTCTTTGCCCGTGCCGCTCTCGCCCGTAACCAACACCGTCGCCGGGGTCGGGCCCGCTTTCTCGATCGTCTCGCGCAGCCGCTTGATCGCCGTGGAGGCGCCGATCAGCTCGTCGGCCGGTCGGCCGTCGCGCCGCACCTCGGTTTGTAGCCGGTAGGCCTCGGTCGCGTTCCGGAGAGCGAGCAGGACGCGCTCGCGCTGGAGCGGCTTTTCGAAGAAGTCGTAGGCGCCGCGGCGGGTCGCTTCGACCGCGGTCGCCACATCGGCGTGGCCGCTGATCATTAAGACCGGCATGTCGTAGCCGCGCTCGCGCAGGCGTTTGAGCAGCTCCAAGCCGTCCATCTCGGGCATTTTGATGTCGAGGACGATCGCATCGGGCGACCGATCGGCGACCCGTGCGAGGGCTTGCGAGCCGCTCCCCGCCTCGTCCACGCGGTACCCCTCGAACTCGAGGATCATCCGGAGGCTCTCGCGGATCGCCGCTTCGTCGTCGACGATCAGAACCGAGGCTCGTACGCTTGCGTCATCTCTCGCCATAGGACAGGGAGCATAACAAGAAAAAGGCCGGCCCCTTCGGAGGGCCGGCCCTGGTGCACTCGGCAGCCGCGCTTCTTACGGCACGCGGATGACCGCGAAGAACGGCTGACCGTCGCCGCCCTGGCCGCTGAAGCGGAGGACGTAGAGGCGGACGAACGTGCCCGATTTCGCTTCGCCGATCATGCGCTCGAAGGCCTCGGTGTTCTCGACCGGTCGGCCGTTGACCTCGACGATCACGTCGCCGGGGCGGACGAACTTCTCGTAGAGCGGGCTCGAAGCGCCGACATCGGTCACCCAGACCCCGTCGGTGTCCTTGGGCAGACCGTGCTCGTTGCGCAAGGCGGCGGTCAAATCCTGGTACTCGATGCCGAGCCACTCGATGCCGCGGCGCCCCTTCGGCTTGTCGTTCTCGGCCTGCTGGTTCTGGCCGGGACGCTCACCGAGCTTGACCACCTTGTCGATCTTCTTACCGTCGCGCAGCACAACCAGGGTGACCTTGGTGTTCGGGCCCTTGTTCGCCACGTATTCGATCAGATCGCGGGTGACCTTGATCTTCCGCCCATCGACCGAGAGGAGGACGTCGCCATGTTTCAAGCCGGCTTCGGCCGCCGGGGTGTCGTCTTCGACCCGACCGACCAGCGCACCATCGTTCGAATCGAGGCCGAACGACTGGGCGGTCTCGAAATTCAGGTTCTGGATCTGCACGCCGAGATAGCCGCGCGTCACCTTCCCCTTGTCGCGCAGCTGCGGCAGGACCTCTTGGAGCGTCGAGACCGGCACCGCGAAGCCGATGTTCTCAGCACCGGCGTTGATCGCGGTCGCGATCCCGACCACCCGGCCGTCCATATCGACCACCGGGCCGCCCGAGTTGCCGAAGTTGATCGCGGCGTCGGTCTGGATGAAGTTCTCGAACGCGGTGTCGTTGATCCCGATCGACCGCCCTTTGGCGCTCACCACTCCGGTGGTCACCGTCTTATCCAAGTTGAGCGGGTTGCCGATCACCATCACCCAGTCGCCGACGCGGATCTTGTCGCTGTCGCCGAGCTCCAAGTAGCGCAGGCTGCGGCCGGCGTCGATCTTGAGCAGGGCGAGGTCGGTCGTCGGGTCGGTCCCTTTGACTTCGGCCACGTAGTCGCGGTCGCCGAGGTGGACACGGACGCTGGTCGCGCCATCGATCACATGATTGTTGGTCACGATCAGCCCGTCGGCGCTGACGACGAAGCCGCTCCCTCCGGCATCCTGCCGACGCTCCGGGCCGTCACCCTGGGGACCCTGGGGACCCTGGGGACCCTGAGGCCGCTGACGCGGGTTGCGGTCGCGCGGATTCGGGAAGAAGAACTCGAACGGATCGCCACCGCGCGGACCGTTCTGCTGATCGCCACCCTTGCTGATGGTAGCTGCCTGGATCGAAACCACGGCGGGATCGACGGCCTCCGCGAGATCGGCGAAGCTCGGCAAACCGTGGGTCGGCATGTTCGCACCGGCGACCTGCGTGGCGGAGAGTGAAGATGTGGACGCGGACTGCCCCGCGGGCGTCATCTTGAGCCCTCCGGCGAGGACCATGCCGAAGGCGACGGCTCCGACGACGAGCGAAGCGGTGGTGATCTGACGTGCTGGGCGGCTGACGGCGTTGGCGTTCATGGATTCCTTGAGTCTCCTTTCCAAGAGCTGCTCGCCGAGCCTGTAGAGCAATAGGCTTGCCAGCGTTCCGGGAGGAGGTTTCCGGCCAAATTGGCGCGCCTTCACCTCCGGAAAGAGGAGAACCCCGGCGAGCCGATCTGTGGAACGCCGGGCGCTTCGAAATTCGTGGAGCCAAACCATCGAGATTGAGGAGGCGGTTTACGTCTTTTAAGCGGTAGGAGGTACGTGCCGCCATGACCCGCCACGACCAATTGTTCAAAGAACTGATCCGAAGCCGCTTCCGAGAGTTTCTGCACATTGCCGCCCCTGCACTCGCCACCGGGCTGCCTGCGGACGCCGAGCTTTCCTTCCTGGACAAGGAGGGGTTTCTCGATTTCCCCGAGGGCAGGCGCCACGAAGTCGACCTGTTGGTCGAAATGTCCGACCACGCGACCGAGGGTAAGTTCCTGATCCACATAGAGATCGAGAACCATTTCCGCACCAACATGGGGCGGAGGCTCGCGCGCTATTCGCATCAACTCTACTTGCGCCATCCTTGCCCGGCGATATCGATCGTCGTCTTCCTGCACGGTGGCCCCGCCGGTGCTCGGTGGACCGACCGGGTGGAGCGGGTACTCGATCTGGAAGTCCACACCTTGCGGTATTTCTCGCTCGGCGTATCCCGACTGTCGGCGGAAACCCTGCTCGAGCGACCGGAGCCGCTCGCCTGGGCGCTCGCCGCCCGCGCCCGACCGGGCAAGATGGGCCGGGTTCGGCTCAAACTTGAGCTGCTGCGCAAGATCGCCTCGGCCTCTGTCGACGAGGCCGCAAAGTTCCTCTTGACCAACTGCGTCGAAACATACCTACAATTGACCGGGCGCGAAGCGGAGGAGTACGCCACCCTCCGCGCCACCCAAGCAACTCCGGAGGTCGAAGCGATGGAAATGACATGGGCTGATCGGATGGCCGCCCAGTACATGAAGCAGTATACGCAGCAGGGCATGGAGAAGGGGATCGAGAAGGCTACGGAGCGTTTCCGCAACACCCTGCTTCGCCAACTCGGGAAGCGGTTCGGAGAAGTCTCGCCCACGATTCGCGAGCGCGTCGAAGCGATCGGATCGCTGGATGAGCTGGAAGGGCTGGCCGATCGGCTCCTGGAGGTGAAGTCGATCGAGGAGCTGGGCCTCGGAAGCTAGCCACGCCTTCAACTATTCCTGGGACCCCCAGCCCGGCCTCTAGGGTCCTTTACCGCCCGGCTCAGCCGGGCCATTCGGCCCAGGGGCAATGGGTTCGGAGATTGTCATCCCGGGTGAGTAGCGCCGCCCCGCGCAGCGTGGCCTGGCTCGCGATCAAGCGATCGAACGGGTCCCGCGTCCATGAGGCATCGAGCGCGATCTCGATCACGTCGAGAAACGGCAGGTCGCAGACCCGCAGCGCGAGCTCTTTGCCCAAGGTCTCCACGACTTCCGCGCCAGGAACCGTGAGGCGTCGAATCTCGAAGAGGAATTGGAGCTCGAGCTTGACCGCGGGAGAGATCAACAGGTCGCTCTCCTCGATCCGTGCCCGAACCCCTGCCGTCAGCAAATCCACGCGGTTCGAGAAGAGCCAAACGACGACATGGGTGTCGAGGTAGATCAGGGGCGCCATTCGTCGGACCAATCGACGTGGACCAGATCCTCCGGATCGCCGACGATGACGTCGCGCGCCTTCAGATTCGCGAGCTTGCTCTTCGGCTCGACCGCCAAGATGCGCAAAAGCTTGCCCTTCCGCTCGATCTCGACCGGCACCCCGGTCTCCAGGATCTCGTCCAAGATCCGGTAGATGTTCTCGCGCAATGCCGAAGCTCGAAGGGTCATATGGGGGCACCTCCTGGGGGGCCACGCCCAAGCTATAGCCTCGGCGTACGACTGTCAATCAAAAAGCGTACGAGGCTCTGCTTTGCACGGCCTGAAAGCGGGGTGCCGAAGATTCCCCGCCCCGCCGCGAGCTCGGCCCGAACCTCCAAGCGCCGACAGCTCAAAGTCCACAAAACCTCGGAGGTCCCCTCGCTCCCCCGCCTCGGCCGTTGCTTGGCCGACGTACGGGTACTCCGGCGGAGATGCGTAATCCGCTCCGGAACGCGGTTTCACGCCGCCGCGGGAGCATCGACACCGCCGCAAACCGCGCTCCGCCCCAGGAAGCGGCGCCACGGCGGGAATGGCGGTTTCCTGGTTCGTAAAGCGATATCCGCTCCTGGACAAGACGATCTACGCCGTGGCTAGCGGCGAGCGACGCTGGATAGCGGCTATCGGTCCCAGAACCGGAATAAACCGTCCCAGAACAGGACTATCAGAGGCCAGGATCGGAAGTACCGTCCCAGAACCGGAACAATGGTCCCAGGACCGGAGGATCCGCCCCCGCATCGGATCAACGTGTCCCGGAATAGGAATTACAGTCCCCGAACCGGAATAGCCGTCCCGAAACCGGACTATCGGTCCCGGGAACGGAGCCGCAGGCGTGGCGAATGAGCCGCAGGCCTGCAAATGGGCTTACCGCGCCCGATCGGCGTCTTCGGCGTTCGGATAGAGGCTTGCCGCTGTGGATCTGGATTCGCAGCCGGCACCGACACGTCGGCGCGCTCCGAAAGCGCCGGCAGAAACGAAAAGCCCCCCGCGACCGGCAAGCCCTCGCGCTCGTGCTACGCTTTCGCCTCGAATCCCAGCGATGCGCAAAGTCTTCGTCTCTTCCACGTCCGAGGACCTCAAATCCTACCGCCAGGCGGCGAAGGACGTGGTGCTCGATCTCGAGTGGCACCCCGAGATGATGGAGCATTTCGGGACCGACGGTTCGGTCGGGATCGTCGAGGCCTGCAGACGCCGGGTGGGCGCATCCGATCTCGTCCTCGCGATCCTCGGTTGGCGGCGCGGCTGGGTGCCCGGCGCGGAAGTCGGCGGCGACGGCAAGCGCTCGATCACCGAGATCGAGATCGAAACCGCAAAGACCCTCGGCAAGCCAATCGTCACCCTCCTTGCCCGCGACGACTGGCCCGGCAAACTCTGGGAGAGCGAACCCGGCGCACGCAAGCAGGTCGAGGCCCTCCGCGGGATCGATCGTCTCGCGGTGTTCTTCGATTGGGAACCTGTCGAGGTCGGTGCGGTAGAGGCGCTGCCCCAATTTCGCGGGAAGGTCCGGCAGGAGCTTCTGCGGCACCTGCAGAGACCGACGGCCCTGCCGGAAACGCATCCCGTTCCCAAGTACCTGAACGACGAGGTCCGTGCTCTCTCCGAGGCGCTGGACCAAGCGCACCACCGCGAGGAGACGATCATCTCCGAGGGTGGAGACCCGGCCTCCGTAAAAAGCGAGATCCTGGACCTGCGCCGGAAGATTCGGGAGGGTGGCAACGTCAAGGCGGGGGATCTCCTGGCCGGCCGCTTCAAACTGATCGAGCTTCTGGGCCATGGCGGTTTCGCGAACGTCTGGAAGGCTTACGACAAAAGCAAGCACAACCTGGTGGCCGTGAAAGTCCTCCATCCGCAATCCGCGCGGGACGGCTCGCGCCTCGATCGGTTCTTCCGCGGCGCGCGCAAGATGGCCGAGCTGCACCACCAAGGAATCGTGCGCGTCATCGAAGAACGGCTCGACGACGGAGGATTTCACTTCTTCGTCATGGAGTACGTCCTAGGCGGCGAACTGCGCGCGGCCGTACTGGCGAACCGCCTGCCCGCCGAGCGCATCGTCCCGCTGCTGGCCCAAGTCGCAGAGGCCCTGCAGTTCGCGCACGGTCGGGGTGTGATTCACCGCGATATCAAGCCGGCGAATATCCTGATGGGTGTAGACGGGCAACCGAAGCTGGCCGACTTCGACCTCGTGCGCGCCGTCGACACGACCGGCGGCACGCTCGGTGGTGGGATGCTCGGCACCTTCCTCTATTCCGCGCCGGAGTGCATGGGCGCACCGCAGGAGGCGGGCGTCACCGCGGACGTCTACTCGCTCGCGATGACCACGGCCTTCTGCTTCTACGGCAAGGAGCTGCCGTACGATGTGCTACGTAATGCCGAGTCCTTTCTTGAACAGCTCCCCTGCCCTCCGGGTATTCGCGCGGCGCTACGAAAAGGAGCCGAGTGGGAGGCTTCCGAGCGGTTCCAGACCGTTGCAGCGCTCGCCGAGGCGATCGAGAAGGGGTTGGCCACGCCGGTCGAGATCGAAAAACCGAAGACAGCCGCGCGACCGCTGAAGGCGAAACCACCCGTTCCAAACCGGAGCCCCTCGCTTCTTCCCTTCCTGAAAAAGCAGGTCGCCAACCTCCCTGAAGCCGACCGCGCGGGCGCGGTGCTCACAGCGATCGAACGCGCCCTTCCATTCGGCGCGGAAGACCTGAAAACCCTCGGCGGCGTCGCTTGGGCGCTCGACTACTTCTCAGGCCGGAGCGCCCAAGTAGGCGAGCGGGAAGCCGCAGCCGCTCTGCGCGAACGTGCCTTCGCTCCGCTCCGCGAGCGCCGCCCGCCACCGCCGATTCCCGGCCGCATCGACTCCGCTTGGGCTGTGATTCCAACCGGCACCTTTCAGATGGGCAGCCCTCCCGGGAAGGGCTTCGACGACGAACGGCCTACACACCAAGTGGCGATCTCGCCTTTCCGGCTAGGGACCTACGCCGTCACCGCAGCGGACTACGCGCTTTTCGCAGGTAAGGGCGGCAGCAAGGCCGACAACCTACCCGCCACGGGAATGGACTGGTACTCAGCCTATGCCTATGCCGCTTGGCTGGGCGGGCGCCTGCCGACCGAGGCCGAGTGGGAGTACGCCGCGCGCGGCGGCACCGAGCACGAATACACCGACCGCAATGGCAAGGAAACAGCGCTCGGCCAGGTCGGCTGGTACAGCGGCAACGCGCGGCAGAAGCCCGAGCCTGTCGGCCAGCTTGAGCCGAACCCCTGGGGCCTGTACGACATGATCGGTAACGTCTGGGAGTGGGCGGCGGACTGGTACGCCCCCTATTCGGCCGAATTCACGACCGATCCGTGGGGGCCGACGAGCGGTGGGAGGCGCGTGGTGCGTGGCGGTGGCGCGTGGGTCGGCGCGGCCAGGGCGCGCGCGGCGTTTCCCTTTCTGCCAATGTCGGGTGAGACACGAGACCCCCGATAGTTTAGGGTTTCACCGACCGGGACCCGGGGGCGCACGCGAGAGCGGCAGCGGCGACGGAGCGGTCGCGTTCGTGACCGGCCCCGACTCGGAGGCGATCGCGCGCATCGTCGGCCGCGCGTCGGCCACGGTCGAGATCCTCGACGTGTGGCGGCTGCCGAGCGATCCGTTCGCGAAGCAGTGGGAAGAGCGTTTCGGCGCCGAGACGCTCGGCCCGATCGTGCTCGACACGGCCACGCGCGCGCTCAAGAACGCGGGGGTCGGCCCCGCAGATCTGAAGACCGTGATCCTCGACGGCACGAACGCGCGCGCTATGGCGATCGTGCCCGAGGCGCTGCGCCTGAAGCCGGAGCAGATCGCCGATCCGCTGCTCGGCGCTGTAGGTCGCACGGGCGCCGCGCACGCCGGCCTGCTGCTCGCGCGCGCGCTCGACGGCGCGGTCGCGGGCGACCGCATTCTGGTCGTGGTGGGCGGCGACGGCTGCGACGCCGTCGTGCTCGAGGTGACCGCGAAGATCGAGAGCGCGCGTCCGGCGCACTCCGTCGATCGCTGGCTGGGCAGCAAGCGCAACGACATGCCGTACAACACCTACTTGAAGTGGCGCGGCATCC
>JANNIH010000109.1:0-43303 GCA_031404815.1 Holophagales bacterium | reverse complement strand
CCAGGCGCTCGGCCAGGCTGTCTTGACGACGCTCTAAATTCGCTCTATTCTTCATCTGAAACGCCTCTTCTTTCGGGTACTCGGTTTCTGATCCATTCCGATAATACCCTGAAGAAACGGGCGTTTCCTCGTTTTAGGCTAACTCCGACGATTTTTTACGTGCTGGATTCAGGTCTAGCTACACTGGTAACAAGACCCACAGTCGCCATATTCATTTCGCAGAGTGCAAGGCGATGGGTTTAGACGTGTCGCTGATCGAAGATGATCAAGACCTTCAGGAATTGGTGCTTACCGTCCATCACTGTTTTATTCACACGCTCACAAACACGATGGCAGGTAAGATCATAGAGAACCACCTTGGGAATGCGGTCGTCAAAAGCTTTGAGCTAATAAGCTAGCTAGGCCGATGATTCCTGAGCACCTCTCGGGCATTGGTGTCCCGCCGAACCTTGAAACGGACCTCGGGATTCAGTCCATCCCTTACCCGTAGCTCTCGCGGTGGATGCGCTCGCCGGGCACGCCTAAGTTGTGCAGCGCGGCCAAGACGGTTTCGAGGAAGCGCGGGAGGGCCTCTTCTCCCTTCGCCGCCGCGGCTTGGCGCTCGAATTTGCCGACTCCCGGGCCGCAGGTGAAGATTTCGACTGCGGAAGGTTCGGGCAAGAATTCGGCGATCAGCGCCTCGTCAACGCGGCCGCCGCGGACGTTCTCTCCGAACGTTTCCGCCTCCGGCTCTCGCGAGAGGGCGTGGATGATGCGCAAACGGTCGGGGTGGCGCCGTTCCAGCTCTTCGAGCGCGTTGCGGAAGATCGCGTCGTCCCAAGTGCGATCGCCGTAGATCAGCGTGTGGCGAAGATTCATGTCGGTCGCGAGGCAGTGCTTCAAGATGCTGTAGTTGGGCACGATACCGGAGCCGGCGCAGATGTGGACCAGGTGGTCGGTTCGCGTCTCGATGTCCGCCGGCAGGACATACGGCCCGCCGAAGCCGGTCACCCGCATGCGCGTGCCGGGGGGTGTGTGGAAGACCAGCAGGGGCGATAGCAGCGGCGGGTATCGGGTCACCCCGGAGATATAGCGCTCCTGCTTGACGGTGATCGCGAGGAGACCCTCGTGCGGCGCCGACGAGAGCGAATAGGCCCGCGCCGGCTCGCGCTTCCCCTTGAGGTCCTCGAAATAGCGGCAGAACCCCTCGAGGGTCGGAAACTGCTGGGGGCGGATGGTCAGGAAGTGGCCGGGCTCGTACTCCAGCCGATCGTTGCCGGTGAACAGGGTGAGGGTCGCGGTGTCCGCGGTTTCCTGGATCACGTCCGCGACCATTACCTCCAACTCCTTCAAGCGCGGCCGAGGGGCGCTCTCCGGATCGACGCCGCCCTGTGGAGGAGGTGCGGCAGCGGGGAGATTCTCGGGCACGGACATCGCTCCCCTTACACGTTGAACCGAATGTTCGTCACGTCGCCGTCCTTCATCTCGTACTCCTTCCCTTCCAACCGAAGCAGGCCGGCCTCGCGGCAGGCGACCAGCGTCTTCAGACGGAGGAGATCCTCGCAGCCGACGACCTCCGCGCGGATGAAGCCACGCTCCAGGTCGGAGTGGATGGTGCCGGCCGCTTCGCGCGCCCGGGTGCCGCGGCGGATCGTCCAGGCGCGCACCTCGTCTTCGCCGACCGTGAAGAATGCGATCAGGCCGAGCAGGTCGAAACTCGCGCGGGTCACCCGGGCGAGACTCGGTTCGGCGAGGCCGAGCGAGGCGAGGAAATCCGCCTGCTCTGCCGCCGGTAGGCTCGAGATCTCGTCTTCGATCGGTGCCGAGACGACCACGGCGCGAACCGCGGGGCGAAGGCGAATACCGAGGGCGGCGGGGTCGGCGGTTGCCACCCGCGCTTCGTCGACGTTGATCACCAGGAGCATCGGCTTGGCCGAAAGGAGCTGAAAACCGCGCAGGCGGCGGTCGTCGTCGGCATCGAGCTCGACCTCGCGGAGGGGGATCTCCTTTTCGAGCGCGGGAAGGACGATGTCGGCGAGCAGGTGCTTTTCGCGCTGCTCTTCCGGGTTCAAGCCCCGTTTGGTCGCCTTTTCGAGCCGATCGAGCCGCTTTTCGACCAGGGTGTGGTCGGCCAAGATCAACTCGAGATCGACGATCTCGACGTCGCGGGCCGGATCGACGCTCCCTTCCGTATGGAGGATCTCGGCGTCCGCAAACGCGCGCACCACGTGGACCAACGCATCGACGTTCTTGAGCTTCGCGAGGTCGAGGCTCTCGGCCGACTCCCCCTTGCGCATGCCCGGGATGTCCATGTACTGCACGGTCGCCGGCACGTAGCGCTTCGGCTTGAACAGATCGCGCAGCTGTTCGAGCCGCCGGTCGGCCACCTGGGCGACACCCATGTTGGTTTCGGCCGACGAGCTGAATTTGTCGGTCGATTGGTGCGACGAGGTGAGCGTGTTGAACAGGGTGGTCTTACCGGCTTTGGGAAAGCCGAGGATTCCGAGTTGCATGGGTGATCTCCGGGGAGCGCGTCCAAAAGAGACGGGCAGAGCCTCAAGTGCACCGAGGTTAGCGGGCGAAGGGAGAAGGGTCAAGACAACCCCGTGCGAGCGATTGAGAGGTTCAGGTCAGAACGACAGGCAGATCTTCCCGAAATGTTCACCCGCAGCCATTCGTTCGAGCGCCGCGCGCGCCTCGGTCCACGGGTAGGTCTGATCGACGACCGGGTGGAGGCGGTGGAGCTCGATCGCCCGGTTCATCCGTTCGAACGCCTCTCGATGGCCGACCAGGATGCCCTGAAGGCGGATCGCCTGCATGAAGATCGAGGTCAGATGAAGCGCGGCGGCGTTGCCGTCCAGGATGCCGATCAGGGCGATGGTGCCGCCGACCCGCACCGCCCGGAGCGACTGTTCGAGCGTACCGGCCCCGCCGATCTCGACCACGAGATCGACACCGCGACCGCCGGTGGCCTCACGCACACCCGCACCCCAGTCCGGGTTCTGCCGCGAATCGACTACCGTCTCGGCACCGAGGGCGAGTAGGCGTTCGGCCCGCTCCGACCTGCGGGTAGTTGCGAAGACGCGCGCACCACGTAGCCGGGCGAGCTGGAGCGCGAAGACCGCCACCCCTCCCGTGCCTTGGACGAGCACGGTATCCCCGGCGCCAATGTCGCCCGCGTCGAGCGCCGACCAAGCGGTGAGCGCGGCGCAGGGGAGTGTCGCCGCCTCGACATCCGAAAGATGGGAGGGAACGCGAACGACGCCCTCTTCGGAAAGCACCACCCGCTCCGCCAGCACACCGTCCAAAGGTCCGCCCAGGGTCGAGCGAATCAGCTCGCGTGCCGGCGCGCCGGCCAACCAGCGCTGGGTGAGCGCGGTCGCGACGCGATCGCCAGGCGTCACTCGGCTCACGCCGGGACCGACCGAGACGACCACTCCGGCACCATCCGAGCAAGGGAGCAGTGGCAGCTTCTGCTTCGGGTTGTACAACCCCTGGATCATCATCAGATCCCGATAGTTGAGCGACGCCGCATGCAGCTCGACGACCACCTGCCCGGGACCGGCCACCGGCTCCGGCCGCTCGACGAGCGCGAGGTTTTCGAGCCCGAAGGCACCGTGGATCTCAATCGCCCGCATCGGTCAGCGAATCTCGAAGAGGGGACCGGTGAGTTTCCGGTCGAAGGTGATCGTGTCTTTGCATCCGAAAGCTTGGTTTTCGCGGCTGATCAAGTAGTCCGCAAAGTCGCCGCGACCTGAGCGAAAATCAGCCAGTGCCTGTTGAACCGAATCTCGACTCTGAAACTCGAGGACTTTGGTGTCCAGCATCAGTTCAAGGAACTGCGCGATCACCGTTCGGTCGCAGCGATAGGGTGCGGAGCGCAGCGTCCATGCGAACTCGCAGAGTGCGACCGTCGAGACGAACAATCTGTGGCGTGATTGTTCCGCCTCAGCGAGAACCGCGGCAGCCTGCTTTGTCTGCCGAGTGTCGTCCTCGGTAAGAAATCTGACCAAGATGTTGGTGTCGAGGCCTCTCATCCCAGGCGGCGGATTCTCTCGTCCTCATCCGCGTGGAACCGAGCGATCGACTCGTTCATCTCTTCGTTCGTTGGAGCCTTGAGGCCCGGCCGAGCCAGAAGGCCGGCGAGGCGCTGAACCGACCCTTTCAACGAACGAACGGCTACCGAGCCGTCGTCTCGGATCATGAAGTCCACGCGGTCGCCATCGTGAACTCCGAGGTGCTCTCGAACCGGTTTCGGCAGAGTGATCTGACCTCTACTGGTTAGCGTCGCGGTGGCCATCGTTCTTCTCCTTACCGGAGGTAAGAGTAACACCTGGAGAGCGTTGAGGTCACCCCGCCAACGCCTGCCGCATCCGCTCGGCCAGGTCGCGCCCGGCGGAGTCTCCGAGCTTGCCGGCGTTCCAGGCGATTCCGAGACCTTGGGAACCGAACTTCGGGATGATGTGGAAATGGACGTGCATGACCACCTGATGGGCGTCCCAGCCATTGTTCTGGAGAATGTTGTACGCCGTGGCGCCGGTCGCCTTCATCACCGCGCGGCAGATCCGCGGCAGGGCGCGGCCGAGCGCGGCGGCCGAGTCGTCCGAGAGCTGGTGGAGCTGCGCCTTGCACTCCTTCGGAATCACCAGCGTGTGACCTTCGGAGAGCGGGCCGATGTCGAGAAACGCGAAGACCTGTTCGTCCTCATAAATCTTGTAGCTGGGGATCTCTCCGGAGAGGATCTTGTCGAAGAGGGTCGGCTGGTGGTCGCTCATGACCGAATATTCTAGCTCCTCAACCGGAGACAGGGGATGATGTCGCCGCCATGCCCCTCGCTCTCGCCCCGCTGCCGATCGATTTCGTTCTGCCCGAGCTGATCGCCGCCCTTCGCGGTTACGCGAACGCGGTCTTGCGCGCGCCCACGGGAGCCGGAAAGACGACCCGGGTCCCCCCGGCGCTACTCGCGGCGGGGATCGCCGGTCTCGACGCCGGCCAATCGATCGTGATGACCGAGCCCCGGCGGGTCGCGGCGCGTGCGGCGGCCCGGCGGATCGCCGAGGAGCAGGGGTGGCAGCTCGGTCGCGAGGTGGGGTATCAAGTCCGCTTCGAGCGCAAGGCGACACGGGAGACTCGAATTCTCGTGGTCACCGAGGGCATTCTGGTCCAGCGCCTCCAGGCCGACCCCTTCCTTGACGGGGTGGGGGTCGTGATCTTCGACGAGATTCACGAGCGGACGCTGGCCGCCGATCTGGCGCTCGCCATGGCCCGGCGGGTACAAAGAGAGGTGCGCCCCGACCTCTCGCTGATCGCCATGTCGGCGACCTTCGATCCGGGTCCGCTCGCCGAGTTTCTCGGCGGCGCGCCAACGATCGACAGCCCTGGGCGGCTCTTTCCGATCGAGATCCGGTATTCGGAGGGACTGGAAGGACCCGACCTGCGGATCGAGCCGCGCGAAATCGCGGCGCGGGTTGCGGCGACGGTCGAGCGCGCGTTGGCCGAGACTCCGGGAGGAGGAGTGCTCGCGTTCCTCCCCGGCGTGGGCGAGATCCGCCGCGCGGCGGAGATCCTTACCGCGAGCGCCTCAACCCGTGGCTGCGCGATCCTGCCGCTCTACGGCGAGCTGCCCGCCGAAGCGCAAGACGCGGCGATCGCCCCAGGAGCACGGCGGAAGATCGTTCTCGCAACCAATGTCGCCGAGACCTCGGTGACCGTTTCGGGGATCGCCGCGGTGGTCGATTGCGGTCTCGCCCGAATTTTGCGTTACGACCCCGCGAGCGGCCTCGACCGGCTGGAGCTGGCGCGGATCGGCCGGGCGTCCGCCGCGCAGCGCTCGGGGCGGGCCGGGCGCGAAGGTCCCGGCATCGCCTATCGGCTCTGGCCCGAGCGGGAGCAGGCGGCGCGGCCGGAACGCGAGCGCCCGGAGATCAGCCGCGTCGATCTCGCCGGCCCGGCGCTCCAACTGCTCGCCTGGGGAGAGACCGACCTCGCCGGTTTCGGCTGGTTCGAGCCGCCAGAGCCGGCGGCCCTTTCCCGCGGGCTCGATCTACTCACCCGTCTCGGCGCGCTCGACGCGAACGCCGGGGGCCGGCTCACAGCGCGTGGCCGCGCGATGGCCGAGATTGCGATCCACCCGCGACTCGCCGGTTTGCTCATTGAAGGGCGGAGGAGGGGGGTAGGCCGCGAGGCGGCGCTGGTGGCTGCATTGCTCGGCGAGCGCGATCCGTTTCGGCGGAGCGCTCCGACCGCGGCGGGGGGAGGACGCAAAACGGCGGTCCATGTCTCGCGCTCGGATCTGCTCGATCGGCTCGATGCCCTGGAAGCCTTCGCGCGGAGCGGTGGCCGGCAGACCGCCTCGCCCGCCGGGGAGCTGGCGGCCGGCGCCGCGCGGTTCGTCCTCCAGGCGGCGGAGCAGCTGGAGCGGTCGGCGCCAGGCTCGGCATCGCCCTCCAAACCCGCCGATCGCGACGGCGCACTGCTCGCCGCGATCGCCGCCGCCTATCCGGATCGGATCGCCCGCCGCCGCGAGCCCGGGAGTCCGCGGGCGGTCATGGTCGGCGGTCGCGGTGTCCGGCTCGGCGAAGAGAGCGCGGTAAGGAACGAGGAGCTGTTCGCCTGCATCGATGTCGATCTCGGCGCAGGCGGCGCCCTGGGCGAGGCGCGCATCCGGATCGCTTCGGGCGTCGAGCTCGCCGATTTGCCCCGAGAGCGGTTGAGCGAGGAGATCGAGGTCGAATTCGATGCCGAGCGCGAACGGGCGGTCGCCCACCGGCGAACCCGGTTCGACGATTTGAGGCTCGACGAGCGAGAAGTGCCGCCGCCGCCGGAAGCGGCCTCGCGGGTCCTGATCGAGGCGGCCGGTCGCGATCTTCCGCGCGCCCTGGCGCTCGACGAACCCGAGATCGCGGGTTTCCTCGCCCGCTGGCGCTGGTTGGGCCGGGCGATGCCCGAGCTCGCGTTGCCGGCGGCTGGCGAAGAGGAGATCCGCGCCCTCCTTCCCGATCTCGCCCGCGGCCGGCGCTCGTTCGCCGATCTGCGCAAAGCACCTCTCCGCGAGCTGCTCTCCGGAGCGCTCAGCTATCCGCAAACCCAGGCGCTCGCCCGCGAGGCGCCCGAGCGGATCGAAGTGCCGAGCGGTAGCCTCATCCGCCTCGAATACCCGGCAGAGGGGGACGGCCCACCCGTGCTCGCAGTGCGCATCCAGGAGTTGTTCGGGCTCGATCAGACGCCGCGCGTGGCCGCCGGCCGGGTCGCCGTTCTGGTTCATCTCCTCGCACCGAACTATCGGCCACAGCAGGTGACCCGCGATCTTGGGAGCTTCTGGGCCAATACCTACTCTGTGGTCAAGCGCGAGCTTCAGGGGCGTTACCCGAAACACGCTTGGCCGGACGACCCGAAGAACGCTCCGCCCGAACGGCGCCCGCGCCGCCGCCCGTAAAAAGAGGAACCATGGCTGGGCAAAACCGGCTAACCTCCACCTCCGAACTTCCAAGGAGGATCTCCCCGATGCGCACGAGATGGTCCGGAACGCTCGCCCTTGCGGCGGGCATCGCGTACGTTCTAGGAACCGGAGCGGTAGCCGTTTCGGCACAGGCCCCGCCACCGAAGGTCACCGTCCTTAAAGCGGCGCGGATCTTCGACGGCACCTCCGACCGCGCGCTCAAAAACGGCATGGTGATCGTCGAGGGAACGACGATCAAGGCGGTCGGTGTCGGTCTCGCGGTCCCGGCGGGGGCCGAGGTGATCGATTTCGGCGACTCGACCCTCCTGCCCGGGCTGATCGACTGCCACACTCATGTCTCGGGCGAGTCGGGCAACAACTGGGCGCAGGATGCCCTGGCGAATCTCCGCACCACAGTGCCCGAGCAGGCGATTCGAGCGACCGCCAATGTGAGGAAGACGCTTTTGGCCGGCTTCACCACCGTGCGCGACGTGGGCTCCGGCGAGTATGTGGATGTCGGCCTGCGCAACTCGATCGCGGCAGGCACCATCCCGGGACCGCGCATGCTCGTGGCGGTCCACGCGCTCGGCGCCCGCGGCGGTCATTGTGACGAGAGCGGCTTCCCCTACCTCCGGTTCGGCCACGAGAGCGGCATCGAGGACGGCATCGCCGCGGGCGCCGATCAATTTCGCGACGCGGTCCGCTTTCAAGTCAAATACGGCGCCGACGTGATCAAAGTCTGTGCGACCGGAGGCGTGCTCTCGCTCGCCGACGAGGTGGACACGCCGCAACTGACCCAAGACGAGATGAACGCGATCGTCGACGAAGCGCATCGCTTGCGCAAAAGGGTCGCGGTTCACGCCCACGGAGCGGAGGGGGCCAAAGTCGCCATCCGGGCGGATGCCGACTCGATCGAGCATGGTTCGTTCTTGGACGACGAAGGGCTGCGGATGATGGTGAGCCGCGGGACCTACCTGGTGCCGACGCTGCTCGCGGGTGAGTTCGTCTCCGGAAAGGCTGCCGAGCGCCACTATCCGCCAGAGATCGAAGCGAAGGCCAACGCAGCCGTCGCGGTGCGCTCCAGGATGTTCCGAAAGGCGGTGGCCCTGGGGTGAAGATCGCCTTCGGCACCGATTCCGCAGTCTCGCCCCATGGGCTGAACGCCCAGGAATTCAAGCTGATGGTCGATCTCGGCATGACCCCGGCCGCGGCGCTACGCGCCGCGACGGAGAACGCCGCCGACCTGCTCGGTTTGGCCAAGACGATCGGCACCCTCGAAGCCGGCAAGCAGGCGGACATCATCGCGGTGGCCGGCGATCCGCTGACCAACATTCAGGCGATGGAGACGGTTCGCTTTGTCATGAAGGGTGGCGCAGTCGCCAAGAACGAACAGCCCTGAAGACCCGTGCGCAGAGCCACCGAATGGACTAGAATGCCGCTGCGCGGCAAATCTCGCCGCACCCCGACGAACATCTACCGGTCAAGGCCCGGCAGGAGGCGGCTAGAGCGATGGTCAATGAGACTCGGAAAAGTGCCAAGACGATTTTGATCACCGGGGCGGCCTCCGGCATCGGCCGTGAGACCGCCCGGCTGTTCGTCTCCCGCGGTTGGCGGGTGGCGTTGATCGATATCAACGAAGAAGGGCTCAACGCGTTCGCCGCGGAGCTTGGGGTCGAGTGCTGCTTCACCCGCAAGCTCGATGTCCGCGATGGTGCGGACTACCAACAGGCGGTGGCGGAACTCGGCGCCTGGAGCGGCGGCCGGCTGGACGCGCTGTTCAACTGCGCCGGCATCATGCGCATGGGGCCGTTCGCGCAGACCCCGCTCGAAGAGCACCGGCTTACGGTCGAGATCAACGTGATCGGCGTGGTCAACGGCATCTACGCCTCGCTCGACCTGCTCCGGAAGACCCCGGGCGCCCATATCGTTTCGATGGGCTCGGCCTCCGGGATCTACGGTGTCCCCGATCTCGCGACCTACTCGGCTTCCAAGTTTTTCATCCGCGGGTTCACCGAGGCGCTGAACATCGAGCTGGCCAAGGACGACATCACGGTGACCGACCTGATGCCGCTCTACGTCGACACCCCGATGGTGCGCACGCAAACCTATCGGGCCGGCTCGCTGGAAACCTTCGGCTCCAAGCGCACTCCGCAACAGATCGCCGGCCTCGTATGGAACGCCGTCCACAGCCGCAAGGTCCACTGGGTGCCCGGCGCGCTGCTCAAGGCGCTCAACTACATCGGCGGCGCGTTTCCATTCGTGTCCAAGCCGACGATGAAACTGATCGACAGCCGGCGCAAGGCGAGCTGACCAGAAGGACATCCGGATGCGCGCCGCGGTGATCGAGGCGTACGGTGGCACCGACCGGTTCGCGCTCCGGGAGGTTCCGGAACCGCGGGCGCCGGGCACCGGCGAGCTGCTCGTCCGGGTGCGCGCGGCGGGGGTGAACCCGATGGACGCGAAAATTCGGAGCGGCAAATTCCGGTTTTTCGTCCATGAGCGTTTCCCGCTCGTGCTCGGAACCGACTTTTCGGGCGAGGTCGAAGCGGTAGGGCCGGAGGTCGCGGATTTCGAACCGGGCGATCGGGTGTTCGGCAGCGCGCTTCGGGCCGGCCGGGGAAGCTATGCCGAACGAACGCTCGCGAAGGCCGATCAGGTCGCACCGATCCCTCCGCAGCTCTCGTTCGCCGCGGCGGCCTCTCTTCCGGTCGCCGGCTGTACAGCCCTCCAAGCGCTACGCGACATCGGCGAGATCCAATCGGCCGAGCCGGTGTTGATCCACGGCGCGGCGGGCGGGGTCGGACATTTTGCGGTCCAGATCGCGCGCTTGTTGGGCGCCCGGACGATCGCCACCGCGGGCGCAGCGAATCTAGAATTTCTTGAGGATCTGGGAGCCGAGCGCGCGATCGACTACCGCGCGGTCGATTTCGCGCTGGAGGAGCAGCAGTACGCGGTCGTCTTCGATGTCGTCGGCAATCGTTCGTTCCCAGCGTGCCAGGACGTTCTCTCCGACGACGGCGGCGTCTACGTCACGACTCGGCCGGGCCCCGGCGTCTTCTTCTGGTGGGCGGCGACCGCGCTACGCAGCCGGATCGGGCCGAGACAGCGCGCCCATTGGATCAACGTTTCCATCCGCGACGCGGATCTCACCCAGCTCGCCACCTGGGTCGACCGGGGGCTGTTGCGCCCCTCGGTCGAAGAGGTGATCCCGCTCGCCGAAGTCTGGCGTGCCCACGAGCGGATCGATGACGGACACGTTCGCGGCAAGCTGGTGCTCGAGATCGGCTGAAGGCCGGACACCTGTGTGTTCTCCCTCGCCGGCTCAAGGAGGGGTGGACGCCGCCAGCGCCGGATAGTCGGTGTAGCCGAGAGCGCCGCCGCTATAAAACGTCGCCGGGTTCGGCGCGTTGAGCGCGGCGCCTGTGGCGAACCGTTCGGGCAGATCCGGGTTGGCCAAGAACTGAGTTCCGAACGAGACCAGGTCGGCGCGACCGGAGGAGATCTCCTCCTCGGCCGCCTCTAGGGTGTACCCACAGGTGGATGGTTCGAACTCGGAAGGTTCAGACCTGCAGGACGGGGCAAAAAAGAGAGTCACCCCTCGGCGCGAACGAGCGTAGCGATCCGGGCAAGCGCTTCGCGGTCTACTGCGGCGAACCGACCAAAGATTCGAGCTTCCGTAAGGGCGAGCACACTCGCCCCCGCGGCGTGGCGTTCCCGACCGGTCGCGGTCAACACGGCGCGCACCGAGCGGCGATCCTTCGGATCTGCCAATCGCTCGACCAGGCGCTCCTCCTCCAACCGATCGATCAGCTGGGTCATGTTCGAGCGGACGCAGCTACAGAGTTCGGCCAGACAACCGAGCGGCACCGGATCGCCGGCCTCGACCAGCCGCGAAAGGACATTGAACTTGGCGAGCGAAAGCCCCACCGCATCGAGCGCGCTCTCGATCCGCGTTTCGACCTCACGCGCCGCAGCGAGCAGAAGATGAGCCGATGGGGGCGAATCGTTCACGGCTGTAGTGTACAGAGCACAAGGGATTGCGGCAAGCGGTGCTGAAAAGAAGACGCGGTAAGGTGCCGGTGCCCGTGTGTCCCGGTGGAGCCGCAAGAATACCGGGGGCGTGGTCGTTGTTACCCACCCCAGCACGTACCTTGCTGGAGGCCCTTCCCATGCCCACCGACGACACAGACCGGCCGCTCATTCTGGTCACCGGAGCCACGGGGTACATCGGTGGGCGGCTGGTTCCACTCTTGTTGGAGATGGGGTATCGCGTGCGCTGCCTGGCGCGCGATCCGTCGCGGTTGGAGGGGCGCCCCTGGCACTCGGCGGTCGAGATCGTGGCAGGCGACGTGCTGCGGCCCGAGAGCCTCGCAGCGGCGATGGCGGGGGTGTGGACGGCCTACTACCTGGTCCATAGCCTGGGCGGGGGTGCCGATTTCCACCTACGCGACCTTCTCGCGGCTCGGCAATTCGGTGTGGCCGCCAAAGACGCGGGGATCGAACGGATCATCTATCTCGGCGCCCTGGCCGAGGATTCGCCGAATCTTTCGGAACACCTCCGCTCGCGCCAGCAGACGGGCGACTCGCTGCGTAGCGGCGGCGTCCCGGTCTCCGAGTTTCGCGCCGGGGTGATCGTCGGCTCGGGCAGCCTGTCGTTCGAGATGATCCGCTACCTGACCGAACGGGTGCCGATCATGATCTGCCCGCGCTGGGTCTATACGAAAACCCAGCCGCTGGCGATCCGCGACGTGCTCGAATATTTGACTGCGGCGCTCGCCGTGCCTCTGAGTTCCGGGCGCATCATCGAAATCGGCGGCTCGGAAATCATCACCTACGGCGAGATGATGACGATCTACGCCAAGGTCCGCGGACTGAAGCGGTGGATGGTGCCGGTGCCGGTTCTCACGCCGCGCCTGTCGTCGTACTGGGTGAATCTGGTCACCCCCATCCCGGCGGCCATCGCCCGCCCTCTGATCGAAGGCCTGGTCAACGAAAACATCGTCCACGATCCGAGCGCCCGGCAACTGTTCCCGCAGATTCAGCCGGTGAACTATTCGGTGGCCGTCGAGCGTGCGCTCGCCCGATTGCAGGCGACCAACATCGAAACCACATGGTCCGATGCCTTGAGCACGAGCGAGGGCAAGGTGCCGCCGGTCACCTTGACCACCCACGAGGGGATGATCTTGGAAACGCGCCAGCGGGTGGTGAACGCCTCTCCCGCCGAGGTGTACGCGGTATTCACGGGGATCGGGGGCCGGCGTGGCTGGTTCTTCATGAATTGGGCGTGGGAGATCCGCGGCTTCCTCGATCGGATGATCGGCGGCGTCGGCCGGCGCCGGGGCCGCCGCGATCCGGACGGGTTGCGGATCGGAGACGCGCTCGATTTCTGGCGGGTCGAGGCGGTGGAGCCGGGGCGCCTGCTCCGGTTGCGCGCCGAGATGAAAGTGCCGGGCAAGGCCTGGCTCCAATTCCAAACGACGCCGCGCGACGACGGCCAGGTCCTTCTGTCGCAAACCGCCTTCTTTGCACCCAAGGGGCTCGCGGGGTGGCTGTATTGGTATGGGCTCTATCCCTTCCACAGCCTGATCTTCAGCGGTCTCATCGATCAGATCGCACAACGCGCCATGGCTGCAAAGCTCCCGCAGGCGCCCGGCCGGCAGGAGAAGAACCGATGAAACGAGCGGGGAAGGCAGTCGTTTTCGCACTGCTTGTAGCGCTGATCGCCGGGGCCGGACCGGCCGCCGCGAAGGTCTCCGACGCGAAGCTGGCGGCCGATCTGGAGGCGCTTGGTGGGCTCGATGCGCGGGCCTTTCGGGCCGCCTGCCAACGGGCGGAGAGGTCGCGCGACCGACGGTATGCCGCGCCGCTCGTCGAGCTGCTGCGCTTTCCCTTGGGGGAAGCACGGGCCGAAGTGATCGCCGCCTTGACCGCGATCGCCGGCGGCTCGGCGCAACGCGCGATCTCAGCCGGGCAAGGGTGGGGTGCCGCTTGGCACGAGTGGTTCGCCTGGCTGGGCGCGCAGAAGGACCCGCAACTGCCCTCGGGCTTCACCGACTGGAAGGGCCGGCTGCTGGCGGCACGGGTCGATCCGGCGATGCGCCGCTTTTTCCTGTCCGGCACCCCAAGCCGCATTCCGGTCGAGCGGATTCAGTGGGGCGGCGTCAAAAAGGACGGCATTCCAGCGCTCGACCAGCCCGAGCTGATCGCGGCGGCGGAGGCCTCGTACCTGACGCCGGAAGATCGGGTGTTCGGGGTGGAGATCGACGGCGACGCGCGCGCCTATCCGCTGCGCATTCTCGACTGGCACGAGATGGCCAACGACGTGGTCGGCAAGACCCCCGTCTCGCTCGCCTACTGCACGCTGTGCGGAGCCGGGGTCCTCTACGCCACGAAAGCGGGCGGGCGGACGTTCACCTTCGGTTCCTCCGGGTTGCTCTACCTTAGCAACAAACTGATGTACGACCGGCAGACCGAAACGCTCTGGAACCAGCTGACCGGAGAACCGGTGAGCGGGGCGCTCGCCCACTCCGGCCTGCGGCTCGAGCGGCTGCCGATCGTGGTGACCACATGGGCGAAGTGGCGCAAAGATCATCCGGCGACCCGGGTCCTCTCGCCGCGCACCGGGTTTGCCCGCGACTACACCCCGGGCCAACCGTACGGCGAATATTTCGCCAGCCCCGACCTGATGTTCCCTTCCTCAAGCGCAAGACCGGAGAGGGCGCCCAAAACGAAAGTGTTCGCGCTGCTCCTTTCCGGCGCGGCGAAAGCCTATCCGCTCGCCGACCTGCCGAAACCGGGTGCCATCTCCGATCAACTCGGCGGCGTGCCGGTCGTCCTGGCGATCGACGAGACCGGCGCGGTGCGTGCCTACCGACGGGAGGATCGAACGTTCGGGCCGGTGCTCCGTCCGGCGCTCGGCGCGAGCTTTCTCGCGGATCAGGACGGCCGCGCCTGGAAGGTCGCCGAAGACGCGCTCACCGGCCCAGAAGGGAGACGGCTCGAACGGCTTGCCGGCCATGAGGCCTACTGGTTCGGTTGGTCGTCGTTCTACCCGACGACCGAGGTCTGGAGCGCGCGGCCTTAGGAACGGACCGTTTCAGTCCTTTTGTTGGATCTGGCGGCGCAACAGTTCGTTCTCGAACGCCATGCCGACCTGGGCGGTCGCGAGTTCGAGGATGTCGATGTCTTCAATCGGCTGATTGCGGTCACCATTGTCCGTGTAGATCACCGAGATCACGCGCTGGGCGCCGAGGACGGGAAAAACCACGACCTGACCGGCGCTCGGCGGGCCGAGCAACAGGCGCAGCTCTTCGGGCAGCGTCGCGCCATCGAAGGTGACGTTTTGCACTTCGCCCGTGTCGAATGCCCGCGACAATGCGCTGTCGACATCGAGCGGCAGGTTGCGCCCGCGCATCCGCTCGGCGAGCGGCCGGCCATCTGCGGCGCTGCCGAACGCGCCGAGCGAGACCAGGTGATCGCGCCGGACGAGGAACAGGACCGCGCGTTCGACCGACTCGGAAATGATGTGCATCAAGTTGAGGGCGACGGTGGCGGAGATCAAGCCGGAGCGCAGATCGCCGTAGACCCGACGGAGCCGGGCGACGCCGCCGCGAACTTCGCGCGGGGGTTCGATCGGTGGCGCGCTCAAACCGCCGGAATGCCCCTCGCGGCGGCTCTCGAGCAGATTCTGAACGCAGGCTGCGACGGCATCCACCTCGGCCGGCAGGGTGGCCAGAAACCCAGCGCTATAGACCTGGGCCACCGGGGTTTCCGGATCGATCACCGCGACCAGCGAGGGGCGGGGGTGCGAATCGGAAAGGGCGCGGAATCGTTCCGGCGCGAGCGCACCTCGGCGCAGGTCGGCGACCACGATCGGAGGAGCGTCTCCGGGCAGGGCTCGTCCGGCATCGGCCAGCTCGACGAGCCGGCAACGTCCGCCCAAGCGACCGAGCGCCGGCAACAGGCGGCGCAGAAAGACTTCGTCCTCGCAGACGATCTGGACTTCGATCTCGGCGGCGAGGAGAAGCTCCTCATCGAGCAGCGCCTCGAAGGCGGCCTCGTGTTGAGGAGCAACGGCCGACGCCTGCACAACGCCACCGGTCTTGGCGAGGGCTCCGATCGCGTGCGTTCCGGTTCGGGAGCCCGCCGGCTCGCGACTCCGTTCATCGAAGATTCGCGCCGCTTCGAGCAGGACCATCTGGGTGTTGATGTCACCGTCCGGCAGGACATCGCTCGGGTAGATCGCAATGTCGTCGATCGGGCGGAGGTCGTCGATCGCGAAATCGAAGGTGCCGGTCTCCCAGAGCAGGACCTCGCCCACCCCCTGCTCGATCTGGCGGGCGATCACGTCGCGCAGGCTCTCTGGAGAGAGCGTTCCGGTTTCGATCAGCTGTTGGCCGAGCGAACGCCGTTCTAAACCGGCGGCGCGCTGGGTGCGGATGGCGGCATCCAAGGCTGCACGACCGATCAGCCCTGAGGAGACCAGCAGATCGCCGAGCTTCGGCGTTTTCGGCGCCTGGGCGCTCACCAGGCGGCCGAGGTGGAAACCGATCATCGCCCGTTCGCGGCCGCGCACGAGGTCGAGCGTACCGGTCCGCCGACCCAGGTGGATGAACTGCATGACGTCGGCGACCGAGACGTCCTGGAGGCTGCCCGAGATGCCCATGGCTCTTCTAGGCTCCCCGCGCCAGCTTGACCAAGCTCTCCAAGGTCCGCAGCTTCCGGTCTTTCGCTGCGAACAGGCGGGCGGCGAACAGGGCCGAGGCGGCATGCGCGGAGAGCAGATCGAGCAGATCGCGATCCTCGGGACGGAGGATCGGCTTGTGGTCGAGCAGCTTCAAGAGCACGATCGCACCCACGATCTCCTGTTGGACCCGCAGCGGCACCGCCGCGAGCGCGGGGGAGTCTTCGGTGGGCCCCAGCCGGAGCAGGCCATCCGAGAGGGTGGCATCGACCATTCGGTCGCCGCCTCCGTACGACTCGCCGAGGTACGGCGCGCGACCCTCGAGCCCTAAACCCTGGCGCAACGCGATTTCGCACTCATCGCCATCCTCGCGCCGGAGCAACAAGACGAACTGTTGGGCGCCGAGCAGGTCGGTCGCGATCTCGGCGATCGTCGCCTGCACCTCGATCGGCGAGAGCGTCGCATGCAGCTGGTAGGTGGCGACGTACAGGCTCATCAGCCGCCCCGACTGGTGCTCGGACTCGACCAGGCGGGAGGCGAGCTCTTTGACGTCGGAATCGGTGGTCGACAGCCGCTGCTCGAGCTCGCGAATCCGTTCGGCCGGCTTCGGCACCATCGGCTCCTGAGCCTCGAAGCTCCCTTCGAGCGCGCGCAGCAGGTCGTTGGCCCGATCGACCGTCGTGCGCAGCTGCTCGACCAGATCGATCTGGAGATCCGGCCGGTGACCCGCGAAGGTGTCGATCTCGCTCAAGCGGCGCTCCCCGCGGTCCCTGCGAACCCTTCGATACCTGACGGCATCGCCGGGGCGAGTCGGGAGATCACCTCGAGGATCTGTTCGGTCCGGAACGGCTTCGAGATGTACGCATCGGCGCCCGCATTGAGGCCGCGGGCTGTGTCTTCCTCTCGACCTTCGGTGCTGATGATCACGACCCGCATCAGGGCTTGGGGGAAGTCCGCACGCATTGCCGCCAAAAACTCCAGTCCGGTCATGTTGGGCATATTGATGTCGAGCAGGATCAGATCGATGTCCGCGTGCTCGCGCAGACGGTCGAGCGCCTCGCGTCCATCGGCCGCGTAGGCGAGAGGGTATTGCCGGAGCATGACCTCGAACATCTTCCGCATCAGCTTCGAATCGTCAACGACGAGGACTTTGCGTGGCTGCACGTTACTTCCTTTGGCAATCCGGCATGGAAACCCGCGAGACTTAAAGCCGCCCTTGGTAGATCCAGGCAGGGCGGTCGAGCGATCGGCGGGTGTTGACTTGGCGGACGTGCTGGCCGATCGGCGGATTCTAGCGATAGAACCTGGTCAATGCTATCGGTGCCGACAAAGCCCGAAAGCGGGCCACGCTGATCAGCGTGTCGTCACGGCCCCAGGCTCGATTGCACTTTATTTCTCCTTGGCAAAGGTGTAGAGATTCTGTGCCGTGCTGAACTCGAGGATCGGCAGATCATCCGTGTTCTCGACTTCGACCCGACCGATGAAGCTCGACAATCGACCGACCGGAATATCGGGGTTGGCAAGCTTGGTGAGCAGCTCCTCGGTCGGCATTCCGATCTCTTGGAGGTCGGTCTGCACCCCCGGGTAGGCCAGGCGCACGCGGGCTTTCGCCTCGTCGGCCACCAGCGGCCGGTCGGAGGCGACGAGCGCGATATCGCTGCCGATCGCCCAGAACATCAGGTGCGGAAAGACCGACCGGATCGTGTGCATCGCGATTCGGAAATCGGGCGCCTGCATCTCGTAGAGCGGCATCCACTGACAGAGGACGCCGCCGGGATTCAAGTGCGCCTTGGCCGAACGATAGAACTCCTGGGTGAACAGGCCCGAGACCCCCGCCACCCAGATGTTGGGAGGCTCGGAAGAGATGATGTCGTACTTGCGCCGTGAGCTGTCGACAAAATTGCGGCCGTCGTTGGTGACGATCCGAACCCGTGGGTCTAGAAGCGCATGGTCGTTGAAGGCCCCGAAGAAATCGCGTGCCGCCGCGGTGACCAACGGGTCGATCTCGACCATCGTGATCACTTCGAGATCGGGGTTGTGGACCAGCGCGCGCAGGGTGGCGCCGCCGCCCAGACCGATCGCGAGCACCTCTTTCGGGTTCGGATGAAAAAACAGCGGCAGGTGGCCGAGCAGAATCTGGGTCTGGTTGTCTTTGACGCTGGTCGAGGCGTCGGTCTTGCCGTTGTGCTTGAGCAGCAGGTCGGAACCGTATTCGAGCACCGCGACCTGGCCGTAGAAGCCCTGTTTCTCGTCGATCACCTTCATCCTCGCGATCTCGGCTCGGAAGTTCTCCCAGCTGCCATCGCGCAACCCATGGTAGTAGACCGCGTGGACCGGGAGCTTGAATTCGAGCACCAGGGGCGACAGCCCGACCGCGACCGCGATCAGTGCGGCGCAGACGAGCGCGGAGCGCGCGCGCCCGGCTTCTTTGGAGAGGGCGAGGAACACGAGGGCGCCGAGCGCGTAGACCCCGAGCGAGACCAGCCCGAGACCGGCGAAGCCGAAGCGGGGCAAGATCCAGAACTCGCCCAAGAAAGCGCCCAGCACCGCGCCGAGCGTGTTCCAGAAGAACACCCGGCCGACCGCGAAGCCGCGCCGTTCCGCGACCCGGGTGCAGATCTTGGTGACCAGCGGAAAGTTTGCGCCCATCGCCACGGTGGCACAAAAGACGATGCCGGCGATCACCATCGAGACCAGGACCTGGAACAAGAAGTAAGAGTTCGTGGCTTTGAA
This sequence comes from Holophagales bacterium, assembly GCA_031404815.1. GTDB lineage: Bacteria > Acidobacteriota > Thermoanaerobaculia > Multivoradales > UBA5704 > DASYKS01. The sequence goes on along the minus strand of JANNIH010000109.1, from coordinate 24,470 downwards.
AATCGCGAGGTACATCCACTCGAAGAACGGGCCCGAGCGCAGCACCAGGACGCCGCCTAAGGCGATCACCGCATAGGTGATCGCGACGGCAGAGAGCGGATCGCGAATGCGATCGATCCGGCGCCGCATCGCGAGGCTCCCCAGGCCGATGCCGGTCAAGAATCCGGTGAGCACGCTCGACAACGAATAGACGCTGGTGCCGTTCATCAGGTAGAAGAGGCGGTTCCAGCCGGTCTCCAAGACGAGTGCCGCCATTCCGGAGAGGAAGAACATGCCGAGCACGAGGCCGAGCTTCCAGGCCGGCCAGGGCTCGGATTCCGACTGAGGCGAGGGCTCGGCCACCGCTTCCGGCTCCGCCCCGAGCTTCTTCTGGCGGACCTTGTCCTTCTTGAGGTTCGCTTTGAGGTTCGCCCCGCCGCCCGCAGCCGCTTTGCGCTCCGGCTCGATCGCGGTGCCCTCGAATTTCGCGGCGAGAACCCACAGGCCGAAAATCACCGAGAGCGCTCCGAGCATCCAGGTGGACAGCGAGAGGCCGAAGCCGGTGACGAAGACGAAGCCGGAGAGCAGCGCACCGAGAGCGGCGCCCAGGGTATCCAACCCGTAGACTAAAGAGACGCTGCCGCCGACCCCCGCGGCATCGCGGGTCAGCAGCCGAACGGCGAGCGGGAAGGTGCCGCCGATCGCGAGGGTCGGAGTGATCAGCACGACCAGCACGACGCAGAACTTCAAGAGCGCCGAAGACATTGGCGCCAGATCGTTCGGGAACGCCTGGAGGTAGGTGCGGCGCGCCAGCTCGAAAATCGGTAGCGACAAGGCGACATAGACACCGAGCGCGATCTGAATGCGCGCGAGCAGCTGCCAGGGGCGGCCGGTCCGATCCGCCAGGCGGCCGGCGATCAGCGCTCCGACGGCGAGACCGAGCAAGAAGACCGAGAGCACGGTCGAGAACACGCCGGCCGTCGAACCGAACAGAAACGACAGCTTGCGCACCCAAATCACCTGGCAGGCGAGCGACAGGAGGTTGGTGAAGAAGACGATGAGGTAGAGAACGTTCTTCCGGGTCTTCGCGCTGGCGTTCGGCATCTCGGGGCAGATCTCCGCGTCTACCGGGGGCTTCAAGTCTCGCCCGGGCGGCGGGAATCATAGCCGGAAGGCCGCGAGCCGCGAGAGCCGCAAGAGCCGCGAGTGATTGAAATCACGTGCTCAGCTACGACGTCCCTGCCGGGACGTGTCGTTTGGAAGCGCCAAAGGCGCGCCCAAAACCAGCCTGGGGCGGAGCCCCAGGACACGAATCCGCCCCTTGCCGAACGGGCTGAAGGCCCGTCCCATCGCAAGCCACTTCTCCGAATGTTTGCTCCGCTGCACCGGAAGATTGTCGGGGTGCACCGCCGTTTTGCATCGGGGCAATCCGCCAGTGCACCGGTGCGCTGTGATTTTGCAGAGGTGCTCGGGCACTTTGCACTTGTGCAATCCGCCGGTGCACAAGTGCGCCGCGATTTTGCCGCGGTGCTCCGGAATTTTGCAGTGGTGCACTCCGCCAGTGCACAAGTGCGCCACGATTTTGCAGTGGTGCTCCAACATTTTGCACAAGTGCAATCCGCCAGTGCACAAGTGCGCTGCGATTTTGCAGAGGTGCTCCGGAATTTTGCAGTGGTGCAATCCGCCGGTGCACAAGTGCACAGCCGCTGAGCACCTGTGCACAGCGCACGGCATCTGCTGCCCGTGGCCCGAGACCCGCAGCCGGAACGCGGCGAACCGGATCCAGGAACCTGCGCTCAAAGTACAAAAACAAAAGCCTTGGGCCGAGAGCCGAGGCCTCGAAGCCGGGGCGCTACACGCCTTTTCCCGGAGGCACTGCGGAAGGATGGAGTATAGCTTACTCCGTTTCTCGATCCGCTCCAGGCGGCCCTGGGCGATCCACGAGACAAGCAGAAACGTTCCCAGGCTGTTCTCCCCTCTCCCGGGGGGCGGGAGGGCGGGTGGGAGAGGGGCCGGGGGTGAGGGCGGTCACGGCGCGACTTTGACGGCGGCCAGGGGCGCCCCGATCGCCAATTTTCAATCGGTCGCGGCCTTCGGCCGCGACCCGGGGGCGGGCCGGCGCGTCCCGCGCTGCGGCCGGCCCCGGGTTGGGCGCTCCGCGCCCCCGGGCTCCGCCCCCTGCCTGAGCGCAGACTCCTGACCTCGGGCAAGGCGGAAGCCAAGGGGCACGTCGCGGTCGCCGGGGAGACGCCAGGCCCGGGAGGCCGCCCGCACGCGCCGGGCGCTCGTGTACCACGAGCCGCCGCGGACTACCCGGAACGGGCCCACTCGTTCGGCGTTGTAGCCTGCGGACCAGAGATCCTCACACCACTCCCAGACGTTGCCAAGCGTGTCGTACAGGCCCCAGGCGTTCGGCTCCTTGGTCGCCACCCGCCTCGTCCCGGCCCGCGTGTGCTCGATCGCCTTCTCCAGCCACCCGGACGAGTCCTCGAACTCTTCGAGGTCGTATCCGAGCCCTGAGTTGCCGCCGTACCAGGCGATCGGGCCGAGGACCGGGGCGTTCCTCTCTCCACGGATCTCGATCGGCCCCGCGTAAGTCGCCGTTTCCGTCCCTGCCCGGCAGGCGTACTCCCACTCCGCCTCGCCCGGCAGCCGCCACCCCGGGCCGCCGAGCCGACCGCCGAGCTTTCGGCAAAACTCCTGGCAGTCTTCCCAACTCACCCGTTCGACCGGCCGGGCGGGCGACTGAAAGCGACTCGGGTTGGTGCCCATAACCCCTTCCCAGATCGCCTGGGTGCAGGGGGTGTCCGCGAGCCAGAAACCTTCCTTGATGATTTCGAGGTGTTGCGGTCCCTCGTCGGCGAATCGGCCCGGTTCGTCCTCCGGCGAGCCCATTAGGAACTCCCCCGGCTCGATCCAGCGCATTCGCTGCGTCGCCTCGCCGAGCGAAAACTCCACGAAGATCCCGAATTCGTCCTCCCCCCACCCGGATGCCCAGGCGGGCGGGCAGCCGTCTTTGATGGGGTGGGGCCGGAAGGTCATGGGCGGGGCTCCGCGGAAAGGTCGCCGCCCCCGACGCGACCGAAGGCGCCCTTTTTTCCTGGGCTCGCCAGGCTCCAGCCTGGCGCCTTTGGGCTCGATTCACCGAGACCCTTCCTCAGCGCGAAAAGCGCCAGGCTGGAGCCTGGCGAGCCCAGGGGGACCTCGTTCGACCGGGAGATCCTCTCAAGGCTCTCTCGGGAGTAGTACGCGACCGCAAAAAATGCCAATTTCATTCGGTGTCACCCTCCGGCCGCGACCCGGGGCTCCGCCCCCTGCTTGAGCGCAGACTCCTGACCTCGGGCAAAGCGGAAGCCCAGGTAGTTCCAGCGATTCGACGGGTCGTTGCGGTCGCGATACGCGGAACGGACGATCAGCGCGAACGAGTTCCACGAGCCGCCACGGAACACCCGGTACGAGCCCTCAGAATTCGGTGTCATATCGAGGTTGACCGCGTCGTGGCACCATTCCCAAACGTTGCCGAGCATGTCGTACAGGCCCAAAGAGTTCGCGCGTTTCCGGCCCACCGGATGGGTCGCCGCCCGCGTGTGCTCGACCTCTTTCTCCGGCCAATCGGTCGAATCCCAACCGTTGTCGAGATCATCGACCCCGCTGTTGCCGCCGTACCACGCGATCGGGCTCAAGACGGGCGCATTGCGCTCCCCCCGGATCTCGATCGGCCCCGCATAGGTCGCCGTTTCCGTCCCCGCCCGGCAGGCGTATTCCCATTCCTTCTCGCTCGGCAGCCGCCAGATCTCGCCGTCTTCCCCGTCCTGCCCGAGCTTGCCGAGGAACTCCTGGCAGTCTTCCCAGCGCACCTGCTCGACCGGCCGGTCGGGCGTCTGAAATTGGCTCGGGTTCTTGCCCCCCATCACCGCTAGCCAGAAGTCTTGGGTACAGGGGGTCTCCCCAAGCCAAAAGCCGGATTTGATCTGGACCAGGTGAGGCAGCTGCTCCCAAGGGTCGAATCTCCCCGGCTCGTCGTTGGGCGAGCCCATCCTGAACCTCCCCGGCGGAACCCACCGCATCCGCTGCCGCGCCGCACCCACCGCAAGCGTGGCCCAGAGACCGTAGCGGTCCCGGCCGATCGCCCGCGCCCAACCGGGGCGCTCGATCCGGCCGAGGGTCGCCCGCGTGCGGTCGGTAAGGACCAGGAGTTGCCCGGAACGCCGCGGCAGCGCAAGCCCTTCGGCCAGAGGACGCGGCGTCGACCAGCGGGAGCCCTCCTCGGCGAGCGTGACCAGGCCATCCGAAGACTCCATCGCCGCGAGCGGGCTGCCGGCCGGCAGCGGCGCGGGCGAAGGGTTCCAGACCAGATCGCCCCCCACCTGCCAGACCGCCCCGCGCCGCGGCTCCCCGCGCGGGAGGTCGAGCACGCCCGAACCGATTCCCGCGGGGAGGGGCGGCGGGCCGGGACCCTTCCAGGCGAGGCGCCAGGCGCGGGCGAGGAGGGGCGCCCAGCGAGCGCTCTCCCAGGCCTGTTTCAGGACGCGCTCCTCGACCGCCTCCCCGACATATCGTCCGAGGCCCTCGGTGACGAGCGAGAAAGCGGTCGCACTCCCGAGGGTTTCGCCGATCCGCTCCCATAGCTGTTCGGCCGCCTCGACCTCCGCCGCGGTCATCGCCCCGGGCGGCAGGTCTGCCGCGGCATCGAGAGCGAGCACTTCGCCGAGCCAGATCTCGCGCGGTTGACCGATGCGCCAGGAGCGCAGGGCGGCAATCGCTCTTCTTTGGCGCCGGGGATCTTCCGCCCGGAAGCGATCTTCGAGCCTCTCCCGCAACTCGGCCGAGGAGACGACGGCCGCCGAGGCGAAACCGCCCGCCACGCCGGGAAGGCTCCAGGCGTCGATCTCCGTGCCGAGATCCGCCTGTCCCGACGGGAGGAGGAGGCGCGCCGCGCGCAGGAGACCGGGTTCGATCCGGGAGGCGAAGGCGAGGAGCCCCAGCAGCCGCTCCGCCCGCTCGCGCCGATCCTCGTCGCCCCGCTCACGGACGGGAGGAGGAAAACGCTCCGGGCGTTCCCAGGAGAGGGCGTTCCAGGCGCGTGCGCCGAATCCGGTCCAACGATCCGGCGGGCTCGGAACCAGCGCCGAAAGCGGTACGCCGCCCCGCTCGGCGCGGAGCGCAAGGTCGGTCCAAAACGACCGCCGGTCCGCGCCGGCCGAAAAGCCGAGGTCGCTTACAACGAGGGCCGGAACCCCGGCCTCAAACGGTGGCTCGCCGCGGCGCCCCCGCTCGTCGCGCCAGGCGCGGCTCGCCCCCTCTACAAAGCGGACGGTCCCGACCGCGGCGCGCCCAAGGCGACGTTTAAGGTCGCCCACGAGACTTTGCTGGTCCCCCCGCACGGGTCCAAGATGGGCGCTTCCGTCCACCAAGACCAGGACGCGGGCGGACCAGGCGGGGAGCGTACGGTAGGGGATCTCGCGCCGGATGCGACCGCGGCTCCACGCCTCGGCGAGCGCCCGAACGTCCACCTGCCGGCTCCGCGCGGTTGAGCCGAGCCGACGGCGGAGCGCCGCCCAGAGCCGCGCGTCCGAGACGATCGGCGGAGTTCGCGCCGGCCGGCCGGGAAGATCGCCGACCCCGTCGAGGCCAATTGGGATCACCTCGGGGCGATCCGGTGCCGGTTCGGGAGACAGGTGTTCGATGCATTCCAGGCGCCAGAGCGGCATCGGCGCCAGCGCCTCGGCGCGGCCTTGGGTTGTCTTCTCTGCGGGGGGCTCCGACCGCGTTCGCCGCTCGGGCGCGCCGGCCGTGCCGGCCTCAATCTTCGGGCGCTCTTCGTAACCGAGAAGGCTCGCCATCGCCGCGAGCGCCGGCTCCCCTCCTACGGCGAAGGCCCGGTAGAGGTCGGCGCGCCCGAGCGTGCTCGACGAACCCCGGGGCCGAAGGTGGGGGCTCAAGCCTCTCGCTCCTCCGGGTGCTTGCGCAGGGCGAAGGCGCGAATGCGATCGAGCCCCGCCCGCTGGGCCTTCGGGTCTTCCGGATGGCGCCGGATCACGGCGCGGAGGAGGTCGAGGTATTCGGCCCCTCCGGGCGGATTCAGGTGGCGGTCGAGGATCACTTCCCGATCGTCGGCGACCATGGCTGCGGCCAGCGCGAGAAGCTCGCCATCCGCGCCGGGAAAGTGCGCTCTTCCTCGCGCGATGAGGGCGGTGGTCAGCTCGTCGCGCCGGATCGGCCAGCCGAGCTGGAGGACAAGGCAGCGGCGGACGAAGGCATCGGGCAGCGAACGCTCCTCGTTGGTGGTGATGACCACGAGGGGCGGAACCGAGGCGCGGCTGGAGATCGGCTCTCCCCAAGGGGTTGTGAGCTGGCCGAACCCGAACGCTTCGAGCAAGCCGTTCGGGACCGCCGGGTCCGCTTTGTCGATCTCATCAATAAGAAGAACGGCTCCGTCATCGGAAGTCCAGCCCACCGGCGAGATCGGTGCCGTGGATCGTGCGACGTCCGCCTGCTTCCCCGCGCTTTCCCAATCGAAGACCCACCAGAGCGGTCCGGGCGAGGTGAAGTTCTTCTCGGCGAGATGGGACCGGACGTCGAGCTCGGCCGCACCTTTCAGATGGCCGACGATCTGCGACTCGGCGAGACGGGCGACGGTGTCGACCGAATAGAGGAGGTCGCGCGACTCGGTTCGGGCATCGACCGTGAAGGGGAGGAACGTCCGCCCCAGGGCCACCGCCGCCGCCCGCGCAAGCTGGCTCTTGCCGGTACCCGGCTCGCCGCGCACGAGAAGAGGGCGATCGGCGGCAAGCGCCGCGTCGATCGCGGCGATCGTCGCCTCGTCGAAGACATGGACGGTTTCGGGGAGAGCCCCATACGCCGGAAGGGTCCGGGCCTCGCCCGGCCGAACGTCGAGAAATTTCACAGGCGGCGCCTGCCTTTCTTGTTGCGGCGCTCATAGGAGCGGAAAAGGATCGCGCGCAGCGGCTCGCAGGCGTCGCGCTCCTCGGTGAGACCCTTGCCCGTAAGCTCGACGAATCTCAAGGAGCGCAGCGCGTTGCCAAACTCCCGCAGGAAGGCCTGGTTGCGATCGGCGAACTCGCTCGGATAGACGAAATATCGCCGCGGCGCCCGGCGTCGCACATCGGCCTCGATCTCGCTGTCGATGCGCCGGGCCAGCTCGTCCAGCCGGTGGGGAAGGCGGAGCGTATCGATGTCGGCCGGATCGAGCCCGATCCAGCGCGCAATCACCACGAGCCATTCCGAGAAGGCGGCTTCGCGTTTGAAGTCGAAACCCTTCGGTACCCTCGAGTGCTTCGGGTCGATTTGAACCGGGCTCTTTGGAAAGGTCTTTTTCTCCCTGACTTCGTCCAGAGCCAGGCACCGCCCGTCGATTGCGGCCATGGCGATTTCGGCGAGCGTCGCGGTCTCGACGGGAAGCTCGATGAAACTCCCCTCCCCCGCGGGCGCTCGTTCTCTCGTGGTCGAGTAATACACCTCCGGCAGTACGCGCTCCACGATCCGGACGATCGCCTCGGAGCCCGAACCTAGAAGCGGTCTCTGCGATCCGTCCAACTCCTCGCGCTCCACCAACTGGAGGTGCGCCCGGTCGAGAGCCTCGATCACCTGGCGCCAGGAAGGTGTTTCACACAGAGCGGTGGCAAGGCTCCGGAACCCCCCGTCGTCCTTCTGCTCCAGAGCCTCCCGCCAGGGCGGATGCTCGGCTGCGATCGCCCGGGCGGCGTCTTCGTGGAGGTTCAAAGAAGACTCCAACGTCGAGATCAATTCCTCCCGTCGGCATCGGCGGCGCTCGTCCTCGGACTTGTCGTAGCCGATGGCAACGCGGAATCGAGGATCGTCCCAGGCCGCCGCGAGCGGCACGGCGAGTAGCCGATTGCCCTCGAAGGGTTCGTCCCTTTGGGCGATGACGCCCACCAGCCTCTCGACCGACCGATCGGAAACGAACACCGGAGCGCCCGAAGCGCCCTTCCACCAGTCACCCTCGGTCGGTGGGTCGTCGACACCCAACTGGATTCTGCGCGCCCGCTGCGAGAACTCGTAAGCCTTCCCGGCGAGCGCGCTCATCCGATCCGCTTCGCCGGCCTCGCCGTTCTCGACCTTCTTCGCCGCGCGCGCCCAACCCCGCGACCGCCAAGGGCGATCCCCGCGGGATCGTTCGGGTACCAGTGGGACGGTCGGAAGGTCCAGGCCGGTCGCGATGCGTAGCACGGCGATGTCGAGATCCCCTTCGCCGAGATAGGGCGGCTCGCTCGGTTCCGCGGTAGCCGGCTTGCCGTCGGCTCCGTCGTAGTGAACTTCGATCCGAAGCGCCCCGGCCACCACGTGGCGCGCGGTGAGAACGAGGTGCCGGGCGATCAGATAGCCGGTCCCGCCGCTTACGTTCGAGCCGTCGCGGGTAATGCGGACCAACCGGGCAAGCTCCACTCACATCACCTCGACAGTTCCATGGTCTTGCCGTTCTCGCCGTGAGGCCGAAGCCGCAGGGTGATCTTCTGGGTCCTGCCCAGACTCCCCGAAGCCTCGACGCCACTGAAAACCCAGAACTTGAAACCAGCCTTCCCTTCCGCCTCGACCGCCACCTCCGCCTCCAGCGTCACCTCCCCAAGCTCGAAGCGGACACTCCGCCCCTTCCCTTTCTCCATCGCAAGCTGGAGCTCGTTCCTAAGCTCCTCGATCATGTCCGCCAGCGCGATCTTCGCCATCGGCCTCCTCCTCGGGATGCGACCGCCGCTTCGGACCCGTGCCGTAGGAGCTTCGGAAGAACGTCCAGGGCACCGCCGCAACGATCTAGGGATCGCGCAAAGCTTATCACGCGGGGCTGTTGCCGGCTCCGTTAGGAGGAAACCGTGCCAGACCGGCGTAGGGGCGGACCTGTGTGTCCGCCCGGGGTGGCGGAAACTTCTCGCAGCCCTTTTCGGCGTGCCATCCCAGGGCGGACACGCAGGTCCGCCCCTACATCAAGCGGCGGCGCTGTTCACCCCGGCCGGCAGCAGCAGCCATTCGTAGGCCAGGTTCAGGAATGGCGGCATCTTCTCCTTCTGGGAAGGAGAACTTAGCCGAGACTTCTCCTTCTGGGGAGGAGAAAGCCTGAGGGGGAGAGGGGTGCGACAGGGGGGGGTGATTATGGTGGAGCCGATCGGGATCGAACCGACGACCTCTTGAATGCCATTCAAGCGCTCTCCCAACTGAGCTACGGCCCCACGCGGCGGTAGAGTCTAGCGGCGGGGGGAAGCGGGTGTCAAACGCGCCGGCCTTCGGATCGGCCGGCCTAAGGGGGCGAAGCACCGGCGGAAGGCGAGAGGCGGAGCGGCTAGAGCGGCAAAGATGACGCCAGAGGAAAGGGCGGAAAGCGCCCGGAAGGAAGCAACTGCTAGGTGGAAGCGTGGCGCGTAACCTTAAAACCCAAGAGATCGGCGATTCTCATTTTGGCATCTCTAAACGTCTTCGGGTCTATACGCCCTATCTTCTTTACCACCTCAGACCGCTCGTATGTCGCCAGCGTGAGCTTGACAAAGCTCTCCTGGAGAAGTCCCGATGCCGGCCAATTGCTAACCCTGATCGCTCCCGATCGTTGTTGACTCGCCTGGCTCGTGATCGGCATTACAACTAAATCATCGTGAGCATTGTTGTAGGAAGAGACGCTGACTACTAGCGCCGGTCGCCTTCCGCCTGCTTGCTGGTTTGTCTGAACATACTGAATCAAAACTACATCTCCAGCATCATAGGTGATCGTATTTGGCATCATCAGGGTTGTCCCAGATCTGCGCAACGACCTTTCGCGACTTACCGAAATCCCTCAGAAATAACGCCTCTTTCATTTCCTCGTCCGCGAGCAATGTCTCGATGAACGCCCCGACCTTATCCCGACTCTCGTTTGAGAGCGAGTTCAGTTTCATGAGCATCTGTCGATTCCTCAGCTTCTGCGCCCTCTCTTTTGGCGACACAGCGGCAGCTATATCAGAGAGCACGACCAACTCTCCGCCAGCAGTTCCGGGATCTGGAAAAATGGAAACATTGGAGTCCGCAGAACTCTCAAGAGTCGGCGTTCTCGCCCAGCTCGTTGTCGCGTTCTCCGTCTTCGTCTTCAGTCTCTTCAACTGCTGCATCGTCTGACCCTCCGTGCGTCGCGGCTTCTTCCAAGATCTGTCGCTCAAGCCATCTGACCATTGCCCGGGCCATTTCGGGGCTGAACACGAGCCCGATCTCAATCTCGCGAATGACGTCGGTAGGTCGTTTTGTGCGCTCTACTTCTATTCCCAGCAGCCCGACCTCGCTTACTTCGTGGACAACCTGCCGAGGGTACGGCAAGCGCTGACTCCAGACCGCCATATGGATTCCGCCGTTTGGGGTCAGGCCGCCGACGATCCCGTCAACGGTAGCTACGCGGAAGTAATTGCTTTTGACGTAATCGAACGTTATTGTAGCGCGGCTGTTCGGAGGGCGCTTGCTAACCCCCGCCTTGCTTTTTCCCGCCTTAGTCGATCGCGCCATAGCATCCCTTGGCATTTAATCGGTGAAGCGTCGAATTCTGGACTTTCGCTATCCTAGCACTAAGTGTCTTTTTCGGGAAAGATCTCGGGCAGCGGCCGGTACTCCCGTTCGGCGGCGATCCGCTCTAGGCGCAAGCCTTCTTCCTGGGTCATGTAACCGTAACCGATCGCCTGGAAGGTGCCAAGAGGATCGAGTTCCTCGTAGCGGGCTTGGCGCTCCGCGCGGTCTTCCGCGTGGAGCATCCGCAGGTGATAAAGGTACAGGTCGGCTTGCGGAAAATCCCCATCCGAGCGGCTGTTGAGCGGCGCCCAGTGGCAATGCAGGCGCTGGTCGTGGAACTCGTGATCGCGCCGGGCGGCGAAGAAACGGGCGGAACTCTTGCCGCCCCAAAGTCCGTCGGCGCGGTAGTGGAGAGGATCGTCCCAAATCTCCCGGACGTGGAGGCGATAGGCGCGGTGCTGCTCCCGCTCGGCGCGGTCGATCTCGACCTCGGCCCGGGCGCGAAATCCTGCTTCGAGCCGCTCGTCGGCGTCGAGACCGAGCAGCCAATCCGGCGCGTAGGCCCAGGACGCTTCGACCAGCGCTCGATGGTTTGCGGCGTCGTCCCAGAGGTGATCGGGGCGGGCCGGCCGACGGAGCAGCTTCAGCACTTCGGGTTGCGCCGCGACCAGTTCGGCCGAGCCGTCGGTCGAGCCGTCATCGAGCGCCACGAAGCCATCGACCAGCGGGCGGACGCTCGCGAAGTAGTCGGGCAGGTAGCGCAACTCGTTGCGAAACGCGAGGAGCGCAAGAATGCGTGGGCGCCTTCGCCCCTTGAACCGCTTCCTGAACCAACCGCGGAGGCTCACCGCGCCCTCGCTTCGGATTCTTCGGATCTCGGCCGCCCAAAAAGCGCCCCGGCGGCGTAGGCCAGAGCTGCGGCGGGCAGGGCGACGCTCGCGGCGGCAATCCAGGCGCGCTCTGGCCCTCGGCTGCCGCGCCAGGCGATGCGCAGGCAGCCGGGAATCCGGACCAACGCATCGGCGGCCACCCGGGCGGCGCTCGGCCCCGCGAGGAGCGACCAGGCCGCGGCGGTGCGCGTTCCGCGGCGAAACTGATCGGCCCAAAGAGCGCTCAGCCGCCGGGGGTGGCGATGAGCGGTGCGCACTTCGGGCGCCCAGGCGATCGGAACCTGGCCCGAGAGGCGTTGGTGAAACTCGGTGTCCTCCCCCGCGCGGAGGTCCTCGCGGAAGGTGCCGAAGCGCTCGAACAGGGCGCGGGCGTACGAGACGCCGTAGCGCAGCGCCACCCCCTCCGGCGTGCCGGGCATGCGCCGGGCGAACAGGGCGAGGTAGGAGACCCACGCCGCGAGGTTCTTCCCATAGAGGTTGGTGACCGAGCTGGCGACCGCCTGAGCGCCCGCGCGATGGGCCTGGAGGCGCGCTTCGACCCAGCCGGGCTCCGCCCGACAGTCCGCGGCGAGGAACGCGACGAACGGCGCCCGGGAGGCGGCGATTCCGAGGTTTCTCGCCGCCCCGGGCAAGAGGCGTTCGACGCGTTCGACGCAATCGATGTTTGGGCCGGCGAACCCCGCGGCGGCGAGCTGATCGGAGATCCCTCGGCCGTCGGAATGGACCACCACGATCTCGACGGGGGTCCCCTGATCGACCAGCGAACGGACCGCATCGATCAACTCGGGTGGATTCCCGAGCGCGAGCACCACGCAGGCGAGATCCGGCGGCATCGACCCGTTCATCAGGCTCCTAACGGCTCGTACTCGCGCCCGACCGCGAGAGATTCGAGCTCCAAACCGGTCTCGTCGGTCAGGTAGGCGTAGCCGATCTTTTGCAGACGGCACTCCGGATCGAGACGCTCGTAGAGTGCGCGGCGTGCGGCACGGGCTTGCGGGTCGAGCATCTTCAGGTGATAGAGGAATAGATCGCCCGCGGGAAAGCCACCTTCGGTCCGGCTGTTGAGCGGAGCCCAATGGCCATGGATCAGCCGCGGATCGATCTCGGGGTCATCCCGGTGGCGGAAGAAGCGGGCGAAGCGCTTCTGGCCCCAGATGCCGTCGGCTCGGAAGGTGTCCGGAGCGCCCCAGAGCTCGCGAAAGTGCACGGAGAGCGCCACGATCCCCGTCGCCTCGGCGCGCTCGATCTCGCGCAGGGCGCGATCCCGAAATCCGCGCTCCAGACGCTCGTCGGCGTCGACCGCGATCAGCCAATCCGGGGAATGGCGCCCGGCGGCCTCGATCAGCCGACGGCGGTTGGCAAACTCGCTCCAGACGTGCGGCTCGCGCGGGGGCTCGCGCAGCAGCTCGACGACGCTCGGCTGGGTGGCGACAAAGTCGCCCGAACCGTCGGTCGAGCCGTCGTCGAGCGCCAAGATGCCATCGACCTGCGGCGCTACATTGCGGAAGTAGCCGGGCAAGAAGGGCATCTCGTTGTGGAACGAGAGGAGAGCCAGCACGCGAGGCGTTCGCCGCTTCGAGGCAGCGACCCAACGCGCGAGCCGTCGTCGAAGACCCAAGAAAGAATGCATCCGCGGCTATATAATATCCGGGCGTCCGTAATGCAACCCCACCGACCGCCAAAACCCCGTCCCAAAGCGCCCGATGCCGCCCACCCAGCCGCACCCCGATCCTACCCGCCGGCCCGCTCCTCTCCGCGTCCTGATCACCTGCCGCGACCTGGTGATCCGCGGTGGAGCCCAGCTCTATACCCGCGACCTCGCCGAGGCTCTGCGCGAGCAGGGCCACACGCCGGTGGTGTTCTCGCCACGCCTGGGTCCGCTCGCGACCGAGCTTCGGGCGGGCGGCATCCCGGTGATCGACGATCTCGATCGGCTCGGTGCAACGCCCGACGTGATCCACGGCCAGCACCATCTGGAGGCGATGGCGGCGATGCTCCGCTTTCCCGCCGTCCCGGCGATCTACGCCTGCCACGGCTGGCTCCCCTGGCAGGAGGCGCCACCCAAATTCCCGAGCCTCACCCGTTACGTCGCGGTCGACGAGCTTCGGCGCGACCGCCTGGTGCTCGAACATGGCATCGTCGAGGAGTGCGTCGAGATCGTCCCGAATTTCGTCGATCTCGACCGCTTCCGCCCCCGCCCTCCATTGCCACCGAAACCGCTCCGGGCGCTCCTCCTGAGCAACCAGGCCTCGGCGCAGACCTTCGGGCCGATCGTCGAACGCGCCTGCGCCGCGCGCGGCATTGAGCTTTCGATCGTGGGTTTCGCGGCAGGCAACTCGACCGAACGGCCGGAACAGCTGCTGCCCGACTTCGATCTCGTGTTCGCGCGCGGACGGTCGGCGCTCGAAGCGCTGGCCGTCGGCTGTGCCGTCATCCTCTGCGATATCGAAGGGTGCGGGCCGCTGGTGGACCGGGCCCGTTTCGATCGGTTGCGCGCCCTGAACTTCGGTCTCGGCGCGCTCCGGCCGCCGGTGGTCGCCGAGCTTCTAGGCGCCGAGATCGATCGCTACGACCGGAGCGAGGCGGGAGAGGTCCGGGATCGCGTGCGTGCCGAAGCGGGGCGCACCGAAGCGGTGGCTCGGCTGATCGAGATCTATCGCCGGGTGGCCTCAGAACCGCCCGCGGTGGAACCAACCGGCGGGGCGGGACTGCTCGCCGCCTCGCGCTACCTGAGCTGGCTGGGCCCCGAAGTCGACTTGGCGCGCGACCTGGCCGAGACGCTGGCCGCCTTCGAGGATGCCCAGGCGCGCGCTTTCGAGGTCGAAACGAAGCTCTGGGAAACCCAGGCGCGACTGGAGAAGACCGCGGCGGCGCTCGCCGTGCTCGAACGCTCTCCGGCCGGGCGCTTCCGGAGCGCGCTTCTCGGTCTGCCGCCGCTCGTCGCGCTCTATCGCACGCTCAAGGCGCGAAGAGCGCGCTGACGCGGTTTGAAGGGGAGCATTAGCAGCGGGGTCCGGCCGGCTCCCCATCGCGGACCCCGCCAGCTTTATGCGGTTGTTAGCCCGCCCTTTCGAGGAAGGTGGCTCCTCTTCCGGGCCGTGGACTTGCGGTCGCGCCGAGGCACCGCAGCGAGCACGCTACGCAGGAAGGTGTTCACCGACTCCGACGTCGGGAACACCTCAGCCACATCGGGGGCCAAGACCACAGCCACCGTGTCCTTCAGCCGAGCGGCGTAGGGATTCGGCTTCGCCTTGGACCAGTCCAGCTCATACTCGGCCGGCATGTCCGCTTCCCGGGCACCGCTGCGATGGCTAGGAGTGCTCTTCATATTCGCGACGCTCGCGCACCGAGGCCTCTCGGGCGCTGATGATTCGGATCTGATCCGCCGCCTCGGTGAAGACTATCAGAAGGAGACGCCCTCCCGCCGCATGCCCGATGATGAGCGCGCGTTCTTCCTGTTCGCTCTGGGTTGGGTCGGGCAGCACCTTGGCCAGGGGATTCCGAAATACGGTGGTCGCCTCCTCGAAGGGCACCCCATGCTTCAGGAGATTGGCGGCCGCCTTGGGTGGGTCCCACGAGAACTGCAGATCGTCCATCGAGCACAGAGCGTACCATCCGCCCGGTCCCTGATCGTCAGCTCTTCGCTCGATACCGAACGTGAACCATACCGTTGTCGAACCTGCGTTCATCGAGAAGTTCGAGCTTCACGGCGACTCTGCTTGGCAGATACGGATTGCCGCTGCCCGCGATGATCGGCGCGATGAGTAGGTGATATTCGTCGATAAGGGCAGCTCGAAGGGCACGCCGCCTCTTGAAAAAGTCGTGGTCACGGTGGGATTATCAGCGACGATCGATCCCTAGTGACCGTAGGAATTCGCCACCTCGAAGTCCGCGTGTCCGACCGCGCGGTGCAGTTTCGCGACATGAAGGTCCACTACGGCGACGGTTTCGTCCAGGACATCGAGATCCGCAACGTCATCCCCGCCGGGGGCTCCTCGCGAGTGATCGATTTAAACGGCGGCAAACGCGTCATCCGCTCGATCGAGTTCTGGTACGACGCCCAATCGCTCGGCGGCAAGGCGACGGTCCGCGTCTTCGGCCAGCGCTGAACGTCAAGAGGGCCAGATCACCACTGATCTGGCTCAGAACACCAGTGAGCTGGCCCAGAACACCAGTGAGCTGAGCCAGAACACCAGTGAGCTGAGCCAGAACACCAGTGAGCTGAGCCAGAACACCGTTGATCTGAGCTAGAACACCAGTGAGCTGGGCCAGAACACCAGTCGGCTGGGCCAGAACACCCCGGTCAACCGCCCCACCGGCGTGTCGCGCAGTCGCTCGTCCGATGGAGCGCTTTCGGCCGCTTCGGGTGCCGAGCTGGGGCTTCGACGCCTCCGGGTTTCATGCTCCTCTGAGCCATTCTAGAGGAGCAGCGTGCTTCGAGATGGTGCCGGAGGCGGGAATTGAACCCGCATGACCTTGCGGCCGAAGGATTTTAAGTCGCGTCACTGGAACAACCTAGCACAAGTGGAGAAAAACAGGCGCAGAAAAACCCAAGGGGGATATGGGTTTTCTTGCGCCGGTCTCTTCTCGCCTGCTCTCGTTTGTACCGAATCAGAGGCACTCGAAAGGCACCTGCGGCACCTGGGAGGCACCGGGAGGAATCGAAGGGAAGCAGAGCCCGGGGAGAGTGTCCCGAGATCGGGGAATCGCTCTCGACCTTGGCCCAAGGGTGCCAAGAATGCCAAGGGTGCCAAGTTCTCCAAGGCGCTGCGGCTGGCATCCTTGGTTCCCTATCAGTTGCCCGAAAGAGCCCGGGGAGAGGTGAAACGGCGTCTGAGTGCCGGGGGCGGCTCACTGTGGCCGGACGGTTCGGGCCATTGGTGGAAACGGGGACGACGGCGCTCCGAAAGCCTCCTGGCGCTGCGATCGGCCCGCCTCTGATTCGGAACGAAGCAGAGGCGCTATCTCGCTCGCCGAGCTTGCGAGGCGAGCGAAAGAATTGCCTCTCGCCTTTTACCTTGACTCCCTACCCGCCATTGAGTCCCCTGGCCCTATTTGGGGCCATGACCAATTTGGGGAACCGGGGGGCCTGAAAGCCTTGAAGCCGAGCTTCTCCTTGGCTCTCAACAGTGTTCTCTTCGCTACTCCAGCCGCATTCGCCTCTTCGATGACTTCAGATGTTGGGCGCGAACGATCTGCGAGCGTCATGCGAAGGAAATCTATCGCCTCTTCAAGAGCACCCGGGCTTTCGGGCGTAGGTGAGGGAGCCGGTTCCGCTAGCAGATCGGCGGCTGTCAGATCGCTCTCTCCGTCTTTCCAGCCAAAGCGACCGGCGGAGTCGATCTCGAACTCAACCGCAGCGGACTTGGTTGGTCCGATGTTCGACTTGTGAAGGACCATTCCCGAACGCGAACCATCGGGAGTGCGACCGACCAGCATCACCGTCCGTGCAATCGCCGTGAACGCTACGGAACCCGAACCGCGATATGCGACCTTGGCACTTCCGCCGCCTTTGTTCAGGTGCCTGATAATGCAGACCGAGCACTCATTGCGAGCCGCAATCTGAACAAGCAGCCCGACCGCATCGCGTACGTGATTGTCTCGGAACAGATCGACTTTCGGCGGTAGCAGCGAGGTTATCGGGTCAACGAGAACAAACTTGGCCCCGATCCGTTTGATTTCCGCTTCGATCCGACCGGCGCCGCCCGAGTCTAGAGTGAGTACCGCACCCGCTTCGCAGTCGATCACGTGGACGCGGGAGAGGTCCGCGCCCATGCCCTCTATACGCGGTCGCATGGTGTCGCCGGCTCCATCTTCGAGCGACAGCAGAAGGCTCGAACAGGGCTCGAACGGTTCGGCGCCTGGCAGGCCATCTCCGCGCGAAAGTGCCGCAGCTATGGCGGCACCGATGAATGATTTCCCGCAGCCGGGATCGCCTTCAAGGATCGAGAGCTTGCCTAGTGCCAAGCGAAACTCCCAGAGCCAGCGAATCGGCTCCGCAGTGACGGTATCGAGGGATCGCGCTAGGTATGGGCAACGTTCCCCCTCGTTGCCTTTCGTCACTTCGAGCCCCGCTTGATCCCGCCACTATTGCGCTCACGAACGATCTCGAAAAACTTCGTCGCATCGATCAGCACTCGACGACCTAGACGCACGAAAGCGGATCGGAAGCCGTTCGCGGGAACTATGTTTCGCCGAACTCCGTCAAGGCGAGATCGGGGCTCGCAGTCGAAAATCAGGGCTCTGAGGGCGCTTTCAGAAAACGCCGGGTGCCGCTCGGAAAACTGCCGCACGGTCAAAAGGTCCGGGGTGGGGGTGTGGTTCTCTGACACTGGCATTACCTCCTTGCTCCTAGGGGCCGAATGGCGCCCCGAGCTTGGCTTTCGAACTGCCCGCAGATTGCGGGGCAATTCCTCTGAATGCCCAACAGTGTCGAAGATTTCCGAAGCGGCTGCACCTGCAAGAACGTCCTTGCAGTTTTTTCGGACTACGCCTTGGAGTGCTTTGAGGAATAGGTCGCCAGTACAGCGAGCATGGGCTCCGTTAGCGGAGGGAAGAGCACGGTAAGCGCTGGAAACTCCAGAGAAGCGGGAACCCGCCACAGCTCGGCCGACTTGATTAGCCGATGCTTCTCGACCGAGCACCGAATTGCTTCGGCATAGGCGAGAAACTCCTCGAAGTGTTTTGAGACTAAGCCAAAGGGATCGAACTGCGCAGGGTCTTGAGCGATATCTCTGGGTACACCGTGGGCATTCGCCAACGACGAAACGGCAAGGTCGAGATGGGCCACGGGACGAAATTTCTTCCACATTGTGTCACGTGTCCTCTCCCCTGGCGCGCCCGTTACCAGCTTCTCAATGACGTAAAGTGCCTTCTCGACATTCATCTTTACATGCGGATGGTGTTCCGCGGCGCTCAGCAAGATTCTGAGCGTTTTTGACGCCACCCCTGAATTCCGGACAGCTTTCTGCACATCCTTCTCCAGTTCGTTCGGAGTTGGCGCCGTCCGCAAGTAGGGGACAAGGAACCCAAGGGATGACAGATCGAGGTTTTCCGGGTTCTTCAATATGCCTACAAGGTAACTGGCGGCGAATTCTAAACGCGCTCTTTCGTCAGTGGGGTAGTTCATGACCGCCAGCGTAAGCACAGGGGCCACAGGAGCTAGCTTCCCATCAGATCCGAGAATTGGAAGCTCCGGCATACGCCCTCCCTTCAAGGTGCCCGCAAGAAATGGAAGGTGCGCGGCGGGCCGGTGCGGGAACCGGCTATTCGGGGATCAGCCTAGCCGCGCGCGAGTATCCTACTTGATCGGAGCAGGCCACTTATCCCAACCAACTCACAGTTTTGACAGCGTGGGTGGACCTCACTGTGACCCTGATGAACAGCGCGACTTCATTGTCAGGAATATTCGGCACTAGAAATTGGGCTGTCTCAACACGCACTGCCGAAATGAGCTTGTCGTCCTCAAGAAGGCAGTAGAACGGAGTTTGGTCCGGCTTGGGCTCTCCGCATCCTCTAAGCTGATCCTTTCTAGGTACTGTAAGTGCGTCAAACAGTGTCTTGAGACGGTTGTCTATATCCCCGCCACCTTTCAAGATTTCTCCGATTGCACCCGGGCGAAGCATGAAGATATCAAGCTCAGCAACAGCCCCCAACGATTTCGAGACAAGGGGAACGACTCTATATGACTCGACTTTTTGAACGAGCCTTCGCCCTTCCAGTACCGGATTGTCCCGCAAGAAAGGCGTTAACTGATTAACAGGTGGATGCGCCCACATCTCCGCAAGCTGGCAATGGAAAGCCTCTCTCAGTGCGTGCTTGTGCTTGGGTTTACCGTTGGCCTTCAGTTGCCCCCGGTAAAACAACGTGAAATGAAGCATGAACCCCCTCCCAGAAGCATCTGAGGGAAAACTCTGCCCGCAAGCGTAGACGCCAAAGCTCTATGTCGTCAAATCCAGGGAGCGACCCACGCTATGGTTGGTCAAAAAACTATCGCGTGTTGGAGAGGGGTCTCATGTTTCCAGCCGGAGACGGCGAATCGGAACGGGGGGCGGGGAGTGCCTCGCGAAGTCGGGGACGATCTCCAATCCTAACCTCACCCTGGCCGGGTCGGGCATGGGCAAGAGTAGGCCGCGTCCCCTGTTCCGCTCGCTACTCGGCGGAGAAGAGCGTCTCTACCTGGTCGCCTAATATAATACGCTCTCGCCGTTCGCCGCGTATTGAGACCGCCAGATCAATAAAGCCTTTCCGCCCATCCATTTGCGCGGAAGTGCCTTGAGTTCACGATCTTTTTTCCGGTGCGCCCGGTCACAAACAGGTCAGTCTCAGTTAACCGCAGAGTGAACCGCTGGCGCACCCGATCCGCCTCCGGCTTCCTTCCCTCCCAAGGGGCCGGCGATCGTCTCAGGATCGATCGAGCCGAACGTAGCGAGCGCCGCTAGCTCGACCACCTGACGCGCGCGGGTAGAGCCCAAGTGCGCATAGCGGGCGACCATGGCAAGGGTCTTGTGCCCGAGCAGCTCGCGCAGCTCCCCGAGCGTTCCTCCCGCCTCTAGGAACGCGCTCGCGGCAAGGTGGCGGAGATCATGGAACCGGAGCCCGGCGAGCCCCGCACGTTTGCAGGCCGACAGCCACGCTCTCCGCGGGAAATCCGGAAAACGATCCGGCGAGTCCCCGGGGATTGCGAAAAGGAACACCGTACCGGGCGCCAGCGCTTCGAGCCGGGCGCGAACGATCTCCAACGCGGGGCCGGCCAAATGCAGCCGGCGGCGATCGTGATTCTTCGTGTGCTCGGCTATGGCCACGCCCCGGCCTAGATCGAGATCGATGCGCCGGAGCCCGAGTAGCTCGCCCTGGCGCGCACCGGTTGCAAGCGCGAGGGTGACTAGATCGGCGAGCCTTGAATCGATCGACCGGCAGGCGGAGAGCAACCGCGCCCGTTCCTCGCTCGATACGTTGGGAAGCCGTCCCCGTGGCTCCCGTGGTCGGCGGACCTTGCGGCAGGGGTTCGCCGAGATCAAACCCGCGTCGCGCTCGCAGTAGGAGAAGAACCGCGACAGGCTCGCCAGGAACCGAACGCGAGTCGCGGGGCCAAGGGGCTTTCCACTTGGGGAGTCACCCTCGGCGAGCGCGCCGACCGCCGCCGAGATCTCGCGGGGAGTCACCTTTTCCAGGTCGAGCCCCTTAAAACGATCCTGCCACCATACGAGCTTACGGATATCGAGCGGACTGCGGGGAACCGCGGCACGGTAGGCGGCAATCGCATCCTCAAAGCGCACGGGACCGCCGGCCGGAAGCTTCCCGAGCTTGCGGACCTCGGTCTCGACCTCCGCCGCCCATGCCTTCGCCTCCGCGAGGGTCGAGAACTGCCGCGCCCGGTCTCGGCCGGCAACGCGACACCGCGCGAGCCATGCGACGGTGCCGCCTTTTAGGGTCTTCTTTCGATATTGGGCCATGGCTCGGAAATCCTTCCTTTCTAAGGTTGCGCCGATCGGGGGAACGGGGCAACCGTGCCAACGCCTTGGGTACCGGAAACTTGGCATCCTTGGCGCGCTTGGCACGGTTGCCCGAAATCCTCAGACCGCGGAGAACCGAGAACCAACGCGGACGTTGAACGTTTCGACCTTCATGCGCCCGCCGCTTCGGTCGGGCCGGGGTGCGCGAGATACCGTCGGATGTAGACCCGGGCCAAGTCGCGGAGCCACGTCCCCACGTCCGGGCGGTTTTGATGCTCGGCCATGGCCTCGAACGCGGCCTGTTCGTCGGGATTGGACACCGTGACCGAGTAGCACTTCGGCCCGGCCGGGATGCTTGGCGGTTCCTTTCGCGGGCGCCCCATGGCCTTAGACCTCCGCCATGCTGAGAACGCCGCGCGGGCTCGCGGTGATCGTCACGACTTCCCACAGGTCCCGCTCGGTCGGGTTCTCGATCGGGTCCGCCATGCGCCAGACGGCGAACCAACGGCCGAGCGAATACTCGATCCGGAGCCCCGCTTCCTCCGCCGTACGGTCTTCGGCGAAGTCTCCCCCGGCGCTTGCTTCGGCGATCGTTGCCAGGTCCGGGGAGAAGTGCTCGGCCGAGATTTCGTCGTACAGAGCGCGGCGTGTCGCTTCGGAGTAGCGCGACAGGTCCAACGGAATGGCAGGGGCGGGCGGTATGGGCGGGATACACTTCTCGCGGTCGTGCATAGGGTCTCTCCTGTGCTCGGCTAGGCGTCGGGGTTGGGCTGTACTCCCTTCCTCGGCGCCGCTTTTCGTTTCGGGGGACGGAGCCAATCTCCGCCGCTCACCAGGGCCTTCGGTGCGAATTGGGAGAGCGGAGAAACGAGGGGGACCGCGCGGGGAGGCGGTAGTAAAACGCAATCCCTTCCTCTGCGGCACCTGAAAGGCACCTGGAAGGGAAAGATGGGAGAGGAGATCTAGGCTAAGTGTCTGAAAACACAAGGTGCCGGAGGCGGGGGTCGAACCCGCATGACCTTGCGGTCGAAGGATTTTAAGTCCTCTGCGTCTGCCATTTCGCCACTCCGGCAGGGAGGTGGGCCAGAGAATTGTAGGCCAGTTTCGGCGTGAGGGAAGAGCCGGTACGGAGCGGGCCTGGAGCGGGCTGCCTGGGTTACACTGTCGCGACTTTAGACTTCCACAGCTTGAACGAGGAGGACGGATGGACGCTCCCGAATCGAAGTCCCTTCCGGAGAATGCCTATCAACCGCTGGCCCCCGGCGAGACCTACGCGCCGATGGTGCCCGCCAGCTCGTCTCCGCCCGAGGCGACCGTCCGGTCGGTCGGCTGGGGGTTGGCGCTCTGCGTGCTGTTCACCATCGCGTCCGCCTATTCCGGGCTGAAGGTCGGCCAGGTGATGGAGGCATCGATTCCCATTTCGATCCTCGCGATCGGCTTGGCCCGCGTCTACAGCCGGCGCTCCACCGTGCTTGAAAACGTCATCATGTCCGGCATCGGCGGCACCTCGGGCGCGATGGTCGCGGGGGCGATCTTCACCCTTCCCGCGCTCTACATCCTGAACCTCGACCCCCACCCGGTGCAGACCACCTTCATCTGCCTGGCCGGCGGCGCGCTCGGCGTGTTGTTCTTGATTCCGCTGCGCCGCTACTTCGTGCGCGAGACCCACGGCCAGTTCCCTTACCCGGAAGCGACCGCCATCACCGAAGTGCTGGTGACCGGCGAGAAAGGGGGCTCGCAGGCGAAGCTCCTGCTCCAGGCGACGGGGATCGCGGCGGTCTACGACTTCTTCGTCACCACCTTCCAGGTCTGGAAAGAGGTCGTCGACTTCCAGTTCATCGGGATGGTCAAAACGCTCGCCGACCGGGCCAAGGCGGTCCTCCGGTTCGACGCGATCGCGTTCATTCTCGGCCTCGGCTACGTGATGGGACTGCGCTCCTCGATGATCCTCTGCGCGGGGGGCGTGGTGTCGAACCTGGTGCTGGTGCCGCTGATCTGGATGATCGGCCGCCATTTCCCCGACGTGGTCTATCCGGGGACCAAAGCGATCGCGGAGATGTCCGCCAACGAGATCTTCCGCGGCTACGTCCGCTTTATCGGCGTCGGCGCGATCGCGACCGCGGGGATCATCGGGATCATCAAGTCGCTGCCGATCGTGATCGGCTCGTTCTCGATCGCGGCGCGCGCCTTCAGGAAGGGGGAGGATGCAACCCAGGAGCGCACCGACCGCGATATGTCGGTCGGAATCATGCTCGCCGGCGTGATCGCCTCCGCCCTCGCCGCGGGGATCTTCTTCAACTCGCTCGGCGCTTCGCTGCTGGTGGTTCTGGTCGGTCTCGGACTCACCCTTCTGTTTTCGTTCTTCTTCGCGTCGGTCGCGGCCAACGCGATCGCGACCACGGCGCGCAACCCGGTCTCGGGTATGACGATGCTCACGATCATCGTCTCCTCCGTCGTGTTGCTCCGCTTTGGCCTCACCGGCACCACCGGCATGTTCTTCGTGATGGCGATCGCGGGCGTCGTCTGCACCGCGCTCTCGGTGTCGGGCCAGACGATCACCGACTTGAAAACCGGCTACTGGCTCGGCTCGACCCCTGCGACCCAGCAGAAGGTGAAATTCTTGGGTGTGTTCGTTTCGGCGGTGGTCGTCGCCCTCACCATCATGTTGCTCGCCAAGACCTTCCAGTTCGGCGAGGTGGTCCCGGGCGATCCGCGCCCGATGCTCGCCTCGCCGCAAGCCTCGATCATGAAGGCGCTGGTCGAAGGGTTCATGAGCCACCAGCCGGTCGCCTACATTCTGTTCGGTGTCGGCGCGATGATCGCGATCGCGATGGAGATGCTCGGCGTGCCGGCGCTCACCTTCGCGCTCGGCATGTACCTGCCGCTCGAACTGAACTCCCCCGCCCTGGTCGGCGGCTTCCTCGCCCACCTGATCGAGAAGCGATCGCGCCGGGTCGGTGGCGAAGGGGGGCGCTCAATGCGCGAGCGCGGCGTGATCATCGCTTCCGGCCTGATGGCGGGCGGAGCGCTCGGCGGCGTCTTCGGCGCCGCGCTCCGCCTCTTCCCCTGGTATGCGGAAGACAAGATCAAGCTGCCGTTCTACGACAACGAACCGGTGTCGCAGACCGTCTCGGCGCTCCTGTTCCTCGCCCTCTGCGCCTACGTCTGGACCCACGCGGTGCGCGAGAAGAGGGGGGCGAAGTGATCGGGGGCATTGGTTTGGTGAACGTGATGACGATCGACGAGGTGCTGCAGGGAGAGCGAACTGGTAGAGTAGAGGGTGCCATGACGGACGATCTCACAGCAAGAATCCTGGACGAGCTGGTCGCCTTGCGGCGCTCGTCCGAAGGGGTAGAGGCGAAGCAGGACAACCTCCAAAAGTCCTTTGTGGGGTTGGAGGCGAAACAGGACAACCTCCAAAAATCCTTTGAGGGTTTGGAGGCGAAACAGGACAACCTCCAGCAATCCTTTGTGGGGTTGGCGGCCAAACAGGATAACCTGGAGACGAGGTTCGGCGGGCTGGAAGCCAAGCAGGACAACCTTCAGCAATCCTTTGAGGGGTTGGCGGCCAAACAGGATAACCTGGAGACGAGGTTCGGCGGGCTGGAAGCCAAGCAGGACAACCTTCAGCAATCCTTTGAAGGGTTGGCGG